>JACKEH010000035.1 GCA_020633125.1 Sandaracinus sp. | reverse complement strand
TCGCGTCGATCGCGTCGGGCCCGAGTTCGCGCGCGCCGCTCACGCCCTGGCACACGACGGTGATCACGCCCTGCGTGACGAGGTTCGGGAACGAGAACGCGCGCGCGACGCGCAGGTCCGGCGTGTTCATCGCCCACCGCACGTAGTCGGCGACCGTGCCGACGCCCTGCGCGCCGGCTTCGAGCGCGACGAGGCGCGCGCGAAGGTCATCGTTGCTCTCGATGTCGCCGCCACCCGAGAGCAGGCACACGATCGCGGTCGGGTCGAGGTCGGGCGGGAGCGTGTCCGGATCCCACGTCAGCTGCGTCCACGGGCCGCGAAGCGACGCGGCGCCGACCTCGACGGCCTCGATCGCGACGACGCATCCCCACACGGCCACGATCGCCGTGCTAACCGGAAGCGTCACGCGGAGCGGGGGCCAGACGTCGATCGCGCTCGTCTCGGTCAGCAGGTCGCGCACCGCGTGCCACGAGTCGTCGCCGCCGAAGTCGCCGGGCGCGTAAAAGACCTCGCCCTCGGACAGCTGCGAGACGCCCGGTGCGATCACGAGCCGCTCGCGCGTCGTGCCCTCGGCGGCCGTGAGCGCGGGCGAGAACGTGGTCCGCGCGGTCGTCGCGGCGGCCGTGGTCACGTACTCGGTCCCGTCGGCTGCGCGGAGCACCGTGCCGGCCGGGATGTCCTCGGCGACACCTGCGTCCGTCGAGAGCGCGATGGCGAACCCCGCGTGCTTTGTCGCCGGCTGTCGGCGCGTGCCGTAGGCCACGGCGAGGTTGTCGAGCTCCGAGTCGGGGCACGTGCGGGCGAAGCGCGAGCGGAGCGCGTGAAGCGCCTGCTGCTGGTTGCCGAGGAAGACGCGGGCGAGGATCTCGGCTTCGAGCGCCCAGTCGGTGAAGTCGGCGACGTTGGCGTCGGGGTAGAGGCGACGGATCTCGGCTTTGACCAGATCCACGACCTCGGCGAGCGTGAGCGTTTCGAGCGGCATTCCCTCAGCCTCCGAGCCGCGATTGCACACGGCGTTGAGCACCCGACGCGACGTCGGTAAACGCGACGGTGAGCACCATCGCCGAGCCTTCGACCTGTGCCTCGACGACGAGGTCCGAGATGCGCTTCTGCGCGACGAGCGGCGCGAGCGCTTCCTCGGCGGCCTGCTTCGCTTCGCGCTCGGTCGCGGCCCCGTCGAGCTTCGTGATGCGCGCGAGCCGGTTGCCGGCGTTCGGGTACACGAGGCACGAGCCGCGCTGCGTGCGCAAGAGCCAGAGGACCGTACTCGTCTCGGTGCCGTCCTGCTGGATGTCGCCCGCGTCGATGCCGTAGTCGCCCGTGGGTTCGAGGAGTCGCGTCGTGCTCATGAGTCCACCGTGTGTCGCGTCGATTCGATGGCCGGGACCGTCGGGCTCGGAGCAGTCGGCACCGCGGTCGGGCTCACTGCGCCCGTGGCGACGAACGGGTGCGTGTGTGTGTCCTGCCAGGTCTTGTTCGCGTCGAGGTAGCTCTTGAGCGTCGTGCCGAGGACCACGGCCTCGGTCGCGGTGTCGGCGCCCATCGCGACGTCTCCGGCGAGCACGATTGTTCCGTCGGGTCGAATGCGCACGAGCGCAGCCCCGGAAGCGAATGCCCGCACGACGACCTCGCCCTCTTCAAGGTCGACCTGCCACCGCGGGTCACGCGTGGCGATCGTCGTGCGCTCCTCGCCGCGCCGTACGAAGAGCACCTCCATCGCGCCGTCGTTCGTCGGAGCCGCGGGTCGGACGAGCACCGCGGCGTCGACCGAGAGCACCTGCTCGACGACCTCCTCGATCTCGTCGCCGTCGTCGCCGAGCACGGTGACGAGCACGTCCTTCACGCTCGCGCTGATGCTCGACGCCTTGGCGATGCCCCAGTCGAGCAGGGACTCGATCCCCTCGGTGAGTCGTCCGGTCATGGCGGGAGGGTAGCGCCCGAGCGACGGAAAGACGAAGCCCCCGGCACCATCGCCGAGGGCCTCGCCCATGCGTGCGGTCATCCCGCCGTGGCGCGCTCAGAGCTGCAAGGCGCCGAGCGGCAAGAGCCGAAGCGTGGTCGATGTGCCCTGGTCCCGCGAGCACGAGAACGTGCGCTCGACGCAGTACCACGTGTCGTAGATGCCGAGCACCTCGTCGTGGATCTCGTACGTCGCGTCCGTCGCGAAGACGTGCGAGCCGTCGCCGTGCCCGCGGAGCGTGTAGTCGAGCACGTGGGCGTTCGCGCGGAACTTGTAGAGCTCGCGCGTCGCGGCGCGTTTCGCCTCTTCGCGCGAGCGTACCGACTGGTCGTGCACGACGAGCTCCTTCGGGAAGGGAAGCGTCGAATCGGTCGCCGCGAACGAGAACTTCGACCGGCTCGCGTCGCGCGCGCCCGTCTTACCGAAGACCGTCACCTTCGAGTAGCGGTCCCGCATGTTCGTCTGCTCGCTGCCGGCGAGGACGTTGTTCGGCTCCTGCGGGTCGGACGCGAGCCGGCGGACGATGCGGAACGTCGGCGGCTGGTCGTAGTTCGGCGAGCTGATGACGAGCCGCCCCTCGGGGTCGAACCACATCATGAGCCCGAAGCGCCGCGCGTGGCGCTCGAGGAACTCCCACACGACCTCGCCCGCCTGCGGCATCGCCTCCGCGATCTTGATCCGCTGGATGTCGCTCGCCGTGAGCGCGTTCGCGGCGCCCTTCCGCGCCCGCCGCGCCGCACGCTCGGCCGCTGGCGTCGGCGCGCCGAGCACCTCGTCGATCGGCACGCGCTCACGCGTCGCGCGGTCCATCTGCGCGCGGTTGAACGTCCCCGCCGGCACGCCGAGTCGACGCGCACGCTGACGCGCGAGACGCCCCTCGGCCGTCGTCGTGACTTGGCCTGTCGCGATGTGGCGCGAGGCCGCCGCGTCGAGCCAGACCTCGATGCGCCAAGGCGCGACGAGCGCGCGCACGAGGTCGACGAAGTTCTCGCCCGTCTGCCGCACCGCGTCCATCGGCACGCATGAGTCGGCGAGGTGCGCGGCGAGGTCCCGTCCCGAGACCGAGATGCGCGTGCCGTTGATGTCGTTCGCAACGTCGCGCGTCTCGACGAAGCCCGTGAGCTGGAGCGCGCGGAGCTCGTCCGGCTGGCCGTGGTTCTGGACGATGTACGCCTTCACGGGCTCGCCGACGCGCACGTAGCTCGCGAGGAGCGCGCGCGCCTGCGCATCGCCGCGCACGAAGAGCGACGCGGACCAGTCGTCGGCCGGGGTGAGCATCGACGACGAGACGCGGTACGAGGCCCACGTCTCGATGCGCTCACCCGCGATCTCGAGCTGCAACGCGCCCGTCGTCATGGCACCCACACGCGGAGCACGGTGCCTGCGGGGATCGCGAGCGGGTTGGCGATCGCGTTCAGCCGCAGGAGCGCGTCGGCCTGTCGCGCGTCGCCGTAGAGGTCGCGCGCGATGCGGTAGATGCTCGTCGTGCCCTGCGTCGCGAGCGTCGTGATGCGGCGCGAGTCGCTCGACACGACGCGCTCGGCCGCGCGCGCGAACGTCTCCCGAAGCCGCACGAGCGACGAGCGCACGCTCCACGCGTCGAGCGCTTCGAGCGCATCGAAGGCGAGCACCGCGTCCACGCGCGCCGTGAAGCGGTCGACCTGCGCTGCGGCATCGTCCACCGCGAGCGCGCCCGCGTTCAGCGTGGCGAAGCCGCTGGCGACGGCCGACGCGAAGACCTCGCCGTCGGGCCAGTCCTTCTCGTCGCCTTCGAGCGGGTAGCCCGCGGACCTGAAGCCCTCGTCGAGCGCCTCTTTCGTGACGCCCTGCTCTTCGAGCCCCGCGTCGACCTCCTCGCCGAGTTCTGCCGCGCGCGACTGCGCGTTGCCGCCCGTCTCGGAGAGCGTGAGCCGGAGCGAGGCTTCCTCGGCGATGCGCTCTTCGAGCTCGATCGTGAAGAGCGACCCGTCGCGCTCTGTGCTCGTGTCGTCGTTGTTCCAGCGCGCGACCTTCACGCGGTACGTGCCGAGGACCGGGTCCACGTACTCGACCTCGCCCGCGCGCGCGGAGTCGTTGAGCAGGAAGAGCAGCTCTTCGTACCGCGCCGGGTAGAGCTCGTCGCCGCCTTCGAGACGCATGCCGGCGAAGAGCGGCACGCGGAGCGAGAACGTGGTCGGCATGCGGCCGGTGTCCTCGACGTCCTGCCCGGGGCGGAAGGGGTAGCGCTGGCGGGCGAAGTCGAAGCCACCCGCACGGCTCACGCTGGCGACCGGCAACACGAGGTCGCCGAGCTTGCACTCCTGAAGGATCTCGCTCCACACGTCGGGCATCAGCCGCCTCCTCGTCGCGCCGGTCCGCCCGGCGTCCGTGCGCTTTGCTCGCCGCTCGCGCGCGCTACGTCGCTCGCGAGAGCCTGTCGCGAGTCGGGCGAGAGAATGACCTCCACGGCGCGCGCGCCACCAGGTACGAAGTCCATCATCGTCCCGAACGCGCCGCGCTGCATGAAGCTGAAGTCGCTTCGAATGCGACTCATCGCCGCTTCCGGACCCTCCGTCTCCGAGATGCGACGGATCTCGTCTCGACTCGCCGCGTTCGAGAGCCCGTTCGAAAGTTCAGCAGCCGCGGAGATCGCGAGAGCGCCGCCACCGACAGCAGCTGCGAGTGGTGCCGCACCAATGCTTGCTGCGGTCGTGCCCGCTCCGAGCCCTGGCGCGGCGGCAGCGGCTTGCGCGGCGGCTCCCCCGCCGAGCCCGAGGAAGTTCATGCCGGCCATCGCGATGCCGGTCGACGTCACGACGTCCTTGAGCGTGCCCATCGCCTGCGTGAGGAGCGGGTACTCCGCCTCGAGCTCGACCATCGGCCCGACGAGGCGCGTCATCGCGGAGACGACGCGCTCGCCGTTCGCCATCGTCTCGACCTGCGCACCGACGTCGATCGCCATCGCCCGGCCCGACGCGCTCGACATGAGGTCCGCCATGGTCTGGTCGATGACCGCGTTGCCTTCGGCGCTCGATGCGGCGGCGATGTCGGCGATCGGGTTCGCGCCAGACCCTCGCTCGAACTGAGCGAGCACGGCCATGATCGCGTCGCGCGCCTGCACGTCCTTGATCTTCATCCGCTCCAGCGCGCGCGGGCTTCGAAACGCGTCGCCACGCGCCTCGTTCATGGCGGCGAACAGTTCGGGGAAGCTCGCCTGCATCACGCCGCGCTCGTCGAAGAGGTTGCGGTTGCCGGTCGCGCGCTCGATGCCCGTCTGCACCTCGGACCGCGAGAGGATCGACATGAGGTTCGTGACGAGCGTGCGGGTTTCCTCGGACGAACGTCCGCCCGCGCCCATGACCTCCGAGAGGCCCATGAACTCTCGCGCTTGCGTGAGCCCGCCTTTGCCGCCGCGGAGCGTCGCGAACGACGACATGATCCCGGCGAAGTTCGCGGCGATGTCGCCGGCCTCGATCGACCCGTCGCGCGCTGCCTGCGTCACCATGCCGATGAGGTCCGGCACGTCTTCGGTGGCGACGTTCATCTGACGCTG
This sequence comes from Sandaracinus sp., assembly GCA_020633125.1. Classification (GTDB taxonomy): domain Bacteria; phylum Myxococcota_A; class Polyangia; order Polyangiales; family Houyiibacteriaceae; genus JACKEH01. Next base: position 42,241 of record JACKEH010000035.1, on the reverse strand, counting down.
GAACTCGCCGATCGCGCCGACCCAATCCTCCATCGGCGCGCCGCCAGCCTGTGCTACCTGCGCGATGCGCTCGATGTTGGCCGCGAATCCTTCGAGGTCGCTGAAGCGGTTCTGCGCGACGTTGAGCGCCTCGATGATCGCGCCGGGGTCCGTGTTCGTGCCGCGCGCCGTCGCGCCAATCTGCGTCCACAGCTCCCCGCGTCGCTCACGCGAAAGCCCGCCCTGCGCCGCAAGCCGGATGAACGCCTGCTCGGCCTGCATGAAGCCCTGAATGCGCTGCTCTTGGCTTCGCACGCCGAGCGCTCCCTGCATCCCCTGCACGCGCCCCGCGATGGCTCCAGCTGCCGCTCCGACGCCGACGATGCCTCGCCCGATGGCGGCGCCCACGCCACCGCTACGACGGCGCGCCGACCGCTCCTGAGCCCGCGCCTGGCGCTCGACCTCGCGCGTCGTCTCGCGCTCCCGTCGGCGACGCGCTTGGTGACCCCGCTCGTCGGCCTGGTCGGCACGGTCGGCTGCGCGCCGCTTCGCGCGCTCCTGCTCACGTGCCTCGCGTTCGACGGTGCGCGTCTGCTGACGCTCGCGTCGCCGCGCCTCCGACGACGTCTGCGCCTGCGCCTGACGGATGCCGCGGAGCGCCTTCTGGAGCTCCTTGTCGCCCGTGACCTCGATCCGTACCCGTGCGCGTGCCGTCGCCATGCCTCACCGCCTTCCGCGTCGCCCTCGTCGTCCTCGTGCCTCGCTCTCCAGCTCCGCCCTCGCCGCCTCGTCCCGCTCCCGCTCGCGCCTTCGCTCCTCGACGTTCGTCAGCTGGGCGAAGTAGAGGACCTGCCAGTCGGTCGCGTCGAGCGCACGAGCGAGGCCAAAGAAATGCACAAGGCCCTGAGCGTGTCGGGCGCGTAGAGCCCCAAGAGCCCCTCGGGCATCGGCGCTTTTCCCAGGGTGTCGGCCAGCTCCTCGACCGCCTCGGGCGACAGCGTGCGGAACGGGTTCGTCCACTCCTGGTGCTCGACGTACGCGCTCATGAGCGACGACGCCTGCACGCTCGTGAGCATGTCGACCTCGGTCTCGCTTGCGAAGAACGGATCCGGGGTCTTGTTCGAGATCGTGTCCGCGTCGAAGAACGCACGCGCGAGGATCGACTTCTCCACGAAGCGCTGGAGCAGGTCGGGGTCGACGTCGCACGCCTCGCTCACGTCCCATCCGCGCCGCTTTGCGACGTCGCGCATTCGGCGCTGCGCCTCGATGCGGCAGCCGTCGATCTCGGCTTCGGACAGGCACCGCACCGCGATCTGCACCTCGCTCGGCTCGCCCGTGTGCGACGGGAAGGGGATCGTGCGGAACGCGGTGGCGCCGAGGATGATCTCGCGCACCCGGTCGTCGGTGAACTTCGCCATGGCCGAAGGGTACGCCGAAACGACGAAGCCCGCCCCGAGGTCCGGAGCGGGCTCACGTCGAGCGGCGAGGCGTCAGAGAACGAGGGGCGGGCCGGCCGTGACCGTGAACGACACCGTTGCCATCTCGTTGACGCCCTGACTCGTGTCGACGGTGTCGATCCAGCCTTCGAACTGGTAGCGCTTGCCGGCGATGAGGAGCGTGATGCGGACGTCCGCGTCGGCGATGCACTTCTCGATGAACGCCTGTTCGAGCCCGCCCTTGGGGATCGCGTTCTCGATCGTCACCTGGCTCACGACCGCGCCTCGCGAGCGACCCGCGAGACCCTTCTTCATCGTCGTGACCTGGTTGCTGTTCGACGAGACGCTCGCGCGCACCGTCGACGACTCGGCGAGCGTTCGACCGTCGAACTGAATCTCGCCCGGACCTTCGTACTTGCCCAACGGCATGGTCTACCTCCTCGCCTCGCTCAGAGGCTTCTCACGTCGAACGAGCCTTGGTGAAGCAGTTCGACGGGATCGATGGGAATGGATGCGTTCACGCGACCGGCCGCGACGCCGTCCGCTTCGACCACGAGCGAGTCGGCCAGCGCGTCGACGTTCGAGAGCCAGAGCGGACCGCCACCGCCGCGTGCGTAGAACTTCAGCCGCGAGAAGATGAAGTCCTTCACGGTGCTCGGCGTGGCGACGCCCGGGTCAGGCACCTCGCCCTCGACGTCCGTGTCGAGCTTGAAGCCCGAGAAGACGTTGAGGAAGTTGCCGGCGATATCATCCGCGACCGCATCGGCGACCTCGACGTAGTGCACGTCGATGACGGCGAAGTCCGGCGCGGACTGGTCGTTGAGCGAGCGGAGCGTCACGTTGCGCACGATCTCGCAGAGCGTGCCGTCGTGGTCGACCGGCGTGATGCCGTTGTTGAGGCAACCGTTGAGCTCGGTGAAGGTCGGCTTGTCGGCGAGAGCCGGCTGCGGCGTGAGCCCGCGCAGGAAGAGCCCGTCGGTGTTCGCGGCGCGATCGGCCTCGTACGCTTCGACGGTCTCGGCCGCGGCGACAGCGGCCACGATCGCCGCGGTCTGCCAGCCGTTGTAGTGCCAGACGATTTGCCCACGCGCGTCGTTGAGCCCCGTGGCGACGGTGACCGTGTTCGCGTAGGTGTCGATCGAGCCGGCGATGTAGCGCCCGCGCTTGCCTTCGAGCGGGCCGCTCACGTTCGCGATGTGCGTCTTGAAGTCGGCGAGGCCCGTGGCGTCTTGGTAGGGCGCGACGAGGATCTGGTACCGGGTCGACGCGATGGCATCGAGCGCGTTCTGCGGGTCGTCCATCGTGGCGCCGCTCGACAGGTAGCCGTTGAGGTGCGTCTCGGTGATGCCCGCGATGTCGCCCGACGAGAGGATGCGGATCTGGTTGCCGCGCGGGCCCGCGTGCTTCGCCGTGACCGTGACCGTGCCGGTGCTGTTGTTCGCGGTGACCGGCCAGTCGGTCTTCGCGTTGATCGCCGCTTCGACGAGGTCGCCGATCGCGGTGGCGGTGGCGCCCGAGTCGACCTCGACTTGAATCGTCTCGTCGAGGACCGTGATCTCGTACACGCCGTCCGCGCTCGCCGTACCGCTGAAAACGATGTCGTCGTTCGCCGCGGTGCCGCCGCTCGCCGCGATGCAGATGCCGTACAGCGTGATCGCCGGGTACGCGTTCAGCGCGTACTTGCACATCAGGAAGAGCTCGGAGCCGGCGCCGAAGAGCGTACGCGCATCGTCGATGCTCGTCACGGGGTAGGGCGTGGCGACGACCGCGGTGCCGGCTGAGGTCTTGTTGCCGAAGAGGATGACCTTCTTCGCGCCCGCGGCCGCGCTCTGCGTGCCGACGCCGAGCGTCACCTTCATGTAGACGCCGGGCACCTTGATGCTCGTGCCGATGATCGACGTGAGCGCACCGTCGTCGTCGAAGAGGAACCGCGCGAGCCACGCGGGTCGACCGGTCACCCATGCGTGCCGGCAGAAGAGGACGACCGCGACGAACGCGGCGACCGTGAGCAAGAGCGGGAGGGCGGAAGTCACTGGTCGGTCTCCTTGCTGGAAGCCTTCTTCGGCGCGGCCTTCGGAGCCGCGAGAGCGATGTCGCCGCGCGAAAGCGCTCGGCGGTAGTAGGGGTGATCGGGCACATCCATCTCGCGATCGACGTGGCGCTTGGGGTTCTTGAGGAGCGGCAGCTTGCGCCCCTCGACGGGCTGGATCTTCACGGGTCCTCCTCCGGCACGATGAACTCGGCCGCTTGCGGGTAGTCGGGCAGGTCCACGCTGCCGTAGAGCGAGAGATCGTCGAGCGCCTCGGGCGTGACGCCGGGCACCGTGTCGAGGTGCACGAACTCGAAGCGCGACAGGAAGAACGGGTACGCGTTCTTGTGGCCCGTGTCGGTCACGAAGTCGTAGCGGACCGTGGTCGCGTTCTCCTGGAGCCACTTCACGCCAGCCTCGCCGACGAGCGGGCGGCGTGCGGCCACGGCGGGCGGGCCGACAACAGCGGGGATCGTGTCCTCGCGGATCGCGCGCTGCACGGCCTTGAAGACTCGGTGCAGGAGCGGCCACCGCACCTCGAGCCGGTCCGCGGGCGTCGTGCGGAGGATGCAGTCGATCCGGAGCGTCGTGCGCGTGTAGTCGTGTCGGCCCTGCGGCTCCTCGCGCGACGCCTCGCGCCACACGAGCAGCGCGGGCAGGTCGAGCGTCGGCATGAGCGTCATCGGCACCGGGTACTCGTACACGCGCTGCGCGGCGACGTCGGGCGACGTGACCTCGGCTGCAAGGTACGCCGTGACGTGCGTGCGCAGGAGCTCCGCGACGCGCGACACGAGCAGGTCTTCGGTGCCGTCGAGGCTCATCCCCGCTCCATGCGGAAGCTCGCGGCCCCGCCTCGAAGCTCTCCGGCGAGCGTCGGACGGAGCGCGCGCACCTCGTCGATGTACCGCCGCTCGTAGAGCTTGCGCTTCACGGCGTAGACGTCGCCCTCGGCAGTCATCGCCTCGCGGTAGAGCCGCTCGAGCGCGTTGTACGTGACCGCGTCGCGGAGGTCGGCGGGCACGGAGATTTGGTTCTCGTAGATGGGCGGCGTGCGGCGCGAGAGGTCCCGAAGCACGTCCGCGAGCGCGCGCGTGCGCACGGGGAGCGAGCCGTCGCCAGACTCCTCTTGCCGCGAGAGCAGGTCCGTCAAGCGCGCGGCGCCGCCGATCTCGGCCGCGAGTTGCGCCTCGGTGAGCACGTCTTCGATGTCGATCGCCATCAGAACCCCGATTCCTTGAGCGCCGCCTCGAGCGCTGCCCCGAACCGCTCCGCTTGCTCGTCCTCGGTCGCCTCGATGGCGCCGGCCAGGAACCGACGCGGGCGGATACGCGCCGTCCCCTCCTCGATGTAGCGGGCGTACGTCACGCCCTTCCCGCCGGCCTGCACGTTGACCGAGAGCGTGCCCTTCGAGAAGCTCCCCGAGACGGTGCCCGGCGCGATGCTCGCCGTCAGGAAGCCCGTGCGGTCGATGTAGTCGTGGTGGTCTTTCGCGTAGTCGGCGATGGTGACCGCGACGTCCTCCGCGGCCTCGCTCATGCGACGGTCGAGCGTCTCCGAGAGGCGCGCGAGAGCCTCTTCGAGAGCGGTCGTGTCGACGTTGATCGAGGCCACGGGAAGACCCTTCGCTCAGCTCGGGACGATGGCGAAGTCGACGAGGCCCATCGCGAAATGGCGGTTGATCGCCGCCTTCAGCGCGTTGGCGAGCGTGATGCTCGTCGCCTCGTTCGATCCGTTGGCCGTCGCCACGGTGTTCTGCGCGTCGAGACCGCGGTGACTCGCTTCGAGGATGATGTGCGCGTTGAAGTCGGCCTTGAGCTCGTTCACGAGCGTCTGCGCCGAAGCCGTGTTCGTCGCGTTCGCCGACGAGACCGCGTTCGTGCTGTCGGCCGCGCCGTGCACGTCGGTGTCGGCGATGTGCGCGTTGTACGCGGCCTTGAGCGCGTTCGCGAGGGCGACGAGCGTGGCCTCGTTCGTGGCGTTCGCCGTCGTCACGAGGTCGGTGATGCCTTCGTGCGGCAAGACGCCGGCCGCGGCGAGCGCGGCCGTTAGCTCACGCGTGAGCGTTTCCAGGGCCTCGATCCGCTTGGTCTGCAAGTCGGCCGTGTTGCGGGTGGTCATGCTTCCTCCGTCGTCTTCGAGCGCTTCGTGCGCTTCGTGCGGGGCGTGCCCGCGTCGTCGGTCTTCGCGGCCTCGGTGCGTCGCTCGGCGTCCGGCACGAACGGCAGCGGCGTCACGGGCACGTCGGCGGTGCTCACGCGCGCGAGCTTGGCCTTCGACTCGCGGATCGCCTCGGTCGTCGCGATCGACTCGTGGCGCACGAGGCGCGCGTCTCCGGCGATGAGCGGCTGCCCGTGGCCGTCGAGCCAGACGCTCCCGTCCGGCTTGCACCGCCAGGCGCAGACGAGGTCGTCGAAGGCCACGCACGCACGCGCCATCTCGCGCTGCGTCACGGGGCCGCAATCGTCGCCGCGGAAGAGGAACACGCCGAGACGCTCGGTGCGCGGCGAGCGCACGCGGAAGCGCCAGAGGGCGGAGAGATCTTCGGTGAAGGGAATCGAGTTCGGGTGCATGGCGTGTGGTCTCCGGTCCGCGTAGAGCGCCGGTCGAGCTGCGAGCGGGGACACGCCAGCGCCTCGCTCGGATCGACCTGCGCTCTACAAGGGCCGAAGCCTCGCGCGACGTGAAGGAGCGGCACGTCGCGCGAGGCCCAGCGTCAGCGTCAAGCGGTCTTCAGCTCCGACGCTCGCGCGACCGCGAGCTCCGAGCCGAGGGCCGACGCGCCGTACCACGAGAGGCGGGTGCGCATCGCCTCCTTGGACTCGAGCTCGCCGACGTCGCGCAGCTGCACGCCCATGACGCGCGCCGCCATCGGCGAGATGTCGGCCATCTGCGAGCCGCCGCGGCCCGCGGTGCCGAAGTACAGGCCCTCGTCGTACGCACACGAGACGAGGTAGACCGACGAGAGGGTGCTCGACGCGCCCTTGCTCTCGGTCGCCGGGATCCAGTCGCTCGTGAGCAGCGGGATCCCGCGGTAGACCGGCACCGGGCCGTTCACGCCGGGGAGCGTGGTGACCTGCGGGTCCGAGCCGCCGAGCGCGCGCACGAGCGAGTAGAACTTCGTCTTCAGCGCGTCTGGCATCACGAAACGCCGATTCGTGCGGACCTTCACCTTCTCGATGAGCTTGTCGAGCACGTTGAAGCTCAGGTCGTCGCCGTCGGCCAAGGTGGACGAGATCGTCTGCCCGGTCGTGGTGAACTTCTGGAGCCCGTCGAACTCGTTGGTCGTCGACGCGAAGCGGATCGCGGTCTCGACGTCCGCACCCGCGAGCGAGCCGCTCACGACCGTCACGCGGATGAACTTGCTCGGGTTGTCGCTCGGCAGCGTGTACGTGCCGTTCGTGCCGACGTCGACCGCGGCACCGAGACGCACGTCGCCGGGCGCCTGGAACTGGAGCGTGGTCTCGCTCTGGTCGTAGAAGATGAGACCCGGGCCGTGGCGGTCCGAGTCGAGGCCCGGACCCGCGGACACGAAGGTCACGCCGGTGAGCGCCGCGGCGAAGGTCGCCGACGTCACGAAGGCGCCGGTGATGAGCTTCTGCCCGAGGGTGCGGCCGAGCGCCTTGAGCTTCTTCTCGAGCTGCACGGCGCGCTGGGCGTTGATGTCGCCCTGCTGCTGCTCGGCGAAGAGGTAGACGTCGACGTCCGAGACGATCATGCGCATCGGCACGGTCACCTGGTTGAACGTCGCGCTCGATTCGGCGACCGACGTGTGCGTGGGCGAGACGAACTCGACCGACGGCAGCGCCTTCTCGCGGTTGTACGAGAAGCTCTCGCCCAGCTTGCCCTGCATGGGCACCTGCGAGAGGAACTCGTCGGTGGTGGCGATCGCGGTGAGAACGCCGCGAGCGAGCGGGTTGCGGCTCAGCTTGGCCGCTTCGTACAGGGTATGAGCCACGTGCTTTCCTCCTGCGCCCGCTCACTCGCGGTGCGCGTCAGTCCTTCGCGGGGCTGTCCATCTGGAGCCCCGTCTCGAGCAAGCTGCCGACCGGCATCTTGTCGAGGTCCTCTTGCGTCGGGAGTCGACCGCCACCATCGCGGCGCCCCCCATCGCCCGAGCCCTGCTTGGTCTCGGCGAAGTAGCTGTGCGTCTCGAGGAACTTCGAGGCGCTCTTGGCGAGGCTCTTCGCGTCGCTCGATGCGTAGGGCACGCCGTCGATCGTCACCGTGAACCCGTCGCCGTCCTCGTCGTGCTCGACGCTCTGGAGCATGAGCTTCAGCGCCGCGTCAGACGCCTTCGACGACACGCCCGCCTTGGAGAGCGCCGCGGAGAGCGTGCGCTCGGCGCTGCTCTGGCGCGTCTTGCGCGTGAGCTCGCCGGCCGTCTTGAGCGCCTCGTCGCGCTCCTTCGTGACCTCGGCGACCTGCGACGAGAGGCGCTTCATCTCGCGCTCGAGGCGCTTCAGGTCGGCGCTCTGGTCGCCGCCCTTGCCGGCGGGCTCGTCGTCAGCGTCGTCGTCGCTCTTCTTCGAGAGCGCGTCGACCTTCGCGGTGAGGTCGTCGATGGTCTTGGTCGCCTTCTTGAGGCGCGCCTTGATCATCCGCTCGACGTCGGCCTTCGTGAACTTCTTCTCGGACTCGTCGTCGTCCCCGTCTCCGTCGTCGTCGTCCTCGTCGCCGTCCTTCTTCGCCTTGCTCGACGCGAAGGCGGTGAACGGGGACGCGTGGCGCTCGACGGTGCGCATCACGACGTCGAGCGGATCGTGCGAGACGGTCCGGCCGAATCCGATGGCGGTGAGCGTGGGGATGAAACGATGCACCTGAGCTTGACCCTTCATGGTCTCTCCTTGCCGCGACCTCGGTTCGTTTGCGGAGGTCGGAACGCTTGGCCCTGCTGAGTCACCGTCGGCGCGCGCAGGTGATGCGCCGAGGGATGCGGGCAGGATGAACGGCAAACGCCGCCCGCGTCAAACCGACGAGGCCGCACGCCGCCGTCTGCGGGCCGCTAGGCGCTCCGCCCCGGCCAGGGTGCGGAAGGTGCCGTCGGGGCGCACCACGGCCGTCGGAGCGCGCTCGAAGAGCCGCGCGCGTCCGGGTCCGAGGATCTCGCGGCGACGCTCAGCTGGCATCGCAGCGAGAGTCTCGTGCGGGGCGCGAGGCTCGGTGCGTGTGATGCTCGACGAGCCGTCGGGGCGGACGAGCACACTCGAAGGGAAGCACATGCAGTGCGGATGCGCGGGCATGTCGGGTAGCCCGTCCTTCGGGTAGACGCCCTCGCCGAGTCCGGCCGGGTCCATCGCCGCGAAGTGATCGCAGATGTCCGGCCGCGGATGACTCGGGTTCAGGTTCCACTTCAGGCCCTCGACGCGTGGGTTCGCCTGCGCGGTCTCGACGTAGGCGCGCGCGAAGGCGCGTTGGCCCTCGGTGCGGGCGATCATGCGTGCGCGGTACGTCGCTTTGCGCTCGACCCACTCGGCCACGACGCGATCGACGTCCACGCCCGGCTTCGACAGCTCGGCGAGGAGCTTGCGGTTGGCGCCGCGGATCGTGAAGTCGCTCCCCGCCACGCTTCCGCGCCGAAGCACGCGCTCTCGGGCCGCCTTCACGATGCGCTTCACCTCGCTCCCGCTCGGGGCCTGGCGCACGGCCTCGGCGAGGTCGTGCACGTACCGCGGCACGGCCTGCTGGAGCTCCACGCCGGCCACGCGCTCGAGGCGCTGCGCGGCGACCTTCGCGCCCTCGGCTGCCTCGCGTGCCGCGGTCAGTTCGCGGGCGATGGCTTCCGCGGTGCGTCGGTCAAGGCCCCGAAGGCGCTGCGGGAGGGTGAGCCCGTCGGCGCTCGCGGCGGCGACGTTGAGCTGGCGGCGGCTCGTGTCGGTCCACGGGCCCTGCGCTGTGACCCGCACGCCGAGGTCGTCTCGCCCGAGGGCCTCGGCGGTCTCCGCGATTTGCGCGATGCGTCCGCGACGCGCCGAGTCGGACGTGGATCGCTCGATGATGCCGAGGCGCTGGCGCGTGGTGCGCACGAGCTCGCGCAGGACGACGCGCTCGATCTCGGTCTGCGTGGCGTCGGGGCGGGCCGTGAGCGCGCGACGAATGCGAGCCGCAGCGCGCACGTACGCCTCGCGCATGCGCTGCTCGGAGCGGAGCAGGCGAGCGAGGAACGCGGCGCGGGCGCGGCGAAGCGAGCGGCTCACGCCGCCTCGTCACCGCCCTCGTCGGGCTCGTCCTCGTCTTCCTCGTCGTCGTCGTCCGGCTCGTCCTGCGCGGCGCCCATCGCGGCGAGTTCTGCGCGCGCTGCGGCGGCGGCTTGGGCGCGCTCGGCGAGCTGCTGCTCGATCTCGGACGCGATCTGATCGTACGTGTCCGCGTCGAGGTTCGGCAGCATGTCGCGCACGACGCGCTTCATCAGCTCCGTGGTCGCCGTGGGGCCGATGGGCAGCGCGATGGCGGCTTCGGCGTCGACGAGGTCTTGCGACATCTCCTGCACCGCGAAGCGCGTCGGAGGGACCACGCGGATCTCGCGCTCGCCGTCCTCGGTCGCTCCGGGCTGCATGCGGTACACGAGGCGAAGCGAGCGCTCCTCGAAGCGGGCGATGCGCCCGGCAAAGTCGGCGATCGCGCGGTTCGTTGTCTCGAACTCGAACGCCCGCGACAAGCCCGAGCGCGCCCCGCCCGCGTTGGTGCCGTTCGTGAACTCGACGCGACCCTGGCGGAAGATGGCCTCGCGCGCGTTCTTGATGCGCGTCTCCAGCGTGGCGGCGACGTCCGGCGGCGGGGAGAGCCACTTGTGGTCGCGGTTCGAGTCGCCCGCGATGGGAATGGCGTTGCCCGAGCCGGACGTGAGCGACGGGTCGATCTTGCCGTCCTTCGTCGCGACCTGAAGCATGGCGAAGACGCACTGGCGAATGTGCTCGTCGAGCTCACTCTGGTAGTTAAACAAGCGCTTCGCCGTCGACGAGACGTGGTGCAGGAGCGACACGCCACGCACGCGCTCGCCCTGCACCGGACGATACGTCAGCGTCTCGAGCGGCACCGCGCCGAAGTCGTGGCGCCCCTCCTCGCGCATCGACACCGTCCACTCGCCCGCGTTGTCCGCTTGCGAGAGCTCGAAGCGCTCCCATCGGTCCTCGTACCAGACCGTCACGACCTGGCGCATGGCGGGCTTCGCGTCCCACGTCTCGCGGTCCTCGAACACGCGCGTGACCTTCGCCCACGAGAGGCGCCCTCCGCGACCGACGCGCCAGTCGAGCACCTGCGCGGGGAGCATCGGCACCATACGCACGATACCCTCGTCGTCCGTGTCGTAACCGACTGGGCAGTAGCCGAGCACCACGGCGCGCAAGGCCACGACCTCGCGCATCACGTAGTCCCAGCGGTTGCCCTCGGCGTCGACCTCGTCGAGCCAGGTCGTGAGCGAGTCGGCGAGCCCCTCGCGCTTGAACTCCTTGCGGAAGAGGTACGAGAGCGGGATGTCGACGACCGGCGCGACGACGTTCTCGTAATGGCTCGCCTCCACGCGGCGCTGAAACTTCGGCATGTCCTCGCGCGGGAAGCGGTCGAGGTACGTGTCGAGGTCCGTCTCTTGTCGCAGGTCGAGGAGCGTCGCCGCGTTGCCCTGCGAGTAGACCTCGGCCGCAGCGCCCCAGTACCCGCTCGCTTCGTGGCGCGGCTTGCCGCCGAAGCCGCCCGTGCCGAGGTACGAGTCCAGCTGCAAGCGATGCTGCACACGCTCGGACTCGTATCCGGGGCGCGTGGCGAGGAGACGTTCGACGAGCGAGTCGGCCATGCGCCGAGGGTAGCCTCTACGCCCAGAGACGGCGAGACGCCTCGTTCCGCTCGGGCTCGGGCCACGCGCCGCCGCACCAGCGAAAGTGAGCGACGCGGCGCCGCGTTGCTTGTGTTTTGCTCAGGTGCTCAAAACCGCTCGCGCCAAGCTTCCCGGCAAACCCGGGCGCCGAGTTCATCGCCCACAGCTTCGACCGCGCCCACACGCGCACGAGCGCCGGGTGCGATGGGTGCGTGAACAGCACACGGCCGTTTGCGGCCGTGATGCGCGCGATCGCTTCCGTGAATGCGTAGGCGCCGAGCCCGAGGCCCTGGTAGTCGGGCAGCACCACGACACGCGAGAGTGACGAGAAGTTGGTGCGCTTGGCGTGCGGGAACGGCAGCACGGCGGCAAATGCGGCCGGCGCGCCGTCGATGAGCCCGACGAAGCAGCGCGCGGCGCGATGCAGGTCCGCGCTCAGGTAGTGATGCGGAGCGAACCAGCGCCAGGCCGAACGATCGACGCGAACGATCTCGACTGCGACATCGGGGCGTCGTCTTTGCGACCTCCACTCGAAAGCTCCGACGTGCGGCTGCAAGACCCAGTCGGGTTGCAGCCACTCGGCGATGTCGTCGTGGCACGAGACCGCGACGAACCGCTTGTCGGACTTCCGAACCGCCTTGGAGACGGCGAAAGAACCCACCTTCGCAACCTGCCGGTCGACGACCGACGTGAACTCGTCGATGACGACGAGCGGGCGCGGGTCGACCAGCGCACGTGCGAGCGTCGCGCGGAACTGCTCGCCGTTCGAAAGGACGTGGAACGGCTTCATCCACGACGGCGGCGACGAGAAGCCGACCGAGGACAACGCAGCCGTGGCGTCGTTCACGCTCGGCACGTCGAAGCAATCCACGACGCTCCGCTTCGGGTGCCAGTCGTAGCCGCTCACGATGGCGTCGCCGAAGAGATGGCGAGCGCACACGCTCTTGCCTGCGCCGGAGGGGCCGACGATGAGGCCGATCTGCCAATCGCGCTCCTCGATCGGCACGTCGAAGTCGAAATCGACCGTGCGGCGCTTCGCCTCGGGCACGTCGAAGATGCCCTCAAGCTGAACGACGCGTGGCGTGCGTTCGATGTCGACCGACAGGCTCAGCTGAACGCGCGGCATCGCCACCCCTTCTTCGTCGCCAGCGCGATGACGTCGGTCTGGTGCTGCTCGTCCGCGCACTCGATGAGCACCGCGAAGGACTGCCGAAGCCGGCCACTCTCGTCCGGCGCTTCCGTCTCGTCGAGCGGGATGACGCCGTGCTTCTCCAGCACGTCACGCGAGAAGCCGAGCGAGAGGACGTCGACCTCGGACGCGTGCAGGTCGCGCAGGATTTCGCCGACCGCCGCATCGTCCCAGCCGCCTGCGATCGTGAGCTGGTTGTCGGCGAGCACGTACGCCTCGGCCTCGCCCTTCGAGCGAAACGCCAGGCGCACCGTCGGCACGCACCACACGCCGTCGCGCAGCACGATGCCCTTCGGCGGGTCACGCCCGTCCTCGCGCCCGGCCACGAGCGACTGGACGCGCCCGTGCCCCGCCACGAGACGCTTCGTCTTCGTGTCGAAGAGGACGGGCGCAGTGAAGCCGAAGCGCCAGATGCTCGCGCCGATGGCGTCGAGGTCGTGCAGCTTCGGGTTCCGCTCCCACGACGCAGCAAGGAGCTCGTCGAGCGGCACGAGTTCGAGCGCGGGCGTTTTCGGCATGGCGTGTCTCACAGGTTCGGGAGGTGGAGCGAGCGTACCGCGTGCGGCGCCTCGTCGCTCGGCCGCGCGTAGACCGCGAGCATGCCCGCATCGCCGAAGTCCGGGCTCCGGCCGAGACGCTTCTTGATGTCGTCCTTCGACTCGACCTGCTCGCGCCCCAGCGCGTCGTACTTGTACCGCACGCCCAGCAGGTCGGCCGTGACACGCGACTCGGGCGGGAGCGAGCCGCCCTCGCGGAGCCAATCGCGCATCGCGTAGTACGCCTCGCTCCGGGCGTTGTGGTAGCGGTCCGACTCGCGCGCGCGCTCCGAGCCCTGGAACGCCACGACCTCGAGCTCGGGCGCGTTGCCGCGGAGCCAATCGTACGCGGAGACGCCCACGCCGACCGTGTCGATGCAGACGACGGGCTTGACCGTGCCGGCCACGCCTCCTCGCTCGCCTGGCGTCTGACGCTCGGACACGAATTTCCGCACGCGGGCCCCGAGGTCCGGCCCGTCGCCCTTCGGGAAGCGCTCGGGCATGCCGAGCCAATGCCCGCGCCGGTCGACGGCCACGGAGTCGTCGTCGCCGTACCGCGCCACGTCGACGCCCACGACGAGCGGCGGGACGCGCTGGCCGGGCGCGTAGAGCGTCTCGACCCAGCGTTGGCGCGCCGCCTCGACGAGCAAGAGCGTGATGACCGTGTCGAGGCCGCTGGTCGGGAAGTTGCCGCGGACGCGGATGTCGTATCGCGCCGAGTCGAGCCCATAGCGCCGGACCATCTCGTCGACCCAGCCTGGCGTGGCGAGGCCTGGAAGCCGCGCGTCGCGGTTCACGGTGCGCGCCACGAGCGACGAGTCGAAGTGGAACGTGCGGTAGAGGTCCGTGAGGTCGTGGTGCGAGGCGTAGAACTCGCCGACGGGCTGGGTCGGGTTGCTGATCAGGATGAGGAGCGAGCCGCCGGCACGGTTGCCGTGGATGGCCTCGAAGACGTCGTCGCCGACACCGCTCGCCTCGTCGACGATGTAGACGACGAACGGAGCGCTGACGCCGGAGAAGGCCTCGGGCGTCTTCGTCGTCATGCCGAAGATCTGACGTCCGTCCGGGTGCCGGAGCCCCGTGTGGTGCGAGACGCTGAGCCATCCCGGCGGACCGAGCGGGATGGGAGCGCGCTGGTAGAGCCGGCGGACCTCGCGCCAGAGCACGCGGGAGATGCCTGGGTCGGTGGGGGCCGTGAGCACCACCCGCACCTCCGGAATGTGGGCCCAGCACCAGAGTGCGATGGCCGCGCAGCTCGAGCTATTGTGCGTCGGGACCATCGAGTCGCCGCACAGGTACAGATGCGAGGGCGAGTCGACCTCGATGCACTTCGTCCGGTGCGTTCCTGGTAGACGCTCGATGCTCACGATCGCCATGCGCCGGTGCGCGTTCGCCTTCTGCTGCCACTTGGTGCGGATACGAGCGAGCTTCCGAGGGAGCCGGAAGACGGGTACGGGCGAGGCCCACGTCACCCGATACGCCTCGCCGTGATCCACGCCGTTCAGGACCGCGCGTCGCGTCGCAAGCCGTGCCTTGATGCCGAGCGAGCGAGCGAGGTGCAGGACCGCGTCCGCGAGCTCTCGGCGCTTCACCGTGAAGTCGCACCGACCTCGCGCGCAGATCGTGCCGTCCGCGTCCATGAGGCCCTGGAGCAATGCGAGACGCTGCTCGGCCGAAGCCCACAGGTACGCATCGGGGACGTGTTTGTTGTCGAAAACGCCGATCGTGCGCAGCACGGGCCGGAGCCCGCGCACGTAGTGCAGCATCGTCTTACCGCAAGACGACATGACGTTGCGGGCGACGACATCGAAGCCCTGCTCGACGAACGCGAGGTGCAGATCGTCGATGCCAGCAATCTCGCCTCCCGCCTTGGACCCGTCGGCCAGCCAGACCCCGAGGCAGTAGGGGTCGAGCGGCAGGTCCGCATGCGGAAGGTCGAGCGGCTCGGCCAGGTCGATGGTGAGGTTCGCGATGCGACGTGGCGTGCCGTCCGGGTTCTTTCCGTTTGGTACGGTCAACATCTCGGTCATGGCACGCGTCTCGAGCGTGACCGGATCGCCGCCCCTCGCTCGGCTCTTCCGCGTGTGAACGACCCACTCGTGGGCCTCGTCCGCGTCGACGTGCATGCCGTCCTCGAAGGTCACGCGCATCACCGGTCGGTCGTCCCACTCTGCGGTGCTCACGACACGACACGGGCGGCCGCGCTCATCGAAGACCTCGTCGCCCACACGAATGTCGCCCATCGTGCGCCAGCCGGCCGGCGTCGGAACTGGAGTCGAAAGCAAATTCGCTTTCCCCGTCTTGTGGCCGGAGCGGACCGACAGGTTCAGGCCCATCGGTCGGGCCACGGCTTCGACGAGCGCCCGCTGCGTGTTCGGGTCGCCAGGCTCGCCCCAGGGCCGGAACCCGAGCACGTCCTCGCAGAACGCCGCCGGGTGCTCGCGCCAGACGGAGGCGAGCGCCTCGAGCTGGTCCGGCGCGAGTCCCAGCGGGGCGTTCATGCGGCCTTTCGTGCGCTGCGTGCCATCGTCACCAGCACGTCGAGGAACTTGGGCGGCGTGACGCTTGCGGCGCGTTTCCCGACGCGCGGGCGTCCTTCCATGCCAGGCGAGACACGGTTGCCGCACCACGACACGAGTGCTTTCGAGGCGGATTCCGCCTCGCTGCCCCACCGCAGATCCGGCAAGTCGGTCCCGTACGCGTAGAGCCACGTCGCCTTCTTCGCGGGATGCCCGTAGCGTCCCTGCTCGACGTGGCACGACCACCCGCCGCACATCCCGCGCTGCCAGCCACCGGAGCGGCTCGGGCGCGGCAGGTCGAACGCCGTCCACGCGTCCGAGTAGGCCGGGTGCTCGAGCACGCCGCCAAAGCGCCGCACGCACGACAGCGCGTGCGCGAAGCATCCGCCATCATCGCCGCGCTTGTGGCCCCATCGCGCTTCGACGAGCCCGGCGAGACGGCACCACCGAGAGCACGGCGGATGCGCGACCACCGGGTGCGGGCCGTCGTAGCCCCGCGCGTCGCGTGCCACGTCCCACACGTCGCAGTCGGGGACCGAGGCGTAGGGGCCGTCGGCGTAGACGTAGAGCGCCGCGATCACCATCGCTTGCCCTTCCCGCGATGCCCGCCGAGGCCGAGCTTTCGCGCGTCGACTCCGCCCCGAAGCGTGCGCATCGCGTGGCGCACCCGGTCGTAGTGCGGCACCTCGCCCCCGTCCCGGCCCAGGAGCTCGCGCACGAACTCCACGGTCGCATACGGGTGCCGCTCGAGATGCGGGCGCACGCGCTCGACGAGCTCGGCCGCGGTCTCGACGCGCACGACCTTCCGTCCGCCCCGCTCCTCGGCTCGGCGCTCCCGCCATGCGCGCATGTACTCCTGCCGCGAGGGCGGGCGCTGCGGCTCGTCGGGCACGTCCAGCGCCTCGTGCGGGTCCGGCGCGAGGGGCTGACGCGTGACACGCTCCACGTACGTCACGCCGGGCGCGTCGAGGCCCTTGGCGTGCTGGCGTCCCACGGAGCACGACGAGCACTCCGCAGCGAGCAGGGCGAGGTTGCCGGCCGGGTTGGGCAGCAGCGAGGCCCGGTGCCGCTTGGCGCACGACGCGGGCGTCAGGCTCGTCGAGTACGGCTCGCAGCGGAAGAGCCGAAGCGCGACGCGGGCCCGGTCGGCGCTGTCGACGGGGCGCTTACGCGGCATCGGTCGAACCCCCGAAAGCCTGCGCGAACACCTCGCGCTCGACCCGACCCGCCTCGCGGATGCTCCACGCGTTCTTCGCGGCGCCCATTGCCTGCTTGAGCCCGCACGACCCGCAGACGACGCGCAGCACCTCGCCCGTCTCCTCGTCGGCCACGAGGTGCGAGAACCACGACGAGCCGCATTCGACGCAGCACGCGTCGGGGAGCGCGTCGAGGCCCGGCGCCGGTGGCTCGGCCGGGTCCAGGCTCACGACCGGCGTGCGGACCGCGCTCGCGGCCGAATGCGCGGACGCGTTCAGGTCAGCCCCCGCCGAGAGCGGCGCCTTCCCGCGGAAGTACAGGGCGCAGAGCCCTAGGAACTCGGCCTCGGTCAGACCGGCAGCGCGCCCCACCGTGGCCGAAAGCTCGGCGAAGGCGTGCAGTTGGGCGCGCGGGTTCACGCCTCGCAGGAGCTTCCCGATGCGCTCGCCGAGGCGCCGCTCGTTGTGGACGTCGGCGTCCGTGTCGCGGTTCTTCGTCGTCATGGTCTCGATCCTCTCGTTCGTTCTCGTGCCCGGCGCGTCGCGCGCCGAGCGTCACTTCTTCTTCGGCGAGGGGGGCGCGCCCTGGAACACGCCCTCGCCCTTCTCGCGGCGCGCGTTGCGCTCCCATGCCTCGCGGAGCGCGTTCGCCAGCTCCGTGCCACCTTCGTGCTTCACCTCGAAGGACTGGAGCCCGTCGAGCGCGATGAGCAGCTTGCCGAAGCGCGCCATCGCGCCGAAGTCCGGATCGTCCACGAGCTCGTGCACGGCCTCGACGCGCGCGGGCTTGTCGCCGTCCGGCGGCAGGAGCACGCGGCGCTTCCGGAGGCCCTTGCGTGTCGCCGCGCGCCGAAAGCCGTCGTCGAAGCGCTCACGGAGCTGCGTGCGGCGCTCCTCGCGGTCCCGGCCCGATGCCTCGGCTGTCCACGCCTGGCGGACCCACTTGCAGTAGTCGGTCTGCACGGTCTTCGGCGTCATGCCGTACTTCTTCGCGATCTCGGCCGCCGCGTGTCGGTCGGTCACGCCGCGCAGCATGAGCGTCTCGAGCTCGCCGAGAATGTCGGCGCGCTCGCCTTCCGTGATTCGCTTGCGCGTGGTGCGCTTCTCTCGAGCCATGAGGCAAACCCTCCCGCGCCTGGCGTGTGGCGCGTCCGTCGAGCGTAGCCGAGCGAGCCCGGCTCGCGCTACTCCTCGCCAGCCGCCTCGCGAATGCGCTCTGCCGAGTTGGCGATCGCGATCACCTGCGCGTTGAGTGGAACCCCATCCACGAGGTACGCCTCGACGAGATCGAGAATCAGCTCCGGATCGACGTCGCCGAGCGACGGCAAGGGCCCAAGGTTTCGCTCCACGATGCCGAGGAGCCGCTCATACGCCCGGAGGCGGGCCGCGGCGCGTTCGTGTGCGCTCACGGCTTCGCCTCGGCTTCCTCGGCCAGTTGGCGTTGGCGAGCGCGCATGTCGTCGAGCCGGTCGACGGTCGAGCGCGCGACGACGCCGAGCGGGCCGGCGAGGATCGTGCGCACGCGCGCCGGATCGGGCTGGATGAGCTTGTCCTCGTAGGCGTTCGTCGGGTGCGTCTGGTGACGCAGACGAAGCGAGTGCAGGAGCACGCCCAGGTCGTCGACGAGCGCCGCGCGGGCGCGCTCCTCGTCGGACGTGAGCGCGTCGGGCGTGGTCTTGGGGTCGGTCATCGTCTCGTTCCCTTCCGCAGCGCCTCGCGCTGCTCTTCGTCTCGTCCCCCGCGCGACCACCATTCGAGCACCGGTGCGCCCATCGAGCCGTCGTCGGGCTCGTCGATCTTGCGCGGCGAGAGCTTGATCGCGGCGAAGTCGCTCAGCGGGGTCGTGTCGCCGTCGCCCTCGAACTGCACACGCCCGAGGCTCGCCACCCCGCGCACACGCCACCCGGCCCGCGTCACCGCGAGGCGCGTCCCCTCGTTCGCGAGGAACGCCCAGCGCACCACGAACGCGACCCGCTTCGCGACGCGCATCGCGTGCGCGAGGAAGGCCACGTCCGCTTGCTTCTCGTACGGCGGGTTCCCGACCGCGAGGTCGTACCGCAGCGAGCGGTCGGTCGGCACGGGGAGCGTGAGGAAGTCCCGCTCGACGACGCGGATCCCGCCCTGTCCTGCCTGCGGTTCGCGGCGGCCGCCGCAGTGGAAGCGCTTGCGCATGTGCTCGGCCCATCGCGGGTCAAGCTCCACGGCGTCGACGCGGTTCGCGGGCTCCTCGCACGCGATCCACTTCGCGGCCTCGACGAAGTTCCCCGAGCCGGCGCTCGGTTCGACGATGCGAAAGCCGGGTCGGATGCGGGCCGGCAGGGCCCATCGCACGAGCCGATCGGCGAGCCACTGCGGGGTGAACCACTGACTCGCGCCTCGATCGTGCTCCGGCTCGGACTCGGTGCGCTCGAAGAGCGGGAGCGTCATGCGTTCCGCACCTCGGCCTCGGTGACCTCGTGGTCGAGCTCCTCGGCGAGCTGTACCGCGTACCGCGTGGCCGCGGCGGCGATGTCGACGAGCTCGCGGATCATGCGGACCTTCGAGCGGTCGAGGTCCTTCTTGCGCACCTCGTCGAAGTACTCGCAGACCTCCTCGAAGATCACGCTGTACGCCTCGTGCGGACTCGCGAAATCGCCGTGTTTCTCGGCGCATTCTCGCGATCGGTTGATCACAAGGTCCTCGATGCGCTCGCCACGGTAGCCGGGCGGCGGTGCGTTGCCGTTCATCGTCTCGATCCTCTCTCGTTCGTTCGGCGGTCGTCGTGTCGTCTCGCGTCAGGCGTTGCCCTCGGGGCCAGTTGCCCAGCCCCGAGGGCGCCCAAGAACGAGAACGAGACGGGGAACGACTCCCGCGGTTGAAACCCTACGTCACTCGGGACGCGGTCGCCAGTCTCCCGGCGCATGCCATGCGCGCTTCGGCAGCATCGCCGCCACGCCTTCGTGCTGCTGACCCACGGTCGCGAGCAGCACCGCCACGCCTTCATCGCTCTCGACCGGGCGCCCGACGATTGCCGACGCCCGCTCGCGCACGATGCGCAGTCCCTCGTCGCGCGGCGGCTTCTTCCCACCGATGGCGCGCGACCACCATTGGATCGGGTACAGACGCAGCGCCTCGAGGTTCTTCGCCGCCTTCGCGCGCAGGTCCACGTCGGGATGCGACAGGCGCGCCATGCGGACCTGCTCCTCCCACCAGCCCCAGCGCGCCCCGAGGCCCGTCGCGTTGCGCACGGAGTCGAACTTCCCGCCGGGCGTCCAGTCCTCGCGGACGATGGCCAGAGGGAGCCGGCAGAGGGCCGCGACCTGAAACGCGAGCCGTACCACGGTCTGACGCCTCACGGCCTCGTGCGCGGAGACCTGCCCGGAGAGCCTCACCTGCCCCTTGGCAGGCCCCACGAGCGCGAAGCCCGACTCGGCCCCAGCGTCGATGCCGAGGACGATGCATGGCCAGACGAGGGCCGCGTGCGGGTCCATGGCGGGGGTCTTGCGGCGGGTCAAAACGGCCGCTCCTCGGGCGGGATGGTGGGGAGCGACGCGAGGATGCGGAGCGAGCGCGCCGTGGCTCTCGGCTTCGAGAACCACGGCCGGTCGAGCGGCTCCTCGGACCACGGTACATCGCGCAGCGCCTCGCCGAGCGGGTCGAGTCGACGTCGAGCGCGGTTGAACGCCTTGCGTTCGCGAACACGGCGGCGGCGGGTCACAGGTACGCCCCTCGGCACGGGTCGATGCCGTCGATCTCGCGCAGGTAGTCCGCGTGGCTCGGCGGGGTCCACGCACGAAGCGCGTCGACGAACTTGCCCCACGCCACCAGCGTCTCGGCGCGACGCATGACGGGCGTGGGGGCCGGTCCCCGGACCGCGAGCCACGCCGCCCTGCGCATCGCGTGGAAGGTCGTGCGCGGCGCGTGTGCGGGGTCGACGTCGGGCCAGCACAGGGCCGCGACCTCGAGCTCGACCCACACCCGATCTCGCGGCGCGTGCCCCTCGGCGAGGTCCACGAGCGTGCCCGCGTAGACGAGCGCGTCGTCGCGCGTCTCGAAGGCGCGCGCGTAGGCGTCGACGAGCGCGCCCCAGCCCGGCGCGAGGAACGCGCTTCGGTCGAGGCGCTTCACGGCTCGCCCTCGCTTGCGTCCTGCGCTTCGGGCAGATCGCACACGCACCAGCTCGGCTGAGGCGCCCGGCACCGTGCGCATGGCCTCATGCTCGCGGGGAGCTGCATGCAGTCGCATCGACCGCGGTCCTCGCTCTCGTCCTCGACGCATTGCGCGCCGCTCGTTCGTTCGTCGTTCATTCGCTCCATGCTCCTGCGTGCGGGCACGCCTTGAAGTGATCGTCGTATCGCGGGGAGTCGCGCACGATCTCGGGGTCGTACGTCGCCGCGAGCATCGCCAGCGGACGGCGCCCGCCGTCGTCGACGAGCACGAAGCGCCCCTCGGGCTTCGGCGACGGGTCGAGCGGGATGCTCTTCCCGCTCGCGGTCTTTGCCCACGAGAGGCTCGCGCCGCACGAGCGGCACGTTCCGAAGAGGGCCAAGCGCGCCGTCACAACAACGACCCCTGCCCGCTGTCGTCGGGCTTTCGGCGTAGGTCGCGCGCGCTGCGCACCATGCGCTCCGTGCGCTCCTCGCGCTGCCGCAAGTCGTCGGTCGCATCGCACGCGCGGCAGAGCACCTCGTCGAGCTCGCGGCCCGGCATGCCGAGCGCGATGCGCGTCGACCAGCCCGGCGGGAGCTTCACAGCGCGCATCTCGGCGCGCGCGTCGCATCGGTCGCAGGCGAAGGAGATCATGCTGCGGCCCTCGTCGCGCCGCGCAGCAACGCGACCGTGCGCGCCTCGATCTCGGCCGGAAGCTGGCGAGCCTGCTCGTCGTGCGACGCGACGCGACAGCAGTCCTCCAGCCGGATCGTCACCGCCCACGACGACCGCGCGCCCGTGCGCTCCAAGTCGTCGCACTGCACGACGGCGCATCGCACCTCGCGGCCCACGTTGTCGACCCACACGCCACACGAAGATTCGCGGAGCGTGTAGCGCACGTCGTCACGGACGAGGACGAAGAGGATCATCGCAGCGCCTCCAGCTTCGCGCGAGCCTCGGCCTCGACGCGCTCTGCCCGCTCCAGCAGCGCCACGGCGTCAGTCACATGCAAGCCACGCGGTTCCATGTCGACGTATCGACGCGCCGCCTCGACCACCGCATCACGCGCTCTCGCCACGGCCTCGGCGGCATCGAGCACCGAGCGCATCGCTCCGAGCGCGCGTGGTGAGTAATACGAAAGCGCACCGTCGTCGTGCCGCACGTGGACGAGCGCCGTTCCGGCCATGTGGACGTGACCCGTCTCCACGGTGCCGTCGCGGTGCACGACGCGCACCTTGTCGCCTCGCTTCACGACTCACCTCCATCCCATGCCGTCGGGTCGAAGTCCGGCGGGCGATTCCCCTCACGAAGCCACGTTGGGCACACCGACTCGTGCCGCGTGAGGCGGAAGGACGCCTTCCGCAGCCACTCCCGATCGCGCCACACGACGAGCCCCGCGGGCGGCAGCTCGTCGAGCGTCACGCTGGCGAGCCACGTGCGCAGGTCCGCGGCGCGCACGTCGCTCGGGTCCGCTTCCTCGAGCGCGCCGATCGCGCGCAAGACCGTCTCGACCGTACCCGCGTTCGATTCCTCGGCCGTGAGGAGCTTCTCGATCCACGCCCCGTAGAGCGATGCCGCGTCCGCCTCGCCGTTCGTCAGCGCGCGTCCCTGACGTCGCTTCCGGCGCACCGAATCGAGCAGCGCGTAGAGCTGGTGATCGCCGGGCAGGTCCATCGGGCGCGTCGGCACCGCGCGCATCACGAACGGGTGCGAGCGCCACACCTCGACCGCCAGCGCGAGCCACACGCACGTGCGCGCGTCGCGGCGCTCCTGCGCCTCGCGCTCCGTCTCGCGCCGCCCGCCGAAGCCGAGCATCGTGAACTCGCGCATCATGCGCGGGAAGACCGCGGGGTCACCGCGACGCGAGCCGCTGGAGCTCGCGGTTGATCGCCTCGTACTCGTCATGTCGTCCGTCCTTCAGCGCCTCGCGGGCGCGTCGCTTCAAGGTCTCGATCCGCTTGTCGTCCAGGGTGACGGCTTCGGGGGCCGTGTCGCCAGCGCGAGCGATCATCTGCTCGACGCGCGACCCGCTCACGAAGATATTCTCGGGCCAGTCGTACTTTCCCGCGTGGAACTCGCTCGCCTGCGCGCCATCGATCGCGCGCTTCATCTGCGCGACCGTGAAGCCGTCCTTGAGTCGCGCCAGCATCATGCGCTCGCGCTCATCGGTGAGCTTCGCTGTCGGATGCCCCGCGACCGCGCGCCAGTAGTCGAACACCGCGCGCATGTCGAGGCGCATCCGCTCGCGCCTCGCGGCCTCGACCGCAGCTGCGCGCGCTTCCCGGTCCTCGACCTCGATCCCAGGCAAGCAGGTCTGCCCGTTCGACCGCGCTTCGGGCCCGCCTCCATCGAGGATGAAGGCAAGGCCACGAAGCTGCTTGGCGATGTCGTCGGGCCCGAGCTTGAGCGAGGTGTCATTCGCGTCGCGGAGTATCTCGGCGATGCGAACCGAAAGCTCGGCTCGGTTCATGCGCTCACCGCATGCGTGCGATGCGCGCCGGGTCGTGCGGCTCCTCGCGCTGGTCGACGTATTCGGCGCCGTTCAGAGCGAAGGGGATGTCGTCGTCATCGAACTCGTTGCGCTTCGCCGAGCCGCGCGACGCGCTCGACGAGGACGAGCCCCAATCGTCGAAGTCGCCGGGCCCCGAGTCCGAACCGAAGTCCGCCTCCTGCTGGAGCGCCTTCGCGATGCGCTCGGCCTTCTCGTCGCGGTACGCGTCGCACACGGGGATCTCGCGGTCCTCGGGCGGGTCGGCGAACTTCACCCGAGCAAACGACTTGTCGCCGCGCTTCTCGACTCCGATCTTCGCGCTGAACGGCTGAAAGAGGAACACGCGGATCATGTCCTCGCGCTTCTCCGGATCGAAACGCGCGTGGCGCGACATCGCCTTTGCGCGAGAAACCCAGCGCGTGGCCTTTGTGTATCCGGCGAGGATCTTGAACGCGTTCTCGTGGACGAAGATGTCCTGGCGGAACCACTCGCCCTTGTGGGGTCCGTCGATGACCTCGCAGTAGCAACGCCAGAAGGGCGCGCCCTTCGTCTGCGTAACTTGAATCGACTCGGTGATGTGCTTGACGGCGACGAGGAATCGGCCTGCCACGGTCAGTGGCGGATGGTCGTCTCCGCTTCGCTTCTTGCCTTCGGTCTCGTGCTCTTCGGGGTCGAACATGTCTCGCTCCTTCTGTCTCGCCGGGTCCACTTCGGCCCGACGTTCGGGTCACTTCTTCTTCGCTTGCTTCGTCTCGGGGGCGCTCGTCGCGAGCTTCGCGACCCACGCCCCCACGTCAGGCTCCTCCACGGAGAGCGAGCCGAACTCCTTGCCCATCGCCCACGACGGCAGCGGCGCGAAACGCACCATGCGCCGGAGCTCCACGATCGGCTCGTCCTTCTCCGAGCGGCCGACCTCGACCTGCTCGCGCGACATCACGCCGACCGCGTTCGTCGTGCGCATGAGGTCCTCGCCCATGCTCTTGAACGGCATGCGCACGCGCGTCACGCGGTCCGCGGTCTCGGTCCCGTCCCGATCGTCGCGCAGCGCGAGGAAGAGCACCGACAGCGGCAGGTCGCGCATGCCCTTCAAGAACGCGCGGAAGCGGTCCATGATCGTCACCGCGTGCCGCATGCTCGGCGCGGGCAGGCCGTCCTTGCCCTTCGGCGGCGGCGCGTCGCGCTTCACGGCCGCTTCCATCAGCTCGCCCGCCTCGGTCGCGCTGTCCACGACGAGCCACTCGGGCCGGTCGTAGGGAAGCGCTTGGATCGCCGCCTCGAGCTGCGCGTCGGTGAGCGCCTCGGGGTGCCCCTCCTCGGCGCGCTTCGCGTTCAGCGCGCGGTACACGACCGCGATGCTGAGCGTGCGCGAGAGCGCGCGCATGACCTCGAGCAGCTCGTCCCACGTCTCGACGTGGATCGTCGGATGCGGAGCGAGCCCGTGCTCGCGGCAGTAGAGCTCGATCGTCGCCGCGCCCTGGCGCTCGAAGAGCACGATGAGCGGCTTCGGCGCCGTGCATCCGAGGCGTGTCTTGCCGATGCCGCTGTGCCCGTAGACGACGAGCTTGAGCGCGTCGCGCTGGTCCTGGTGAAAGAGCATCAGGCCCGACCCTCCGCGCAATACGCGTCCAGCGCCACTTCGACCGCGACGAGCAGGATCTTGTCGGCGGCGTCGGCGGCGTTGGCGGCGGCGACGTAGGCGGCGTCGGCGGCGTCGGCGGCGGCGACGTAGGCGGCGTCGGCGGCGACGTAGGCGGCGTCGGCGGCGGCCCGATCTCCATCGCGCTCGCACCGCACCGCAGCGGCCTCCAGTGCTTCTGCGTGCGACGGGATTCGCGCAGCAACCTCCCGCAGAACCATCGGCAAAACCTTGCGGATCGTGCCCTCGGCCACGCGCTGCGCCCACGCGACGCGATCCGTCCCAGCGGTGCCGAGTTGCGCCAACGCCAAGGGCAGCAATCCGCGCGCTCGCGCCTCCGGAGACGACCATCGCGCGTCGTTCATCACAATCGCGAATCGCCTGTCGGGCTCCGCCACGCACGAAGGCGCGTCCGTCAGCCCCTCGCCCATGGCGAGCGCAATCGCGCCCTCCACGCACGTCGCGCCCGGCTTCGCGCTGCCGAGTCCTGACACCAGTCCGGCGCTCACGATCTCCGTGACGCGCACCCGAAGTTCTTCGTTGTCCATGCCGTTCGTTCCTCTCGTTCTCGCTCGCTCGCTCAGAAGCGAAGGTCGAGCTGGTTGCACTGCTGGAGCAAGCGCTTGAGCCGCACGTCGAGCTTGCTCACCGCTTCGGCGAGCGGCGCGACGACCTCGGTCCGACCCGCCTCCATCTCCTCGAGATGCTGGAAGGCTTCCTTGATGCCGTTCAGCCGGTTGACGGCGTCGATCTCGGGCGAGCCCATCTTGATCGTGTTCGCGAGCCCTTCGCGCGCGTCCTTCACCTTCGTGTTCCACGAGGTGCGCGCCGCGTAGAGCTCGTCCTTCGCCGCGTCGAGCTCCGCGTACAGCTTCGCGATCTCGTGCGCCTTCTCGTCAGCCAGCGCCGTCTTTTGCTCGGCGGTCAGCTTCGACGCGTCGATCGGCTCTTCGCCCCCGTTCACGATTCGGAGCGACAGCTCCTCGCGCGACATCTTCGAGTACCCCTTGATGCCCATCTCCTTCGCGATGCGCTTTAGCTCCGCGTGCGACAGGTCCTCGTGCACCGCGTCGTCTTCGAGCACCTCGCCGGTCTCGGGGTCGAACTCCACGTCGGTCGCCTTCTTCTTCGCCTTCTTCTTCGCCATCGTCTCCGTCCTTTCGCGCACGCATGCGCCGCGCTCCTCGTCGAGCGCCCGGCTGGCGTGCCGAGCGCCATCGTGCCGCATCACCGCAGCGCGGGCAACGCGCCCGCCTTGCCGGGCTCCCACGGGGCGCCTGCGTCAGCCACCTCGCGGTGGCGCGTCTCGCCCTGCGCGAAGTCGCCGCCGTCGAGCGCGAGCGCGACGACCTCTTCGACGCCGCGCCCCATGCCGCACGGCGACGCGAAAGCGCACGAGAGGATCGCGCACGAGCGCGGGTTGCGTTGCGGCGTCAGCTCCCCGCGCCGAACCAGTCTCACGCGGTTCGCGACCTCGTGCAGCGTGCCGCGCACGGCCTCCACGTCGCGCGGGTCGTACTCGTGCTCGTGAACCGCGATCCACCGCGCGAGCGTCGTCGGCAGCCCCTCGGCGAGCCGTCGTTGCTTTTCGCGCAGCTCGCGCCACCGCTGCTCGGCCGCGTCGGCCTTGGCGCCTCCCGCGGCGCGCCCCTTCGCGAGCCACTCTGGCTCGGACTGCGCCTCGCACGCGGCCTCGTACGCTTGGCGCGTCGTGGCGATCTTCGCCACGCTCACCGTCCCGTCGAGGATCGTCTTCGGCACACTCGGCGGGCTCTGGCTCACCGCCACGAACTGCGCACACGTCGCGCGCGCCCCTGGGAAGAGTTGCCCGAGCGCGTAGAGGTACGCGGGCAGCTGGAGGTCGAGCCCGAAGCGCACGTCGTACGTGTCGGCGGCGCCTGTCACGGTCTTGTGGTCCCGCACGACGAGCGCGCGGTCGGCCCGGCGCTGGAGCACGAGATCGAACACGCCCTCCAGCGTCACGAGGTAGCGGTCGTGGCCTGCGTCGGTGACGACCGGCACGCGGAACGCCTGCTCGACCGCAAGCGGGTAGTACGCGTGGACGTCCCGCGCGAAGACCTCGTCGAGGTACAGCGCGAGCCCTGCGACCGCGCCCTCGTGCTCGGCGCGCACCTGGTCTGCGAGCTCCTCGCCGCCCTCGAAGAGGTCGAGCGTGTCGAGGGCCTCGTCACGCACCGCGTCGAGACGAAGGTTCGCCTCGTTCAGCGCCGCGTGGAACACGGTTCCCTCGGGCGCGCTCGACCCCATCTCGGCCCACGTCGCGTAGGCGGCTCGAAGGGCCTCGTGCATCGCGCTCCCGACGTGCCGTGCGCCGACCGGAGCTTCGGGGCGCCCGAGGCGATGCTCGTAGCGCAGCGCGGCGCGCATCTCGCAGTCGAGCCACGTCGCGACCTCGGACTGCGTGATCGTGAGCCGGCGGGTCACCTCGCGCCTCGCGCTTCCCGCAGACGCACCGCGATGCCTTCGACGCTGGCGAGGATCTCGTCGAGCGTCGCATCGCGTCGCGATGGCTCACCGCACGCCGGGCACCAAGGTTCGTGTCGATTGCGTTCGGCTTTGACGCCATCGGCGAGCGCATCGAGCGCGGTCAGCGCGTCGTCGAGCGCGTCTCCGTACTCGTCTCGGCGCGTCGCGATCGCCGCGAGCGTCTGCGCGGTGCGGATGTGCGCACCGCGAAGCTCGACGTTGTCCGCGACGAGCGCGCGCACGCGCTCCGGATCGGTCGTGACCTTGCCGAAAGCGCGCACGCCCTCGCCGATCACCTCGGCCGCGAACGCGTCGAACTCGGCGCCGACGAGCGCGCGGCACGCGAGGAGCCGATCGAGCGGCTCCATCTCGCTCGCGCCGAGGCATGTGGTCGAGCGGCGACCGGCGCTGCTCGATGAGCACGGTCGCCGCCGGTTGCGCGTCGCGCGTCTCGTAGAGCAGCACACGGATCTCGCGCGGCGGCACGGGCTTTCGGGTGTCGTTCGTCATCGTCTCGTTCCTCGTCAGTCGTTCGGGTTCGTTCCCCAGATCGTCACGCTCGGCGCCTCGCGGCCGTCACGCGCGACCGTGTACCCCTCACGAATCGACATGCCCATCTTCTGACTGCGGAAGATGCCGCGCGCCGAGTCGAGCGCGCCGGTGCATTGCACGCCAGCGGCCCGCACTGCGTCGAGCAAGATGTCCCGCGGATCGTAGTCGACGACGAGGCTCACGGCGCGCGGCCCAATCACCTGATCGCGCAGCACCTTCGTCAGCGACTCGCGGAACCGCTCGCGAGACTCGCCCACGAGAAATCGCAGCGCCCACCAAGCGACAGCGTTGGCGATTTGCGCCTCGGGAATCGGGTGCGCGCCCGACCCCTGGAGCTTGGGTGATGGCCTCTTCGGGATCGAAGCGCCGTCCTCGGCCGCCTTGACGACGTCGGCAGCGCGCACCCGAAACCACTCCAGCGCGTCGATCACGTCGAACGGCGCCCCGTCGTGCGTCGTCTCCCGCCTCACGCGCTCGCACTCCGTGTGTAGATCGCGCACGAGGTCGTTCAGCGCGCAGGTCACCTCGAATGCTTGTTCGTCGTTCATGTCGTCCTCGCTCAGAACATCTCGAAGTCAGCCGCGCTCGTCGGCTCGTCCTGCGGTCGGTACCCCGGCAGGAGCCCGGCCACGTAGAGCGACTCCTGCCGCTCGATCTCGCGCTCCGCGTCGCTCAGCGCGACCGCGAGCTCGACGTGCTCTGCCTTCGCGAGCGCGTAGAAGCCGTCGTCGGCACGCACCACGCCGCGCAGGACCACGACCCACCGCTTGCCGTCGTGCTCCGCGTGGAGCTTGTCGAGCGAGCCTTCCATGCGCTTGGCCAGCATGCGGAGCGTGCTCACGACGCCACCGCCTTCGTCTCGCGCCTCGCCGCGCGCAGGTCGCGTAGCTCGCCGAGGAGCTTCGCGCGCTTGCGCTCGAGGCGCTCGGTGTTGCGTTCGAGGTCGCGCGCCATCTCGAGCGCGGAGTCGACCTCGGCCAGTGCCACGAGGATCTGTCGTTCGTTTCGCATGTCGTTCCCTCCCGTTCGTTCGTCTCGTTCGTAGCGCGTCGGTGTGACGCGCGGCCCGGGGTGCGGGAATCGAACCCGCCGGTGAGTCGCCGCGCGGCGCGTGGAGCCCCCTCCCCGGCGTTGCGTCGTCTCGTGTACCCGCCGCACCAGCGGCCCCGGATGTGGCGCCCGAAGGCGCCGTCGTCGTCGTCAGCGCCCGGGAGGGCGCCAGGTCTCCAGCACCGCACGACCCTCGCGCGGAACGAGCGGCGGCGGCGGGAGGCGCTCACCGATGAGCGCCGCGGGCGGCGTCCACGTGCGGTTCTCGATGCGCTTGCCGAGCGAGCGGACCGCGTAGGCCCACGCCGCGTGAAGCGTCAGGGCTCTCATGACGCCACCGCCAAGCCAGCGTGTGCGAGCACGCGATCGACCCAGGCATCGGCGAGCGAGATGGCCTCGTCGAGCGTCGCGGCGTGGATTCGAGCGATGGTCTGCGCACCGCCTTTCGGGTCGTCGAAGTGGCAGACGGCGACGAAACCGTCTCGCTTGAGCGATGCATGGGCGCCGCCACAGGCGCCGATCTCGACGTAGACCCCGCGCGTCAGATGCGCGAATCGCACGTGCGGCATCGGGATCGAAAGCACGGCCATCTCGCCGGGGTACCTGATGCCCGCGTCGAGCTCCGCGCGAGGGCGACGCGTCCCGCACACGCTCACCGTGCCGTCCGGCGCAGCCTCGAAGACGGCCCACGTACCGGGCGCATCGAAGGCCGCGTAGCGCGTAGGGTAGGCGTCGGTGGTGATGCGAGAGCGGGTCATCGCGCCACCTCGATCGAAGCGAGGCCGACGACCGGGCGGAGGATGCGAATCGTGCCGTCCGCCAGCACCTCGGCGAACTCGCGGCCGTGCACCTCCCACGCGTCGCGGTCGCACACGTCGACGATGCCGGTGGTCGGCCACTCGACGCGCATCGCGGGGACGCGCGTCTCGCCGCCGTCGTGGCGCAGGACGAGGTCGGTGTTGGGGAGGAAGATCGTGTCGGACATGGGGGGGCTCCTTGTGCGTCGCGCTTCGTTGCGCTGACGAGAGAGAAGATGCGCTCCCCTGGTACGACCGTCAACGCTTTTTCGTACGGCTCGTGTCGATTTTCGGCACGTCTCGCGAAACCTTTGCGGAATCCGACGCATCGCGCGCTTCGGCGAGCGCCCGGTCGAGGGTTTGACGTCGCGCTCGGCTGATATCCTCGCAGCTTGCGACGACACGGCGACGCGCGGCCTCGATACGCGTGTCGGCACGACGTACACGCTCGCAATCCTCTCGCGCGTCTCGCTCGACGCTGAGCCACACGGCGGCGAGCCCGCCCACGCCGAGCAAGACGACGAGGGCGAGTGTCGCGAAGGCGCATACGTCGGGGCTCACGTCACCACCCGTCAACGACGCGCAGCATGACGCGCACCGCCTCCTCGTCCGTGCCCACGCGCGTGACCCAGGCCGCAGCCCACGGCAGACGTGGCGAGAGCGAGGACGCTACGACGGGCACCTGCGAGCGCCACGCGACGCCGAGCTCGATCCACGTGCCCACGCTTGCCACATCCTCCGGCACGAGCAGCAGGAGCCCGTCGGCGCGCGTGACCTCGGCGAGCTGCTCGGCGGAGAGAAGCGCACGCTGCGCGTCGGTCTGACGCGCGCCGTCGCCGCCCTCGCGAAGCACGGCCTCGGTCCAGTCGCCGACGATGTGCGCGCCGCGCTCGCGTAGGTCGCGCATCACGCGCTGTGCACGCTGCACCTCGAGCGAGGCGGCGGCGACGTAGATGCGGGGCGGGTTCATTGTGAAGCCTCGCCGAGGATCGCGCCGATGTCGCCGTGCGCGTCGAAGACGACGCGTCCGAGCGTCGCGCGAAGCTCGTAGAGCCTCGACGCGATGCGCCGAAGCTGGCCCCAGGTCGAGCCGTGCTCGATCGCGTTCAGCATCGCGGACGAGTACCCCACGAAGAACCGCGTCTCGCCCTTCACGCCGACCGAAGCCTCCTCGAAGCCGATCCACGCGCCGCCGAAGAATCGGGCCACATCGCGGTCGCGCGCGATGCTCATCGGCGACATGCGCTCGAAGGCTTCCAGCGCCTCGGCGTGGGCGCGTGCGTTCCGCACGTACGTCGCCACGGGCTCGGGCGCGTCGTCCCACGCCGGGTGCTCGATGCGCGCGCCCCACAGCGCGGGCCGCTCCGAGCACCACGCCACGAGCGCCTGGCGCTGCGCGTCGTCGGTGACCATCTGCGGGCGCAGCGCCTCCCATTCGGCGGGCACGAAGACCGCGTCATCGGGCGGCGGCTCGGGGAGCGTGTAGCGGAAGGTCGTCGCCTCGTCGTTCGTCATCGTTCTCCTGTCGTTCGATCGCTTCGAGCGCGGCGAGCGCCGCGGTCATCTCGTCGGGGAGCTCCAGCGCACGCGCGCCGGGGTCCAGCTCGCGGAGCGCGCGCTCGAGCTGGGCGAAGCGCACGATCTCGCTCGGCTCCAGGCCGCCGAAGCTCGCCATCTGGTAGAGCCGGTCGCGCGCTTCGAGCACGGTCTCGATCGCGCGCGTGAACGCGAGGTCGGCCGCCACGTGGTCCGCGTGCCCCCGTCGCCGTGCAGCGCGCGCAGCGCCTTCGGCGTGAGCGTGTACGGGTCGCGCGTCAGGTCGAGGAACCCCTCGTCGCCGAGCTTGCGCGTGAGGTACGCGCCGGCGTTCTTGCTCTTGCCGAGGCGCTCGGCGAGCTCGCGGTACGACGGTGGGCGCCCGTGCTCGAGCAGGTGCTGGCGGATCGCGTGAAGCGCCGCGTACTGCCGCCCGCTCGGCGCGCCAGGCGGGCGCTTCGAGCCGCGCCACTGCGGGGCCGCGGCGCGTGCGCTTGCCGAGCGAGGTGCGCGGCGGGAGCGTGCCGTCGGGTGCGTCGGTCACAGCGTCAGTAGCTTCCAGATGACGAGGATGCCCACGATCATCTGCAACAGGCGCACGATGTGCGCGGCCGTGACTTCGTCGCCCTTCGGCGCCGGCTTGGGGTCGTCTCGTTCACGTCTCGCCTCCGTCTGCGCGCTCGTCCACGCGCCGCCACCATCTTTGCGTCGTGCTCTCGAAAGCGCACGCGCTTTCCCATCGCGTCGGGTCGCCACCCGGCGGGCCGTCCGCCGTCGAGCCGTAGTACAGCGCCTCGGGGCACACCTCGTCACGCGCGCCCGTGAGCACCTCGAGCGCGATGCGCTCCACGCGGGCGAACGTCGCCCGTCGCTCCGCCCACCGACCGCGCAGGTGCTGGGGCCACGAGGGCGGTGGCGAGGGCGCGTCGCGGAGCTCGGTGACCCACGCGCGGTGCCGTGGCGGGCGCCGGAGGGCCGCCGAGTAGGCGCGAGCCATCGTGCGCGGGGAGACGCCACGGAGCCGTGCGCGCCGGACGTGGACCTCCACGATCGCCGCGTACGCGTCGGGCTCGGCGCGCCACCCCAGCTCGCCCACGGCCGCCGCGGCTTGGACGCGCACGTCCTCGGGCGTGACGCGAGGCTGAGCGTCGAGCGTGGGCGCGACGAGGAGCGCGAGCGCGAAGGGCAGGAAGCGGGTCATGGCGGAGCCTTCCGTGTCGGCGCTCGAGAGTCGAGCGCGATGCGCTCAGCGCGCGCCACTCGTCGCGGTCGGCGCGTCGTGAGCGCAGAGCGGAGGCTTCTTCGTTCGGCCTGCCCGCCGCCGGTTCGGCACGTGCTTGAGCATCGAAAGGTCGAACCCGTGTCGGCCGAGTTGCGTCGATCCGGATGCCCTTACGCCACACGCTTCGGCAGAAGTCCATGTCGTCAGTCGCCAGATCGAAGCCATCGCCCGACAATACCACGGGTCGTCGAACATGCTGCGATAGAACCACGCCAGCGCGCCGAACACGCATGTATCGCGGTCGTCGAAGACTGACCCGTCGAACTCGACAACGGTCGAGGTGCCGGGCATCTCTTGGCCGAAGAACGCTCTGCGATGCGTCGATCCGCGTGATCGGACCTCGATCAGCTTCGTGCGCCGGAGTCACGGTCGCGAGCGATCGCGTGAAGCCGACGCGCTCGCTCTTGAGGAACGCTGGGCTTCCGGCGGTGGCGGGAGCGCCGCTTCGGCAGATTGCGGGACGTCGCCTGGTTTGCTTCGCCCGTCGTCTTCATCGTTCCATCTCCTCGTTCCGCTGATGACCGATCGACCGTCGACCACGCGCGTCAGCTGCCTCGTTCTGCGCTTCGTCTCGCGAAGGTGCGCGAGTTCACGCACCGTGGATCGCCGCAGACGTGGACCGACTCGCGTCCGAGACCTCGCGCCACCGCGTACGGCCTTTCGGCGACGCTCTCGCGGATCCTCGCCAGGCGGAGTCAGCACCCTTCAGCTCGTCTCTCGCTCTTTTTCGAGCACCTCCGGCGAGCACTCGTCTCGTCGTCTCGTCCATCCTCGTCGCTCCTCTCGTTGTCCCTCGTCGCCTCGTCTCTCCCTCTTCCGGCGAGGGCGGAGGTCTTTGGAGCACACCTCCCTCCCATCGCGCAAAGCTCGACGGACGCAGTGCGTGTGCTCCTGGTGCCTGTCGATCCCGTATGAGGCGCCGGCCCCCATCGCCCGGTGATCAGCCGGAAGAGACCATCGCTGCTAAGTCGGTCTCGTACACCTCGAGGCTTCATCACGAAGCCACCCGCCGTTGCCTGTCGGCAGGCCCCATGACTCCGCGTGTGCAGCGATCTCGCCCACACCGGATCGATGCTCCCCGCACGCGCGCCCGGCCCGAAGCCGTTTCGCTCCCGCTTGCGCGTGCTCAGTCACATCCCATTCGGACCCCGACGCGCGCACCACGGCCTCGTGCACGCGTCGGCTTGCGACGGCGTGCGGAGTCGGTGAAGATGCGAGCGGCTGTTGGAACACGCGCGGGGGTCCTGGTTTCCCCGAGCCAACCTTCGGTCGGGGACCTGCGGGCGCTGCTAACGCCCCAGGTCCTACATTCTGAGCGCACCTCGGTCCGAAGCGCAAGTCGGACGGAAAGCCGACGCCCCCGAGGGGCGAACCGCGGGGGCGTCGAGGGGAGGGATGGGGAAGCTGTGAGGCTACGGGAGGAACGTCCCGCGGTCGAGAACCTGCGCGATGCCGGCCGCGTCGAGGAACGGGAAGCGGAAGCGGAAGTCCGTGCGGAGCGCTCGGATCCACGTCTTCCACCGCGACGAGCCCGGCGTGACGAGCCACGAGCCGCCGGGCAGCCCGAGGATCGTCTCGCTCGGGACCGCGGCCGTGACCTCGAAGCGCCGGACGTGCGGGTTGCGTGTCGTGTGCGCTGCGGTCACGTGCGCGTCGATGTGCGCCCCGAAGAACGCGCCGGGGGTCCGGAGCATCGCGTCGCGCAGCACGTCCGCGAATCCGCCGTCCCCGCCCGGCACGTCGGTCAGGTCGTCCTTGCGGTCCGCGTCGGCGTCGCGGGCCGCGTCGCAGGCGTACAGGGGGATCGCGACATCGTGCGAGCACGTCTCGCGAATGACGTCGACGAGCCCACCCAACGCCTTCGTGGTGTGCCCGGTCTGCAAGCCGCGGCGGTAGCCGTGGCAGAAGAACGCGAGCCCCTCGATGGGCGCCCCCAGCGCCTCGCGTGCGGCGCGGATCCCCGCCTCGACATGCGCACGCCGCTTGTCTGGCGAGAGCCGGTGGTCGAAGGGCACGACCGCGTCGCCCTTCGGGTCGGCCCCGTGGAAGCGCAGGAAGGCACGTGCCTCGGGCACGAAAGCCCCGCTCGCGTCCTTCTTGCCGTCGACGTTGACCGTCGAGACGACGGCGACGACCGTCACGCGCCGGGCTCCTCGTCGCGGGCCTGGAGCTCGCGGATCGTGCGCGCGCGTTCGAGCTTGAGCACGACGCTCGTCTGGAGGTCGCCCGCGAGGATCTCGTCCACGCGCCGGGTGTCGCGCTTGGCGATGGCGTCGGCGAGCTCGGCGCCGAGCGCGGCCAGGTCGCGGACGACCTCGGCGGCCTTGATGAGCTTGTCGATCACGGCGTCACCTCCGGGCTCGTGGCGGGACACTGGCCCTCGGCGAAGGCCAAGAGCAGGGTCATCGCGCGCGTGAGCTTGGGCGGGAGCTCGACGCCGGCACGTAGGAGCGTCTCGCCGACGCGCGCGAGGATCGGAAACGCGCACGCGACCGCGGCACGCCACCGCGCGGGCCCGTCTTCGGCGCCTGCCTCCCACGCGTCGTAAGCCGCCTGCAAGGCCAGGAGCGCGCCCTTCGCCTCGAGGAGCACGCGCTCGACGGCGACCCACGGCGCCATGGCCGCGTCGTAGGCCGCGAGGGCCGCCTCGAAGCCATCGACCTCGCGCGCTGCCTCGCGCGCCGCCTGCGCCGCCTGGGCGGCCCTGGGCGCCACGAGGACGTCGGCGCCGGCCACGGACTCTGCCGTGACGCTGAGCGCCGTCTGCGCGGCGCGTGGTGGCCCGCTGCACCCGGCGACGGCCAGCGCGAAGGCGACCGCGAGGGCGACGTGGGCGAGCGCGCGCCCGAGCGTCAGGTCCTCACGCATCGCGGGGCTCCTCGCGCGTGACCTCGATCTGCGCCTGGACGTCGTCCTTGAGCGCGGGCACCGCTGGGTTGCGGCGGCGGCGCTCGGTCTGGATGACGTCGACGAGCGCGCCGACGCCGAGCGCCGGGAGCGCGACGACGACGATCTCGCGGATGAGCGCGGCGATGTCTTCGGTCAGGATCCCTTGCTGCGCGAGGGAGTCGAGCACGGCGAAGGCGCAGAGCAGCACGATGCCGACGATGCGTTGGTTGTGGTTCATGAGCGGGCGCCTCCTTGCGCCAGCGCCCACGATACCCGCCGCGTGTCAGCCCTGCGAGTCGCCGTCGGTCTGCCGGGCTTCCATCGCGTGAGCGATGGCTCGCTCGATCTCTCGCGCCGAGATGCGATCGCGTTCGCGGATCGACGTCTCCAGCGCGTCGATGCGCTGCGCCTGCTCTTCGATGCGGGCGAGCAGCGCGTCCTCGCGTGCCTTCGCTCGCTCGCGGTCGACGGCGACTTGCTCGGAGAGCGCGACGTAGGCCGCGCGGATCTTGGCTTTGTCGCCCTGCTCGGCGAGGAGCCGGTGCTCGAGCTCGAGCTCCCGCGCTTGGCCTTCGGCGAGCCGCGCGTCCCGCTCGGCGAGCGCGGTCTCAAGGTGCGTGATGCGCGCTTCGAGCCGCACGAGGTGCCGTTGCTCGGCGGCCTCGATCGCCGCGCGCTCGGCCGCGCGCTCGGCGCGACGCTGGCGCATCCACTCGCGCAGCGCGCGCCACGCGTGCGGCCCGCCTGCGATGGCTACAGCGACGGCCACGATGCCGCCCACGATCCCGCCTTCCATGTCAGTGCCCCCCTCGCGCAAGCCGCGCGCCGAGGACGTCGAGCGTCTTCTGCAAGCGCGCACACTTCTCGGTGAGCAGTTCCTTGGCCTGGCGCTCGTCGTTGCGCTCGCCACGAAGGCGCTCGATCTCGGCGCGCATCGCGTCGCCGCTCTCACGGCCCGCGTCGATGGCGCGACCGATGGCTTCGGCGAGCAGCTCTTCGCGTTCGGTGCCCTGCGGGAGAGCGAAGGCGCGCACGAGGAGCGGGGTGATCTCGCCGACTACGCGGATGGACCGCGCGGAGAGCGAGGGGCGTCGGCGCGAGGGACGGCCCGGTAGGGTCGGGTCGTCAACGCCCACGGATCGCGCCTCCTGCGCCACCGGTGACGCGCTTCTCCCGTACGACGACGCGTCCGTCCGGCTGCTCTTCGGCCTCGAGATCGACGGCCTCGGCCGCGCGCGGCACGCGGACGCGCTGGCCTCCGACGGTGACCTCGCGGCCCCCGATCGCAGTGAGCTTCCGCGGGCTCGCCGGCACCGCGAAGCGGCCGTCTTCCAGCTCAACAAGCTCCGACCAGCGCTTCGCCGGGCGCTGCTCTTCCACCATCACGCGTCCTCGTGAGACAACGCGAACGGTCTCGACCCCGCCCGGCGCATGCGCTTCGGTGAGGACGTCGATCACACGCTCGGCGATGGCACGGCTCGCAGGTGAGATCAGCGCTTCATACGCCATACCTCCACGCCGTGTCAGGCGAACATGCGCAGTCGCGGAAGTCATCTGCGACGTGCTTCGCTCGATGCGCAGCTTCGACGTGTGCATCTCGCGCGACCAGTCGACTTGCGCCGTTCGACGTCCGTCCAGTCTTTGTTGCGCGCGTGAGAGCCTCGACGAAGAGCGGACGTGTAGCCAGTCCCGCGTCGCCTGCAGTGACCCTCACGATCGTCCGTGTCCTCTGGCGTTGCCCGCCGGCCTGACGCACTTGTGTAGATCGACGGGCGTGATGATTGCTCCGCTGCTGCCACGTGCGCCTGATCGCGCACGGCGCGATGCTGCACCCGACACGTCGCCGCTCGGCCGGCGGCGGCTTGTCGCGTCGAACGCGCGAGGGGACGCCGGGGTGCCTGCTGTACGGACCCCACTGCAGTCGCCGCGAGCGTTGCGTCTCGAGTCGCTGGGTCTGCGAAGCGCCTGGTGACGTCGGACGCGGCGCCGCGCCCGAGCCGGGTATCTGCATCGACGGGCGGTCGTCGCGCGTGCCCGATGAGTCGGCATCAAGCACGATCGAGAGATCGCCGG
Organism: Sandaracinus sp.; assembly: GCA_020633125.1. Taxonomy (GTDB): domain Bacteria; phylum Myxococcota_A; class Polyangia; order Polyangiales; family Houyiibacteriaceae; genus JACKEH01. The sequence goes on along the minus strand of JACKEH010000035.1, from coordinate 4,629 downwards.
AAGTGCTGTCGCCGTGTCCACGGCGAAGTGGAGAACGAGAGCGTTTCGGCATACTCCACCGCGTCGAACGTCAGGGTTGGCCACCGCTGAAGTGTTGCGTCGCTCGCCGTGTACAGAGCGGACGTGTTCGAAGCCGCACCCGTCGCGGAGAGGTCCTGACGGCGCCGACCTGGTCATGGAGACATCGACATCCGGCCGACCAAGGTGACGTCGTCGCCACGGTATCCAGCGACGCCGCCAAGGCTCGCGACGACGGGTCGTACTCGACCGTGTTCGAGTCGGCCGAGTCTGCTCCGGTCCCGTTGGTGATCGTGCCTACGACCTTCCACGATGGCCCGACATCGGTCGCGCGGTCCGCGACGTACGCTTCGACCGTGGCCTTCGACACGCCCGAGAGCACGTTGGTCGAGGGAAGCCGCACGAGGTTGTAGGTCCACGTCCCCGCGTCGCCCGTGTACGTGCCCTCCGTGATCGTCGGCGACGAGCCGTGCGCGACCGTCCACGCGAGCACGGGCGCGACGGTGATCGTCGGCGCGACGCCGCCGCCGCTCGACGCAATCGGCCCGAGGTCGTTCGAGTCTTGCGAATCGCTCCCGCCGACGTTCGTCGCCGTGACGACGCAGTCGACGAGCGTGCCCACGTCCGCGGTGACGAGCGTGTACGTGGTTGCGGTGGCGCCGAGAATCGGGCTCCCGTCGCGGCGCCACTGGAACGTGTACGAAATCGGCGTGGTGCCGGTCCACGAGCCCGTGGTGCACGAGAGCGTCTCGTCCTCGGTCGGCGTGCCGCTCACGACGGGCGCCACGACGTTGCTCGGCACCACGGCCGCCACCGGGCCGAGCGTATTGCTCACCGCCGAGACGCTTCCGAGCGCGTTCGTCGCCGTGATGCGGCACGTGATGTCGGCGTCGTAATCGGCGACGGCGAGGAGGTACGAGTCGTTCGTCGCGCCCGAGATCTCGACCCCGTCACGAAGCCACTGCCGTGCGTACGTGATGGGCTGCTCGCCGCTCCACGAGCCCAGCGTCGACGTGAGCGTCTGCCCGATCGTCGACGTGCCGCTGATGACGGGCGCCGTGAGCACGCGGAGCGGACGACGTACGCGCTCCTCGGTTGGCCGCTTGCCGGCGACGAGGAGCGGGTCGGCTGCGCGCGGCTTCCCGACGAGCGCCGGAGGCAAGAGCCCGAGCGGGAAGGTGCGTGCGCGGGCCACGATTCACGCTCCGGTGTCGTAGAGCGCGACGAGCTGCCCGTCGGTGCCCGAGTGCCGGATGACGGTGCTCTTCGTCGGGTCGACGAAGAAGCGGATGCGCTCGCCGGCCGCAAGCGGAAGACCGACGCCCGCGCCCACGGCGCCAGAGCCGCCGCGAATCACGCGGAGCGCCACGGTGGCGTGGAGCCAGATGAAGCGCCCGGTGAGGTTCACATCGCCGACGTCCGTGTCCGAAAGCTCGTCCTCGGCGTTGAGCGCCACCGACGCGTCGGGGATCGTGTTGTAGCGGTCGAGCTTCTCGAGCACTTCGGGGCGGTCTTCGTACGTCATCGGTCGGAACCTCCGCCCCGAGACTACCGCCCCGCGTGCCCCGCGTCACACGGAGTCGCGCAGCCCGAGACGCGGCCCGAACTCGGCCATCATCGCGACGTAGAGCGTGGAGCCGGTCGTGTTCCGAAGCGCGAGCCGCTGGATGCTCCCGATCGTCGACACGAGCCCCATGGCGAGGTTCGCCGCGATCGTGATGCCGTACGTGCCGGTCGGACCCGAGATCGGGCCCGTCCACACGAACCGGCCGTACTTGCTCGCCGAGCTCCACGCGGTGTCGCTCGCTTGCCCGGGACGAATGTCGGACGTGCTCCACACGAGATGGAAGCGCGCGAATCGATCGCGCAAATCGCGCATGTCGCGCTGCACCGTGTAGAGGTACGTCGGGTCCGTCGGACTCGAAGGCACGGCGACGGACTGGAAGATTCGCACGACGTCTGCGAGGCGCTGGCGCACGTGACGCACGCCCCCGCCGCCCGCGATCGGGCTCTGCGTCCGCACGCGGAACGAGAACGGCAAGCGCGGCGACCCGTCGCCCAGCGGCCCGAGCGGCATCGCCTCGGAGTCATCTGGCGCGTCGGCGAGGCGGAACTCGCCCTGCGCGAACTGCTCGTAGAGCCCCGCGTCCTGCGGGAAGTTCAGCTGCCGCGGCTCGATGCGCGCGTTCGTCGTGCCGTACGCGGACGTGATGCGCGCCACGGGCGTCGAGTGGTACCCGAGCTGCTCGGTGCCCATGATCTGCCAGAGCGCCGTGTACGCGGCTTCCGCAAGCGCCGACGCGAAGTCGACGCAGAGCGCGCCGTCGGTGTTGCGCGCGTACATCCGCACGTTGCCCGAGCCGTCGAGGTCGGCGCTGTACCCGCTCGTGGGGTCGGCGGTGCCGGGGCCGGAGAAGAAGAGCTTCGGCGTGAAGAGGTTCAGGTCTTCATCGCCAGTGATGCCGGGTCGAACTTGGTCGCCGTTGCTCGTGGCGAGCGCCACGACGATCATCCGATCGCGCCAGTCCTCGGTCGTGTCGAGCACCACCTCGCGCCGGCCTGCCGAAGGCTTCTCGATGCCCACCGTGATGCCGATGCGACGCACGCCGCCCGCGTCGATGCCACCGCCGCTCGTGGTGCCGCTCGCCTTGCCGAAGTACCCGGCGCGAACGGCGTTGCCCCAGGCCGTCGCCGCGAGGGTCGAGCCCGACGACCCGTCGAGGAACTCGATCGCCGTGTCCGTGTCCGCTGGACTCGGCGTCGTGCCTCGCTTGCCGAGCTCGGGCGTGAAGAGCATCACGCCCCACACCTCCATGGGGCTCGCTTCGGCGTTCACGAACCGCAGGCCGACCGCGGTGTTGTAGGCGAAGCGCGAGCCCGTGTACGTCACGACGCCGTCGGACAGGTCGTTGCTCCGATACGACGTGTCGTCAGCCGCTCCACCCGTGTACCAGACGTCCGAGAACGTCGTCACGTCGCCGCCGTCCGCGTCGCTCGCGTCGCCCGGCTGTCGGTTGCCGCTCGTGCCTCCGGCCGCGTACACGGTCGCGATGCGATCGCGAAGCGACTCGGCCGCCACGGTCACCGTGCTCGACGCGCCGACCGTGAAGTTGAACCAGAGCGCGGTGCCGCCGACGCCTTGCGTGTCGATCCCGGTCGTCGCGAGCGCGTCGTTCTGCGACGCGTGCCACCCGAGTTTTCGCTCGACGCGCAACAGGTCCTCGGCGTCGAGGCGCGTGAGCTGCGCGAAGCTCACGTCACGCACCGGGTAGCGTAGCGTGTCGGCGAGCCCGATCTGCGGAGGGTCCGCGTCGAGGATGACCTTGCCGATGTCCGCGTCCGCACCGTCCGCGCTCGCGTTCGCGCCCCACCGCGCGCCGCGAGCCGACGCGAAGCATGCCTCCATGCGTGCGCCGCGGGTGAGTTGTCCGAGCGCATGCGCGGGGTACGCGCGTTGAAGCGCTTCGGCGAGCGCGAGCTTCTCGTGCGGGGTGTCGCCGACCGCGCTCGGCACGTGGTCGTCCTCGTCGAGCAGGATGGCCGTCTGCGCGATGCTCGACCGCTCGGCGATGTCGGCGTCGCTCGACGTGTTCGTCAGGAGCGTCGGATCGACACGCCACGTCAGCTTCGCGATCGCGCGCTCGAACGCGTACGTGTGCCCGCCCGTCGCCGCGAAGACTGCCGCGAGCCGCTCCCGGCGCTGTGTGTTGGACCGCGCGACGTCGTTCGGTAGCCCGAGGAGTTGCTCCCACTCGAGCAGCGTCTCGTCGGCGGCGTGCGCGAAGAGCTCCGCGGCGGCACGCGCCACGGCCGTCGATCCGAAGCTGCCGGCGTACGCCTGGGCGCCGACGATCGCCTCGCGCGCGGTGCCGTCCTCCTCCGTGTACCCGCCCCGGCCGGCGAGTTGGCGGAGCGCGAAGAGGAGCGCCTCGGTGCGCTCGGCGTCGACGAACGTGGTCATGGCTCAGACCTCCCAGTCGATGTAGATGCGGCCGGCCCGCGGGCACGTGAGCGCGTCGGCCACGAAGTCCCCGCCACTCACGCCGTCGAGCGTGGCCGCAACGTCCTCGACGCCCTCGACCGCCATGCACGTTGCCACGACGCGCCCGTTCCGCAGCGAGCCCGGCGCAGAGACGGACAACCCGGGGAAGCGCACGAACTCAACGCCGCTCGTGAAGACGCCCGGCCCGAGGTCGTCGAGCAGGGCCTCGATCGCGTCGAGCACGTCCTGCGCGATTGGTCCGCCCGCGTACACGTAGTCGCCCGCGACAGGCGCCGCCTCGACCGCCTCGTCGAGATCGAGGTACGTGGCGCTCGTCGCCGTGACGACGCGCTGGACGGTCTTCTTGCGCCCCCCGACCTCGGTCGGGATGAGCACGCGATCGCCGACGTCGATCGTGCTCGTCGGGTCTGCGGTGACGGTGACGCGTGTGGTCGTCGAGCCGGTGTCGATCTCGAACCGCGAGGGGTTGGCACCCGTGCTCCAGTCGGGTTCCGCGCCGACACGCGGCGTGATGAGGAGCGTGATGTCGAGCTCGGTCGCGTAGCTCGCGTTCCGCACGTCGAGCGAGGCGCCAACCGCGGGCATCTGCGTCTCGACGTACGCCTCGA
>JACKEH010000034.1 GCA_020633125.1 Sandaracinus sp. | reverse complement strand
CCTCGCCGCGGCCGACCAGGGCACGACCTTCGACACCGTCGAGACCGACGATCCACTCTGGAAGAAGTGGTGGCTCTGGGCCGCGGTGGGTGGTGCGGTGGTCGTTGGCCTCGTGGTCGGCATCGCCGTCGCGGCGAGCGGTGGCGAGGGTGGCGGTGGCGGTTTCCCCGTGCCGCCGATTCCGGGGGTGATGCCGTGACGACGCTGCGTTCGCTCTTGCTCGCGCTCCTCCTCGCCTCGTGTGGCGGCGGCGGCGCCGATCCCTTCGTGCTCGCGATCGTGGGCGACGACGGCAGCGTCGGCGGCGCGCCCATCGCGCGCTCGGCGATCGACCGCGTGCAGGTCGTGCTGGTCCCTCAGGCGATCGACGGTCCCTTCGCCCCCATGGCCGAGCAGGTCTTCGACGGCGGCGACGCCACCGCGCGTGTGACCGCCGCCGGCGAGTGGGTGCTCACGCTCGAGCGTGCATGGCTCGACGACAACGCGGAGAGCACCGACGCGCTGCGTCTCTTCGTCTTGCTCGCGCCCGAAGCCACGACGGATGGCGCCACCCTCGATCCTTCGCTGCGCGTGCTCTTCTACCGCGGCACCGAGGTCGTGGCCGAGAGCACCCCGCGTTTCGTCGAGTGGCCCCTCGTGCCCGGCAACGAGACGAACGTCACGGTGGTCTGCCGCGCGGGTGCGGCCGACGCCTGCGCCGGTCGATGATTCGCGTCGTCGTCCTCCTCGCCGTCGCGGGCTGCCATTTCGGCGAGCCCGTCGTCACCCGAACCCTCGCGGGCGAGCGGCGCGAAGGCGCCTTCGTCTCGCCTTTCGAATACGAGCATTTCCTTCGCGCCGAGCTCGCGGTCGCGCGAGGTGACGACGCGGAGGCCGTCGAGGAATATGCGATGGCGCGGCTCGGCGTGCGCGACGACGCGTTGATCGCGTCGCGGCAGGCGGAGGCGCTCGACCGGCTCGGACGCGTCGAACGGGCCGACGCGGTCTTGGACGAAGCGCGCGAGCTCGACGCGCGCAGCGAATCGGTCGCGCTCGCGAGCAGCCGGATCGCGGAGCGCCGTGGTGACCCCGAAACGGCGCTGCGAGAAGCCGTGCGCGCGACCGAGATCGCGCCACGCTCGGCCGACGCGTGGCGGCGCCTCACCGAGCTCTCGGCCGGGACCGAACGCGCGCCCGAGCTGCTGCGTCGGCTGGGCGACGATCCCACGAGCCTCCGGGCGCGTTTGGCGCTGGCGGTCGCCGCCGACGACGCTCCCGGGGCCGAAGAAGCCCTCGAAGCCCTTCGCCGGGTCGCCCCGGTCCACACGGACGAGATCGCCGACGTCGTGGAGCTCGCGCTGCGCCGAGGGCGACCGACCGTGGCGGCGCATCTCGCGGAACGTCTCGCCTCGGCCCCCGCCTTGAGGGTTCGCGCGCTCTTGGCTGCGGGTCGACGCACCGACGCCGAGGGAGTGCTCGCGACCGAAGCGCCCGAAGCCTTCGAAGGGGTGCTCCCCCTCGCGAAGCTCTGGCTGGCGGCCGGGCGACCCGAGACGGCGGCCGAGCTCGCACGGGAAGCCCTCGCGCTGGGGGACCCGCAGGCGGCGACGGTCGCCGCGGAGGCCGAGCTCGCGCTCGGGCGGGGTCTTCCCGCAGCGGTCCAGGCGTCGAAGGTGCGCCCCGGCGCGAGCGGACACGCCCACGCCACGCAGGTGCTCACCGAGGCGATTCGAAGCGTCGGATCCCCCGCCTTGGCCGGGGAAGTCGCGGCCGCGGCACCCGGGCGTTGAAAGGCGCGCGGGCACGTGCCTATCATCGCGGCCGCTCGGGGCAGGAGGCCCCGCGCGCGGAGAACGAAGAGCGATGAGCGACACCGATTCGACGAAGTACCTCGACCTTTTCCCGGGTTGGCTGCGTGACCTCGGACACGACGCCGAAGCGCTCGCGGCGCTCCTCGAGGAGAGCGAGATGCCGGAGCCGGCGCGCGAGGCGATCGCGGGTGGCATCAACTACCTCTTCAAGTCGCTCGACCTCATCCCGGACGGCATCGACGACATCGGCTACCTCGACGACGCCTTCGTGCTCCGCGTGGCCGCCGAGCTGGCGCTTCACGGCGACACCGGCTCCGTCGGCACCGAGAAGCTCACGATCCTCAGCCGTCTGGCGAACGAAGCCGACGAGGTCCGAACCTTCCTCGGCAAGGACTACGACCGCCTCGAGAGCTACGTGAAGGGCCTGCGAAACGGCGCGGCGCGTGGTCGCTCGGTCGCCGACGTGGTCGGAAGCGACGACGTGCGCCGCGAGCTGCTCTCGGACGTGCGTGGCTTCGCGAAGAGCTACGAGTCGCCCTCGTTCAGCCGCGAAGAGAAGAACCTCATCAAGCTCAAGGCGTTCTTCGACGCCAAGCTGCCGAAGTGAACGCTTCGAAGTGACGCGAAAAAGAGGCTCGCCGAAAGGCGGGCCTCTTTCGATTCCGTCGCGCGTCGGCGGTGACGAACGCTCAGCGCCGCGGCGGGACCAGGGTCAGGTAGCGCGCGCGAACGTCGTCGGCGACGCCCCGCACGTGCCCCTCGCAGCCTTCGCGATCGTCGATGCGGCGGTCGTAGCGCGCACACTCCGCCAAGGGCGCCGGGAGCGAGGCACACGTCGCGAGGTACTCCGCCTCGGGCAAGACCTCCCAGGCGGGAATCGGGATTTGGTGCTCCGCTGCGAGCCGCGCGGACGTGCGCTGCGCAGCGACGTTGGAGGCGTAGGCCGCGGCGCAGGTGCCCTGGGCGCCCGCGGCGGCGTCGCGCGCGGACTGCACGGTCTCGGAGAGCAGCTGCGCCAACCCCTGAAGGCGCGCGGCGGCCTCTCGTGCAGCCGGGTTGTCGGCCTCGTGCAGGGGCGCCAGCGGATCGGCCGGCGCCTCCGCGGCCGGGGTCGGGGCCGGCGCGGCGGCAGGCAGATCGACGGGCTCGAGCGGCGCCGAGGGCGCCGGTGCGTCGCACGCGAGCAGGAGGCCGAGGAGCGGGAGGAGCGAACGCTTCACGGCAGAGCCGTAGCAGCCTCGGCGCGCCACGGCATGCGGCGGAGTCGGGCGAGAAGGGACGGGACGGGACGGGACGGGGGCGGGGGCGGCGACGCGATGGCGCCGGGGACCGAGACGGGGACGGCGCGACGGCCATGCGGTCCGCCCTCGACCATGGGGTCCCGTTGACAGGGAGCCCCGGCCGCCGGAGGTTTCCCCGCATGACGAACTGGCAGCAGGGTGGCTGGAATTCCCAAGGGGGACAGCCCGGGGGCGGACAACAGGGCGGTGGCTGGCAAGGCGGCTGGCAGGGCGGAGGCGGACAGGGAGGTCGTGGCGGCCGTGGGGGCGGTGCGGTCGCGCATGCGAACGTCGAAGATCGCGCGAGCTTTCTGACCAAGACCTACCTGCACCTCGTCGGCGCGCTCTTCGTCTTCCTCTTCCTCGAGGCGGCGCTGATCGCGAGCGGCCTGGCCGAGCGCCTGCTCTACATGGCGCAGGGTCGCTTCAGCTGGTTCCTCTTCCTCGGTGGCTTCATGGCGGTCAGCTACGTCGCCGACCGATGGGCGCGCAGCGACACGTCGCGCGGCATGCAGTACGCCGGCCTCGGCCTCTACACCCTCGCCGAAGCGGTGCTCTTCGCGCCCCTGGTCGTCATGGCCATGTACATCGCGGTCGAAGACGGCGAGATGGCGTTCTCGATTCTCGGCAAGGCGCTCTGGATCAGTCTCGTGCTCTTCGCGGGCCTGACCGGCGTCGTCTTCCTCACCCGCAAGGACTTCAGTTGGCTCCGAGGCGTGCTGATGTTCGGTGGCCTCTCGGCGCTCGTCCTGATCGGCGCGAGCCTGATCTTCGGCTTCCAGCTCGGGCTCGTGTTCATGTGGGCGATGGTCGTCTTCGCGGGCGCCTCGATCCTCTACAACACGTCGAACGTGCTGCATCACTACCGCACGGATCAGTACGTCGCCGCGGCGTTGAACCTCTTCGCCAGCTTCGCGCTCCTGCTCTGGTACGTGCTCAGCATCTTGATGAGCCGTCGCGACTGATCGCGCGGACGCCGACGAAAAAGCCCACCGACTCGGTGGGCTTTTTCGTTGCGTCGAATCGCTTGCGTTCAATCGTTCGTCGTCGCCGCGTCGGCCGCGAAGGTCACCACGACCTGCACCCGACCGCGCGCCTCGCCCTCGTAGCGCGCGCGACCGAGGGCTTGGGTCACGCAACGCGGCCCACGCGCGTCGGCGACCGTGGTGCGACGCGAGGCCGCTTGGCCACGTCCGTTCGCCGCGACGCGAAGGTCCACGAAGACGTCGCCCGCCGGCGACTCGCGGCGCGCGGCTTTGCGGCGGCAGTCGAGGAGCTGCGGAATCGCGGCGCGCACCGCGCGATGCACGCTCTGAATCTGGGCCGTCGCGTCCGCGTCGCCGACGACACGAAAACGCACGAGCCCGTCCGGCGTTCCGCCCGTCGCTTCGCCGCGCCCCTCGGCGTTCGTCGTCACGTCCGCGGTGTCCTCCGTCGCGCGAAGCTCCCGGGTGCGCTCGACGCCTTCGGCCGCGCTGTTGTTGAAGTCGAGCACGACGTACGCGGAGCCCGGCGGCCGCACGCTGGCGAACTGCGCCGCACGGACCGCGCGCAGCACACACTGCAGGAGCGGTCGGTCGTTCAAGCCGTCGCGCTGCACTTCCACGGTGCCGCCGCCCGGCGTCATCTCGACGAAGAGCCGCAGCTGACCTCGCACCGCCGGTGCCGCCTCGGTGCGCTCGCGGTAGCAACGACGCACGTCGCCGATGCGTCCCCCGACCGCGCCGCCGATCAAGCTCAGCTTCGCGGAGGTCGTCGCCGGACCGCTCTCGATCGACATCTGAACGTTCGCGGTCGCGGTGATGCGCGCCTCGCCTTCGTCCATCTCTTGGGCGGAAGCGGAGAGCGTCGGCGCGAGGACGAGCGTCGCGAGAAGCAGGACGAAATGGCGCATGGGGGGATCATGCCGGATCCCGGACCTCGGACGCACGCGCGTCGTCGATTCACCGCCCGGCGAGGCCACACGCCACGCGGCGAAGTCGCTCGCCTTCCCGCGACAGCCTCGTGCCGGTCAGAGCACGAAGGGCACGATCGCGCGCCGCGACTTCGGGTAGTCGTCGAACTTGCCGCGGTACCACTTGTGGTGATCGAGGGCGCGCGGGAAGAGGTTCGCGAAGGTGAAGAACGCGAAGACCAGACCCGGGAAGGTCCACGCCGCGAGCGCGAAGCCGAACCACTCCACGATCTCTCCGAAATAGTTCGGACAGCTGATGAAGCGGTAGAGCCCGCCGTGGGGGATTTTGTAGCCGGTCTCGCCGGGCTTTCGCAGGTTGCGAAGCACGTGGTCGGCGTGGTGGTTGATCGCCCAGCCCGCGAGGAAGACCGCGACACCCACGAAGAAACGCGGGTCCGCGAGCCACGCGTTGCTCTCGAGGTGAGGCGCCATCGCGACGATGCCGAACGCGTTCATCGGACCGTTCGCGCAGTTGAAGAGCACCGCGAGACCGACGGTGAGCATCGGTTTGCCCTTGTCGCCACCGCGCATGAGGAAGGGAAAGACGAAGCTGCGGTAGACGTAGTGGAGCAACCACATGCCCGCGAGCAAGAGCTGTGGCGCGGACCACCGTTCCGCGAAGAGCACGAAGACGATCGCGAAGCCGATCGGCGACGGCGCCTCCATGATCACCCAGCCCCAACGCGCCGGAATCGTCGGGCCCCAACCCGGCCGTGCGTGCCGGCCGTAGGGCGCCGTCACGAAGAAGAGCGACGGAAACGAGAAGAGACCGAAGGCCGCCACGAACGCGAGCGCCGCGGCGTAGAAGGGGTGGGTGTCGAAGGGAAACATCCGCCGCGAGTCGTACCACGCGCCGACGCGCGTGCTAGAACGCGTTCCGATGCGGTGTGGATGGATCGGGTGGCTCGTGCTTCTCGGCACGGGCGGAGCTTTGGCTTGTGGCGGCGGTGGATCGGGCGATCCGGACACGGGCCCCGTCGAGACACCGGACGCCGGTTTCGACGCGGGAAGTCCCGAGGACGCGGGGATCGACGCCGGCCCTTCGTTCCAACCCGGCCCCTACGGCGACAACTACCACGATCGCGTGGGCCCCTTCGTCGCCCCGACGCTGGGTGGCTCGCTCGATTTCGAAACGGCGTTCACGGGTGAGGACCACTTCCTCTTCTCGCTCTTCCTTCAGGGGAACGCGTATTCGGAGCAGCTCTGGACGGGCTCGATCCTCGAGTACCCGCTCGAAGACGCGCCGCCGAACACCCACTTCGTCTTCCTGGCCGCCCTCGATCCGGACGGGACCGATCGCGCGACCGAGCACGTCACCGCGATGCGCGACCGCTTCGAGACGCTCTTCACCGAGCGGCCCGACCTGGCCCCGTGGCGCGAGCGGCTGCACTTCGTGACGACCGCAGCGCAGAACCTCGACGGTGCGTTGGGCGCGCACTTCCGCATGCGCCCTGCCCTCGCGTTCGGCATCGACCGCGACCAGCGTTGGCGACCCACGGGTTTGCTCGCGTCGCCCACCGGCGGGCTCTCGACCGCGCAGCTCGCGTACCTCGCAACCGAAGCGGTGCTCTGGGAGTTCGAGCACGGCCGCGACACCGAGCTCGCGCGCCTCGACGCGCTTCATGGCGTGAACGAGGTCGTGCTCTTCGACGGCGACCGCGCGGGCGGTGGCTGGGGCGACGACACCGGCGTCGAAGTGACCCTCGACCTTCCGGACGCCGCGACCATGGCGACCTACGACACGCTCGAGATCGAGCACGCGACCTATTGCGAGGATCACGATCCTTCGAAGTGCTGGGAGTGGGACCGCATCTCGAACCTCCGCCTCTGCGACGAAGACTCGTGCGACGTCGAGCTCGCGCGTTGGATCACGACCTACGGACGCGACGGACGTTGGGTGACCGACGCCAGCCACGCGCTGGCGTTCCTGCAGGAGGGCGGCTCGCGTCGCTTCCGATGGGATGGAAGCGTCACGCGCACGATGGACGAGAGCGTCGACCGCCGGTACGTGGTGCACGTCACGCTCCGTCTCTCCAACCGCGGCAAGGCCGACCGCGCATTTGCGGCGACGCCCGTGTTCACCGGCGGTCGCTTCGACGAGACCTACAACGACCGCCAGACGCCCGTGAGCTTCACGCCGCCGGAGGGCGCTACGCGCGTCGAGCTCGTCACGCTGATCACCGGTCACGGCTTCGGCGCCGAGTCCTCGAACTGCGCCGAGTTCTGCAACCACACGCACCACTTCTCGCTCAACGGCACCGAAGCAGCGGTTCAGACGAACGAGCGCGCGAACGACAACCGCGGCTGCGCCCGACTCGTCTCCTCGGGAGTCATCCCGAACCAATACGGCACGTGGCCCTTCGGCCGCGCGGGATGGTGTCCGGGACACGACGTTCCGGCCTGGTCGACGTCGCTCGACGCGCGGCTCGGCGAGAGCAACGAGCTCGTCTACCAGGGCGGCCTCGCCGGCACGATCCCCTACGTGCCCGACGTCACCATGCCGGACGGCTACCGCGCGGAGATCTCGCTCTCGGCGTGGCTCGTGTACTACCGCTGACGTCCCCACGGGTGGCTCGCGTCCGGGGATTGGAGGACGAGCGCGGGGCCGACGAGCCGCTACCCTGTGCCGGTGAGGGGTTGGGTCAGCGCGATCGTGGTGTTTGCCGCGACCGGCTGCGGCGCCGGGGATCTGCGTGAGCTGACCTCCTGGGAGCTGCGGGTCGACGGGCACGCGGCCCGCGCGGTCGAGCTTCCCGCACGCCTCGACGTCGACGAGAGCACGTCGCGCTACGTGCTCGAGACCACGATCGACGTGCCCGCCGAAGCGCTCGAGCTAATTTTGCCGGCGCCGCCTGCTCCGGCGAGCGTTCGCGCGGACGGGTTGCCCGCCCTCCCGCGTCACGAGGTGACGCAGGGCCTACGAGCCTTCTCGGCGCAGCGCTTCGTCTTGCCCGAAGAAGCGACCCGCGACGGGCGGGTTCGACTGGAGGTCGAGGTCACGAACGGGTGGAGCCAAGCCAGTTGGTGGACGGTCACGCCCTCGCTCGCGCCCCAAGGCACGGTCGACCCGCGTCTGCGTCGAGCCGAGTGGGTGAACGACGACGCCGCGGCGGTGTCGTTCGCCGCCCTCGTGCAGATCGGGCTCGTCTGCCTCGGGGTCTTCCTCCTCGATCGCAAACGCGTCGCGTACCTGCTCTTCGCGATTCAGGTGCTGACCGCCGCGGTCTACCCGCTCTACGCGGTCGGCTGGCTGCAGGCGAAGCTCGGTGTCGCCGAGGTCCCCGTGCTCGCGGTAGGCCTGCTCGTCGCCGCCACGGTCTCGGTCTTCTTCACCCACGTGTTCTTCGGGCTTCGGCCCGCGTGGCGCGGCTGGATCGTGCTGTGTGTCGTGGGCGTGGTGGTCGTCGTCGCGACGTCCGATCCCTTCCTGTGCACCGACGTCGCGGGCCCGACCGTGGTCCTGCTCGTAGGCGCCATCGCGCTCTACCAAATCGTCACGTGCGTGCGCCTCTTCGTCGGAAGCGCCGATCGCCTGGCCCCGGGGCTCTTGCTCGTCGCGTGGCTCTCGTTGGCGGGCACCGCGTGGCTCGACTTTCTCTACTGGGTCCGTGGCCCCGACCTCACGGAAGGCGCGCGGCCGGCCGTCATCGGTCTGGCGCTCTTCGCGACTTACATGGCGCTCATCCTGGCGCGTCGTCACCTTCAGAGCCTCGCCGACGGTGACCGCCTCAACGCCGAGCTCGCGGGGCGCGTCGACGAGCTCGAACGACACGCGGCCGAGATCGAAGCCCTCAACGCCGAGCTCCGTCGTCAGATCGGCGAGCGTTCGAACCAAATCGTGGCGGCGCTCTCGCTCAGCCGCGACGACTCCGTTCGTGCACCACGGCTCGAGGTCGGAGACGTCGTGCAAGACCGCTACCGTGTCATGGGCCTGCTCGGCACGGGCGGCATGGGCTCGGTCTACGAGGTCGAACGAGTCGGGGACGAGAAGCGCTTCGCCCTCAAGCTCACCCACGATTTGGACGCGACCGCGCTCGCGAGACTCGCTCGCGAAGCCCACATCGCTGCCTCGATTCGAAACCCCCACGTGGTCGGCGTGATCGACGTCGACGTCTCGAGCCACGGCTTTCTCTTCGTCGTGATGGAGCTCGTGCGGGGCACCACGCTTCGCGATCGCCGTGCCCAATACGGCGATCCGGTGTGGGCGACGCCCGTCCTCGCGCAGGTCGCCGACGGCCTCGCCGCGCTTCACGCCGGCGGCATCGTGCATCGGGATCTGAAGCCGGCGAACGTGTTGTTGACCGGCAGCGCGATCGCGCCGACCGCGCGCATCGCAGACTTCGGCGTGTCGCGTTTGGAGTCGTCTCCGGGCGATCTCTCGGCACGCCCCGCGCCTGCCGTGGTCCAAGGCCTCGGCGAGGACGAAGCCACCATCACGGTCGCCGACCGGCCCCCCACCCCCGACACGGACTCGCAACGGCGGAGCGCGATCGAGCTTCGTCGGAACCTGCACCTGACGCGCACGGGCGACGTCGCGGGCACCCCGCTCTACATGGCGCCCGAGAGCCTCTCCGGTCAGGTCGCACCGCCGGGCGACGTGTTCGCGTTCGGCGTGATCGCGTACGAGTTGCTCACGGGGAGGCGCCCCTTCGACGAGTCGTTGGCGCTCGCGCTACTCGAAGGACGCGACCTTCCCCCGCCGGAGCCGCTCTCCTCGTTCGCGCGCGACGTCGACCCCGAGCTGGCGTCGCTCGTCATTCGTTGCCTCGACCGCGAGAGCTCCCGGCGCCCGTCGGCGCGCGAGCTGGCCGACCGCTTCGGCCGGAAGGAACCCCGACGCGCCGAAGGCGAGTGACGGTCCTCCGTCGCGCAGCCGATCGGACGAAGCGACGAGCGCGCCGCGTCGTGTGCGGCCTTTGCGAGGGGATCGACGCCGTGTCGGCTCGAGCGCCGGCGCTGGCACGTACGCCACACCGCTGCACTGGCGCGACGTCTACGATCCGGCCGTCGGCCGCCGAGCCGAGCGTCAAAAGAGCTCGTCGTCGGGGTCGTCCACCCATGCCGACAGGTGAGCCTCTTCGAGCTCCGCATGCTCGAGGAAGGCCGCGTAGAACGAATGACGCGCGAGCGTCGCGCCGTCGCCCAAGACGAGGAGAAAACGCCGCGCTCGCGTGATGGCCACGTTCATACGCCGTACGTCCGCGAGGAAGCCGACCTCACCACGCTCGTTGCTGCGGACGAGGTCGACGACGACCGCCTCTTTCTCGCGCCCTTGAAACCCGTCGACCGTGCCGACCTCGAGCCCCTCGCGTCGCTCTTCGACGAGCAGGCCGCGAATCACCCGCGCCTGCGCTTCGTAGGGCGTGATCACCGCGACGTCCCGCGGCGCGACTCCACGACGCAAGAGCCGCTTCACCTCGGCGACGACGCGCTCGGCCTCCCCGGGGTTCTTCGTGCTCGGATCGTCGTCGCTGCGTTCTTCGTCCCAACCGCGGCCCGCCGTGTCGAGGAAGATCCAAGGCGCGTCACGTGTGGCGTCGGCGCGCACGCCGAGGTCTTCGAGCCGATGCGTCGCCACCTCGCTCGCGGCGACCAGACGACCGTCGTAGAGGTGCTCGGACGGGAAGCGCATGATCGCCTCGTGCATGCGGTGTTGCACCAGGAGCATGCGTCCAATCTCGGGACCGAACGGGGCGTCGATCAGACGCTCGAAGAAGGTCGTGCCGAGCCCCTCGCTCGCGACGCCTGGATCGATCACGGTCGGCGGAAGCTGACGCGGGTCGCCCGCGAGCACCGCCACGGGCGCACGACGCAACGCCGCGAGCGCGAGCGGGTCGAGCGCCTGCGTCGCTTCGTCGAGCACCACGCGATCGAAGTGCTCGAAATCCAAGCGCGACTCGGCCGCGCCGGCGAGCGTCGCGCAGACCACACGCGCGCGTTCGAAGATGCGCTTTTCGGCCCCACGCAGGTGACCCCGCGCGTCCTTGAGCAGTCGCCAAGCCTCGCGGTGCATCTCGCGCCGTGCGTCGCGCTCGAGCGCCGACCTTCGCGCCGCCTTTCGGCGAAGCTGCGCGGCTTCGCGGCTCCACTGCCGCGCGAGCGCTTGCTCTTCGCTGGCGTCGACCTGCGCGTCGAGCGTCATCGCTTCGAGCGCCTCGGCGACGCGTGCGGGGTGCCCGAGGCGCACGAGCGGAATCGACGCCGCCACGAGACGCTCGGCGAGGTTGTCCACCGCGGTGTGGCTCGCGGCGCAGACGAGAACGCGCTCCCCCGCGGCGACGGCTTGGCGCACGATCTCCGTCAGCGTGCGTGTCTTCCCGGTGCCCGGTGGTCCGTGCACGAGCGAGACCACGCGCCCCGAGAGCGCGAGCTCGACCGCGTCACGCTGCGGCGCGTTCAGGTGCCCGTCGAAGAACGTCTCGACGCGACGTGCCCGCGCACGCTCGAGCTCCGGTTCCTCGCCGGCGAGCAAGGTGTCGCGCAGCGCACGCAGCGGGCTCTTGCCGTCGACCTCTTTCCACCGCGCGAGCGCACGCCCCCCGACGTCGAAGGTCGCCTCGGGCGCTTCGAGGTCGAGCCGAAAGCTGCCTTCGAAGAGACGATCGGGCGCGTCGGCGTCGACCACGAGCGTGAGCTGCGCACCCGGACGCCGCGCGATCACCGCACGCACGCTCGTGGCGGGCTCGAGCGCGTCCCACCAGAGCAACACCGGCGCGCCCGGGCGAAGCGCGAGGTCGTCGGGGTCGATGCCCTTCGGGTAGGAGACGACGAGGCGAAGCCGGTCACCGGGCGCGGCTTCGGTGTCTTCGATCTCCAGTCCGTCGAGCGCCGTGCCGCGCGCGACGCGCTCCGCGAACGAGCGACGCAGGCGCTCTTCCGCGAAACGCGCACGATGGGCCATGCGCTCGCGCGACCAGAGGCGGCCGAGGCGGTCGAGCTCCTCGCGCGCGCGTTCCGCGGGCGGCTTGGCGGGCTTCATCCGCCGCCGACGATCTCGGCCGGGAAGAGCGGAGAGTCGTCCGGAGGCGACCCCGGACCGGCGGACGACCCGAGCGGGTCGGGCCGATCGGGACGGCGCCAGGGATCGCGGGGGTCACGAAGCCACGCGGCGAGCGCTTCCGAGGTCAGGCCCGTGCGGTTCGAGATCGGCTCGAGCGTCGTCTGCGCGACGCGACGCGCGGTTCCGTCGAGCACGACCAACGTGCTGATGCGCTCGACACGGTAGCGATCGAGCAGGTCGCGGTGCCGGTCGCGTCGGCCGATGTTGACGTGCACGACCTCGTAGCCCTCCCGCACCACGTCGGAGGCGGGCGGCTCTTCGAGCAGCTTCGCGACCTGTCGACAGTCGGGGCACCACTCCGCGCCGAAGACGATCAGCAGCTTGCCCTCTTTCGCGCGGGCGCCGGCGAGCGCGCGTTGCAGCTCTTCACGCAGCTCTTGGTCGTCCCGCAGTTGGTAGATCCGGCCGTAGGGGCTGTCGGAAGGCGGGGCCTGAATCTCCGGAGTGGGTGTCTGGGGCATCTCGGGGGTCGGTGCCTCCGGATTCGGGGCCTCGGGGGTCGGTGCCTCGGTCGTGGGTTGGCTCGAGGGCTCGCTGCCGCAGCCGAGGGCGAGCACGAAGACGAGCGTGCGCGGAAGAACGGACATCGCGAGGAGCGTAATACACCCGTTCGCCACCTCGAGCCGCGCCGCATCGCCAGACGGCGTGAACGCCGAGCCACAGCCGCCGAGCTCCCGCTGGCCCGTTTGGGCACGGTGAGCTCGTGTGAAGAAGCGTCAGAGCAGGAATCCCCGGGGATTTTCCGTGGCAAGCTCTCGTACGAGGGTCAGGCACGGATGCTGCTCAGGCAGCCGTTCGCAGCCGTCGCCGACCGTCGGCCCATCCTTTCCGCTCAGGAGCCCCCGTCATGCGAATCCACGCCCTCCTCCTCGCCCTCGCCCTTCCGGTCCTTCCGGGTTGTGTCCTCGACTTCGACTTCGACGAGTGGGACACGGCGGGCTCGGGTGAGTCGCTCGTCGTCGACGACGCGTACGTGGAGGGCGATCTCGGGGACGTTCAGGGGGTGTCGTCCGAAGCGCGGGTGGCGAGCGCGCACGAGAGCTACGGCTACGTGAACATCGAGCTCCGCGCCGAGGGACGGAACTGGGCCGTCATGCACATGCTCGATCTCGAGACCGACGAGCTTCAGGTCGGCGACCGCTACGACAGCCAGGACCCCTCGACCCCGTACGTGGGCCTGCTCGGCTGCAGCGGTCCGGAGGACAACCAGTGGGAGTTCGACCGCAGCGCCGACCGCGTGGTGGTCGAGATCGAAGAGGGCAGCACGCCCGACAAGCTCCGCGTGCAGTACCGCGCCGAGTACTCGACCTACGACGGCGAGACGCAGTACGCGAGCGGCTCCCTCGAGATCGAGCGCTTCTGAGCCACGTCGCTCGCATGCGAAAGCCCCGCCTCGGCGGGGCTTTCGTCGTTCCGTCCACCGCGCGGCTCGTCGACCGCATGCGCGAAGACCCCAAGCAGGGGCTCGTCGTCTCACTCGGTGTGTCGATGCCGCGCCGTCTCGCTCACTCCGCGGCGTCGCGGTAATGCGGAACCCAACCGCTGGTGTCCTGGAAGAGGCGCACGCAGCGAATCGTCTTTTGCTCGGTCAGCTCGAAGCGGTGCCAACGTTGGGCGGGCACGACGATCAGGTCGCCCTGCTCCACGAGCACGCGCATCCAACGGTCCGCGCCGGAGCGAATGTCGAAGACGCCCTCCCCTTCGAGCACGAACCGAACTTCGTCCTCGTCGTGAAGGTGCTCGCCGTCGAACTTCGCGCAGATGGCGTCGAGGTTCGGCGTGGTGGGACGCAGCTCGACGACGTCCTGCTCGACGTAGCCGCGCTCGGTCTTGAGCACGTCCATCGTCGGTTGGTAGCCCGCCGGCTCGGTCGAGAGGCGCTCGTAGAGGATGCCTTCGGCCGCGAGCACGTCGAGCGCGATGGGGGTTCCGTCGTCGATCCAGGTCGCCTTCATGTGTCCTCGTCCCCTTCAGCGCGTTGGCGCACGCGCCGGATCGAAACCGAGCTGCCGCATCTTCACCGCGGCTTCGAAGAGGTAGTCGTAACACTCCGCGTGCGTCTTGGCCTCGACCCAGTCGCGGCCCCAGACGTACACGCCGTGCCGTCGAACGAGGACGGCTTGCGTCTTGGGGTAGCGAACCATCGCGTCCGCGAGCGCATCGGCGAGATCGCATTCGTGCGCGGTGTTCTCGAGGATCGGAACGACGAGCTCGTCGTGGTACCCGTGGTCCCGGATACCCTTCATCATCTCGAGGTGCGTCACGCGAAACTCGTCGCCTTCGACGAGGGTCGCGAGCATCGCGTGCACCGAGTGGCTGTGAATCACCACGCCCGCGCCACGCAGGTCGAACGCGTGTAGAAAGAGCGGCGCGCAGGCGCTGAGCTTGAAGTCGCCTTCGGGCGCCACGACCACCTGGCCCTCGCGGTCGAGCTCGTAGAGGTGCTCCGGTCGAATGCGTTCCTTCTGTACGCCGCTGGGCGCCATGTAGATGCGCTCGCCCTCGCGAATGGAGATGCCGCCCCCCGTCCCCGACACCCAGCCTTGCTGGTAGAAATGACGGCAGAGCTCGCACAGAAGCTCTTTGGCGTTCGTCTCGCTCGACATCGCTCTCCTCCGGGAGCGTCCGGGGGACGCCTCCGCGCGCATCCACTAGCGCCGCGCTTCGAGGGCGCAAGACCTCGGGTCAAAGTGCCACGGGCGCGGCGTCGACGTGGCGACGACGGGAGTCGAGCGGGTGGCGAATGCGTCGCGTCGTGGCAACGAGTCCGCTCAATCCTTCGTCGCGTCCGCGACCGCCGGCATCTTTCGCGTGATCGGGTAGAGGCAACAATCGGCGGGGCAGACGTCGTGGCTCGGGCCGTCTTTGCCGAGCGCGCGACGGCGCTCTTGGCGACCGAGGCGCTCTTCGATCAGCTCGCGCAGCATCGCGATGAACTTCGGGTGGGTGCCGGCGGTCTCGGCGCGTACCATCGTGAGCCCGAGCTCTTCACACGCGTCGTGAAGCTCGTGGTCGAGGTCGTAGACGACCTCCATGTGATCGCTGACGAAGCCGATCGGCACCACCACCAGATCGGTCGTGCCGATCGCGGCGAGCGCCTTCGCGTGCTCGACGACGTCGGGACCGAGCCACGGCACCTGGGGCGGACCGCTGCGGGACTGGTAGACGAGCTGCCACTTCGTGCGGCCGGTGGCTTCGGCGACGAGACGACACGACTCTTCGAGCTGCGCTTCGTAGCGGCAATGCTCGGCCATCGCGATCGGGATCGAATGCGCGGTGAACGCGATGCGGGCGACGTCGCGATGCGCGGGCGGAAGCTTTGCGAGGGCGTCCCGAACGCGCTCGGCCATCACCTCGACGAAGAGCGGGTGGTTGTAGAAGACACGCAGCTTGTCGACCTCGGGCGCCTCTTCCCCGACGCGCTCGCGCGCGGTCTCCACGTTCTCGCGGTACTGGCGGCAACCCGAGTAGCTGCTGAACGCGGAGGTCATGATCGCCAGCGTGCGGCGATGCCCCTTCGCGGCCATCTCCGCGAGCGTGTCGCCGAGCATCGGCTGCCAGTTGCGGTTGCCCCAATAGAGCGGCAGCGAGACGTCGTGCGCGTCGAGCTCGGCGCGAAGCGCGTCCAGGAGCTGACGGCATTGATCGTTGATGGGGCTCTTGCCGCCGAGGTCGTAGTAGTGCTGCGCGACCTCGAGCAGACGCTCCTTCGGGACCGGCTTGCCGCGGACGACGTTCTCGAGAAAGGGCATCACGTCCTCTCGCTTCTCGGGTCCGCCGAACGAGACGAGGAGGAGGCTGTCGTACGGGAGCTTGGCCGTTTCGGGCATCGGTGAGGGCAGAGCCTGGGGCGCGCGACGAGATCCCGCAAGGACGTGTCCGGCATCAGCGCGCACCGTGTCCTACCCGCGCCCCCACCCACTCCTCGACGCGAGCAGGGGTGACGCTGCGGTGCGAAGCGCACCTTCGACGATCACCAACGCGTGGGGTGGTAGTCCTTGAGGAACTTCCCGAAGTAGTGCTCGCCCGTGATCAGGCCGGCGAAGATCGGATCGAGGATGCGCGCCGCGCCGTCGACGATGTCGAGCGGTGGCGAGAACGCGTGCACGGCCTTCTTGCGCTTGGCGATCTCGACCGGGTCCTCGTCGGTGACCCAGCCGGTGTCGACCGCGTTCATGAAGATGCCGTCCTTCGCGTAATCCTGCGCGGACGTGCGGGTCATCATGTTGAGCGCGGCCTTCGCCATGTTCGTGTGAGGGTGTTTGTCGGTCTTGTGCGACCGGTAGAACTGCCCCTCCATCGCCGAGACGTTGACGATGTGTTTGTCGAAGGTGCGCTGACGAACCATCAGCGGCTTGAGACGCGCGTTGAGCACGAAGGGCGCGATGGCGTTGACGAGGAAGACCTCGAGCAGCTCGAGCGTCGGCACCTCCGCGAGCGTGAAGCGCCAGCTGTTGCGATCCCGAAGATCGATCTGCTGCTGGTCCTGATCGAGCAGGCCTTCGGGGAAGAGCTCCGCGCCCGCGTCGACGTCTTCGGCGAGCAGCGGGAGCTGCGTGAGCTGAGGTGCGAGGTGCAGACCGACCGCGCGTGGGTCGGCGGGGATCTCGTCGACCTTCGCGGCGACGAGCGCGCTCTTGAAGGCTTCGTGATCTTCGACGAGCGGTCGCAGCTCGGCCGGCAGCGACTGCATCGGCGTCTCTTCGAGCGGCAGCAGGTGCTTGTACCAACCCGAGGGCCGACGAACCGTCTGACACGCGTTGTGCACGACGAAGTCGAGGCCGTCGAAGCGTCGCTCCATCTCTTGCGCGAAGACCTCGACGCTCGGCGTGTGCCGCAGATCCATGCCGAGCACGTGCAGGCGGTCGCGCCATTGCTCGAAGTCCGGCTCGGCCGCGTAGCGACGCGCGGCGTCGCGGGGGAAACGCGTGGTGACGATCAAACGCGCGCCCGCACGCAGCAGGAGCATGCCGGCCTGGTAGCCGATCTTGACGCGGCCCCCGGTGAGCAGCGCGGTGCGACCGCGGAGGTCGGCCACCTGATGGCGCTTGTCCCAGTTCAACGCCGCGCACTCGTCGCACATCTGGTCGTAGAAGAAGTGCAGCTTCTTGAACGACTCCTTGCAGACGTAGCAGGTGCGTCCTTCTTCGAGCTCGGCCGCGACCCAGCCTTCGGGCGGACCGGGCACCGTGTACGGCTTTCCGGTCTCAGTCGTCGTATCGGGCACCGTCTCACCGGCGGGAAGCGCGGCGTTCAAGCCTGGCAGCGCGGGCGTGACGAAGACCTCTTCCCGACGCTTCTCGCGAATGCCCGTGGCGTCGAGCAGCGCCTCGCGCTTGGCGCGTTTGGCGTCGCGCTTCTGACGACGGTACGCGCGCAGGAGCTTGCGGGCCTCCGACGCGGTAGGCCGCGACACACGGCCGGCGGCGATGAGGAAACGTCGGCGCACGGGCTCGGAGACCCCCGCGAGCAAGGCGCGATCCTCGATGAGGCGCTCGAGGAGCTCGGTGGTCTCCTCGAGCTGGTCCTCGGTCAGGAGCGGCGCTCCTCCGAGGTCGTCGTCGTTTTCGGGCTCGGACACGGCGGCGGGGATTAGCACGCCCTCGCCGCGGTGCGACCGGGCCCCGCGCGACACGATCAGACGCGTTCGAGAATCGCCGCCGCGCCGAGGCCCCCCGCGGCGCAGAGGCCGAGGATGGCGGTCTCGAGATCCCGCGTCACGAGCTCGTTGGCCATCGTGGTCACCATTCGCGCGCCGGTCGCGCCGAAGGGGTGGCCGATCGCGATGGAGCCGCCGTGCACGTTGAGGCGGTCCTCGTCGATCTCACCGACGGCGCGATCGCAGCCGAGGCGCTCGCGCGCGAAGGCGTCGGAGCCGAGCGCCTGCGTGACGCTGAGCACCTGCGCCGCGAAGGCTTCGTGCAGGTCCACGAGATCGATGTCGGAGAGCTCCATGCCCGCGCGCGCGAGCGCCTTGGGCATCGCGAGCGCCGGGCCGATGAGCAGCTGATCGGCAGGATCGACACCGACGTAGGACCACGAGCGAAACGCCGCGAGCGGCGTGAAACCGAGCGCCTTGGCTTTGGCTTCGCTCATGAGCAGCACCGCCGACGCGCCGTCCGTGAGGGGGCTCGCGTTTCCCGCGGTGATCGTTCCGTCCTTCGCGAACACCGGACGGAGCTTCGCGAGCCGCGCGGCGTCGGTGTCCGCGCGCACGAGGTCGTCGACCACGACGCGCTCTCCGTCCGGAAGCGTCACGGGCGCGACCTCGCGGTCGAAGCGGCCGCTGGCGATCGCCGCGGCGGCGCGATGGTGCGAGCGCGCCGCGAAGGCGTCTTGGGCTTCGCGCGCGATGCGGTTGCGCGTGGCCATTCGCTCCGCGGCTTCGCCCATCACCTCGCCCGTCGTGCGCTCCGCGATCTTGGGCATCTTCGGCAAGACCTCGGTGATGGGCATGAGCTGCGACGCGACACCGAGGTAATCACGCCACCCCTTCGCTTTGCCGAAGGCGAGCGGCGCGAGGGCATGCACGGCCTTCTGCGGGAGCTTCACTTCGGCGTGGCTGGTCGAGTCCGAGCCGCCCGCGAGGACCACGTCGGCTTCGCCGCGCTCGATGGCCGCGGCTGCCAAAGTCACGGCTTGAAGGCCGGAGGCGCAGGCGCGTGTGACCGTCATGCCCTCGACACCGGCGCCCAAGCGCAGATCGAGGGCGAGCTCGCGCGCGACGTTCGGCGCGCCGCTCGGCAGGATCACGCCGCCCCAGACCACCGACTCGATCTCTCGACGCGGCAGCCCGGTGCGCTCGAGCAAGGCGCTGACCGCGGCGTCCGCGAGGCCGATGGTGTCGAGCGGAAGGAGCGCGCCGAAGGCCTTCGTGAAGGGCGTGCGGACGCCGGCGACGATCACCGCGCGGCGGCCAGGGTCACCCACCTTCGAGACTCGCTTGGGTCCGCTGCCGCGGCGAGGCGTTCGCGCCTCCTTCGCGCGGGCCGAGGGGCGACGCTCGGCGCCCTCCTCCTCTGCCGCCACCTGACCGGCGCTGCTCGCGCGAGCCGAAGGTTTGCTCGGCGGCTCGGTTTTCTTCGGTGCCGCGTCGGCAGCCTTCTTCGGCACGGCTTCTTCCTCGCCTGCGAGCGTCTTGCGCTCCTTCTTCGAGAGCTTTGGCGCCTCCTCGCCCGCGAGCGTCTTGCGCTCCTTCTTCGAGAGCTTCGGCGCTTCTTCGCCCGCGAGCGTCTTGCGCTCCTTCTTCGAGAGCTTCGGCGCTTCTTCGCCCGCGAGCGTCTTGCGCTCTTTCTTCGAGAGTTTCGGCGCTTCGTCGCCTTTGCGCTCCTTCTTCGCGCGCTTCGGTCCTTCGTCGCCCGCGAGCGTCTCGTGCGCCTTCTTCGAACGCTTCGGCTCCGACGCTTCGACCGACGTCTCGTCCGTCGCGGTCTTCGCGTCGGCCGTGGTCGGTTCGTTCTTCGCGTCGTCTCCGCGCCGCGCGCTCTTCTTGCTCGTGGACATTCGTGGCTCCGTGTTCGCAAACGAGTGCGTCGGCGCGAGAGCTTCTCTCAGGCCGCGCCTCGAAGAAAGCGACGCGTCACGCGCCGACCAAGGCGCCGCCGCAGACGCGCACGACCGCGCCGCTGATGCCGACGCTGCCGGGGGTGGCGAGGAAGGTGATGGCTTCGGCGACGTCGCCCGGCTGACCGCCTTGGCCCAGCGCCGAGAGACGTCGCGCCGCTTCGCGAATCGCGACCGGCATCGCGTCGGTGAGGCGCGTCTCGATGAAGCCCGGCGCGATCGCGTTCACCGTGATGCCACGGTCCGCGACGGCCGGCGCGAGGTGACGCAGGTAGCCGACGAGCCCCGACTTCGACGCGGCGTAGTTGGTCTGCCCCACGTTGCCCGCCAGGCCCGACACGCTCGAGAGCAAGACCACACGCGCCCCCGCCGAGAGCGCCTTCTGCTTCACCAGCGCGTCGGTGAGCCGCACGACGGCGCCGAGGTTCACGTCGACCGCGAGATCCCACTGCTCGGGCTTCATCTTCGCGAGCGTCTTGTCGCGCGTGATGCCGGCGTTGTGCACGACGACGTCGAACCCGCCGTGCTCCTTCGCCACCGCGAGCAGCTTCGCCTCCGCGTCGGGCGCGGTGACGTCGAGCAAGACGGGGATGCCGCCGACCTCTCGGGCGGTGGCGGCGAGCGGTCCGTCGTCGTCGGGGCGATCGAGGAGCAAGACCTTCGCCCCTTCGCGTGCGAGCCGTGCCGCGGTGGCGGCGCCGATGCCACGGGCCGCGCCGGTGACGAGGGCGGTCTTTCCTTCGAGCGGACGGGTGCGCGGCACGGCGACCGGCGCTTTCGCCAGACGCTTCACGACGAAGGGCTGCGCGGTGACGAAGGCGCTGCGCTCGGTGAGCAAGAAACGAAGCACGCCGTCGAGGCGGCTCTCGGCGCCCGTCTCGCAGAGCACGAGATTCGCGGTGGTGCCGCGACGGCCGAGCTCCTTGGCGAGGCTGCGCACGAAGCCGTCGAGCCCGTGACGTGCGCCGGCGGCGGCGGCCGACGAGGCTTCTTCGGGCGGGCGACCGACCACGACGACGTGCGCGCAGGGACGCAAGCGACCGACCCACGCGTGAAAGCCGTCGTAGAGCGCACGCAGGTCCTCCGGACCACCGAGCTCCGAGGCGTCGAAGACGAGCGCGTCGTAGCGCTCGGTGCTCTCGGGATCGGGCGCGCTCGGACGGCGTCCCCACGCTTCGCCCGGAGCGTCGAAGACGTCGGTGTCGGTCGCCACGACGGGGCTCGCGCCGGCTTCGACCAAGACGTGCGCGAGGGCGCGACCGAGCTCGCCGCGAAACGTGCCGAGCGTGAGCACGCGCCGGTCGCGCAGGGGCTGCTCTTCGTACGCCTCGTCGTTGCGATCGAGGCGCTGGGGGAGCGGGAGCGGGAGCCCGAGGCGCTGCACGAGGCGGCGCGCGCGGGGCTCGGAGGAGATTGCCAAGAGGAGGTCTCGAGCCATGACGATTCTCGTTGCGACGAAGTTCGGAGGTCCGCGAAGGGTTCAGGGCCCTTCGAAGGTGCCCGTGAGGTAAGCCGGGGCGCCGGCGGCGTCACCGACGAAGAGCGACGCGTCGGCGGTGAAGAGCCCGACCCGCGCGGGCAAGACGAGCGGACGCGTGAAGCGCACGTCGAGCACGCGCGGCGCGATGCGACGGGCGACCCGCAAGCTCTCGTAGACCCGCGCGAAGCTGGAGAAGCCGTGCAGGATCGTGTTGCGGAAGCCGAACGCCCGCGCGTACGGCGCGACCCAATGCACCGGGTTGAAGTCGCCGGTGAGGATCGCGAACTCGAGGCCGGCGCGCGGGCCGAGACGCCAACGCGCGAGCTCGCGTGCCTCGCTTGGCACGCGGACCCGCTCCTTGCGCGGCTTCGATTCACTCGGGCCGCCGAGCGGGACGACGGCGTTCAGGTGCACGACCAACGCCTCGGGCTCGTCCTTCGGGCCGGTGGTCGCGAGAAATCGCAGCACCGCGCGGCGCCCGTCGTCGTCGACCGAGTCCAGACGTGTCGCGACCTCGAGCGGTCGGTCGGCGGGCAGCGGCGCGCGCACCTCCATGCGGCAACCGCCGTTGAGCACCTTCTGCAGCGGGTAGCTCACGCCTTCGAGGGCGCGCGCCTGAAGCGGGAAGATCCATTGCGGGAAGAGGTGCGGCGGGACGAGGCCACGGTAGCTCGCGACGTCGCCGCCGACGTGCCGAACGTAGTCGTCGATCAGGTCGCGCGGCCGCGGGGGAACGAGCGCGTGATGCCACGGGCCCGGCGCGACGGTCTCGCGCGGAGAGCGACGAAACGAAGACGCGGCGCCGCGAGCGAGCGCCGCGACCACCGGACCTTGTTGCAGGACGTGTCGAAGGGGGACCATCGTCACCTACCGTTTGGTTGGCGTTTGTCTACCACATGGTAGATAGCTGTCGAGCCGGCCGGGAGACTACACGGGCACGGGCATGGGCACGGGCACGGGCACGGGCACGGGCGCGGGCATGGGCGTGGGCGTGGGCGTGGGCGTGGGCGTGGGCACGGGCACGGGCACGGGCGGCCCCGCATGAACACGCGCACGATGGAGCGCGCGAAACGACGAAGGCCCCCGCGGGGGCCTTCGTCGTTTCGGTTCGAGCGTCAGCGACGACGCCGACGCGCGAAAGCCACGAGGCCGAGCGCGAGCCATGCGAAGCGGGTGTCGTCGCCGCCGTCGGTGCGGCAATCGCACCCACCGCCGCTCGCGCCACCGTCGCCCGCGTCCGCGCCTGCATCGCGACGACCCGCGTCACGGCCGGCGTCACGACCGGCGTCGCTGGGGACCGACGCGTCGTCGTCGACGCCACCGTCGTCGACGCCACCGTCGTCGACGCCACCGTCGTCGACGCCCGCGTCCACGCCACCGTCCTCGAGAGCAAGCCCGCCGTCCACGCCCGCGTCGGACATACACGCGGCGACCGGGTCGCCGCCGCACGCGCCCGCCGTGCACTCGTCGTTCTCCGTGCATGCGTCTCCGTCGTCGCACGCCATTCCGTCGGCGACGCTCGTCGACGCGCACCCGCTGCCGGGGCTGCACATCTCGACCGTGCAGGGGTTGCCGTCGTCGGTGCAGGTCACCGCCGCGCCGCCCGCGCAGGCGCCGCTGGCGCAGACCTCACCCGTCGTGCACGCGTCCGCGTCGTCGCACACCGTTCCGTCCGCGACCGGCGTCGAGCGACAGCCCGTCGTGGGATCGCAAGCCTCGGCGGTGCACGAGTTGCCGTCGTCGGTGCAGACGACCGCCGCCCCTCCGCCACACGCGCCCGCGGTGCACGTCGTTCCCGTCGTGCAGGGGTTCGTGTCGTCGCAGCCGACTCCGTCCGTGACGTTCGCGAAGCCACACTCGCCCGAGGTCGGGTTGCAGACCGGCGCCGTACACGGGTTCGTGTCGTCCGGGCAGCTCACCGCGCTTCCACCCCCACACGTACCCGCGCTGCAGGTCGTGCCCGTGGTGCACGCGCTCTCGTCGTCGCACGCCGTACCGTCGGTGACGGGGGTCGCGACGCAGCCCATGACCGGATCGCAGGCTTCCGCGGTGCACGGGTTGCCGTCGTCGGTGCAGGTGACGGCCGCGCCGCCAGAGCACGCGCCCATCGAGCAAGTGCTCCCCATCGTGCAGGCGTTTCCATCGTCGCACGCACCGCCGTCGCCGACCGCGTCGCGCACGCAGCCGAGCGCGCCGTCGCAACGCTCCGCCGTGCACGCGTCGCCGTCGTCCATGCACGTGACGGCCATGCCCGCGCCGCAGGTTCCCGCGGTGCAGGTCGTCGCCGTCGTGCACGCGTCGGCGTCGTCGCACGAGGTGCCGTCCGCGACGTTCGCGAAACCGCAGCCGGTCGCCATGTCGCAGACCGGGACCGTGCAGGGGTTGCCGTCGTCGGTGCACGTGATGGCCGTGCTCGCGCAGCCCGAGCCCGGAACGCATGCGTCGGTCGTGCACGCGTTCGAGTCGTCGCAGGTCGGCGGCGTGCCGGCGACGCACGCGCCGGCGCCGTCGCAGACCTCCTCTCCGTCGCAGGGCTCGGCGTCCGCGCACGAGGTGCCGACCGTCGACGCGAGGCACGCGAAGGTCGCGCACTCCTGACAGACGCCGCCCGCGCACGGATCGGTGGCGCTGCAGTCGGGCACGGAGACGAAGTCGGCGGACATCACGTCCGTGTCGGTGTCACCGAGTCGAGCCGCGACGAAGTTCGTGGCCGGTGCCGAGAGCCCACCCGTGACGCCCGCGAACGAACCGGAACCGTAGATCGCGACGTCGAGCACCAGGTTGTCGCGGCCGAGCAGGATCACCTCGTCCCCGCCGTTGCTCAGCGTGATCGTGCCCGTGGCCCACGCCATGAAGCGGGCCATCGGGTCGAGGACGACGTCTGGCGCGGTCCCGTAGAGCGTGGTGAAGGTCGTGTCGTTGAGCGTCGCGGTCGCGATGGCCCCGGACGAGACGGTCGCCGCCGGGAGCCGCACCATGCCTTCGCCGCCGCCGACCGTCTCTTCGTCACCGAGCTTGAAGCCCGCGAGGTCGATCGAACCGCTGGCGACGTTCGCGAGCCCGAACCACTCGGGGTTCACGTTGCTCGCCACACGGGCGATCAGGATCGGCGAGATGGGCTCGCCTGCGGCCGAGAGCCAGACCTCGTTGTAATGGTCGAGCACCAGGTCGGTTCCGTTCACCTCGTCGGGCCAGGTGTTCAACGACGCGACGTTCGGTTGATCGGCGTAGTCGGTGAGCAAGTCGAGCGCGTTCGAGATCGATCCGTCGCCGATGCCGATCACGTCGCCGCTGCCGGCGTTCTCACGAAAGGTCGCCACGCTGAATCGAAACGCGCTCGGAGGCCCGGCCAGGCCGAAGGCGCTCCAGGGCACCGCGATCTCGTAGCGCGCGCTCGCGGCGTCGACCGCGACCGTGCCCGCCGCGGCGCTCGTCACGTAGGTCTGCGAGACGACGTCGACCTGCACCGGCGAGGCGGCCGGGCTGCGCGTGCGGACGATCCACTCGAACGCGGCGTCGGCCGAGGTCTGCAGGTCCGCGAAGCCCGCGAAGAAACGCGCGCCGCTGTCGGTCGTGCGGTCGAGGTCGATCGCGATCTGGACCATCGGCGGGTTCGCGCCGTCGGTCGTTCCGTCGAGGTCGACGAGGAAGTAGAGGTTGGTCGCGTCGGCGGTGACGCGGACCTCGCGAAGGTCGGCGATCTCGTTCGCCATGCCGGTGGCGAGGTCGTTGCGTACGTCGTCGTCGGCGTCGACGAAGACGATCTCGCCGCCTCCGCTCGCGTCGCGCTGCAGACGTCCGACGTTCACCGCGCTTCCCACCGGAGCCGCGAACCAATCGGCGGCGTCGCCGTCGACCGTGACCGGGTGGGCATACGCCGACGACCCGAGGCCGAGCACGAGCGCGGCAACCGCCACGCGAATCCAAACACGCATTCCCGAGACCTCCTCCGCGACGAGACCCCGCGCCGCGTAGTGCATCGTATACGAGACACGACCTCGCGGGGACCCCCGTCGATGCGTCACGTCACGCCGTTGGGCCGGACTCTACACCCGTCGAGGAGGGACCCGTCGAAGAGGGACCCGTCGAAGAGGGACCGTTCGCGTCGGGGTCCTCTCCAGGCTGGCCCCGCCGATCGGCAGGGGTAGAGTCCGCCCATGCGTGCCGCACGGATCACGGCCCTCCAAGGGCCCGACGCGATCGAAGTCCACGAGCTCCCCGACCCCGAGCCCCGCAAGGGCCAGCTCGTGATCGAGGTGAAGAGCGCGGGCGTGAACTTTCCCGACCTCTTGATGAGCCGCGGGCTCTACCAGATTCGGCCGCCCCTCCCCTTCCCGGCCGGGGGCGAGATCGCGGGCGTCGTGCGCGCCGTCGGCGAAGGCGTGACCGACTTCGCGGTCGGCGACCGCATCCTGGCGCTGACCTTCTTCGGAGGCTTCGCGTCGCAGGTCGCCATCCCCGCCGCGCAGGCCACCAAGCTGCCCGACTCGATGGACACGGAGCTCGCAGGCGCCTTCGCGTTCACCTACGCGACGAGCTACCACGCGCTCGTCGACCGCGCGCAGATTCGCCCCGGCGAGCGGCTGTTGGTGCTTGGCGCGGCCGGCGGCGTCGGTCTGGCGGCGGTCGAGATCGGCGCTGCGCTCGGGTGCGAGGTGGTCGCGGCGGCGTCGTCGCCGGAGAAGCTCGCGCTCTGCAAGGCGCATGGAGCGACCCACGGCATCGACTACACGAAGGAAGACCTCAAGGGCGCGCTCAAGACGCTCGGTGGCGTCGACGTCGTCTACGACCCGGTCGGCGGCGAGTACAGCGAAGCGTCGCTGCGCGCGTTGCGGCCGGACGGGCGGCTCGTCGTGGTCGGCTTCGCGGCCGGCGCGATTCCGTCGATTCCGCTCAACCTCGTGTTGCTCAAGCAATGCCAGATCGTCGGCGTCGCGTGGGGAAGCTGGGCGGTGGCGAACCCGGCGGCGCATCGCGCGAACCTCGACGCGCTCTTCGCGCTGCACGCCGAGGGCAAGCTGCGACCGCACGTGTCGCAACGCTTCTCGCTCGACGAGGTGCCCGCCGCGTTGAAGGCGCTCGACACCCGGCAGGTGCTCGGCAAAGCGGTCGTGATTCCCTGAGCGATCGCGCGGGGCGCAAGAGTTGCGCGAGCACCGGCTCGTGAAAGTCGCTTGCGGCGGAACGCCGGCACGACGACGATCGCGCGATGGACGCTCTCGATCGCCTGCGCCGCGCGTGGCGCACGATTCGACACCGCGACCGCCGCCGGTGGCGCAGCGGTTCGCGCGCGCATTGGGAAACACGACCGGTGCCGGACGAGCTCACGGAGAGCTTCGCGGCATCGGCCGAAGCCGCGCTCGCCACGGTGCCCGACGTGCGTTGGGGCCGCTACAACGCGGTGCTCGGTTGTTTGGTGATCGAGCTCGGCGAAGGCGCCGACGACGGCACGGACGGGCGCATCGCGGCGGCGCTCGCCGATCTCGAAGATCGGTTCGGCCTGGGCGACGTGCCCTTCGCGGACGACGACGCGGCGAACCATCCCGGCGACGACGAGCTGCGGGTGCGCACCGAGCTCGAGCTCGGGCTGGACGTGCTCGCGCTCGGCACCGGTCTGGCGCTTCGGTTCGCGGGCGCGAAGACGCTGCCGATGGAGCTCGACCTCGCCGCGATCGTCGCGGCGGTCGAGGGCATCCCCGAAGCGCGGCGGCTGCTCGAGCTGCGCCTCGGCAAAGGCACCACCGAGCTCGGGCTGAACTTCGCGAAGGCGGTGTCGTCGGCGCTGATTCAAGGCGCGGTCACGCCGAGCGTCGACGCCGCGCGACGTTTGTTGCGGCTTCGCGAGGTCGAGGCGCGAGGGCACGCGTTCGTGGCCCGCGAGACCGCGCTCTGCGGCGACCCGAACCAACACCCGAGCACTCGCCCGAACGTCGGCCCACGCCCACGCCCGGTGCCGGACGGCCCGATCGAGCGCTACGCCGAGAAGGCGATCTTCGCGAGCCTCGGGGGCGCGAGCTTCGGGCTCGCGTCGAGCCAACGACTCGAAGGGGCGGCGGCGGGTCTGCTCGGCGCGACGCCACGGCCGGCGTACCTCGGGCGTGAGGCCTTCGCGGCGTGGCTCGGTCGGCTGCTCGGTCGTCGCGAGGTCGTCGTCCGATCGCGCGAGGCGCTTCGTCGGCTCGACCGTGTGGACACGCTCGTCGTCGAAGGCTCGCTCTTCGTCGACCCGCCGGAGCCGGACGTCGACGCGCTCGTGAGCGCCGCGAAGCGCTCGGGGCTTCGCGTGCATCGAAGCGGCCGAAAGATTCCTGCCGGGTCCGCGGGCGTGCACCTGCTGCAGGCCGAAGGTCGCGGCGTGCTCTACGTCGGCAGCGACGAAGGCGCCCTCGCCGCCGCCGACGTCGGTGTGGGGCTCGTGGGTGAGCGTGTGCCCTTCGCGGCGGACGTGATCTGCTCGGACGAAGGCCTTCGCGACGCACGTGTGGTGGTCGAGGCCGCGCGGGCCGCGCGCGAGGCGTCGACGCAAGCCGTGCAGATGGCGGGGGTCGAGCTCGCGACGAGCGTGTTGCTCTCGATCGGCGGCGCGAACGAACGCACGGTGCGGCGCGTGATGATCGCCGCGCATGCCGCGCAGGTGCTCGCGATGGCCAACGGGATTCGCCTCGCCGAAGACGTCACGCGGCCCCCGCTACGCGGTTACCACCGACCGCGCGCGCCTTTTCACGCGCTCTCGCCGGCCGACGTGCTGAGCGCGCTCGGCACGTCGCGACGCGGTCTCGACGAGAGCGAGGTCGTCGCGCGTCGCCCGCCGACCGCGCAGCCGAAGAGCCGCGCGCGCCAGCTCACGGATCTCGTGGTCGAAGAGCTCGCGAACCCGCTCACCCCGATCCTGGTGGGCGGCGCCGGTCTCTCGGCGCTGATGGGGGGGCTCGGCGACGCGGTGATGGTGGGCAGTGTCTTGTCGCTCAACACCGCACTGGGGGTGTCTCAGCGCTACCGAACCGAGAAGGGTTTGCAGGACCTCTTCGCCGACGAGCAGCGCCACGTGCGCGTGCGGCGCGGCGGCCAGACCACGCGGGTCGCGGCGGACGAGCTGGTGGTCGGTGACGTGGTCGAGCTGGACGTGGGCGAGGTCGTGCCTGCGGACGGGCGTCTGCTCGAAGCCCACGGGCTCGAGCTCGACGAAGCGTCGCTGACCGGGGAGTCGCATCCGGTGCGAAAGGATCTGTCGGCGGTCGACGCCGAGCGCGCCGTGGCGGAGCGCGCGAGCATGGTCTTCGCGGACACCGTGGTCGCCGCTGGCGCGGCGGTCTACGTCGTGACCGCGACGGGCGACGAGACCGAGGCGCAGCGAGGTCTCTTGGAAGCCGACGAGACGCCCGCGGGCGGCGTCGAAGCACGGCTCGAATCGCTCACCGCGATCACGGCGCCGATCGCGGCGGCGGCCGGTGCGGCGGTGATACTCGCCGGGTTGGCGCGCAAGGACGCGACGCCGCGCGAGATCATTCGTTCGGGCGTGAGCCTCGCGGTCGCGGCGGTGCCGGAGGGCTTGCCCTTGCTCGCGACGAGCGCGCAGCTCGCGGCGGCGAAACGTTTGAGTCGACGTGGCGCGATCGTCCGCAACCCACGAGCGATCGAGGCCCTCGGTCGCATCGACGTGCTCTGCGCGGACAAGACCGGCACGCTCACCGAAGGCAAGCTGAAGCTGCAGCTGGTGCACGACGGACACCACGGGGCAGCGCCCGACGCGCTCGACGACGCGCTTCGCAGCGTGTTGCGGGTGGCCCTTCGCGCGACGCCGCGCCGAGGCGAAGAAGCGCTGCCGCATCCGACCGACGAAGCGCTCGCGGAGGCGGGTCGCGTCGCGGGGGTCGCGGTGCACGAAGCGCTTCGCGTGCGGGACGTGCTGCCTTTCGAGCCGGCCCGTGGTTACCACGCGCTGCGCGAGGAGAGCGGACGCGTGCACCTCAAGGGCGCCCCCGAGGTGCTCGTCGAGCGTTGCGACCGGTGGCTCGTCGCGGGCGAAGAGCGGCCCCTCGACGACGACGGACGCGCGCGGCTTCACGAGGCCGCCACGTCGATGGCGGATCGTGGGTTTCGGGTGCTCGCCATCGTGGACGGTCGCCTCCCGGACGACCCGCTCGACGACGCGCACCTTCGCCAATGCCGCTTTCGTGGCTTCGTCGGCATCGCCGATCCGGTGCGCGCGACGGCCAAACGCGCGCTCGACGATCTACGGCGCGCGGGCGTGACGGCGTACATGATCACGGGGGACCACCCACGCACCGCGCGCGCCATCGCGAAGGAGCTCGCGATGGACGGTGACGCCCCCGAGGTGGTCACCGGCGCGCAGATGGACGCCGCGAACGACACGGAGCTCGGCGCGTTGCTCGAGCGCGCGCGCGTCTTCGCGCGGGTCACGCCGAGCCAGAAGGTCCGTTTGGTGCGGGTGCTCAAGGCGCGGGGTCGTGTCGTCGCGATGACCGGCGACGGCGCCAACGACGCCCAGGCGATTCGTCTCGCGGACGTGGGCATCGCGCTCGGCCGCGGCAGCACTGGCGCCGCGCGGCACGCCTCGGATCTCGTGGTCGCGGACGGGAGCGTCGAGAGCATCGTGGCCGCGGTGCTCGAAGGTCGCGCGCTCTGGCGCAGCGTGCGCGAAGCGGTGTCGTTGCTCGTCGGCGGCAACCTCGGCGAGATCGGCTTCACGCTCGCAGGCGGTCTGCTCGGCGGGCGTTCGCCGTTGAACCCGCGGCAGTTGCTGCTGGTCAACCTGCTGACCGACGCGCTTCCCGCGATGGCGGTGGCGCTGCGACCGCCCACGAGCTCGCCGGAAGAGCTGCTCGGCGAAGGGCCCGAGGCGTCGCTCGGGCAAGCGCTCGAAGAGAGCATCCTCGAGCGTGGCGTCGTCACCGCCGCGAGCGCGACGGCGGCGTGGATGCTCGCGCGCATGACGGGCGACCGCCGAGGCGCGGACACCGTCGGCCTCTTGGCGCTCGTGGGCGCGCAGCTCGGACAGACCTTGGCGTCGGGCGGACCGAGCCCGCTGGTGGTCGCGACCGGTGTCGGCAGCATGGCGGCGTTGGTCGCGCTGATTCAGACCCCTGCCACGAGCGTGATCTTCGGGAGCCGACCGCTCGGTCCGGTGGGCTTGGCCCAAGCGGCCGGTGCGGCGGGCGCGGCGACGCTCGCGAGCTTGGCATGGCCGAAGCTCCGGGCGCGCCGTCGCGCCGCGCATCCCGAGGACGTGCCGCAAGAGAGCACCTTCGAGCGCGCTCGAAAGGCGTGGACCAAGCTCCGCGAGGACGTGGCGGCGGCGCGCGACCGAGGGGAGACGGTCTCGCGCGAGTGACGTCTCTCGTGTGGGCCGCCGAAGGGGTCTGCCCCCCGCTTCGAGCGCCGCGAAGGGCGAACCTCGCGCGACGCGGCGCCTGCCGTGGGTGACGCCCGGTCCGTAGCGACGACGTCACGTTGACGAAGACCACGCTCGCGGGCCACGGTCTGGACCGCGATGCTCGACATTCCCCGCCTCGACCGCATTCGCCTCGAAGCCCGTCCGCGCTGGCAACGCGCGGTCGCGCGCGGCGTGCTCTTCCCGAACTACGAGCTCGTGCCCGCCCGAAAGGTGGAGATCGTCTTCGAGGGATACGAGAAGGTTCCGAAGGAGCCGGTGGTGTTCGCGATGAACCACACCGACCGCTTCAACTATTGGCCCTTCCAATACCAGCTCTGGCGCGACCACCGTCGCTTCACCGCGACGTGGGTGAAGGGCAAGTATTACGAGAACCCGATCGTCGGGAAGTTCATGGAGATGACGAACAACCTGCCGACGGTGTCGCGCGGGTACATCATCACCAAGGATTTGCTCGGAAACCTCGGTCGCCGCCCCACGGAAGACGAATACACGACGCTGCGAAAGCACGTCGACGCGACCGCCGTCGGCGACCCCACGGACGAAGCCGCGTTGCCGATCCCGCGTGCGTTCCTCACCACGCCGCGTGACATCTTGGGGCGCCCCTTCGATCCGACGAAGGAGACGTGGGCGCAGGCGATCTGCGCGACCTTCACGCGCATGATGAGCCGCTTCTTGCAGCTCCACGAAGAAGCCTTCGCGCTGGGGCTCGACCTGCTCGTGTTCCCACAAGGCACCCGCAGCATTCGCCTCTCCCGTGGTCACATCGGCATGTCGCAAGTCGCGCTGCGCTACCGCAAGACGGTGGTGCCGGTCGGGTGCAGTGGCTCCGATCTCGTCTACCCGACGAGCAGCCCCTTCGCCCGCTCGGGTCGCATCGTCTACCGCTTCGGCGAGCCGCTGACCTACGAGGACGCGAAGCCTTGGCACGTGCCGGGGCCCTTCACGCCCTTCGACGCGAAGGACGAACGAACGCATCGTGACCTCTTCCAAGGTCACGTCGACGAGATCATGCAGCGCATCGACGGCCTCGTGGACGAGCGCTACCGCTTCGCCGAAGACGAAGAGAGCGACGGCGTGAAGGGCAGCCACCGCTTCGTCTGATCGATCCGGTCGGCCGGCGCCCCGCCGGCGCGATGCGGCCCGCGCTCAGCCCGCGCGATGCGTCTGCATCCAGCGCGCGTAGTCGCCGTCGTAGCCCGTCGCAGCCCAGCGCTCCGCGATCAGCGCGTCGATGGCGGCTTCGTCGGCCTCGGTGGCCACCGAGAGGGCGCCCTCCAGCATTTGCTCCGCCGCCTTTCGTCCCCGCGCGTGCGCTTCGTCGGCGACGCGGTCGAGCTCGCCGCCCTCGCGGTCACTCCCGAGCAAACGCTCCGCCACCAGCTTCGCGTTGTCGCGGCTGTCGCGGATGTTGCCGCGCCCGGTGAGCACGTTGCCGAGGCCGAAGACCCGATCGAGCCCACGCAAGGCGCCCGTCTCCGGGTCCGCGAAGTCGTAGAGCTCGCCGCAGCACGGCACACCTTCGATCGGCTCGGGCACGCTGCCGATGCTGCTCACCACGAGCGGCGTCTCCACCAAAGCGTCGCTGCCCGGGACCTCACGCACGCGGCCGCCTTCGATCCTCGTCTCGCGCAACACGAGACCACGAAGCCGGCCATCCACGACCTCCATGCCGACCGGCACGCGCAAGGGTTGAAAACGCACGTGGTAACGCTCGAGCACACGATCGAGGATGCGACGCCGCGCGACGCGGGTCTTCGCGCGTTGCTCCTCCGTCGCACCGTCGGGAAAGTCCGCGAGCGGCATGTCTTCGGCGTCCCGGCGGTAGACGAGCGTGGGCGGCCGAATCGGAATCGAAGCCATGTCGACGCCGTTCGCTTCGCAGAACGCCGGGATTCCTCGGTGCTCGAGCGAGACCACGTCCGCGTCGAGGCCTCGCGCACGCAGCGCCTTCGTCCACGCTTCCAGCGAGAGCAGCTTCACGACGTCGATCGACGCGAGCCCTCCCCCGACCACGAGCGCGCCTTCCGCGAGCTCGAGCTCCGGCCCCGCGTAGCCCGGCTCTTCGTGGTGGTTGAACCAATGCACGAGCGGGTTCTGGTAGAGCAGACCGCGCCCGACGAAGGCGTCGATGCCCTCGACCGGAAGCGGACGGTCACGCCACGCGCCGTTCGCGAGCACGACGGCCGAGAAACCGCTCGCGCGAAGCCGCTCGAACGACACGTCGACCCCGACCGCGGTCGAAGGAACGAAACGCACCTCGGATCGATCGAGGTTCGCGTCCACGCGCGCGTATTCCTTGTCGCGAAGCTTCACGTGCCAACGCGGCAGACCGTCTTCGATCTTGCCGTAGGGCCGCGCGCCACGTTCGAAGACCACGGCGCGCACGCCACGCTCCGCGCAGACCGCAGCGGCTTCCGATCCCGCCACGGCTCCCCCCACGATCGCGACGACGATGCTCATGCCTCGACGCTACCCCGGACTCGGGGCGCGATGCACGTCGCGCTGTCGCTTCCCGCACGACGCAGCGCGGCGTAACCTCGCGCCATGAGCGACCCGAAGAAGAACGTGTACCTCGCGCTCGCGGCGGTCGGCTGGGCCGACGGCAACCTCGACGCCGACGAAGCCGACGCGATCGCGAAGCTCGCGCTCGAAGACGGGCTCGATCTCGAAGAGGTCGACGCGGTCGAGCGCAGCATTCGCACGCCGGTGACGATCGCGGACGTCGATCTCTCGAACCTCGCGGCGGAAGACCGTCACTTCGTCTACGCGGTCGCGGCGTGGCTGGCGACCCTCGACGGCGAGCTCGCCGACGGCGAGAACGAGACCCTGGACGCGATCGCCGCGAAGCTGGGCCTCGACGCCGAGACCACGCACGACCTCGAGATTCTCGTGCGCCAGGTGGCCTACGAGAGCGGGAGCGACCGGCCCTTCGATTACGACCTCGGCAAGCTGCGCGACAAAGCGGCGACGGTGGCCAAGGCGTGAAGGTCCTGATCGCCGGTTGCGGTTGGCTCGGCACAGCGCTGGCAGAACGCCTGGTCGCGCGCGGCCACGAGGTGCTCGGGCTGCGGCGTGATCCGTCGAAGCTTCCGTCGTCGATCGTGCGTGTCGCGGCCGACCTCTCGGACCCGTGGTCGCTGCGAAGCGCGCTCGCCCCCCACCACGACGTCGACACGTTGGTCTACGCGGCCGGCTCGAACGGACGCGACGACGCGAGCTACGCGCTCGCCTACGACGACGGCCCCGCGCGCGTGATCGAAGCCCTCGGCGACGCGACACTCACGCGTGCGCTCTTCACCTCGAGCACCGCCGTCTACGACGTGGACGACGGCGAGGTCGACGAGACGACGCCCACGAGCGAAACCGGCCACGCGCGATTCCTACGCGCGGGCGAAGAGCGGTTTCGTGCGTTGCGCGGTGGCATCGCGTTTCGACTCTCGGGTCTCTACGGGCCGGAGCGCACGCGGCTCGTGCAGAGCGTACACGAGGGGACGTTGGGCCGAGACGGTCGCACCGCGAACCAAGCGGGCGCGCCGGGCGGTCGTGATCGCTTCACCAACCGCATTCACCGAGACGACGCGGCACGTGCGATCGAGCATCTGCTGGCCTTGGACGCGCCACAGTCGATCTACGTCGGCGTGGACGAAGGGGTGGTGCCGCTCTCGGAGGTCGCGGCGTTCTTGGCCGAACGCTTGGGCGTGACGCCGCCGACGCTCGCGGGACCGGCGCGAGGCAAGCGCTGCACGAGCGGCTTGCTTCGACAGAGCGGCTTCACCTTCGCGTACCCGACGTACCGCGAGGGCTATCCGGCGATCGTGGACGAATACCTCTCGAGCCGCTGAGCGAATCGCGGGGCGAGGTTCGACGCGGGCTCGCACCCTCGACGAATACCTCGCGAATCGCGGAGCGAGCCGGTTCGACGCGGGCTCGCACCCTCGACGAACACCTCGCGAACACCTCGCGAATCGCTGAGCGAGCCGGTTCGACGCGCGACCGCTCGACGTCGAGAGCGCTCAGGGCGCCCACGGATGCCGCACGCCTTGGTCCTTGCAGGCGGGGCGATTCGACGGGGAGCAATAGATGCGCAGGTGGAAGTGGTTGGCGTGGGCGTGGCCGGTCGGCTGCGCCATCACACGCTCGGCCCGCGCGAGCACCGAGGCGGGTGCTCGTCGACGTCGGCCTTCGGCCAGCAGCCGATCCTTCAGATGCCGCGCGACGAAGAGGTGCTGCACACGGGCGTCCCCGTCGGCGACGAGCTTCGCGACGAGCTCCCAGTTTCGAGCGTCGTCGAAGCGCAACGACGTGTTGGGACCGCGCCCTTGGCCGTTCGGCCCGAACTCCGCGAACGCGAACGCGTCGTAGGGGCGCCCGCGTGCGTCGAGCATGTAGAAGCCGAGGTCGACGTCGCGTCCGTTCTGATGCGAGGCGTGACCCGGAAGCCGTCCGCCACGCTCGGCCGAGAGCTCGCCGACCGAGAGCTTCGCGCCCGGCAGACGACGCGACACGCGGTAGGCCGCGCGCTCGAGCAGCTGGACGAGCTCCCACGTGCCGTAGTGGTTTCCGGCCGTGGCGTATTCGGTGACGTAGCGCACGTGCGCCGACTCGCGAAGCAACACGCCGTCGCGCAGGTGCCCTCGAAAAGGCAGCCCGAGGCTGCGGCTTCGATGCGGCAAGGGACGCGCGGCCGGACCGCGGGTCGGATCGGCGCTCGTACGGTCCGCCGTCGCGACCGCGGCGGTCGTGAGGGCGAGCGCGAGAGCGACGAGAAAGACACGCACCTCTCGCGGGTAACGGGTTTTGCGTGAAACGCGCAAGAAATCGGCAGCTCGGAGCACGCATCCGGCGGTCGGATTCATGCTCTTCTCTTTTCTCGAGGCAGCGCCGCTCCCTCCCCCAACCGGCCAAGCCGGATTGGGGCCCCTCCCCGAGCGCCACGACCACTCGCACGGATTCTCTTTCTCGAAGGAGCGGCGCGCTCCCCCAACCGGCAAAGCCGGCCCTCCCGCCACCGAGCGCCACCACGGATTCGATCCGTGCACGTGGTCGGTGCTCTCTGGCATCGTGGCCGCATGTCACGACTCGCCCTCGCCCTCCTCGCCGGGGTCGCCCTCGGTGCCCTCGTCGTTCCCGCCCTGACCAACGCGCAACGCCAAGGCGGCGTGGGGGCCTCGGTCGGCAACATTCCCGCGATCAGCGACGGCCCGGGCGGGGTCTGGGTGCTTCACGGCGACCGCCTCTACGTCTGCCGGCTGCCGCTCGTCACTCGATCGGGGCAGGCCACGCAACCCCCGACGCCCGAGTGTGGCGAGCCGCAGACGCTCCGCTGACCACGGCTCCCGGACTGGCGCGTCGGCGTGAGCGTCGTATGAACGCGGGTCATGCCTGCCGTCGTCGCCACCTGGGGGGTCGCCCTCGTCGTCCTGCTGCTGACGCAGGCCGTCGTGCGTTTGCTCCCCTACGCGCTCGAGGTGTGGCGTGACGACGCGATGAGCCTTCCGCAGCAAGCGCTCTTCGTCGGCTTCGTGCTCTTCAACGCGTACGCCGAGGGCTACCGCGGTTTTCAGAAGCGCTTTTCGCCGCGAGTCGTCGCCAGGGCCTTCCACCTCGGCCAGAACCCGAAGCCGCTGCACGTGCTGCTGGCGTTGCCCTACTGCATGAGCCTCTTCCACGCGCAGCGTCGGCAGAAGATCGTGGGTTGGGTCTTCTCGATCGCCCTGAT
Source organism: Sandaracinus sp. (assembly GCA_020633125.1). GTDB lineage: Bacteria > Myxococcota_A > Polyangia > Polyangiales > Houyiibacteriaceae > JACKEH01. The sequence goes on along the minus strand of JACKEH010000034.1, from coordinate 11,638 downwards.
CGGCGTCATCGCGTTGGTCCGTCAGCTCCCGCAGCCGTGGCGCGGCATCGTCGACGGCGGCGTGGTCGTGGGTTTGCTCTGGGGCATCGGATCGATTCTCTGGTTCTGGGTGCGTGGGCTTCGTGGAAACCCGCCGCCGCCGATCGACCTGCCCGACGCCGCCGAGACCGTCGCGACCTGACGTTCCGTGCGCGCGTTCCCGCCTCGCACGTGCGCGGGTTCTATCCTCCGCGCATGAAGCCTTGGCTCGTCGTGCTCGGTGTTTGCCTCGTCGCGTGCGGCGACGACGATTCTTCGTCGACGGACGCGGGCACGGAAGACGCGGGCGTCGACGCGGCGAGCGACGCGGGCACCGAAGAAGACGCGGGAACCGACGCCGGCCAACCCGCGGCGGCCTTGTGCCGACCGGACGTCGACCCGGGTCCGTTTCCCGAGCCCGACGCGTGGAAGCCAGCCGGATGGACCGTGCACGCCCCGCAGCGCGCCTTCACCGAAGAAGAGCTCGGCACCCACTGCGCGTACCTGAGCGGGCACGAGGACGACATCCAGCACCACAACTTGCTCGTCGTCTACGACGGCTACCTGCTGATGCCGTGGGCGCCCGAGTGGGGCGACGGCGGGCTGACCTTCTGGGACGCGACCGATCCGTGCGCGCCGGTGCTGCGTGGCGTCGGCCGCTCGGAGACGATGCGCGAGACCCACGCGATCGGCTTCTCGCCCATCGGCGGCTCGTGGGCGGTCGTCGACTCGATGACACGACCGCTCTTCGACGGTGGTGGCGGCATCGAGTTCTGGGACGTCTCCGACACCTCGGCCCCGGAGGTCGTGTCCACGCTCAGCCTGCCCGGCTTCTTCTACCCGGACGCCTACGCGCGGGTCTCGCTGAGCGTGTTCTGGCAGGCGCCCTACGTGTACGTCGGCGGCGCGGACAACGGCGTCTACGTCGTCGATGCGACCGACCCACGCGATCCGAAGCTCGTGGCGCAATACGTCTTCGATCCGATCCTTCGCGTCGGTCAGGTGCAGGCGATCGGTAACCTGCTCGTCGCGACCGCGGCCGAAGGTCCACGCACCGTCTTGCTCGACGTCTCGAACCCGCTCGACCCACAGCCGATCGGCGGAGGCGATTTCGTGATTCGCGACTCGGAGGGCGAGCCGCGCGACGCGTACTTCACGAACCTGGTCAACGGCTACGTCTGGTACGCGCGCAAGAGCTCGGGCGCGGGCTTGCTCGTCTACGACGTGCGCGATCCCGCGCGCCCCACCTACGCGGGCGACCTTCGCTCGGAGGGCGGTGGCGGCTACGTCTTCGTGAAAGACGACGTCGCGTTCGAAGGCGCGGGACGCGGCGGCTACGCGTACGACGTGAGCGATCCGTCGAACATCCGGGAGATCGCGACATTCTCCTTGGTCGGCGACCTCGACACCGTGACGCCGATCGGAAACGTCGTCGTCGCGAGCGTGGACGCCGACGCGCAAGCAGGCCGCGGCAGCGTCGTGATTCCGTACGCGACCGAGCCCGACACACGAGGACCGAGCGTGACCTGGGCCTACCCGCCGAGCGGCAGCACCGACCTCGCGCTGACCTCGCGCTTCGGCGTGGGCTTCTCGGAGATGGTCGAACCCAAGAGCGCGTTCGAAGGTTCGGTACGGCTCTACGAGACCGCGTCGGGCGCACGCGTCGCCGGCACCGTGAGCGCGCAAGAGACGCTCGTCAGCTTTCACCCGAATTGCCCGCTGCAGCCGGGCACGTCGTACACGCTCGAGGTGATGGCGAACGGCGTCACGGACTTCGTCGGCAATCCGGTCGCGGAGAGCACGACGTACACCTTCACCACGCGGGAGTGAGCGTTGCGTTTCTGGGTGCTCACGCTCTTGCTGGTCGCGTGCGGCGACGACGACGTGACGCTGGTGGACGGTGGCTTCGACGGCTCCGCCCCGGTCGACGCCTCGACGGACGCGGGCCCTTTGCCGCTCGAGGCCTCGTTGCAGGTGCCGCCGTACGTCGAGGTCGGGGACACGGTGGTCCTGTCGTCGCGCTCGGACGCCGAGAGCTTTCGGTTCGAGCTCGGAGACGGCCGGGTGGTCGAAGGCACCGACGCGTTCGCGGAAGCGAGCTGGTCCACCGTGGGTCGCTACACCGTGCGCCTCGTGGTGCGGCGAGGCGACGAAGAAGCGACGGCGCGCGCGCTCGTGACGGTCACGCTGCCCCGCACGCACGAGCCGCGTCAGAGCAGCACCGTCGGGTTGCGCGGAACGTTGGGTGCCGTGGTCGCGACCGACGCGAACGTGGTCACGCTCTTCCGCGTCGGCGACGGAACGCTCGAGCTCGTCCGGCGTGTGGCGACGCCGGCCGGCCCGCGCACCTTGGCGTTCGCGGACGACGGAACGCTCGCCGTCGCATGCCAAGACGAGGCGTCGCTCTTGCTGCTCGAGAACGAGAGCGCCTCGCCGCGGGTGATCGCGCTGCCGCCCGCGTCGCGCCCTTTCGGCGTGGTCGCGCACGACGGCGGCTTCTACGTCTCGCTGCAAGCGCTCGGGTCGGTGGCCGAGGTTCGCGACGACGCGGTGCTGCGCGCCCACGAGGTCGTGCCGGACGCACGTGGTGTCGCAGTGACCCCCGACGGTCGCCTCGCCGTGACGCGTTGGCGTTCCCTCGACGAGGGCCGCGTGGCGCTGCTCACCCCGAGCACCGGCGAGGTCGAGCACGTGACGCTCGCGTTCGATCCGCAGCCGAGCAACGACAGCGAAAGCGGCGGTCTTCCGAGCTACCTCGAACAGGTGCTCTTCGATCCGACCGGCACCGAAGCGGCGATTCCCTCGACGCAGGCCAACCTCGGCGAGGGCACGTTTCGCAGCGAATACCCGCTGAGCTTCGAGACGAGCGTGCGCGCGGTGGTGTCGTTCCTCGAGACACGCGACGACGCGTTCGTGGAGCGTTTCGCGCGCCGCAAGCAGTTCGACAACCGTGGCTTCGCGGCGGCTGGCGTGTACAGCGCGCGCGGCGACTACCTCTACGTCGCAGACCGTGGGCATCGCGCGGTCGAGCGGCTCGACGTGATCAACCGGACCCAGTCCGGAAGCCTGCTCGGCACGGGCTACGCGCCCGACGGGCTCGCGCTCAGCGCCGACGATCGATGGCTCGTCGTGCACGCCTCGCTCGATCGGCGCGTCGAGCTCTGGGACGTGTCCGACCTGAGCGGGCTGCCGCGCGCGACGACGACGCTCACGACGGTGGCCGAGGAACCGCTCGATGCGCAGGTGCTGCGCGGCAAGCAACTCTTCGGAGACGCCGTCGATCCACGTTTGGCCCGCGACGGTTATCTCGCCTGCGCGCATTGCCACCTCGACGGCGACTCGGACCACCACGTCTGGGATTTCACCGACCGCGGCGAAGGCCTCCGCCGCACGCCGCCGCTCTTCGCGCGCGCGAGCCAAGGCCCGCTGCATTGGAGCGCGAACTTCGACGAAGTGCAGGACTTCGAGAACGACATTCGAGCGCATTTCGGCGGCACCGGCTTGCTCGACGACGTCGACTTCGCGGCCACGGAAGCGACACTCGGCGCGCCGAAGGCCGGGCGCTCCGCGGATCTCGACGCGCTGGCTGCCTACGTCGCGACCTTGGCCGAACCTCGCAGCCCCTTTCGCGCCGCCGACGGCTCGTTGCCGGACGACGCGCGTCGTGGCCGCACCGTCTTCGTCGACGCGGGTTGTGGAAGCTGCCACGCGGGCGCCCAGCTCACCGACAGCGCCCTCGTGGACGGGACGCCCGTGCTGCACGACGTCGGAACGTTGACCGCGGCTTCGGGAGGACGCCTCGGCGGACCGCTGGCCGGGCTCGACACCCCGACGCTTCACGGGCTCTGGCATCAACCGCGCTTTCTGCACGACGGAAGCGCGGACACGATCGAAGCCGCGGTGCGCGCACACGAAGGCGTGAGCGTCGACGAGGCGGCGATGGCGGACCTCGTCGCGTACCTGCAGTGCCTCGACGGGCGCGTGGACTGAAGGGTCATCGTTCCCGCGGAGCGCGACGGTCCGTTCGACTCACGCGCCTTGCGTCCGGTACTCGCGAGCGCGATGCCCAAGCGCATGAAGCTCCTCGGCCTCTCCGGCAGCCTTCGTGCCGGCTCGCACAACACCGCCGTCCTTCGCGCGATGACCTCGCTCGTGCCGCAGGGCACCACGCTCACGATTCACGACTGGCGCGACGTGCCGATGTTCGACGCCGATCAGCTCACGAACGAGCCTGCGCCGGTGAAGGCGCTCAAGGACGCGATCGCGGAAGCCGACGGAGTCGTGATCGTCTCGCCCGAGTACAACTACTCGATCCCGGGTCCGCTGAAGAACGCGCTCGATTGGGCCTCGCGCCCCGGCTACCAGAGCGTGTTCAAACACAAGCCCGTCGCGGTCCTCGGCGCGTCGCCCGGCGTGATCGGCACCGCGCGTGGGCAGCAGCACCTCAAGGTCGTGTTGATGGCCATGCTCGCGGAGATCTACCCGCAGCCCGAGATCTGCATCGGCAGCGTGGCGTCGCGTTTCGACGCCGAGGGCAAGCTCCAGGAAGCCACGGCCGAGCTGCTGAGCCAGATGCTCGAAGGCTTCGTCGCGTGGGCGGCGCGCTGAGCCGCTGGCTCACCCCTCCGGCGCGTAGCGGGCCCGAAAGCTCGCGAGCCACGCGGCGCTCGGGCCGTGGTCCGAGATCCAGTCGTCGTACGCGAGCAGCTGCATCGCTTCGACGACCCGACCGCGTCGCGCGAGCGAGCTCGCACGCGCGCACAGGTGGCGCGCCGCGTCGTCCACGCGCATCGAGAGCGACGGTGCCGGCTCGCGATCCAGGAGCTCGGCCTCGAGCCCCTCGTCGCCCTGTCGCCGTGCGAGCAGGGCACGGGTCGTGAGGTTTCGCGCGGACGGGTAGAGCTCGAGAGCCCGCTCCAGCCGTCGCTCCGCCTCGTCGAGCGCGCCCTCCGCCCACGCCACACAGCCGAAGTGGTGGTGAATCGCCGCGAGCTCGACACCGACGTCGGGGTCTCCGGGAGACGCGGCCCAGAGCGCCTCGCCCACCCGCTCCGCCGCGTCGAGATCGGGCAGAGGACCCGGACCGTACGGCACGTCCTCGATCGTCGCGGCACGCGCGACACCGCTCGGCGAGGCGTGCTCCGCCCACGCGCGAGCCGCCGCGGACACGGATGACGGCTGCCTCAGCTTGCTGCGCAGCTTCTTCGTGCCCACCACCCGATCGAGCGCCCCTAGAAGCCAACCGAACGCGCGGCCGAGCGCCTCTGGCTCGGGCGGCCGAGCGCGAGACGAAGGCTCCACCCACACCCGAAACCCGTCGTCGACCCTCTCGGCCTGGAGGCGCGCGACCCCGAGCCCACCGGCCTCGACGCGTTGCGCGGCGTCGAGCAACTCGAGCGCGGCATCGAAGCACGCCGCCAGCGGCAACGACGTCTCGCGTGCGCGCGCGACGATCCAAGGCTCGGTGCGCAGCACCGGCAACACCCGCGGGTCCGCCAGCTCCGCGACGCGTCGCGCGATCGCCGCCCGCTCGAAGGGCGAAAGAAACGCCGAGTCCCGCGTGCGCTCGATGCGAACGAGCCGCCCCGTCGCGCGCTCGGTGGCGTCGCCTCCGTCGAAACGCATCGAGGTCCACTCGTAGTCGCGCGCGAGCGCCTCGAGATCCAACTCCGTCACGCCGCCCTCACGCGTCGCCACCGCGCGATCACGACGATCGCCGCGACCAGGGCGACGAGCACGAAGACCTCTTCGGGCATGGGCAGCGGCGTCTCGTCCCAGCCGGGTTCCTCGGGCACCGGCGGCACGTCCGCGCACACCCGCGTCGCCCCGACGAGCCACCAAACACCCCATCCCGCGATCCACCTTCGCATCCGTTCCCTGTCCTCCCTCACGAAGCCGAGGCCAGCCTACGCCGACACCGTCGCAAATCTGCTACGAATCCGCCGCCCATGACGCTGTTGAACGCCGACCGCCGCACCGCCTTCCTCGACCTTCACGCCCGCGAGAAGGGCAGCGCCGGCGAGTTCGCGTCGTCCGACGCCCACCGCCACTACGCGCCCGAGCTTCGCCTCGAGCCAGTGCACCTCGACCTTCACCTGCGCGTCGACCTCGACGCCCGCCGCGTCGACGTGGAGCTCGTGCACCGCCTGCGCGCCAACGACGCGGGCGTGGACTCGATCGACTTTCACGGCCTCGACCTGCTCGAGCTGAGCGTCGAAGGGGATGGCGTCCGCAGCAGCTACGACGACGCCAAGCTCTCGCTGACCTTCGAGCGTCCTTTCGCCAAGGGCGAAGAGCGCGAGGTCCGCCTTCGTTACCACGTGATCGAGCCGAAGAGCGGTCTGCTCTTCTCCGGTCCGACGAAGAACGACCCGAACGCCGCGCGTTTCGTCGCCTCCGATCACGAGACCGAGCGCGCGCGTCATTGGCTCTGCACCGTCGACCTCCCCGCGGTGCGCCCCACGCTGCGCATTCGCATCACCGCGGAGGCCTCGCTCACCGCGCTCGCCAACGGAAAGCTCGTCGGCAAGACGACCGAAGGCGACCTCGCGACCAGCGAGTGGGTGCTCGAGCAGCGTTGCCCGAGCTACCTCACGTGCTTCGCGGTCGGCGATTTCGTGCGCTGGGATGGCGGCGAGGTCGACGGCGTGCCCATCGCCTGTTACGCGCCCTCGTCGCTCTTCGACGAGAAGCACCTCGAGCGATCGTTTCGCCACACCGCCGAGATGTTGCGTTGGATCCCGAAGCGCCTCGGCGTGCCCTACCCCTACCCGAAGTATTTCCAGCTCGCCGTGCCCGGCATCGGCGGCGCGATGGAGAACATCTCGCTCGTCACCTGGGACGACCGCTTCCTCCTCGACGACGCGCTCGAGTCCGAGGAACGGCAGCTCCTCGACGTCATCAACCTCCACGAGATGGCGCACACGTGGTTCGGCGACCTCGTGGTCTGCCGCGACTACGCGCACGCGTGGCTGAAGGAAGGTTGGGCGACGTACATGGAGAGCGTCTGGCTCGAAGAAGAACGCGACCTCGACCTCGCCCACTTCGACCTCTGGGCCGACGCGCGCGCGTACATGAAGGAGAGCGACGAGCGCTACGCGCGCCCGATCGTCACGCGCCGCTTCGATTCGAGCTGGGACATGTACGACCACCACCTCTACCCGGGGGCCGCGTGGCGCATCCACATGCTGCGCAAGATGCTCGGCGACGAGACCTTCTGGCCCGCGGTCGCGACGTACCTGCAGCGGCACGCCGGAGGCTTGGTCGAGACCGACGACTTCCGTCGCGTGCTCGAAGAAGCCTCGGGCCGCTCGCTCGCGGCGTTCTTCGATCGTTGGCTGCACCAAGCCGGCTACCCGAAGCTCGACGGACGCTTTCGTTGGGACGGCAAGCGCAACGAAGGCACCTTCGAGCTCACGCAGCGTTGCTCGACGGGCAAGAAGGACGCGGCGCGCTTCGATCTCACGCTCGACCTCGCGTGGTGGATCGACGGAGAGCGCCACGTCCGCACCGTGCGTTTCGACGGCGAGCGCCTGACCACGGTGATCCCGATGGCGAAGGAGCCGGAGCGAGTTCGCGTGGATCCCGACCTGAAGGTGCTGCACGACCTCGAGCTCGACGTGGGCGACGCGCGTCTTCGCGCGCAGCTCGAGCACGACGACGTCTGGGGCCGCCTGCTCGCAGCCCGCGCGCTCTGCAAGGACGGTCGGCGCGCCGGCGTCGACGCGGTCGCGGCCGCGTTCCGTCGCGAGAAGGTCTGGGGCGTGCGCACCGTGTTGGCCGAGACGCTCGCCGAAGCGAAGAGCGAGCCCGCGCTCGAAGCGTTGCTCGCCCTCGCCAAGGAGCACGACGAGCCGCAGAGCCTCGCCGCGCTGATGCGCGCGCTCGCGACCTTCCGCGATTCGCGCGTCGTCGAGACGCTCGAGCGCCGCCTCGAAGCGGGGTTGCCGCCGCGCGCCGCGGAAGCCGCGTGGGAAGGCCTCGGCCAACAACGCGAAGCGGCGCCCTTCGCGCACCTCGTGACCGCGGCCGACCGCGCGAGCTTCGGAAGCTTCGCGCAGGGCGGTGCGCTGCGCGCGCTCGCGCAGACACGGCACGAAGACGCGCTCTCGAGCTTGCTCGATCGTGCCCGTCCGGGTCGTCTGCCCAGCAAGGCGCGCCCGCACGCGGTGCAGGGAGTCGGCGTGTTGTTGCGTCACGCGAAGGACGCGGCGCGCGAGCGCGCGATCGAGGCGCTGCGCGATCTGCTGCGCGACGAGAGCCCGAAGGTCCGCGACGCGGCCGCCGTGGCGCTCACGATCGGTCGCGGTCGCGAAGCACGCGACGCGCTCGAGACCTACCGCCTCCGCCTCACGCCCCAGGAGCGGGTGCGTTTCGATCGGCGCCTGCGGGTGCTCGACCGCGGCGAAGGCACGACGTCCGAGAACGACAAGCGCGTCGAAGAGCTCGAGAAGCAGGTCCGTCGACTCACCGAACGCCTCGAGAAGATCGAAGCGAAGAGCTGAGCCTTCGTTCGCCGGGCACGCCGGGTGCACGATGACACGACGTGCTCCGTTCTTCGTCTCGAAGCGACCAACTCCTGGTCGCCCTCGCGCTCGTTGCGCCCGCTTGGCTGCTGCCCGCATGTGGCGGAGGCGGCCTGGGCGAGCCCGACGCGAGCGTCCGCGCGGTCGACGCCGCTCGAGACGCGAGCACCGACGCGTCGACGCCGGCCGACGCGCTCGTGGAGGAAGACGCCGAGGTCCCCCTCGACGCGGAGGTGCCGATCGACGCGGACGTTCTTGTCGACGCCGGACCGCCCGACGCGGGCCCACCTCCGCGCTGCACGACCACGCCCTGCGAGTCCGTCACCACGAGCGTCGGCCGCCTTCGCACGCTCGACGAGTGCGCCTTCGCGCTCGCGCCGAGAGCTCGTTCGAGGAAGGACGTGCGCGCGCGGACGCGCTCCTCGATCGCCTTGGCACCGCCGGCCTCGGCGGGCACCGCACGCTCACGCAGGTCCTCGGCCAGCTCAACCGCACCGGCCGCGCGGGCCTGACGAGCGAAACCCGCACCCGCCTCTCCGGGCTCTCCCCCGTGGGCTTTCGTTGGAACACCGGCGACGACGCGGTCGACTATTGGTACCCGCAGGGCATCACGGGCCAAGGCTCGTCGTTGCTCGTGAGCTGGTACCACAAGACCGACGCTCGCCCGACGCGCGGCGCGCGGCTCTCGCTGGTCGACGTCTCCGATCTGGCGAACCCTCGCTACCGCCATCTCTTGCTCGTCGATCCGGAGGACACGGCGCGCGGCTTCGGCCCCGCCGAGTACGACGGCGGCGGCGCGCTCCATGCCGGCGGCATCGCGTGGGTCGGAGACCTGCTCTACGTCGCCGACACCTCGCGTGGCCTGCGGGTCTACGATCTCTCGCGCATCGCCGAGGTCGCGAACACGGACGACACCACCCGCATCGGAATCGCGGGTGGGCGCGCCGACGCGCACGGCTACCGCTACGTCGTCCCGCGGATCGGGCGTTGGGTGAACGCGGGCGGCTGCAACGCGCGTTTCTCGTCGGTCGCGGTCTCCGAAGTCGGCGGCCAACCCGCGCTCGCGGTCGCCGAGTATCGCGCCGACGACGCCAACGGAAAGGTCGTCGCGTGGCTCCTCGACGGCGACGAGCTGCGCGTCGAAGGCGACCGCGCTTGGGCCGTCGGCGCCGCCCTCGCCGGTCAGACGCGCGTCCAAGGCACGACGCGTGTCGGCGACGCTTGGTACCTCTCGAGCTCGAGCCAGGACGGCAGCAACGGCCGCCTCTACCGCGCGACCCCTGCGGGAACCACCAGCGTGCACTGGGTCTACGGCGCCGAAGACCTCTACCGCGACCCACGCGACCGCCTCTGGACCGCGGCCGAGCACCCCAACCGCCGCGACGTCGTCGCCATCCCCAGGCCCCGCTGAGGGCTCCGAACGGCCTTCCGCGGCTTCCGGAGCGCCGGGAGACCGCCAGACGAGGGTTTCCACGCGCTCGACGAAGTCGTCACCGAGCGCTGCCAGAAGCCGACGCAAACGCGTTGTGCGCTCCCCCTTTGGCGTCAGGGTTTTCCGGTGGCATGCTCCGCCCCCATGCGCGCTTGGCTAGTACCCCCGGTCGTAAGTTCGTCCCGGGTTGCCGTGGATGATCGGCGTGGAGGTCGTTTGCCGCACCGACGAAGGACAGGCCGAAGCCTATTCGAGGAGGTCGGCGAGCGATATCCGCGTCGAGGGCCGCGGATATCCGGAACGAACTTGCGACCGGGGGTACTAGGTGTGGTCGTGCTCGCGGTCCTCGGCGGTTGTGGAGCTCGCTCCGCGCTGACGACCGGTGAAGAGAGTGATGGTTCGGTCGTTCGTCCCGACGGTGGTCCCTTCGATGGGGGAGGTCGCGACGCACCGCCGCTCTTCGACGCGGGCACCGACTCCGGCGTGCCTTTCGACATCGAATGCTCCGAGCCCGTCTCCACGCGCCCCGGCGTTCCGGTCGGCATCTTCGCCGCCGTGATCGAAGGCCGCTTCGTCGAGGGTCGCTGGACCGTCACCGAGCAACCCGCCGGCTCGCGCCCCACGATCGACGACGAGCGCTCGATGATGACGAGCGTCGCGGGCGACCTCCCCGGTCGCTACCGCTTCGTCTTCGAGGCCGTCGACGCCGTCGGTCAGGTCGTGACCTGCGAGAGCGTGGTCGCCGTCGTGGCTGGCCCGCCCGTCGCGGTCTGCCCGAGCGAAGAGCTCCTCGCACCCGCCGACACCGAGCTCGTGATTCCCGGCGCCGGCTTCGACGACGACGGCGACGTGCAGTTCGCATGGACCGTCGCCAGCAGCCCGATGGGATCGTTCACGAGCCTCAACCCCATCGACGTCGCGATGCCCGTCTTCCTCGGCGACACCGCGGGGCGCTACGTGCTGCGCCTCGTCGTGACCGACGTCTTCGGCATGACCGACAGCTGCGATGCGCGCGTGCGTCTCACGGCGCCGCCGGTGATCGACTGCCCGGACGCGCCCTTCATGGCGCCGACGCGGCAGCCCTTCTCCGTGAACCTCCCCGTCCGCGACGACACGTCGATCGCCCGTCACGAGTGGGAGATTCTCGCGACACCGCCGCGCACCGACGACCTCATGCTTCGCCCGGCGATGAACCGCGCGACGCTCACGCCGCAGCGCCAGGGCGTGCACGAGCTGCTCTACCGCGCGACGGATACCGACGGCCTCTCCTCGGAGTGCATCGTGACCGTGATCGGCACCCCGACCCCGCCGACGCTGATGTGCCCGGAGGTCGTCGAAGGCCGCCCGCTCACCAACATCACGTGGAGCATGGGCGTGCAGGACGACGGCCTCTCCGTGAACGCGCGCTGGATGCTCGCGAGCCGCCCCGACGGTTCGGCCGCGGCCTTCACCGGCAGCTCGCGCATCGACGTGCCGGGCACCTTGCCCTTCACCTTCATGCCCGACCTCGCGGGTGAGTTCCCGGTCGACATCACGGTGAGCGACGAAGACGGTCAGACCGCGACCTGCACCACGCTCGTGCGAGCCGTCGTCGACGAGGGCCTGCGCATCGAGATGTTCTGGAACACCTCGCGCACCGACATGGATCTTCACCTGCTGAACC
>JACKEH010000033.1 GCA_020633125.1 Sandaracinus sp. | reverse complement strand
GTGGTGCAGACCGGCGGGAAGTCGGCCGGGTGGCTGAAGAGGACGACCCAGTTCTTGCCCGCCCACTCGTGGAACGAGATGGGGCCCTGGGTCGAGTCCTGCTTGAAGTCGGGGGCGATGCTTCCGAGATGAAGGCTCATGAAATTCTCCGCAGTGAGGAACGAAGCCGCATCCCCGCCGAGGTCGGCGAAGGCGGGACAGCCACGGCGAGCGCGATGCTTCGGGCACTGGGTCGCCCGACGCAAGGGGGCGTGACGTTCCCACCGATCGCCACCTCGCGTCGAGCCCTGGCGACCGCGTTTCCGCCGGCGAGCCGCCTCACACCCAGGCCGGGCACGACGACCCCTTCCCCTTCCGCTGGCTCCGCGGCGCGATCCGTGCTTCAAGGCCGCGGTGCGTCTGAGCGTCGTCATCCCCGTCTTCAACGAGATTTCCACCCTCGAAGAGATCGTGCGTCGCGTGCGCGCGGTGCAGCTTCCGCCGCCGTTCGTCGGCAAGGAGCTCCTCCTCGTCGACGACGGTTCGACCGACGGCACCCGTGACCTCTTGCCGAAGCTCGAAGCCCGTCACGACGACGTACGCGTGATTCTGCACGAGAAGAACCAGGGCAAGGGCGCGGCGCTGCGTACCGGCTTCGCGGCCGCCACCGGTGACGTCGTGATCGTTCAGGACGCGGACCTCGAGTACGACCCGAACGAGTACCCGCGCCTGCTCGAGCCGATCGCCGACGGCCGCGCCGACGTCGTGTACGGCTCGCGCTTCATCGGCGGCGAGTCGCACCGCGTCCTCTACTTCTGGCACACGGTCGGCAACCGCGTCCTCACGCTCCTGTCGAACATGATGACGGACCTGAACCTCACCGACATGGAGACTTGCTACAAGGTCTTCCGTCGCGAGGTCATCCAGGGCGTGTTGATCGAAGAGAACCGCTTCGGCTTCGAGCCCGAGATCACCGCCAAGATCGCCAAGACCGGCGTCCGCATCTACGAAGTCGGCATCTCCTACAGCGGCCGCACGTACGAAGAGGGCAAGAAGATCGGCTGGAAGGACGGCGTGCGCGCCCTCTATTGCATCGCGAAGTACAATCTTCGCGGCTGATGGCGCTCGCGAAGCACGACCGCTTCCGCGAAGCCTCTCGCCCTCCGCGCCGTGCCCGACACCGAATCGCACTCCGAGCCCAAACCGAGCGTGACGCGCGCCGTCCTGCTCGGCCTCACGGTGTTCGCGGCCTGCCTGGGCGCGAGCGTCTCGTTGGTGCGGCTCGCCGAGGCCGGCCCTCGACCCGAGGACGCGATTCTCGAGGCGTCGTTGCCTCATCCTCCGCGTTCCCCACGCGTGCTCGCGGGCAGCGGCAGCAACCTCGCGCTGACCCAGCGTTTGGTCGCGCGTTTCGTCGAGGGCGGCGGGAGCCCTCTCGAGGTCGAGCTCGACTCCGTCGGCTCGGGCGGAGGGTTGCGTGCCCTCCGAGACGACGTGATCGACGCTGCGTTGGTCTCGCGCGATCTGCGTGATCGCGAGCGCGAAGGGCTGCGGGCTCAGGTCTACGCGCGCACCGAGGTCGTGCTCGCGAGCACTGGCCGGACGCACTGGGCGCGGGAGGAGCTGCCCGAGCTCTTCCGTGGCGACAGCAGGGAGGTCACGCCCTTGCTTCGTGAGCTCGGCGATTCGGGCGTCGCGTCGATGCGCACCGTCTGGCCCGAGCTCGCCGATGCCCACGACGACGCGGTGCGCGCCCAACGCTTCGAGGTGCTCTACACCGACGACGCGATGGCGCGGGCCCTCGCCGACGTCCGCGACGCCATCGGATTCTTCGATCGTGGACAGCTTCGAACCCGACGCCTGCCCGCGGTCGCGATCGAAGGCGTTGCGGCACCGAAGCCGCTCCTGATCGTGGTTTCCGACGACCGACTCGACGACTTCCTCGCGTTCCTGAGCTCCGAAGCGGCGCAGCAGGTGATCGTCGAGTCCGGCTACGAGTTGCCATGAGGTCGCGTCTCGCCCTCTCGCGCGATCTCGGGCTCCGGAGCGTGCCGCTGCTCGTCTTGGTGCTCGTGGTCGTCGCGTTGAGCGCTCCGACGGCGCACCACGTCGTGCACGTCGGCGAGCTGCGCGCGCGAGCGCAGAGTGTCGCGCACGAGCTCGGCCAGGCGCTCGCCCTCGAAGCGGCACGGCGCCCGGTGATGTGGCGCTACGACTCGCCGAAGGTCGTCGCGCACCTTCAGCGCTACCGCCCCGACGCGAGCGTCGCGCGGGTGCGGGTGCTCGACGACCGCGGCGTCTTGGTGGCGCGGTCGGGCGGGGACTCGGACCCGAGCGCGTGGGAGCACGCCCCGATCGGCGACTCGGGCTCGGTTTGGGTCGGCGTCGACCTCGGCGAGGCTCGCGCGGCGTCCTTGCGCTTGCTGGGGGTGTTCTTCGCGCTGGGACTGCTGCTCTCGGCGTTCTTGTGGTGGCTGCCTCGTCGGGCCCTGGACCGGGCCGAAGCCCGCATCGTCGCGCTCTTCGACGATCTTCAGGTTTCGCGGGGAGAGCTGGCGTCGCTCAACCGGGATCTCGAGGCGCAGGTCGCGTCTCGCGTCGACGAGCTCCAACGCGCGAACGCCGACCTCGCCGAGCACCAACGCCGTCTTCGGGAGCTCACGGCGCGGGCGGTCTCGCTTCAGGAGGCCGAGCGGCGCGCGATCGGGCGCGAGCTCCACGACGGCGTGGGCCAGGTGCTCACGGCGGTCCGCCTTCGCGTGCAGATGCTTCCCGCCCCTGGCGAAGCCGTCGAGCGGACGCTCGATTTGGTCGACCGCGTGATCGAGGAAGTCCGTCGAGCCGTCGAGCTGCTGGGGCCGTCGATCGTCCGCGAGGTCGGGCTGCGCGAGTCCGTGCGCCGTCTGCTCGACGAGGCGCCCTTCGAGGTGGCGTTCGAGGCCCCCGAGCTCGGCGAGCTCGCGCCCGCGCTCGAGACCACCGCGTACCGCATCGCCCAGGAAGCGACCAACAACGCCACCCGACACTCGCAGGCCGCTCGGCTCGAAGTGGAGATGACCCTGAACGACGGGGTGCTCGAGCTGCAGGTGCACGACGACGGGGTCGGCTTCGACCCGACCGTCTCGCGCGAGGGGCATGGGTTGCGCACGATGCGCGAGCGCGCGGAGCTGCTCGGCGGAAGCCTCGAGCTGAAGACGACGCCTCGAGGAACGACGGTGATCGCGCACCTGCCGGTGCCGTGAGCATCAGCTCTCCCGACCGAGTTGGTGTCGCTGCCAAGGCACGGGATAGCCCGCCGCTCGGAGGGTGTCTCGGATGGCGCGGTTGCCGTCGAAGTAGACCTGCCAGTAGTGGTCGGTGTGCGTGTAGGGCCGGACGGCGAGCACGCCACGGAGCGAGGGCTCGAGCCCATCCCTCCGCGTGATCAGAGCTGTGGCCAATCCAACGCGGGGTGGAACGTCGCCACGCGCGCGGCGCTCGGTCTTCGCGCGGGATCCTCCGCGAGCATCGCTCGGATCAACGCGGCCCATTCGCCGTCGTCGACGGGCACGGGCGGCGTCGGCGTGCTCAGCGTGGCGGTGACGATCTCCATCATCGACGTGTGCCGAGCGTGGGGGACCGCGCCCACGAACCACTCGTGCGCGAGGACCCCGAGCGCGTAGACGTCGGAGGCGGGCGTCGGAGTCGCGCCCTTCGCGCGCAAGAGCTCGGGCGCGAGACCGTGGACGCGACGGACGTCGTAGCCGCCGGCGAGCGTGGGGTGAAGGCGAGCGACACACGCCGCCATGCCGAAGTCGACGACCGCGACGCCCGAACCGACACGCCGAACGACGTCACCGTCCAGCGCGCCGTGGACCACGCCGTGGGCGTGAGCGTGAGCGAGCACGCGGGCGACTTCGGCGACGTCGTTCGGTGGCTGCCCAGAGGAGGAGCCAACCGCGATTCCTTCGACGGCTCGCGCGAAGACGACCAAGCGCGCGTCGTCCTGGACGTCGACGACGTGCGCGACGCCGTCGTGGGGCGACATCGCTTTCCACGCGTCGACGAAGGAACGAACGCTCGCACGACGCGCGCCACACAGGTGCTCGTCACGAACGACGAACGCGTGAAGCAACTCCCCGTCGAGATCACGTGCCTCGTGCACGGCGCCGAGCGGGCACTCTCGAACGAGCTCTCGAAGGCGATACGGACCCATCGTCGGAGCATCGCCGTTTCTCGCGAGCGCCCCAAGAGCGAGCGCACGACGGCCCGCGACGAATCCGAGAACGAGGTCGCCACCCGCGTTCTCCGTGAGGAGCCGCGGATGCACCGCTCGGTAGCGGCGCCCAAACGAGCTTGCGGAGCGACACCGAGGCGACCGGACTTCCCTCGAGTCACGCCGCCGACCACACGACGTAGCAATTCCTCTACGTACC
This sequence comes from Sandaracinus sp., assembly GCA_020633125.1. GTDB lineage: Bacteria > Myxococcota_A > Polyangia > Polyangiales > Houyiibacteriaceae > JACKEH01. The sequence goes on along the minus strand of JACKEH010000033.1, from coordinate 44,036 downwards.
TTCGACGTAGCGATCCCTCCACACGCCGCCGACCACACGACGTAGCGACTCCTCTACACGCAGCGCCTCCGCGCAACGGCTACTCAGAGGCTCCGACGGTCTGGGCGCTCTCGCACGACGACGCCGTGGCCTCCTCGGGAACGCACGCATGAGCGTTCGAATCGCCCTCGCCGACGACCATCCGGTGGTGCTCGCGGGCCTCGCCACCTTCCTCGCCGATCAACCCGGCTTCTCGGTGGTCGCGCAGCAGAACGGGGTGACCGACCCCGCACGTTTCGTGGCGCTTCGAGCCGACGTCGCGGCGAAGCCCTCGTCGCAGCGCTCGTCGAAGCCGGGACCCACGTCGTGCTCTTCACGCGGTCCCCCTTCGGCGTGCGCGTGGACGCGCTCGTCGCCGCCGGCGCGCGAGGGGTGGTGTCCAAAGACGCCGACCTCGAGGTGCTCGTCGAAGCGGTACGCGAGGTCGCCACCGGCGCTTCGTACTTCCCCGATGCCCACGTGGCGCCCCACCACGGCTCGAGCGGCCAGGAGCGCGCCGTGTTCGACGCGCTGCTGGCGAGCAAACGACCGAAAGAGATCGCGTTCGAGCTCGGCCTCTCGCTCAGCACGGTCTACACGTACGCGGAGCGGGTCCGAAAGAAGCTCGGCGTCGAGGACGTACGCGACGTGGTCAGCTATGCGCACCGCGAAGGTTTGCTCGACACCGAGGAGTGAGCGCGCACGAACCGACTCAGGTTCGAACATCACGCACGTCGTCCGCCCGTAGCGTCGCCTCCTCGCCCGAGCCGGCACGACGTCAGACGTTGCGCGACACGCTTCGTTTGCCGCGGGAACGACCGCCCAAGCCGTGCACGGAGAGGCGCTCCAGGTACGACTCCACGCTTTGCGCGTCCGGGTCGTCCCAGACCGCGCCGTGGTCGTCCCCGAACACGACCCACGACTCGCCGCGCTCACGGTCGACGAAGAGCGCGACGGGGTAGTAGTCGTACCAGAAGTCGAAGAGGTACGCGTTTCGAAGGAAGTACTCGAGGTCGACGCGTCGACGGCCGATCTGCACCTCGCGTCCTCGGCCATCCTTCGGGTCCCCGAAGAAGCTCTGGCTCTCGAGCAACTCGTTCAAGGGAAGGATCGCGAGCGTGCTCGCCGAACCGCGCCCGAGCTCGCCGCCAGAGGAATCTCCGACGTCGCCCCAGCTACGAAGCGTCGGCTCGAGCTTCTGCCTCGTGAGCTCCTTGGACCAATCGCTTCGCAGCTGGAGTCCATCGCATTGCGCGTAGAGAGCGCGAAGCGTCGGGTCGAGCACCCCGAGCGTCTTCTCCGCCGCGTCCAGACGCGCCGCGTCCGCCGGCTCACCCACGTACCACGTCGCGACGTCGAGCACGCCGTCGAGCTCGCTGCGAATCCTGGCCTCGATGCGCTCGCGAAACCGAAAGAGCGGCGTCGCGAGGAGGGTCGCCACCTCGGCCGGCCCGAAGATCGGCACGCCGTGCTTCTCGGCTTTCGCGCGAAGGTCCGGCTTGGCGCCCTCGCCTTCGAAGTAGGCCGCGCTCTGCTTCGCCGGAGTCTTGGCGCTGGTCCAGATTCCACGCGCGGCGAGGCGTGCGCGCACGAGCTCGTCCGGCAGGTCGAACTTGCCTGCGACCACGGCTTGAATGCCCTTGTAGTCGGCTTCTTCGGGCAGGGTCGGTCCCGCGACCGCCGCCGGAACCTCGAGCGCCACGGCGGGCGCGTCACTCGACTCCGCCAGCGCCGCCGCGAGCTTCATCGCTTGCTCGAAGGGTTTGCGCCCGGCCGCCTTGCCCTCGAAGCGAGCGAGCAGCTCGGCGATCAGAGGCTGCGCCGCGCCTCCGTACATCTCGACGAGGTCGAAGACTTCCCGAATACCCCACGCCTTCGCGGGAGACGCACCGAGGATCTTCGCCGCGAGCGTCGGATCGCCGACTGCGACGAGCGCCGCGCCGCTCACGAAGCTCCACTCCGGCATCGGGTCGATCAGCGACGCCGCCACGCTCGGATCGCGGCTCAAGACGAACGCTCGCGCCACCTTCGTGCCGAACGAGAGATCGTCCCAATCCTCCGTCAGCCACGTGCGTACTCGGGCGAAGGTCGCTTCGTCGGCCGCGTAGCAGTGCTTGCGAAAGTCGTCGAAGCCGAGGTTCGAGCGCTCGAACATGCAGGTATAGGTCGCGAGCGCCGCCTCGAGTCCGCGCGACGCGACGAAGTAGTCGGTCAGCGCCGTCGAGACATCGTCCGTCGCATCCTGCGCGCGTTCGATCACGTCCCGGTCGGCGTCCTCGTTCCACTCCGCCGGCATCTCGAAGCCCGTCTTCGCCCAAGCCACTTCGGCCGTCGGAAGGAAGTCCGGAGGGTCGTTGGGATTGGGATGAAGAATGGCACTGAGCTGCGCGCGCTGCGCCTTCGTCCACGGATTCTTCGGCGCCTTCTTGCTGCTCATCGTTCCTCCCGGACGGTGCAAGCGACGACACCCGCCACTGGGCGCTTCGCTGCTTCAATCGTCCGCGATGAGGGTACGACCGATGTTCATGGATCTTCCGACACGGACGGATTGTCGTGCAGCGGCATCGCACGAGAACGTGCGACACCGAGACAACCCAAGTCACGCGGGTCACACGCGACACCACGGAGGCTCCCGGACGCGGGAACCTCCCCAGCTCGTTCAGCTCCAAGCCGGTCCGCTCGGGTCGACCATCGCGTCGAGCAACCCACGCGGCAGGCTCTCGTCGCCGAAGTCGTCGACCAAGCTCCCGTCGCCCTTCCGCACGCCCGCCGCGCTGAGGATGGTGTTGAACATCCGGTTGTGCGGGAGGTACGTGTTGCCCTCGCGAACGTTGACGTACTGACCGACGGCGAGGTTGCCGCCGAGGCTGCCCGCGAAGACGAAGGGCACGTTGTTGTACGTGTGGCTCACGCCTGCGCCGAGGTCGTTCGTCCAGCACGCGGTGCCCACGTCGAGGAGGCGGTCCCCATCCGGCGTGGTGCGCTCGGCGAGCCGATCGAGCAGGTACTTGAAGAGCCGCGCGTGCATCCGGTCGACCTGGTGGTGCAGGCCATGCGCGCCCGCAATCGGATCGCCCTCGGAGCCATCGCTGAAGATTCGGTGCGAGATCTGGTGGTAGCGCGGGAGCGCCGCGCCGCCGTTCACGCCGGGGATCACGTGCTGCGTTCCGTCGTTGCCGTTGCCCATCTGCAGCGTCGCCGAGCGCGTGTACCCGCAGCTCAGCGCGATCGCGATGACGTCGATGTGCATCTGCGTGACGACTTGGTAGTTGCCCTCCGAGAGCGGGTCGACGCCGTCGAGCTCCATCTCGCGCATCGCGGGCAGGTTGCAGCCCATCGTCACTTCGAGGTCGCGAATCGCCGAGAAATGAAGGTCGAGTCGTCGACGGTCCGCGCCGCTGAGGTCGCGGCTCAGGAGCCACGTCATCTGCTCGCGCACGAGGTCGTTCACGCTCGCTTGGCGCAGGCGCGCCGCGTTGACCTCTTCGTCGCTTCGCCCGGACATGCCGACCATGCGCGAGTAGACGAGGAAAGGATCGTTCTCGGCGGCGCGCAGATCACGCGGCCCGCGGTACGAGAGCACCTCGGGCAGGTAGCCGCTCTTGCGACCGGTGAAGAGGGTCAGCGGCTCCGTGGTCGACGACGCGAGCTCGCGCGCGAGCCGGTTGTCGACCGACTCGCCCATCGAGAGCGACTCGTTCCCGCTCGGCGTGTCGGACACGCGCGCGGCCGTGAGCACCTGGTTGCCGCCGCCGCTGTGTCCGCAGCCGTTGCCCGGGAAGGGAAACCGAAGCCCCGCGACCGGCAACAACACGTCGGCATGATCCGCGAGCTCGGAGAGCGCCTGGGTGCTCATGGCCGCGAGGCTCTCGCGCGTCAGGCGCCCCGTCGCGGTCGGCCAGAAGAGGTCGGGCTCGGCGCGCGCCTCGTCCCATTGAAGGTCCGCCTGCGCGACGCCGTTCGCCTGCCGACACCAGACCGCGAAGCTGTAGTCCGAGGGCGCGGCCTTCGCGCGGGGCGCGCGCACGAACGACTCGAGGAAGGGCAGCCCGAGCACGGCCGTGCCCGCACCGCGGAGAAAGAGCCGCCGACCGAAGCCAGGCTTCTTCGCTTGCTTGGCCATGATCACTCCTCCTCCGGAAGCGGGGCGCGCGTGCGGAACGACGGGCTGTCGACCAAGGCCGCCAAGATCTCCTTCACGCTCCAACCCTCCGTGAGCGAGCCCTTCGCGATCGACTCGACGGTGGCGACGTCGCGCGTCTGCAACGGGCGGCCGAACGCGAACTCCATCCAGTTCTGCGCGTAGCAACGGTGGGCCATGTCGCTGCTGGCGATCGCGCCCATGAGCTCGACGGGGCCGTCGTAGGCGACCTCTTCGTCGCCGAACCAGTAGCTCGACGTCGCGTCGACCGACACCCCGTTGTCGGTGTCGCGCCAACGTCCCTCGTCGTCGAAGGTCTCGAACGCGAAGCCGATCGGGTTGATGACGCCGGCGTGGCAGGTCTCTCCGCACGTGCCGAGGCCCGTGACGCTGTCGACACGCTCGCGTCGCGTGGTGCCGCGTTGGACCGGCGGCTCGAACACCGGCGGGGTCGGGAGGCTCGCGCAGAGCACGCGCATGTTGAGGTACACGCCGCGGAGGATCGGCGCGGTGTCGCCGCGCTTGCGTGCGAGGAACCCCGGATGGGTGAAGAGGCCGGCACGTTGGGTCGGGTCGAGGTCGACGCGGCGAAGCTCGGTGCCGGTCACGCCTTCGAGCCCGTAGAGCTCCGCGAGCTCTTCGTTGACGTAGGAGTACGGCGCGGTGAGCAGGTCTTGGAGGCTGCCGTCGTCATCGAGGATGACCGACGTCGCGAAGCGCTCGGTCTCCAAGCGCATGGTCCGACCGAGGTCGTTCGAGAAACCATCGATCGTGATCGCGTCGTAGGTCTCGAGCTCGAAGAGCTGACGGTGGAAGTCTTCGACCTTCGCCCGAGCGCGGTCGTCGTCGAGCATCCGGAAGGTCTGCGCACGAAGGCCGTCGCTGCTCTCGAGGTCGCCGTCGTCGGCCGCCGCGAAGAGCGTGTCGTCGGGCATCGTGTCCCAGAGCGCGTAGGAGAGACGCGACGCGAGCTGGTGCGAATCGAGCTGCACGACTCCGTCGCGAACCTCGCCGTCCTCGTCACGGTAGAGGAAGAAGGGCGATTGAAGGATCGCCTCGAGCGCCAGCCGAAGGCCGGCGTCGAAGGCGGGCAGCGCCGGATAGTGCGTCGGACCCTGCTCGTGAAGCGCGACGTAGGTGTCGACCTCACCCGCGCGGGCCGGCCGCCGGAACGCACGATGAAGGAACGCCTCGTAGAGCGCGCGAGGCTCGCTCGAGCCACCCGTCATGCGGGCTTTCGCGGCCGGGTCGTCGATCACCCGCGCGGCGATCACCTCGGCGGCGCTTTGGTAGTCGGCCCAGTGATTCGACGTGACCTGGAGGACCGTGCCGTCGTTGTCGAAGTTCGTGGTGCCGCTCGGGTCGGCCGCGAACGTCGCCGAGAGGCCCGGCAGCTCGTCCCACCCGAAGAGATCACGAACCGTGTTCTCCCACTGCGGGTGCGAGAGGCGCGGGTATGCGCTCGTCTGCGGAGGACCGCTGACAGACTCGCATCGCCCGGTGCGCCGACACGACTCCGGGTCGGAAGGATCGTAGGGCGTCGGGTCGCCGATCGAACCCTCGCACGCGAGGGCAAGGGCCGTTGTCAGGAGCAGGGAGCGTCGCATCCGAGGTCCTCCGCCAGGGACAGTGCGCAACAATCGCACACCAGTTCCACGGCTGCGATCGAGGGCCCGATCGTGGGTCCGCGCGGAGCAAGCCCCGATCCAGCGAATTGGCCAATCCTTCCGCGGAGTCCCTTTCACGAAAAGGGGGGCGCGCCCCCCACCGGGGACGCCAGACCCCGGTTTTCGTGGCGCGAATTGCGCTCACAAACGTCGACGAGGCCCCCACCCCAAAAGCCGGGCCGAGGCCTGCAGCGGGCCGAAGACGAGGTAGGGTGCGCCCCATGGCCCTACCCCGTCTGGTGGCGATCGACCGCGCGCTCTCCGACGCCGTGGACGCGCTCCGTTTCGCCGAGCCCGTCACCCACGTGTACAACCCCCTTGCCTACGCGCGCCGGCCCCACGAGCTCTACCTTCGACGCTTCGGATCGGGCCCCAAAGAAGCGCTCTTTCTCGGCATGAACCCCGGCCCCTTCGGCATGGCTCAAACCGGAATTCCTTTCGGAGAGATCGAGCACGCACGCGACTGGCTCGGGGTCGAGGCGCCCGTCGACAAGCCGGCGGTGGAGCATCCGAAGCGACCCATCGAGGGCTTCGCCTGCAAACGCTCCGAGGTGAGCGGACGACGCCTCTGGGGCTGGGCCAAGACCCGCTTCGAGACGCCGGAGCGTTTCTTCGAGCGCTTCTTCGTCGTGAACTACTGCCCGCTCGTTTTCATGGAAGGCGCGACCGGAAAGAACCGAGTCCCCGAGAAGCTGCCGGCGAACGAGCGCGACCCGCTCTTCGCCGTGTGCGACGAAGCGCTGCGCGACGTGGTGCGCCACCTGAAACCGAAGCGCGTGATCGGCGTGGGCACGTGGGCCGAGAGCCGGGCGCGTTTGGCGCTCGATGGCTTCGACGTGGAGTTCGGGACCGTCTTGCACCCGAGCCCAGCGAGCCCTGCCGCCAACCGCGGGTGGGAACCGCAGGCCGAAGCGCAGCTGAAGGCGCTCGGCATCACGCTGCCTTGAGGCGGCGCGTTCGCGGCGCCTCTCGCCAACCGAGGAGCGTGCTCCCCGCCTCGTACGAACCGAGGGAGCTCAACAGGCGCCGTGAAACTTTCGCGCGCCCGCCGGGAAAATCTTCCCGGGGTTGAGCACGCCACGCGGATCGAAGACGCCCTTGATGCGCTCCTGCAGATCGATCAGCGCCGGGCTCTGCTCGAGCGGCAAATACGGGGCCTTGAGCACCCCGATGCCGTGCTCGCCGCTCAACGTGCCGCCGAGCTCGACCGTGGCTTCCATCAGCCCACGAATCGCGGCCTCGACCTTCGGTCGGTCGTCCGGGTCGTCCCAGAGCAGGTTCACGTGAAGGTTGCCGTCACCCGCGTGGCCGTACGTCGCGACACGCACGCCGTGCCGTTCCGAGAGCGCGTTGCAGCGATCGAGCAACGCGCCGATGCGCGTCCGCGGAACCACGACGTCCTCGCTGAGCTTTTGGCGCGCCTGCCGCCGCATCGCGTGGCTCATGTCGCGTCGCGCCGCCCACAGGCTCGCGCGCTCGTGCTCGCTGCGTGCGAGCAAGACGTCCAGCGCGCCCGCCTCCAGCATCGCTTCGCCGACCAGCTCCGTTTGACGCGAGATCTCGTGAGCCTCTCCGTCGACCTCGACGAGCAACATCGCGCGTGCCGACGTCGGAACCGCCAACCCCGCCTTCGGTCGGAGGATGTCGAGCGCGAGCTCGTCGAGGAACTCGAGACAACGCGGCATCACCCGCCGACGAAGGCACGCCGTGATCGCATCGCCCAACGCGGCCTGGCTCGGTAGGAAGACGAGCAAGGTCGCGACCTCTTCGGGCTTGGGCACCAGCCGAAGCGTCGCGCGTGTCACCACCGCGAGTGTTCCCTCGCTGCCCACGACGAGCCCTGCGAGGTCGTAGCCGGTCACGCCCTTCGCCGTCGGCTTGCCGACCTCGAGCACCGTGCCGTCCGCAGTCACCACTTCGAGGCCGAGCACCCAGTTGCGCGTCACGCCGTATTTGAACGCTCGAGGTCCGCCGGCGTTGCACGCGAGGTTGCCCCCGATGCGGCAGCTCTCGAGGCTGTTCGGGTCGGGCGCGTAGAAGAGGCCCTCGGCTTCGACCGCGTGATGGAGGTCCTGCAACACCACGCCCGGCTCGACGACGACGCGCAGGTCGTCCTTCTCGACCGCGTCGATGCGGTCCATGCCTTCGAGCGCGAGCACGAGCCCTCCGGGCACCGGAACCGCCCCGCCGACACGCCCGGTCCCACCGCTCCGCGGCGTGATCGGAACGCGATGCGCATGACAAGCCGCGAGCACCGCGGCGACTTCCGCGGTCGACCGAACACGAACCACGGCTTCCGGAACGACCGGGGTCGTCTCGCTCTGATCGCGCGCGTACACCTCGCGAAGATCGAGGTCTTTGACCACGGATCCGCTGGTGCAGGCGCGATCGATCGCGAGGAGCGCGGCGTCGAGGCTCATGCCCGGAGCCTTGGCTTCCGCGCCCTCGCCGTCAATCGATTGGCTTCGAGGTCGGTTCCGCGGCAACGAAGGAAAGGCCGAAGTCTCTGCGAAGAGACGCAGGGCCGAGGTCGAGGACCGCCGGCCACCAGGTCACGACTCTCGTGGCGAGGTGCTCGCCTCAACCGCCGCAGTCGACGTCGTTCGGCAGACACGAGAAGCGGAAGGTCGCTCCGTCGTCGCAACCCACGCAGCGCGACCCGATGGGGCAGCTCGCGTCACGGCAGTCCATCGTGTCGGGGCATTCGCCCGTGGTCCCGACCGCGATGCCCGAGCTCTCCGCATCGCACGCGTTGTTGTACGTGGCGCCGTTGCAACCGCAGACCGGATCGACGACGTCGTCGCAGACCGTCGGACGCGCGACGCACGTACCCGTCCCAGCGCAGCCGGAGTCGAAGCGGCAGACCTGCGACGACGTGCACTCGGCACTTCCGCACGTGCAGACGAGCTCGCCGCACTCGCACTCGGTCGCGCCCTCGTAGCGGCAACCGGTCGGGGCCGGAGGACAGAGGGGCGTCGCACACGCGTCGAAGAAGGTGCTCATCGCGTCGAAGGGATCCGCATCCGTTCCGGCGTCGAACGGCGGCGCGCCGTCCATGCAGACCAAGGTCCCGCACGACGTACATCCGTCGCCGCCTTCGAACGTGCAACCCGTCGGCGGGTCGCACACGACGCACGACGAATCCATCGTGAACGCGTCGCGCCCACCCCCGTCGCTGGGAGGCGGAGGCGCCGCGTCGTCGCCGCACCCGACGAGCGAGACCATCAGACCGAGCGACACGACCCAACCGAGCTTCGACATACGCGCTCCCATTCGTTCCGAGACTAGTACACCCGCCCGCAAGTTCGTTCCGGGTTGCTGTGGATGATCGGCGTGGAGGTCGTTCGCCGCGGCGACGAAGGACAGGCTGAAGCCTATGCGTCGGCTCCATGCGGACGCATGGCCCGACTGTCTCGTGGAATCGTGCAGCTCCACGGACGGCGTCCGCTCCGCTTCACACGATTCCACTTCGAACCGAGGAGGTCGGCGAGCGAGATCCGCGTCGAGGGCCGCAGATACCCGGAACGAACTTGCGGGCGGGTGTACTGGCAGCCCTCGACGCATCCTCGTCGTCTCGTGATCCCTCATCGGCGAACCGTCGCGAGCACACGCTGGTCGATCGCCACCTCGGCCTCCGGCAACGCATTCCCGATCGCACGTTCGAAGGCCTGGCGAGCGTGCTCGCGCACGAGATCGTCGTGCGCCTCTTCGAACGAGATCTCCGTCGCGGGCTCCATGGCGACAGGCATCACGACGTACCAAGCGCCGTCGGCCTCCACGACCTCGGGGTGAAGCTCACCCGGACGCGTGGCGTGGGCCGCCGCGGCGAACGCACGCGGAACCGGTGTCTCGTCGCGCCACCCGGTCGCTGGATCGGAGAAGGGCCCGAGCTGACCGTTCGCGACGGTGGGCGAGGTCGACGCGTCCACCCACTCGCGCATCGCACGCATCGGGTCACGCTGGGTCCGTGCGTGGGCCAAAGCGGTCTCGGCCTCCTCGCGCGTTCCACGAACGTACTCGGCACGAACCCGGGCCGGGCGATGCCAACGCTCCGGCTCGGCCGCGTAGAGCGCCAAGAGCTCCGACGCGGTGGGTGCGACGACGGGATGCTCGCGACGCACCTGTTCGACCCACGCCATGCGCTCGGCGTCCTCGCGCGCCGCACGAACCTGCGGATCGTCCGCGTAGCCGCGACGACGGGCCTCGTCGGCCAAGAGCTCTTCGCGCAACCGCGCCTCGAGCAACGCGCCGCGCTCTCGAGGCATCGCGAAACGAAAGCGATCGACCCCGCGAAGTCGCTCGTAGTCGTCGAAGAAGTCGAGCACGGTGATCGCGCGGCCGTCGACGCGCGCGAGCACGGCCGCGCCCTGCTCCGGCGACAAGCCGTGATCGTCACGCGGGAAGTCCGGCGGCGTCGTCGTGACTTCGATGGGCGGTGCACCGGCGTCCCGCTCGGTCGCTTCCTCGGCGCCGCAGCGGCACCCGACGAGCAACAAGACCAGCGGTAGCACCCCCGGCCGCAGGTTCGGCCCGGACGACCCGCGCTTCACGGCTCGCCTCGCAGCTCGAACGCCTCGCTCTCGACCGTCCCCGTCGTCGCACCGACCGGAAGCTCGGCGGGCGTCGGCACGGCGGGCGGAGGGGGCTGGCCTCGCATCGCCCGGGTGCGGGGATCGAGCGCGAGTGGGTAGAGCGGCGCGAGCTCGACGTCCGTGACGTGCTCCGCGCGGAGCCGTGTCGCGAGCGCGTCGAGCCGTGCCTCGTCACCAGCGCCGACCGGCGCGTCGGCGGTCGAGAAGTCGCGCTCGACCAACACCCGAACGAGCGCACGACGCTCGGCCGAGAGCACGTCGGGGTGCGCGTTCAAGCCGATGCGCTCCGCCTCCCGCGTGATGCGAACGCGACGGATCGAGGCGTCGAGCGCCGCTCGAACGTCGTCGTCGCTCGCCCCCGGCACGAGGAGGTCCTCGATTTCGCCCACCGTGATCGCCACGCCGTCGACCCGGGCGACCACCCCCGCGCGACGCACGCGATCCTCGGCGCTCAGCTCGTGGGTCTCGGCCTCCGCGACGTCGGTGTTCTCGAGGACCGCGTACCGATTCGCTGGCGCAGGCGTCGTGGGATTCTCGGGGTTCTCGGTGGGCGCCTGAGAGCCCACCAGGGCGGACGAGCCGACCCCCGCGACGGCGAGCGTCGCGAGGAGCCCTCGTCGAAGCATGCTCCCGCTCACTCGGTGGGCACGCATCGGAACTCGACCCCGAACTCGTGCAGAACGGGTGTGCGTGTCATCGCCGGGTTCGAGCGCAACACCGCGGCCACCCCGAGGAACGGGTTGTTCCGAGGAAGCCCCGCGCCCGCGAGCACGGCGTCGACGTTCACGGGCGGCGAGGTCGGCGGCACCGGAAGCGCCACCGGCGTCGAGGTCGTGAGGTCCGCTTCGACCGTGGCCGTCGTGATCAAGAAGGTCACGCTCGTGTCCTCGTAGCCCGCCGTCGGGGCGGTCTCGACCGACCAGTTGAGGTCACCCCAGACCGGGCGGGTGCCGCGCGGGCAGCCGAGCTCGCGCGTCGGATCCATCGGATCGGGACGATCGGGGCTGGCGTCGTAGCGCTGGCCGTACACGCCGATCGGCTCGTAGACGTTTCGGTCGCACATGCCGGTGCCCTGCACGTCGTAGATGCGCGGCGTGACCGTGCGGTCGGCGGTGGCCATGCGAATGTCGACCTCGAGGAAACGACCAGCGGGCACCGGCCCGGGTGCGACCGTGAGGTCGGCGGGCGAGACCCCGGTAAACGGTCCGAGCCAGGGCTGCGTGGCGAGGCCGGCGGTCGTCGCGGAGGAACGCACGTAGTACTCGACGCTCGTGCCGGCCGGCAGCGACGCCGTCCACTGCAGCTGCGCCCAGCGGTAGTTGTCGCACTCCGAGTCGATTACGAACTGGTAGTTGCCTCGCGGGTTGGCGAAGACGTTCAGACCGAAGCCGATGAAGTCCGAGTAGGTGTAGGGCGACACGAAGAGGCCCGGCGTGACGACGTAGCTCGCGCGGTCGGGTGCGAGGCGCACCGCGTTCTGCGTGCCGGCCGCGACGCTCCACACTGCGTTGTCGAAACCCACGCCGATGCCGAGGTGACACGAGCTGCCGGTCGCGGAGTACATCGAACCGCTGTTGAGGCTCGGCAGCGCGAGCCGCATGAAGCGATTCGAGCAACCACCGCCCCATCCCGTGCCGTTCGTGTAGGTCGCGACCCAGAGATCCGTCTCGCTCGCGGCGACACCACGTGGGGTCACGTATTGGCCGAGCGAGCTCAGGTCGCGCACGAACCACGAGTTCGTGTTCACGTCGTAGCGGAAGATGCGGTTGTTGTCGCTCTGCGCGATGTAGAGGTAGGTCTGCGTGAGGGTCGAGTTCGACCACACGGTCATGCCGTACGAGACGAGGTTGCTCGGCGCGTTCGCGGCCATCGTCCACACGCCCGTCGAGGGGTTCACGTGTCCGAGCGCCCGCGTGGACGCCGCGCGGCTGGTGAACCAGATGCGGCCCGCCGGGTCGGCGACGGCACCGTAGGGGTTCACCGGCGCGATGCTCACGCAACCGCCGATCGCCGCACCCGTGTCCGGTCGCAGACGGCACGCCTGCTCGGTGTTGAAGAGGCCGACCCAGACGTCACCGACGCCCGTCGCCGCCGTGCCGACCGCGAGCGCGCGCGGCACCGCGTTTCGACCGCCGACGTCGACCGTCCAGAGCAGACACTCGTCGTTGACGCCCGGGAACTCGACCGCGCTCGCGCGATCGATGACGCCGTTGCCGTTCACGTCGCGGCTCGTCTGAATGACGCCGTCGCCGTTGCGATCGACGCAGCCTTCGATCGAGCCCGCGATCTTCGAGACCGTGCCTTGGTTTCCGAACGCGCGGTTCGCGACGTAGACGTCGAAGTTCTGGTCGACCGCGGTACGCGACGGGCAGTTGCCGCGGTTGTTCCAGTTGCACGCTTCGTACGCCGGGCGCGCGCCGTTCGTCGGTCCCGGACGCGTCGAGGGATAACGACCGACCTCGCGACCGCTGACCGGATCGAGACGCGACACGGTGCCGTCGTCCATGCTGGCGACCCAGACGCCGTTGCGGTTGCTGGTCGAGACGCCGAGCGTGAGCGCGCCGTCGGTCGGGTCGACGACGACGCCGTCCGAGTTGTCGGGCGTGGGCATCCACGGCGAGCCGGTGCCGACGCCGCTACCGCCCGTCGTCGCGCACGAGAGCGACATGCAGGTGATGAACTCGCCTTCGAGCACCACGCCGCCCTCGTCGCCGTCGTATTCGAGGTTCATCGAGCGGTCGGGCAGGTCCGCCGGACCCGGCTCGTCGTTGAAGGTGCGGCACGCCGGATCGCACGCCTCGCAACGCACGGGTCCGACGATCAGCGGCGCGGACACCGAACCGACGCCGTCCTCGAGCTCGGCCATGCACGCGCCCCACACGCCGTCCTGGCAGGTGCGGGTTCCGTACATGCACGACGCGCCGGCATCGCCCTCGGGAGACCAGCCGCACTCGATCGGTCGCGTGGAGGTGCAGGGGCAACCCGTCGTCGGGATCGCGCCGCACGCCTCCGTCTCGGCCGGTTCGGAAGGTGCGCTCGAAGGCGTCTCACACCCGACGAGGGCGAAGAGGGCCAAGATCCCGGGGATCAGCGCTGACGTCCGGACGAGCTGTGTCGTCCCTGCTCGCCCGATGCTCATTCGCACCTCCCGACTGCGATTCGGTATTCGGTGAGGTCGGAGCGCGTCTCGCCCCAACCGACGACGAAGTGTCCACGCCCCGTCGAGGTGACCGTCGTCTCGCTGCCTGCTTCCGTGGTGGTCGAAGCCACCGTCAACTGCTCGTCGACGCGTCCGACCTCGCAGGCCTCGCGATCGAGAAGCGAAACGCGGATGAGAGAGAAGCCGCCGTCCTCGGCGCGCGCGCGGTAGGCCACGAGGTAGCCGCCGCCCCAATCCGTCGCTGACGCGGCCCACGCGTATTCGCCGGGTCCGGAGACACGCCACTCGCCGTAGGCGGGCGTGCCGGCGGCGTCGAGCACCGCCAGACGGATGCTGCGGAACGCGTCGCCGATGCGGACGTCGAACGCGACCGCCCCGTAGAAGGGAAAGACGCCATCCGGCGCTTCGCGGGTCGGGCCGGCCAAACCGACGGATCCCACGGATTCTTCGCTGCCACCGACGAGCAAGGAGGTCGGCGTGCCGTCGCCCACGCGGCTGCCTTGAACGCGCGTCGGCGATTCGTCGGTTCCCGCTCGGAGCAGCACCGCCGCGTCTTCGCCATGCAGCGCGAGGTCGAACTCGCCCGTCGCGGTGCCGAGCTCCACGACCGCACCCGCAGTGCCCGTGGACGAGATCATGCGACCGCGCACGTTGGCTCCTTCGCGCCAAGCGACGAAGGCGCCGTCCCCTGCGGCCGAGATGCGCGGCGACGTGGCCCCGGTCGCCAAGGCGACGGGCGCGCCCGCGGCCATCACGTCGGCGTCGTAACGGAAGAGTCGGACGGCTCCGTCGGTCTCCCGTGCGACGATCCACCACGCGCCGCCGACCGCCGCGACGTCGGGCTCGGTCGCCCCCGCCGGAATGCCCTCCGGCGTGTGCCGGGTGACGGTGTCGTCGTTGGCGACCGTGACGAGGCGGACGGCCATGGTGCCGTCGAGGTCGTCGGAGAAGATCAGGGCAGAGGCCTCGAGGGTGGAAGCCGACGCCACCGCCGCGGCCACCCCCGACCCATCGCGACCCACTTCGACGAGGCCGGAGGGGTCGAGGGTACAGCGCACTGGCGAGACCGCTGCGTCGTGCCCTCCATCTTCGGATGGCCCGCCCGCGTCTTCCGAGGGTGCCGCGTCGCGCAGCCCGGCGTCGGAGGGTGGCGGCGGAGGCGAATCGTCGTCGCCGCATCCCCAAGTGCAGACAGACGTGGCGACCGCTCCGAGGGACCAAACGAGTGCGAGAGTAGATTTCACGACGGCTCCAGGCGGCAGCAAGGGACGTGCCTCGATGCCTCGTGCCGGCAACCCACGAGGCAAGCTTCGTTCACGTCCCTCGAACTGCGTGTCCTCTGGGGATTTCCCGTGGAGCCTCTCACGGCGGCCGGTCGAGAAGCGATCGACTCACTGCGCAAAACCGGGGTTGCCACGCACAAAGTTGCAGGGCGAATCCCCGCATGATTTCACCCCTATTGCATCGAGACACCCCTACGGTAAAATGGCGCAGTGTACCGGACTTGCGCAGCTTTTCTTGTCGTTCTCGGGCTCGGGTGTGGGGACGACGACGTCCCGCCCCCCATCCTCTTCGACGCCGGGGTTCGAGACGCTTCACGCGACACGGGCATGGACACCCCAGACACCGGGGCGGAAGCCGGCACCGACGATGGCGGAACCGACGACGGAGGAGGCTCGATCCCGACCGACTGCGTGACCGAGGAGAGTGACCGCTTCGAGCTCGGTTCGGACTCCCGCAACGCGACCCGCCACGTCGCCCTCGCAGCCGGCTCGGGCGGATTCGTGGTCGTCTACCCGCTCAACGAAGGAGGCTTCGACGACATGATCGCCCGCCGCGTTCCCTCGTCGGGGGCAGCGGGAGAGCCCATCGCGTTGACCGACACGTTCGCCAGCGAACGGGCGCCCGCGCTGGTCTGGAATGGTTCCGGATACATCGTGGGCTGGCACGACAACGACGGACGAGGCTTCGAGGTCGTCACGCGCGCCTTGAACGCGGAAGGCCAACCCTTGGGTGCGTCCCGCGTCATCTCGACCCCCACGACCGGCCGCCTGCACGACAGTCTCGCGCTGGCGGTGGACGACGACGGCGTGGTCGCGGCCTTCGTCGAAGAGGACGTCGCGCGAAGCACGCGCCTCCTTCAATCGATTCGACTCGCCGACGACGGAAGCCCGATGGGCACTCCTTCGGTCATCACCGATCCCCCCGCCAACGAGCCCGCGCTCGTGGGGCGCGAAGGGGGCAGCGTGGTGGTTTGGGCGCGTTCGGGGGACGACGGCGCCACTGCGGTCGCCCGCCTGCTCGACGCGAGCGCCATGGCCGCCGGCGCCGTGCTCCCCGTGGGAACCCAGCCCAACGCGGGCGGCGTGGTGGGCGTCGCTCGCACGCCGGCCGGTCAGCTCGCGACGGTCTTCGACGCCAACATCTCGGGCGGCGCGCGGCAAGAGATCCGGTTCCGCGAGCACGCCGCCGACGGCACGCCACGCAACAACGAGGTCGTGCTTTCGCCTGGCACGAGCCAAGGACGTGCCCCTGGCATCGCGGCGTTCGCGGGCGGCTACGCCGTCGCCTACCGCGCGACCGTGGATCCCGAGCTGACGGGCCCCACCATTCGTCTTCTCCTCGTGTCGCCCAACGGCACGGTCAACGAGGTCACGAACCTCGATCGCACCAGCGCCGAGGGCGGCGCGGTGCATGTCGCAGTGGGTTTCGACGGGACGATCCTGGTCGCGTGGGCGGAAGCCACCGACACGGGAACGACCCTCGTCGCTCGGAGGCTCCGATGCGGTACCTGACGATCGCTTGCGTGTGGCTCGTGGCGTGTGGTGGCGACTCGGCCCCACCGCCTACACCGCGGGATGGCGGCACCCTCGACGGCGGCGGAAACGACGGCGGGACCCCGACCGATGGCGGCGAGATGGACGGCGCTGTCGAAGACGGGGCCGTACCCGACGGCGGTGGTGACGACGGTGGACGCGACGGTGGACGCGACGCTGGCAGCTTCGACGCGGGCAACGTCGACGGCGGGTCGTATTCGTTCGGCAGCGAGTGCTTCGACGGCGAAGGCATGTTCGACCTCTGCCTCTGCAACGTGCCCGAGTGTGATCCGTCAGCAGCTGCGCCCTGTGCGGCCGGACTTCGATGCCAGCCGGATGGCTGCGGTGAGCGCCACACGTGCCAGCCCGGCGGCCAAGGCTGCGCCGCCCCCGAGGACTGCCCGAGCGGCAGCCTCTGCTTCGGAGCGCTCTCCCTCGACGGTTCACGCGTCGACCTCTGCCTCCGTCCGGAGGGTGGTTGCGCCGACTCCCGTGATTGCGCGTCGGGCTACGCCTGCGAGGACGGCGCGTGCGTCAACCGTCGTGTGTCGTGCGACGTCGGTTGTCCCTTCGGCTTCTACTGCAACGACGCCGACCCGTGGGCCCGACCTTATTGCGCCCGCGTCTCCCGCCGATGCAGCTCGTTCGCAGGAGCGTGTCCTCCCTTCTTCAGCTGCGTGGACGTGGATGGCGACGGCAGCTCGGAGTGTCGTCGCAACGGCGAAGCCTGCGACTCGAACGAAGACTGTGGAGCGGCGGGTGACGTTTGCGGCTTCGATCCCGTCGCCAAGGCCCTCGCGTGTCAGCCCCAGGGCCCGTGCAGCGGCGCGGGTGACTGCGGCACCGGCTTCGTCTGTGAGGACCTCTGGGGCGACGGTGTGCGCGAGTGTGTTCCAAGCGGAGGGACCTGTGATGCTCCGTCCGACTGTGGCGCCAACGCCCTCTGCGGCGCCCCCGCGGGCGGAGGTCCTCCCACCTGTGTGGGGGGTGCGACATGAATTTTTTTCACTCTCCCGCACGAAAGGTCGAAGCGCCGACGACGAAGTCGACGGAATTTCGGGCAAACGCGAAGAATCCAGCCTGGTCACGATTCTTGCTCCGACGACGCGGCGACATGTCCCGAAAGCTGGCCGCGCTCGTCGTCGTCTCCTTCGTCGCCGCCTGCGACAACCCCTCGCCCGACGCGGGAGGAAACCCTCCTCCGGTCGTGCTCTCGGGGGATGCTGGTGCGTTCTGCGCCGAGCCGGACGAGGGCTGTCCCTGCGAGCCGGACGAAGAGCCGATCGACTGTTGGGTCAACGAGGGCATTCGCGACGGCAACCACGTGTGTGGCGTCGGCACTCGCTACTGCGAGGGCGGCCAATGGGGCGCCTGCGAGCACGTCGAGCTCTACGAGCTACCCGCGTTCTCGGTGGTGGATCGTTCGGCGAGCGCGGCGCTGATCGCCGGACCGGGGAGCTGCAACGTCTGCGATCCCGGCTGCTCGATCAGCACCGACCGTCCCGACGACGGTGATCTCACCGACGACAACAGCGACAACGTCGAATACGACCCCGGCGCCGGCGGCATCCGCCTTCCGCCGAGCTCGACCGGCGTGCCCTCGAGCGCCGACCGTGACCGCGACGGCATTCCCGACATCGCCGACGACTGCCCCCTCGCGCCCGGCCTGCCCGAGCTCTTCGGATGCCCCGCCGGCAGCGGCACGCCCGGCATCTACCACGAGCTTCCCTTCGACGGCCCCGCGGTCACCGACCCCTGCGTGATCGACGTGCAGGTGCGCACCGTCGACGTCTACTTCCTCGTGGACACCACGGGCTCGATGGGTGGTGAGCTCAACAACCTCCGCAGCGGCCTGACCTCCGGAACGATCGGCGGTTGTTCGGGTGGCGTCATCGGCGGCATTCGTTGCGCGATCCCCGACGCGTGGTTCGGCGTCGGTTACCACGACGACTACCCGATCTCGCCCTACGGCGCGGGCAGCGACGACGTCTACCGCAACCTGCTCGACATCACCGACAACCTGGGCGCCGCGCAGACCGCGGTGAACGGCCTCACGCTCCACAACGGCAACGACTGGCCGGAGAGTCAGAGCCAAGCGCTCTGGTCGATCGCGACCGGCGGCGGCCTCGGAGCGTTCAACCCCGCCAAGGGTGGCTGCCCGGGAGCGCGCTGGGGCTACCCGTGCTTCCGTGAGGACGCGATCCCGGTCGTGGTGTTGATCACCGACGCGCCATTCCATAACGGCACGATCTCCGCGTACGACTACGCGAGCTCCACGCCGACGATGTGGATTCGAACCAACTCCGGAGAGCGCTCGGGGAACTGGGCCGCTCGCTCCGCGACGATCGGCGACAACGGCGTGACCGCGATGAGCGCGAACTTCACGCTCACGGCGACGACCACGATCTCGTTCTGGTACCGGGTCAGCAGCGAAGGCGGTTGGGACTTCTTCCGGGTCTTCCTCGACGGCGTGGAAGTCAACCAATACTCGGGCAACGTGGGTTGGAGCCAGTGGTCCCGCAGCGTTGGAGCGGGCCTCCACAACCTGACGCTCGTCTACACGAAGGACGGCAGCGTCAGCTCGGGTAGCGACGCCGTGTGGGTCGACGACGTCAACCTCGGCAGCGTCTCCACCGGCTTCGAGTCCAACCTCTCGCCCTTCGTGAGCGCGTCCAGCTTCGGCCTCTCGGCTCCGACGTGGACCGACGTGACCAACTCGTTGGTGGCACGTGGCATCAAGGTCATCTCGATCGAGTCCTCGGGTCGCAACGCGCAGACCATGCAGGACCTCAACGCCCTCGCCTACGCCACCGACTCGGTGGACGCGACCGGCAACCCCTTCGTCTTCAGCATTCCGAGCAACGGCACCGGCCTCTCAGAGTCCATCGTCGACGCCGTCCGCTACCTCGCCGACTACTCGCGCGTCGACGTCTCGGCGATCGCGATCGACAACCCGAGCACGCCCGGCGTCGACGAGCGCAACTTCGTGGAGAACATCGTCGCCGCGAGCTGGGGTCCGCGCGGAAGCTGTCAGTCCCGCAGCGGCAACCGCTTCGACGGATGCCTGCCCGGCACGGACACGAACTTCCAGGTCTCGTTCCGGAACGACGTCGTCATGCCGAGTGCGACGACGCAGGTCTTCACGTTCTGGATTCGTGTGCTCTTCAACGACTCCACGATCGCCTTCGAGAAGGAGGTCCGCATCGTGGTGCCGCCCGCCGTGCCCGCGTGCGCGACGGTCGAGGTCGGCGCGGCGCGCGTGATCCCGAACATCATGTTCCTCGTCGACCGCTCGGGCTCGATGGACTCCAACTTCGGTGGAGGTCGTACTCGTTGGCAGTCGTCGAAGGACGCGATCATCGGCCGCAACGGCACGGGTATGGATCGCGGTGTCGTCGGTGAGCTCGAGAGTACGGTGCGTTTCGGTCTTCAGACCTACGCCGGAAGCTGCACGAACCCGCTCGGCGGAACCGCCGGCTCACGCACCATGCAGCTGAGCAACTGGTCGAACATCAACTCGTACTTCCGCCCCGCGGACGCGAGCGGTTCGACCCCGACCTTCGAGGCGCTGCAGTTGGTCTACAACCAGATCCTCGCGTCGCCGCCGCCGGACGGTCCGCCCTTCGTGGTGCTCGTCACCGACGGTGAGCCGAACGGATGCGCGTCCAACCCCCGCGCGGCCGTGGTCAACGAGGTTCGGCGCGCGTTCACGGCGGGCATTCGAACCTTCGTGATCAGCGTCGGTCACCGCCGTCGCCGCCTCGCACCTTCAAGACATCGCGAACGCTGGCGTGGGCAGCGCCGCTGGCGCTCCCTATTGGGTCGCAGACGACCCGAGCGGCCTCGTGACCGCCGTGAACGCGATCGTGGTCGGAGCGCGCTCCTGCGAGATGGACGTGACCGGCGAGATCGACCCCGACGTCGCCTGCCTCGGTGAGGTGCGGCTCGGTGGCGCTCTTTTGATGTGCAACGACCCGACGACCACGACCTCGTGCACCGGCCGCCAGGGTTGGCGCCGCGTGGACGACGACACGATCGAGCTCTGCGGCAATGCGTGCACCACGCTGCTCTCGGATCCGGACGCGACGCTCACGGGCCAGTTCCCCTGCGCGCCGATCACCGGCCGCTACTGGCGCACCTACGACGCCACGGAGCGCTGCGCGATCCCGCCCAACCGCGCGCAATGGGGTGAGCTGACCTGGGACGCGGACTTCCCGGCGGGCACCGCGATCACGTTCGAGATCCGCACCGCGGACACCGAAGCCGGACTCGACGCCGCCGTCGCCGCGCGGTTGATGGTCGACGCCACCGGGCCTACCCCGCCGGTCGACGTCGGCATGCTGCTGCGTACGGCGGGCATTCCCGACGATCGCCCCTTCGCCCGGGTGACCGCGGTCCTCCAAGGGAGCGTGGATCGGGCACGCTCGCCGGTGCTGACGGAGATGACCCTCAGCAACAACTGCATTCCCGCGGAGTGAGGGTGCACGCGGACGGAGGCGCGAGAGTCCGCTCGGGAGACCTCGAGCGCATCGCGCGCCCCCCGACGCCGCGAGGTTGCCCTTCTGCGCCGGCCGCCTAACATCGGCAGGCTTTGGCGGAGGTAGGCACGAAAGCGGCGTCGGAGGCGCCCGCACCCCGCGGTCGTTCGTGGCCGTTCGTGCTGCTTGCGCTCGTGACCCTCTACGAGCTGCTCGCCCAAGGCGTCATCGACGCGCGGGTGCCCGCCCACCGCGACTGGTCCGCCGCGAGCCGACACATCCGCGAGCATCACCGCGACGGCGACCTGATCGTCTCCGCGCCCGCGTGGACCGACCCCCTGCTCCGCCGCGAGCTCGGCGACCTCCTCCCCGCCGCGCAAGCCGGCCGCAGCGACCTCGCCCCCTTCGCGCGGGTCTGGGAGATCTCCGCCCGCGGCCGCCGCGCCGCCGACTTGGTCGCGGTCCGCGAAGCCCGAGAGCCCGACGAGACGTCGACCTTCGGTGCCCTGACCGTCCGCCGCTTCGACCTCGGCCCGAGCTCCGTCGCCTTCGACCTCACCTCGAACCTTCGCGACGCCCAGGTCCGCCGCGGCGATCGCACCTGCACGTGGCGACGCAGCACCGCCCAAGGCGGTGGCCTCGGCACCGGGCCCCTCACGCCGGCCGAGCACTTCTTCTGCGGTCCCGAGCCCTGGCTCTGGGTCGGCGAGACGGTGACCGAGGATCTCGACCTTCAGCCGCGGCATTGCATCTGGCAGCACCCCGCGGGCACCGAGCCGATCACGACGACCTACCGCAACGTCGCCTTGCCCGGCCGCGTCGTCCTGCACGGCGGCATCTACTACCTGCACGAGCGCGAGCGGATCCACGGGCCGGTCGACGTGCGCGTCTTGGTCGAAGGACGCGAGGTCGGTCGCATGCGTCACGAGGACGGCGATGGGTGGAGGCGCATGGAGGCCGACACCGGCACCGGCACTGGCGACGTGACGATCGAGGTGACCGCCCCGGACGCGAACATGCGGACCTTCTGTTGGGCAGCCGACCTACGAGGCCCGGCGCGCGAGGTGGGCGAATGAGGCCGCGCATCGGCTTCTTGGATCACGTGCTCGGCGCGCTCCTCGGGGCGGCCTACGTCGCGGTGCTGCTCGGCACGTCGGGCGACCTCGCGATGTCACGCGACGAGAGCTTCTACGTCACCGCCGCGCAGGATTACGCCGGCTGGATGCGGCAGCTCTGGAACGACCCCGACGCCGCGCTCACGACCGAGTCGATCGACCGCGGTTGGGACTACAACCACGAGCACCCGGGTCTGGCGAAGGCGCTCTTCGGCCTGAGCTGGATCGCGCACGAGAACGCGAAGGCCGACGGAGGCGACGGGCTCTTCGCCCGCGACTCGGACGCCTTCCGTTTCCCGGGCATGGTCTGCGCCGGGCTCCTGCTCTGGCTGCTCTACATCTTCGGTGCGCGGGTCTTCGGACGCGAAGCCGGCGCCTACGCCGCCGTGGCGTACGCGTTGATGCCGCGGCCCTTCTACCACGCGCATCTCGACTGCTTCGACATCCCGATCACGCTCGTGATCACGTTCGCGGTCTACGCGTATTGGCGCGCGCTCACGAGCCGCGCGTGGGTCGTGGTCGCTGGGCTCGCGTGGGGCCTCGCGCTCGCGACCAAACACAACAGCTGGGTGCTCCCCGGCATCTTCTTGGTCCACTACGTGTGGATGACGTGGGCCGTACGCGGACGGCTTCGCCGCGAAGAGCCCGTCCCCGCCCGCCTGATCACGCGGCCCTGGTGGATGATCTCGCTCGCGTGGCTCGGGCCGCCGCTCTTCGTCGCCACGTGGCCCTGGCTCTGGCATCCCGAGACGATGTTGGAGCGCTTCGGCTGGTACGCGCGCTTCCACCTCAACCACGAGTACTACACGATCGCCTACCTCGGACGGTCGTGGTTCGAGCCGCCCTTCCCGGTCTCGTACCCCTTCGTGCTGACGGCCTTCACGGTGCCGCTCGTCACCCTCGTGATGGCCGGCCTCGGCCTCGGCATGCGGCTGCGCGCGATGCTCCCGCGCTTCGTCCGTCAGCGCGTTTGGAAGGGTGGCAAGGTCGAGCCGGACGCCGCGCACACCGACGTGCTCCTCGTCGGCTGTCTCCTCGCGCCCATGCTGATGATCGCGCTTCCCTCGTCGCCGATCTTCGGGGGCACGAAGCATTGGTTCACGGCGTACCCCTTCCTCTGCCTCTACACCGGCCTCGGGCTCGTGCGCGCGACGGGTGCCTTCCGACACGGACTCGGCGCACAGCTCCCCGGCGCGCGATGGACCGCGCGCGTGGTCGGCGCGACGCTCGCCATCGCGCCGATGCTCGTGCAGACCGTGCGCTCGCATCCCTTCGGTCTCTCGCACTACACCCCGCTCGCGGGCGGCGTGCCGGGCGCGGCGGACCTCGGCATGAACCGCCAGTTCTGGGGCTTCACGACCGGAAGCCTCACGCGGTACTTCGCCGAGCAGATGCCCAACGGCGGGAGCGTCTACCTCTGCGACACCACGCCTGGCGCGTGGGAGATGCTGCACCGCGACGGCGCCTTGCCGCGCAACGTGCGTTGGTCGGCGAGCTTGACCAACGCGGACTTCGTGATGGTCCACCACGAGGACCACTTCGCGGAGGTCGACTTTCAAGCGTGGGTCGCGTTCGGCTCGACGAAGCCCGCCCACGTGCTGACCTACGACGGAGTACCGATCGTGACCGTCTACGAGAACCCCAGGAGGCGTCGATGAGGCGCGTGTCGTGGCTCGTCGTGCTCGTCGCCGCTGCGTGCGGTGGTGAACCGGCGACGGATTTGGAACGCAGCTGCCGCGGACGTGCGGTGACGAACTGCCTGCCCTACGAGCTCGCGGAGATCGTCGAGGCCAGCGCCACCCCGAGCGACATTCGCGTCGGCGACGCGGCCGCGGAGCTGACGGTGCGGCTCGCGTTCGACCGGTGTCCGGACCTCGACGCGAACCACGAGGTCACGATGCAGCTTCGCGACGGCGAGCAGCTGCAAGACCTCGCGACCCTGAACGACGACGGCCTCGACGGCGACACGATGGCCGGCGACGGTCTCATCGAGAAGACGATCGGCAATCCCTTCATCGGGCCGATGATTCCCGCAGGTCGCACGGTGCAGCTCCGTTTCCAGACCCGCGTTCGTCCGGTCTGCGACGGCTCGGAATGCATCGGCGGCACGTGCCGCAGCGAAGCGTTCGAGATCGACTACCGACTCGGCTCGCGCTTCACGCCGCTCTGACGACGTTCACCGCGCGGCCTGGAGCGCGCGACTGCCGAGCGTGCCGCCAGCGACGAGGCCCGCGCCGTGGGAGCTCGCCCAAGGCACGACGTTCCACGCCGTCGCGTCGCCGCGATGGCGCGTGTTCCGAAAGAGCGAGAGCGTCGGCAGCAAGTAGCCGATCGCGAAACCCAACGTGCCGCCGACCAACACGTCGCTGAGCCAATGTTTGTCGGCCGCGACCCGCAGCGCCGCGGTGGTCGTCGCCACGGCGAGCAAGCTCGCGCACGCGATTGGTCCTCCGTCGCGACCGTAGATCGGCAACGCCCGCTGCGACGCGCAGACGAGGCCCGCCGTCGCGAAGGTCGACGAGCTGTGCCCGCTCGGCATCGATTGGTACGAATCGCTCGCACCACACGAGGGGTGTGGATCGGCGCCGTCGCACGTCGACACGTAGGGGCGTGCGCGCGCGAGGGCGAGCTTGAAGGTCTGCGTGACGAAGAGGTTCAAGGTCACCGCGAGCGCCGACACCATCGAGAGCTGAAAGGCCGTGGGCCAGGCTTCGCGGTCGCCGAGTCCCACGGCGAACGCTTCGACGAAGGGGTAGGCCATCGCGGAGTAGAGCAAGACGTCGCTGAAGGCCTCGAGGCGATCACGGCGACGTCCGTGACTTCGAAGCGCGTCGGCGAAGCCGCGGTCGATCACCCCGGCGCCCGGCCAGCGCGCGTCGTCGGGCGCATCCCAAGTCAAGCGCATCACGATCCCCGCCGCCGCGGCGACCCCCCCAGCGATCGCGTGGCCGAAGCCGAGCCGGCGAAACGAAGGACGCCAACGCGCCGAAGTGTCAGTGGTGGGGGCGGTGGCTGTGTCGGTGGCCGTGTCGGTGGCGGTGGCGTGTCGGTGTCGGTGGCGGTGGCGGCGTCGATGGCGGTGGCGTTGCCCGTGCCCGTGCCCGTGCCCGTGGCGCGCAGCGCCGTCTCCGTCTCTGCCTCCGAGGCCGCGAAGCGGCGGTGGCGCGAAGCGCGGTCGGTCTCCGTCCCCGTCCCCGTCTCCGTCCCCGTCTCCGTCCCCGTCTCCGTCCCCGTCTCCGTCCCCGTCTCCGTCCCCGTCCCCGTCCCCGAACCCGCCTGCGCCCCCACCGACGCCACACTCCCCACCCACAGCGCGCCCAAGAGCAGCCAACGCACGAACCGAGTCACCCACGCATCTTCGCACGCCGCGCCCCTGGACAAGCACGACGCGCGTGTCCAAGAGGGCGAGTCTCGTGACGCCGGCGCGCCACGAGCGTCGCGATCGTGGCCGGTTCTCCCGGCCTCTCGCGTCCTTCGAGCCCCACCCGCGCAGCGCGCGATTGCCCCGGAGCTTCCCGATGAAGCGAAAGCTGGTCTCCATTCAAACCGTCGAGCGCGTCGACCCGATCGAAGGCGCCGACCGCATCCTTCGCGCGCGCGTGATGGGCTGGGACGTCGTCGTGAAGAAGGGCGAGCTCGACGCGGGCGACCGCTGCGTCTTCTTCGAGATCGACAGCGTCCTCCCCGACGGTCCCGCTTGGTCCGAGTTCCTGCGTCCGCGCGGCTTTCGCGTGAAGACCGTGCGCCTGCGCGGCGTGCTCTCCCAAGGCCTCGCGCTCCCCGTCGACATTCTCGAAGGCGAGGTCCCGCCCGTCGGCACCGACGTCCGCGAGGCGCTCGGCGTCACGAAGTTCGAGCCCGTGCTTCCCGCCGACGGCACCGTCGCGGGCCCCTTCCCGCCGCGCGTGCCCAAGACCGACGAGATTCGTCTGCAGTCCGCGCTCGGGGTGCTCGACGAGATTCGCGGACACGACTTCGTGATCACCACGAAGCTCGACGGCACCTCGACCACCTACTTCGTCGACGATGCGGGCGAGCTCGTCGTCTGCTCCCGCAACTGGTCGCTCGCGAAGGGACCGAGCGCGCAATGGCAGATCGCCGAGCGCTATCGTTTGGCCGACGTGATCCCGCGCGAGATGGCCGTGCAAGGCGAGCTCGTGGGTCCCGGCGTCCAGAAGAACCGGCTCGGGCTCGCGCAGGTCGATTGGTTCGTCTTCGACGCCTACGACACCCGCGCCGGTCGCCACCTCGACCCGCTCGAGCTTCGAGCGTTCTGCGACGCGCGAGGTCTCCGCTGCGTGCCCTACGAGCGCGTGGTCGAAGGCGACGAGGCCCGAAGCTTCGACCACTCGCTGGACGCTTGGCTTCGCCTCGCCGGAGGTCGCTACGAAGGCACCACGAACCGAAAGGAGGGCATCGTCGTTCGACCGCTCGTCGGTCGTCGGTCCGACGTCCTCGGCGGCCGCCTCTCCTTCAAGGTCATCGACAACGACTTCCTCCTGAAGGACGAAGACTGACGCCACGACGCGACCCTCGCTCCCACGAGCGGTGGGTCGCGTCGTTCCGGACGTGAAGGAATCGCCACAGGGTCGGACATTCACGCCCGGGCGCCGCGCCCCCACGCCCAGCGAACACCCTCGCAACCGTCCGATTTCATTCACACTTTCAAGAAGAGTCCCGCACCGGCACGGCACGCGCTACCAAGGGCGTCCATGACGAAACGCGCTTCGGGACTTCTGCTCCTCCTCGCGTCCTTCGCCGTCTCTGCCGCCGCCCACGCGCAGCCGACCTGGCGCGAGCTCTCTCGCCAACGAGGCGAGCCTCCTCAGCTCGAAGGCGCGCGTGCGTACTTCGACACCGCGCCGGCCTTCGAGGGCGCGGTCGCCGAAGGCACCTTCGTCTGCCGCGTCGAGATCGCGCGCACGCGCAGCTACGACGGGCTCGGCGGCGCGATCACGCGCAACTACGGCGCGCCCGATCCCACGGTCACCCTGCGGCTCGGTCGAACGCGCGCGGTGGTTCGCGGCCCCGAAGACGCGTGGAGCTTCTACGCGAGCGTGCCGAACGTGCGCCTTCGACGACGCGAGCGCCTCACCGCGCGCGTCGTGGATCGTGACGTCGCGGTCGACGACCCGGTCGGCGACGCCGCCGCACGCTTCGACGGCCGACTGCCGATCACCGCCGAGGGCGTCGTCGTCACCACGGAGTGCCGTCGAGTCGATCCGGAAGAGATCGCCCGACGTCTGCCCGAGACGCTCGGTCGCGCCGACGCCGAGATCGCTCGCTTGAGCGCCGCGACCCCCGACCTCGACCACGACGAGCTCGGGCTCGTCGACGAGCGCACCGCCCTCGACGCGCTCTACGACGCCGCCGCCCTCGTCGGTTGGGAGCACGCCGAGGTCGCGCGTCGTCGCGCCGCCATCGACCGTGCCCGCACCGAGCAGCGCCGCCGACTCGCCGAAGCGCTCGCGCACGCCGACGCGTCGGCCACCGAGCTCGGAGCCACCGCCACCGGCTCCCCTTTCGCGATGCGCGTGACGGAGAGCCCGCGATGCGACGTCCCGGCCCTCGAACGGCGTTGTGGCGTGCGGGTCGCGCTCGAGCTCGACGGCCCCGCGCGCCTGAGCGAGCTACGCGTCGACACGATTCGCCTCGACGGCACCCGCCACGCCGCCCACGTCGTGGGGCTCGAACGCGGCGACGCGATCGTGCGCGGCACACAGCAGCGCCTCGGCGCGGGAAGCCACGTCGTGTGGGTCACGCTCGACGACGGAGAAGCGCCGCTCCTCCGGGTGCGCGCGGTGCGTGGTGGCACGAAGCTTCTCGTGCTGCGCTGAAGCTCAACGCTCGACGCAGCGGCCTTCGACACACGCGACCGCACACTCCCGCGGCGCGCATCGTGGACCGTCGGGCTCACACCCTTCGGCCGCGGCTTCACGGGCGATCATCGAGAGGCGGTGCGCCGTGTCCATCGACGCCGCGCCACCGCAGTCGGCGAAGAGCAGCCCCGACCGACAGGTGCATTGTTCGTCGCTGCTGCACCCGGAGTCCGCCGACGCCACGTGGCGAGCGCGTGCAACGAAAGGCGCGCAGAGGTCGGGCGCGGGCGGCTCGACGGGCGCCTGCACCACGGGGGCGGGCGTGGGCGCCGCGGGCTCCGAGCTTCCGCACCCGACGAGCAGCGAGATCACGACACCCACGCGCATCATCGTCAAAAGGTACACGACGTCCCCGCTTCGAGCTCAGCGACTGGTCATCTGAATCAAGGTCTGAAGCCCTCGTTCCTCGGAAGGATGCGCGGCGGCGCGCTGCTGAAGGAAGCGCCGCAACGACGCCAAGCTCGCGGTGTCGCGCCGAGCCTTCAGCGCCGTCACGAGCTCGTTGAGCATTCGATGGGGAAAGAAGGGCACACGACGCCGAAGCTCGTCGTCCGCCATGCGCGGATCCAAACGCGGCGCGAGCGCGTCGCCCACGTTCACGTTCGTCGCGAGCGCCGGCACGATCTTCGCGATGCGCACCATCGCGTCGTCGCCGATCGCCAAGAAGTCGTCGAGGTCCGCGCGCGTCGCCAGCGATCCGAAGACCCGACGAAACTCGCCCCACGCGACGAGGCGCGACACCGCGTTCGGTTCCAGCCGGCTGAGGACGTAGAGCAACGGCCCGCGCCTCGACGGATGCTCACGCCACAGACGCACCGACTCGTCGTAGAGCGCGCCGCGCTGATCGGGTCCGCCGTAGTCGAGCAGATCCCCGATCACGCGCGCGCCGATCCGCCACTGCGCGTCGTCGTCTTCGAAGAAGCGCCACGCGTCGATCAAGAAGGGGCTGCCGAGCCATCGAAGGTTCACGAAGAGCGCCTCGGTCAGCGCGGGATCGTTCTTCTCACGGACGAAGCGGAAGAGACGCTCACGCTGCGTCGGCTCGAGCGACGCGAAGCGGTAGACCTCCGAGTCGCAGCGGCTGCGTTGGTAGCGCTGCGAGTCGTGCGGGCGCGGCGCACAGACGATCTCGTCGAAGAGACGCTGCGCGTGGTCGCGGTCCGAGGTCGGATACGGCGCCGGCTTTCCCGCCGCGAGCCATGCCTCCATCTCCCCGAGCGCGAGCCCGAGCACGTCGAGCCCCGGAAACGCCTCGCGCACGTAGGGGTCGTCTTCGCGCCGAACGTTGAAGCGGCGCACCAGCAAGTCCTCCAGCAGCCGCACCTTCTCTTGCGCCGTGAAGTCGCTCCAGCTGCGCTGCACGAAGGTCACGAACGCAGCCTCGGCCGCCCGCCACGGCGACGAGGTCGGCAACGCCTGCACCTCGGCGAGCCGACGTTGGTACTCCTCCCGAAACCGATCCGCCTTTCGCAGCACGTAGGTGCGCACCGTCTGTCGAAGCGCGGTCTCGCCCTCGCGCCCGAGTCGCTCCTCGAACGCGAGCAGATCGATCAACACCTTCGCCTTCGCCTCGCGGTCGCCCCGGTCGCCGATCTCGCGGACGTAGCGGAACCAATGCGGGAAGTCCGGCCGCTCGAGCGCTCCGACCTGCACGCCGGTGTACGTCTGGCGAAGGTGGTCCAAGTAGGCGCGACGCAGCGCCCAGCTCGCGCCGCCTTCCGGCACGTGCGCGTCGCCGAGACGGTAACGAAGGATTCCCTCCTGCGGCTCGAAGACCACGGTGACCTCGCGCGAGCCGTCGTAATCGAAGTGCACCGCGCGAAGCGACACGAGCGCGAAAGCGTGCACGTCCGCGTCGCGACGCGCGAGCTGCTCGAGGTCGCGCGGGACACGTCCGACCTGGCGCTCGAAGAACCCCTCGAAGAACGCGCCCAGTGGCCGCGGCATCATGCGCAGGTCGAAACGGAAGTCGATCTCGCGCCCCATCATCTGGGTCGTCTCTTCCATCGCGCGGACGAGCCGCGGGTCTTCGAAGTCGACCTCGTTGCTCGGCCCCGCGTCGCCCCACGCGACCGTGATGTTCTGGGTGATCTGCGTGACGCCGACCGTGGTGGTCGACACGTTCGTGGTGCTTCCGCCGCAGGCGCCGAGCAGGAAACCGAGGAGCGCGATCCGTCGCATGCGCGCGACGGTGCCGGACCCTGCGCGCGCGAGCAACGACAACTCCCTTCGATGGACGCGCCGCCACTCGCCGAGAACGTTGGAGCGATCAGGCGGGGGCGGGGCGTGGGCGCAGCGTCGGGAGGTCCAGGGGACCTCCGCGGGCTCCCGAGTGCCTGAGCGAAACGACGTCCGGAGGAGGTCGTCTCGCTCGAGGGGAGCCCGCGCCCAGCACGCTCGTGTCACCACGTCGTCGTCTCGCGCTTGCTCGAAATCACGAGCTCTCTCAGATCAGCTCGAAGCACTCGATCGACGTCTCGATGCGGAAGTTCGAGCCCGTCGAGTGGCGTTCGGCGTGAAAGAGACTGAGCCGGTAGTCGCCGCCGATTTCGAGGCCGAGACGGCCCGCGATCGCGTCGAAGTCGATCGTGCCCTCCACCGGCTCGTGAAGTCCCCCGAGGTCCAAGACGAGCTCGTCCTCGACGAAGATCCAGAGGTCGTCGTCACCCCGAAACGTCAGCACCTCGCCTCCTCGGTAGCGAAAGCGTGTGTGCAGCTCGGTGCTGAAGTGGAAGTTGTGGGTCACCGAGACGCCACCCTCGGAGTACGTGCCGTCGCCGAAGCCGCGCCCGTCGACTGGGAAGAACGCCGCCGAGTCGTAGACCCAACGCCCGTCGCCGCTCGAGGTCAGCGGGATCTCGACCTCGAAGCGTTGGTTGACGCCTTCGACGTCGCGATACCACTCCGCGAAACGCTCGGGTCCCGCCGTCATCGCGGTGGGCCCCGACGCGGCGTGCACGGGCTTGTGGTCCGCGTCCAGACGTGTCTCCACGAGCCCGGTTCGCGCGACGCGCGAGTCGCCGACTTGGTACGCGTGGTTCTCGAAGTCCGGGTGGTCTTCTCGGAAGTCGCGCACGGTCAGCACGAGGCGGTCGCACGCGGCTGGTGACGCGTCGAAGGCCGCGTCGACCGCCGATCCCGAGCGGCCGGCGTCGCGTGCGCGCCCGCCGTCGTCTTCCCGAGCCGGAGTCGGCGAAGAGCCACACGCGAAGAGGAACGAAACGAAGACGAAACGAAACCGAACCGGCATGTGCTCATGGAGCGCGCGACCGGCGGGATCGGGTCACGAGGTCGAACCAGGACCGCGAGGGATCACGCGGGAGGCCGCGTGCGCATCCTTCCGTGCTCGAGCGCCGTCGCGCCGACGAGCACGCAAAAAAATCGCGACGCGCGTGCCAGCCGTAAGGTCGACACCCGCGATCGACGCACGACCGATCGGCCACGCGAAGCTTTCGCGGAATGCGTGTCACGGCGCGTCTCCGGCCTCGGACGCGCACTCTCGGCGCTCTGCTCCCACCTGCTCGAACGCAGCGTTTCGTCGTTGGCGTGGGGGCCACGGTGGAGGAATAGTGTCCGCGTCGCGCTGTGGAGCGCGTCGTTCGTCGAACCGGGGGGAATCCGGAGAGACGCTTTGCTGGACCTTCATCGTCGTTTGTTTCACGTCGTGCCAGACGTGGTGGTGCAACTCAAGCAGGCCAACCGGCGCGACGTCGCGCCGCTCCTGGTCGAGCTTTTTCGGCGCACGCGCGATTCGTTCGAGCTCTTCGAGGGTGGCCTCGAGGCGCTCGCGGCGGGCGCGCTGGAGCCCTCGGAACGTCAGGGATTCGTGGCGGCGCTCGCGCGCCGAGTCGAGGACGCGCACGCGGCGCTGGTCGCGCTCGAGTCCGCGATGGAAGAGCACGACCTCGTTTGGATGGACGAAGACCTCGGCCTCGTGATGTCGCGCGCGTGCGAAATCCTCGCGCTCGGTGGGCTCGCGCTCGACGACGAGTCGGGCTCGTACCGTGACGCCGGCGCGTACGGCTCGGGTCTCTCGGTCGTGGTGTCGCGCGCGCGCGACGTTCGGCTCGACCGGCAGCTCGCACGCCGGGCGCTGCTCGAGCGAGTCCGCATGGACGACCTCGTGGGCTGAGCGGTCCGCGAAGGGACGACCTCGAACACGAGGGAGTCCTCGAGCGGACGACCTGAGCCGCCGCGCGGGCGACCTGGTGGAAGAGGTCGTCGCGAAGCCAGCCCCGACGTTTCACAAAAGCAAAAAGAGCCACGGACCTCCGTGGCTCTTTTTCGTTTTCGGCATCCCCGTGGAAACCCGTGTGCGCACTTTCAGCACCAGTTTCCTACCTTCATGCTCAGGTATGGCGCGCGAGACTTCGAACGAACCCAGCCCGAGCTCTGACGCCGCGGGCTCGCTTCGTCGCGCAGCCATCGCCGCTCGGGGCGCTCAAGACTTCGGAACGAAACCAGCAGCGACGAGGCTCTGCCGCAGCGGGCTCGCTTCGTCGCGCAGCATCGCCCACGTGCTCTTGTAGCCGTCCTCGAGGATCGCGCGTCGCGCTGCGAAGTTCATCGGCGAGTGCATGAACATCGTCGCGTCGGTGCGCTCCGGCTCGAGCAGGTGAATCTCCACCTCGGGGTGCTCCGCGCGGTAGGTCGCCAGGCCCTTCTGCAGACGCGCCTCGGTCACGATGCGCCAGTTCTGCGAATAGACCCAGAGCATGCCTTTGTCGCGGACACGCTTCTTCTGGCCATGGCCCGTGGGCACACCCGGCTGCAGCGGGTCCACCTTCACCGGCACCATCGCGTTGATCACGAGCACGAGGTCACAGCCCTGCTTCACCGCGACGTCGACGTGACCGGCCTCGCCGGGGCTCGCACCGACGAAGTCCCGACCGTCGATGCGGACCGGCGCGAAGAGCAGCGGCGCGGCCATCGACGCGGCCACGGCCTTCGCGATGGGCACGTGCTCGAGGTCGCCTCCCGGACCGAAGGTCACGCGGTCGCCGACATCGAGGTCGTTCGCGACGAGGAGCAGCTTGCGCGGCATCTCGGCGAACGACTTCGGCAGCCCGCGCCGCACGAGGAACTCGAAGAAGAACTGCTCGAAAGGGTCGGTGGTGAAGAACCCCGCCGGCAACGAATCCCAGAAGCGGTCGACCTCGTTCCACAGGTCCACGGCGAGCGGCTTGCTCGTGATCGAGCCGAGCACCCGACGAAGCGCGCCCGCGATGGAGGTCCCCACGCGGCGCACCTCTTGGGCGTCCAGCCGCATCAGGTGCTGGCGCTGCAACGGGAAGAAGTCGTCCATCGGGTCGAGCAACGCGCGGTACATGCGGGCCGCCGGGATGCCGGCCGCGAGTCCCGTCGCGACCACGCTTCCAGCCGCCGCGCCGACGTAGACGTCGAAGCCGTTGACGCTGAGGTCCTCGAAGGCCTCGTCGAGGGCAGCGAGCACCCCGACCTCGTACATCGCGCCGGTGATGCCGCCGCCGGCCAGACACAAACCGAGGTGTCGAGTCACCCCGCGGTTGTAGCAGACCACGACCAGCCCACGCCTGGCTCCGTCCATCCTCCCGAGATCACGAATGTTCTTCGCGGAACCCCGCCCGCGTGCGACGCTCCTCCCACGCTCAGGTTTCCGGGGGATCTCGGGCGAACGACCATTTCGTAACTCTTACGTGGGTTACGTCTGGATTCGCCGTGAAATCGGGGTACGCTCGCCCCATGGCGAAGCCTCAAGACGTGCAGCGGGTCGGTCTCGTCTTCTCGGGTGGTCCCGCGCCCGGCGCCAACGCGGTCATCGCGGCGGCGGCGAGCTCGTTCGTGGAGGACGGGCGCGAGGTCGTCGGCTTCTTCCACGGCTACTCGAACCTGCAGGACTACCACCCGGTCACGCGCCGGCTCCTGCCCGACGAGCACTACCGCATCTTCGAGCCCCGCGACTTCAGCGGCCTTCGCAACAGCCGCGGCGTGCTCATCGGCACCGCCCGCGCGAACCCCGGCCGAGGCTGCACGAGCCCTGCCGACCTCGACGACCCGAAGAAGTCGCAGAAGCTCCGCAACGTCTACAACGCCCTCGTCGACCTCGAGATCGACGCGCTCATCAGCATCGGCGGCGACGGCACGCTGACCACCGCGAGCTTCCTGCACGAGTGGCAGAAGCGCCTGCCCGAAGAGGCGCGCCGCGTGCGCCTCGTGCACGTGCCCAAGACGATCGACAACGACTACTTCGGCATCGACTTCACCTTCGGCTTCTTCACCGCGGCCGACGTGATGACGAAGGGCCTGCAGAACTTTCGCGCCGACGCGATCGCGACGAGCTCGTACTTCATCGTCGAGACGATGGGCCGCAAGAGCGGCTGGCTCTCGTACGCCGTCGGCATCGCTGGCGAAGCGAACCTCGTGCTCGCGCCGGAGGACATCGGCGTCGACCTGATGGAAGACACCGACGAGGGTCGTTTCCTCAGCCCCGAGCGGCTCGCGGAGCAGATCGTCGATCTGATCATCTACCGCGAGAAGCGAGGTAAACACTACGGCACGATCGTGCTCGCCGAAGGTCTCGTGGAGCTGCTGCCTCCGGATCTCTTGGCCGAGGCCCCGCGCGACCAACACGGCAACGTCGCGCATGGAAAGCTGAGCTTCGGCCAGATGGTCGCGCACACGTGCGCAGCCATCTACGAGAAGCGCACCGGCCAGCGGAAGAAGCTCACCGGCGTCGCGCTCGGGTACGAAGCACGCTCGGCACCGCCGAACGCGTTCGACGTCATGCTCGGCAGCCAGCTCGGCATCGGCGCGTACCGCGCGCTCGTCGAAGAAGGCCTCGACGGACACATGGTCAGCGTGCGCGGGCAGCTCGACTTGCACTACGTGCCCTTCCACGAGCTGATCGATCCCCAGACGATGTTGGCCACGGTTCGCTACATCAAGCCGGGCAGCGACTTCCACCGACTCGCGCGCTTCATGGAGACGCGCACGGACCGCGTCACCGAGTGGGCGCCGGGTCGTCGCCGCGAGTAGTCGGCGTCGCGCCGCGTTCGCTTTGCCGGCGCCCATCGCGCTCCTTGGCTACGTGGTCACGAGCGTGGGCGCGTTCGGGGTCCCCCGCCCCGGTCGAGCAGGCATGCGCACGGGCCAGCGAAGCGAAGTTGAGTCGATTCGCCTCGCTCGGGGTACCTTGCGCTCTTGGAGGATTGGAATGCGAAGCTTGCCGGCATCGTGGTGGTCTTGGCGTTGGCCTGTGGCGGTGGCGGTGGAGGCACCGACGACGACGGGGGCACCCGGCCGGGTCGCGACGGAAGCACGCCCACGATGCGTGACGCGGGCAGCGTCGACGCCAACAACCCGCTGACCAACCCGGAAGACGGTCCTCCCGCCGGCAACCCGGAAGGCGGCTGCCCCATCCCGCCCGAGGCCAGCACCGAAGACACGACGAGCCCCGATCGCGTCGTCGGCACCGGGACCCCCGAGAGCTGCACCGCGGACGCCTTCATCGACGCCGTCGCGCTGGGCGGCATCATCACCTTCGACTGCGGCCCCGACCCGGTCACGATCACCCTCGACCGTCCCGCGAAGGTCTTCAACGACACCGGTCCGGAGATCGTCATCGATGGCGGCGGCCTCGTCACGCTGAGCGGCGGCGGCACGACGCGCATCCTCTACATGAACACCTGCGACATGAACCAGGTGTGGACCACGGCGCAGTGCCAGAACCAGGACCACCCGCGCCTGACGGTTCAGAACCTCACGTTCATCGACGGCAACTCGGTCGGCGAAGAGGAGTACGACGCCGGCGGCGCCATCTGGGTGCGGGGCGGCCGCTTCAAGATCGTGAACTCGCGCTTCTTCAACAACCGCGTCGCCGAGACTGGACAGGACCTCGCGGGGGCTGCGGTGCGCGTGTTGAGCCAATACGAAGGCCTTCCGGTGTTCGTCACCAACAGCACGTTCGGCGGTGCCGAAGGCTTCGGCAACGTGGGCTCCAACGGCGGTGGCATCGGAAGCATCGGCGTGTCGTGGACCATCCTGAACAGCGTCTTCACACACAACCGCGCGGTCGGTCGCGGAGGAAACCCCGCGATGTCGGGTACGCCGGGCGGCGGTAGCGGCGGCGCGATCTACAACGACGGAGGCCGCATGACGCTCACGGTCTGCGGCACCCGCATCCAACACAACGAAGTGATCCAGCACGGCAGCGCGATCTTCTTCGTCACAAACGATCACACCGGGGACGTGCGCATCGACCGCTCGGTGATCACCGACAACACGGGCGGCAGCTGGTACACGCAGTACCCGCAGATCTCCGCGCACGACGACACGCCGATCGTGGTCACCGACTCGACGATCGAGTGACGCCTCCGGCAGTCGAAGAAGAAGAGCCCACACCTCGCGCGTGGGCTCTTTCGATTTCAGGGGTCGAGTGGCGACCCACCGAGCCCCCGCGCTCGCACGGACGGCATCCGTGCAAGTCGCTCTCAGTCCTGAGTCGACTCGCCCCGAGGCTCCGACGCGTCTTCCGACGAAGCCGGAGCCGCCGACAAGCGCAGCCGCAAGAACGCCTCGTGGTTCCCCTTCGGGCCTTTGATCGCAGCATCGGCACGCGCGACCTCGACGAAGCCGAGCTCGACCGCCGCGCGCGAGACACCGTCGATCGCGTCGAGCCGGGCCTCTTCGTCGCGCACGACGCCGTTCTTGCCGAGTCGATCCCGACCGACCTCGAACTGCGGCTTCACCATGGCGACGACCTCCCCCTCGGCGCGAAGCAATGCCTTGGCGGCCGGCAGCAGCTTCGCGAGCGAGATGAAGCTCGCGTCGATGACGACCAGATCGATCGCTTCGGGCAACGCGCCGGCTTCGAGGTGACGCGCGTTCGTTCGCTCCATCACCACCACCCGCGCGTCGTTGCGGAGCTTCGGGTGCAGCTGCCCGTAACCCACGTCGATCGCGTACACCCGCGACGCACCACGCTGCAGCAGACAGTCGGTGAAGCCACCCGTCGACGCGCCGAAGTCGGCGGCGACGAGCTCGGCGGGATCGAACGCGAACGCTTCGAGCGCGCCCGCGAGCTTCAAGCCACCACGCGAGACGTAGGGCAGCTCTTCGCCGCGCACTTCGAGGGCGGCGTCTTCCGCGAGCCGGTCCCCCGCCTTCTCGACACGACGTTCGCCCGAGAAAACCTTGCCAGCGAGCACGAGCGCTTGCGCACGCGCCCTCGTGGGGGCGAGCCCTCGCTCCACGAGGAGCACGTCGACGCGAGTCTTCGCCATCGTCTAGCAGGCTGCTGAAAAAGGACCGTGATGCGATTCGTGCGGTCCCGTGCTTCGAATCGCGCGTCCTCGAACCGAGGCTTTCGAAGTGGAATCCTGCGCAACGGAGCGGATGGCAGTCCGCGGAGGTGCAGGGTTCCATGAGACTACCGTCCCGACGCGGAGCGTCGGTGG
This sequence comes from Sandaracinus sp., assembly GCA_020633125.1. Lineage (GTDB taxonomy): Bacteria > Myxococcota_A > Polyangia > Polyangiales > Houyiibacteriaceae > JACKEH01. The sequence goes on along the minus strand of JACKEH010000033.1, from coordinate 6,736 downwards.
CGGTGAAATGTGGGGCATTTTCGAGCGTGAGAGGATGGCGCGAGGCGGAGTGCGGGTCGCGCGAAGCGCGCGCGGGACTTTTCAGCAGCCTGCGAGGGTGGGCCGAGCGTCGGGACGTCGCATCCTGTCGACGCACGTCCCGAGGCGAGTGAGCCGCGGCGAACCACGGCCCAAGAACCTACTCGGACCTACTCGGACAACTCAGAACGGGATGTCGTCCTCGCCGAAGTCGTCCGCCGGGAAGTCGTCGTAGCCACCGCGGCCGCCACCACCGCCGCCGCCGCCACCACCGCCGCCTCCGCCGCTGCGACCACCGCCGCCGCCGCCGAAGTCGCCGTAGTCGTCACGGCCACGGCCACGACCGCCGCCGCCGCCGCCACCGCCAAGCAGCGTGATGTCGGCGTCGAGGATCTCGACCGAGAATCCCTTCGAGCCGTCGTTGCGCTCGAACTCACGCACGTGAAGCGCGCCCGACACACCCACGCGATCGCCCTTGGCGAGGTTGCGCTGAAGCGCTTCGGCGCGCCGACCGAAGAGCGACGCCCGACACCAGGTCGTCAGCGTCACCCACTCCTCGCCCTTCTTGGTGCGAGCGTCGATCGCGATGCGAAGCTCGAGGACCGAGAGGCCCGAGCGGGTGGTCTTCATCTCCGGGTCGGCTCCGAGTCGGCCGATGGCGCACAGCTTGTTCATCTCTTTTCTCTCCCATCCGCGCCCCGGGCACTCCTCGAAGCTCTGCTTCGGTCGCACCAGCTACATGGCCCCCATCGAGCGCGAGGGAGGCATCGGGTCGGGTCGCGAAAACGACCGAGGGAGTGTCCTCGATCGAGTCGTCGCGCAAGCTACCACTGGCCTATGACGTCTCGGAAGCACCGGAAGTGAAGGTCGGACGCGAGCGTGCCAGATCGAGCGCTCCGCCCGGTTCGGCCCACTCGTCGTCGCGTTCGGCATCTCGACGAGCTCTCGCGTTGGGCGCCGGAATCCCGAGGAATCCCCGCGATCTCGTGCCATTCGACGCCTCCCTCGTCGTCGCCGATGGCACGGCTCGGCCCTGGCATTGGAAATGCCAAGGCTCGGCGCCGACTCGTCCACGAACCTTTCCAGAGGAGCCTCGGATGACATTGCGCCCCCTTCGACTCGTCCTGCTCGCCGCGCTCGCGATCGCGGGATGCCACGAGACCCACGTGGTCGAGCCAGAACCGGAGCCCACGGTGCCGACCGATCCCGTGGTGGTCGGCGAGACGACCTCCGCGACCTTGGGAGTCGACGGAGGTGTTCTCTCGGTCGCGGGTCTCTCGCTGCGGGTGCCCGCAGGCGCGCTCACCGAGCCGACCACGATCCGCGTGACCGCGACCACGGAACGTCCACCGACCGGCTTCTCGAGCTACACGCCGGTGCTTCGTTTCGAGCCTGCGGGCCTTCGCTTCGCGACGCCGGCGACGATCGAGATTCCCTTCGCTGGCGACGCGCGACTGGCGACGATCTTCTGGACCGACGAGAGCGATGCGTTCACCGCGCTCGAGACGACGCTCGACGGCGCCGTCGCCACCGCTCGTGTGGAGCACTTCAGCCGCGCCTTCGTCGGCACCGCGTGCGAGGGCGAGTCGTGCTGCCGCCAAGCCGTCGGCAAGGTCGACGTGCTCTTCGTCGTCGACAACTCGAACTCGATGGCTGAGGAACAGGCCGCGCTCAGCCGAGAGATCCCCCGCCTGGTCGCAGCGCTCGCCACGGGCGACGCCGATGCCGACGGGACGCAGGACTTCCCCGCGATCGCCTCGCTTCGCACGGGCGTCGTCACGTCGAACATGGGCACCGGAAACCACATCGTTCCCACGTGCGAGGCGGCCCGCTTCGGCGACGACGGTGTGCTCATGTCGCGCGGCAACACCGCCCGCTCCGGTTGCGACGCCACCTACCCGCGCATTCAAAGCTACGAAGCGAGCGTCGACGCGGCCGAGACGTATGCGCACGACGTGAGCTGCGTCGCGAACCTCGGCACCGGCGGCTGCGGCTTCGAGCAGCAACTCGAAGCCGCGCTGAAGGCGCTCACGCCCAGCACGTCGACCACCACGTTCGTCGAAGGCACGGTCGGACACGCGGACGGCGCGAACGCGGGCTTCCTTCGCGACGACGCGGTGCTGCTCGTCGTCATGCTCACCGACGAGGACGACTGCTCCGCGATCGAGCCGGAGATCTTCGATCCGGGGAGCACCACCTTCGGGGGCGACCTCAACCTGCGTTGCTTCACGTACCCGGAGGCCGTGCAACCCCTCGACCGGTTCGTCGAGGGCCTGCTCGCCGCCAAGGGGGACGCCGCGCGTTTGGTCTTCGCGCCGATCACCGGGTTCCCGCAGGACCTCGAGGGACAGAGCGTCGACACGATCCTCGAAGACGATCGCATGGTCGAGCGCGTCGACCCCGCGATGCCGAGCCGCCTGCTTCCGAGCTGCCAGCAGCCGGACGGACAGCTCGCGTTCCCCGCGCGACGCATCCTCGGGGTGGCCGCGGGCCTGGCGGACGGCGGTGCCGCCATCGCGCCGGGCTCCATCTGCCAAGGCAGCTTCGCGGCTCCCATCTCGCGAATCCTCGACCGGGTCTCGGCTCGAGTCGGCGGATCCTGCGAGTGAGCCTCCGCATTCGGCGACACGAAGAACGAGGCGATTGGCCACACTTCACGTGGCCGATGCCTCGTTCCTCCCCCAGACGGGGGAGCAAAAGAGCGCGTGGGCGAAGGAAACGAAAGGGTAGACTTCGCTTTCACGTGACGTAAGCTCCACGAGCACGCTACAAGGGCGAGGGACTTTCACGTCCACCCCCACCGAGAGCCCCGTCGCCTGGATTCGAAAGACCGGCGATGCCGCGAGCCCGGCCCCACAAGTTCCTATCCACCACACCACACACCACACCACAGACGGGGCCCGAAAGGGCCCCGTCGCCTTTCCGTCGTACGGATCGCGACCGGGCGTTCAGCCAAGCTCGACCCTCTCGAGGACAGCGTACGCGAGCTCGGTACGCGGCCTCGTCGGCTGGTTCTCGCAGCCCCCCTCGAATCCCGTCGCCTGCGCTCGTCGGTGGCCTGCTAGGGTGCGCGCCGCACATGGGCTCGCGTTTCCTTCCGCCGCTCTTCGTGGGACTCGGAGCCGCGCTGCTCTTCGCGATGGAGCCGCTCGTCGGCCGGCTGCTCTTGCCGAGCTTCGGCAGCGCCTTCCACGTCTGGTCGACCTCCCTGATGTTCTTCCAGGGGGGTCTCTTCCTCGGCTACCTCTACGCTCACTTCGTCGCGCCACGGCTCGGCGGCTGGCACCTGCTGACGCTGCTGCTGCCGCTGCCCTTCTTGCCTTTCGCCCCCCCCGCCTCGCCCGCGGAGCCCGACGTGGCCTCCCTGCTCGGCGCCATGTCGATGCACTTCGGTGTGCCCTTCGTGGTGCTCTCGACCACGAGCGTGGTCGCGCAGCAGTGGTGGACCCGCTCGCGCACGGTCGACGACGAGGAGCGCGCGAGCCCGTGGCGCCTCTACGCCGCGAGCAACGCCGGCTCGCTCCTCGCGCTCGTCGTCTACGTCTTCGTCTGGGAGCCCTTCTCCGGTCTGGCCACCCAGGGCTGGATGTGGACCGCGCTCTACGTCGTCTGGCTCGGGGTGGCCTTCGCCTGTTGGCGTGGTCTCGCGCCGAGCCCCGCGTCGCAGACCTCGATCGGCGCGCGCCCGACCGGCCGACGGCTCGCGTTCTGGGTGCTCGTGGCGGCATGGCCCTCCGCGCTCTCGCTCGGGGTGACGAACGTCTTCGTGCTCGACGTCGGCAACGCGCCGCTCGTCTGGATCCTGCCGCTCGTCGTCTACCTGCTGACCTTCGTGCTCGTCTTCGGGCGCGCACGTTGGTACCCGACCTGGATGCGGCGGCTCTGGCCGCACGTGAGCCTGGTGGGGCTCGTCGCGTTCTTCCGCATCGCGGGCGTCGAGAGCTGGCTGCCGCTCGTGCACCTCGTGGTGCTCTTCGTGGTCGCCACGGCTGCGCACGGCGAGCTCTACGAGTCGCGCCCCGAGCCCGAGCAGCTCACGTGGTTCTACCTGGCGATGGCGCTCGGCGGATGGCTCGGCAGCGCCTTGGTCGCGTTGCTCGCCCCGGAGCTCTTCTCGAGCTTGCTGGAATACCCGCTCGCGATCGTCGCGCTCCTCGTCACGCTCGGCGTCGCGAAGCGTGCCTGGAAGGCGCCGCGAGGATCGGTGATCGGCTTCGCCGTGATCGCGCTCGCCGCTGGCGTCGCGATCGGCATGCCGCAAGGCGACGAGGTCGGTCGTGCGCTCGCGAAGCGTCGCAGCCCCTACGGCGTGTACCGCGTGGTCGACGTGGTCGAGCGTGGGCATCGCATGCGTCGCCTCGACAGCGGCCGCACCGTGCACGGTCGCCAGGCGATGCTCGGGGCCGCCGACGACGTGCACCTCTCGCGTGAGCCGCTCGGCTACTACCACCGCGAGAGCCCGCTCGGCGACGTGCTGCGAACCTTGCCGCGCCCCCGGCGGCTCGGCGTGGTGGGCCTCGGCGTCGGTGCGATTGCGGGGCATCTCGAAGCCGGCGAGCACGTCTCGTTTCACGAGATCGATCCGGTCGTGGTCGAGCTCGCGGAGCGCTTCTTCACCTACCTCGACGGCGAGGGCGAGGTTCGTCTCGTCACCGGCGACGCGCGTCACACGCTCGCCGCGGAACGACGCGAGGAGATCGCGCCCTACGACGCGCTGGTGGTCGACGCGTTCAGCGGCGACGCGGTGCCGCTGCACCTGCTGACGGTCGAAGCGCTCGACCTCTACCGCGCGCGCGTCGGCGACGAAGGGCTCGTCGTCTACCACGTGAGCAACCGCTACCTCGACCTGCGCCCTCCCCTTCGTGGCGCCGCCGAAGCGCGAGGGCTGGAGGCCTGGGTGAAGGACCGCGGTCGGGACCTCGGCGTGCTCGAAGACGCGTCGCGCTACGTCGCGATCGGTTCGCCCGAGCGTGTGCGCGCGCTCGAGAGCTTCGGCTGGCGCCGCATCGAGGTGCCTCCGCGTCTCTTCACCGACGACCACGCGAGCGTGTTGCCGCTCTGGCGTTTCTGAGAGCTCGAATCAGTTGCACGGATTCATGCTCTCTTCCTTCTTCGCGAGGGGCGGCGCGCCCCTCCCGAACGGCCAAGCCGGATCGGGATCCCCTCCCTCTTCCGAGCATCCCACCACTCGCACGGAGTGAATCCGTGCAAGTGGGGTTCGCTCGGAGAGCTCGAAATCGACGAAGGCCCGCTCGAACGAGCAGGCCTTCGTCGTTTCGCTTCGAAGAGCTCAGCTCGCGAGCTTGCGCAGGAAGACCGTGCCCGCCGAGTAGCCGGCGCCGAACGAGCAGAGCAGACCGATCGCGCCCGGCGCGAGGTCGTCGCCGTGCAGGTGCAGCGCGATGACCGAGCCCGCGGACGAGGTGTTCGCGTAACGATCGAGCACCACCGGCGCCTCTTCCGCCGAGGGCTCGCGACCGAGCACCTTCGTCGCGATGAGGCGGTTCATGTTGAGGTTCGCCTGGTGCAGCCACATGCGGTCGAGCTTCTGGAGGCCGAGCTCGTCCATGTGTCCGACGATCATGCGCGCGACGAGCGGCACGATGTCCTTGAAGACCTTTCGGCCCTCCTGAACGAAGAGCAGGTCCGTGCCCGGTTTGTCGAGGCGGTCGGCGAGGCTCTCCTCTTCGGAGCCCACGACCGCATCGTGTTCGGCGCGGTTGAGGAAGCCGAGGTTGTTGCGGATGTTGTTCGAGAAGCTGGTCTCGAGCTTCGCGCCGAGGATCTCGTACGCTGGCGTCGTGCGCGGAAGGTCCGCACGTTCGACGAGCATCGCGGTCGCCACGTCCCCGAAGATGAAGTGGCAGTCGCGGTCCTTGAAGTTGAGGTGGGCGCTACAGATCTCGGGGCTGACGACCAAGATCGCCTTGGCGCTGCCGGCCGTGATCATGTCGGCCGCGGTGCGAAGACCGAAGGTCGCCGACGAGCACGCCACGTTCATGTCGAAGCCCCAGCCCTTCACGCCGAGCGCGTTCTGCACCTCGATCGCGATGGCGGGGTACGAGCGCTGGAGGTTGCTGCACGCGACGATGACGGCGTCGACGTCCGCGGCCGTGCGGCCCGCACGTTGCAGCGCGTCCTCGCAGGCCTTCACCGCCATCTCGGCGAGAATCGAGAGCTCCTCGTCGGCGCGACGCGGAAGGCGAGGCGACATGCGGTCGACGTCCAGGATGCCGGAGCGATCCATCACGAAGCGCGAACGAATGCCGCTGGCCTTCTCGATGAACTCGCTCGACGAGAGCGCCTTCGCCTCGAGCGTGCCGGCCGCGATCTCGTCGGCGTGCGCCTCGTTCCAGCGCGTGGCCCACGCGTTGTAGGCGCCGACGAGCTCGTCGTTCGAGATCTTGTGGGGCGGGGTGAAGAGGCCCGTCGAGGCGAGGACCGGGCGAGCGTCGGCTTGGCGCATCCGGCCGCAAGTAGCAGAAGCCTCGCGAGCTTGGGTGCTTTCGGACGAAGCTCCGTGAGACCTCTCCGTGCGAAAGGCGTGACGCAGCGGCCTGCGAACGCCACGACGCACCGACGGGTATCCCCGAACCGAGGCCGCGAAGTGCCCGCGGAAGCCTCGTTTCGTATCCCACCTGCGAAGGCCGCGACGCAGCGCCGACCGCCCCGAAAACGAAAGGCGCGGACCGAAGCCCACGCCCTTTCGTGCGGTCCG
>JACKEH010000032.1 GCA_020633125.1 Sandaracinus sp. | reverse complement strand
ACGGACGTAAGTCCGTGGAGCGGGAGGCGAAACTGCCGCCCCCACGCGCGAGCGTGGGTGGGGGCGACTTGGTACGCTCGCGCCCCGATGACACGCGAAGCGAGCTTCTGGGGGTGGGGCTGGGCGGACAAGTTCCCGTCGCGGCAGGTGCGGCAGAGCTTCGGAGGCCAGCTCCAAGCCATGCTCGGCTTCGAACCGAAGGGCCCCTTCGATCCTCCGACGATCGACGACGTTCGCCTCGAGCCGTCGCGGATCGCGCCGCCGGCGAGTCTTCCGTTCGTGACCGACGATCGCGAGGAGCGCGTGCGGCACACGTACGGCCGCGCGTTTCGCGACATCCTCCGTGGTTTCGCCGGTGACTTCTCGGCCGCGCCCGATCTGGTGGGGCATCCGACGAGCGAAGCGGACGTCGTGGCTGCGCTCGACTGGGCCGCCGACGCACGCGTCGCGGTGATTCCCTACGGCGGCGGCACGAGCGTGGTCGGCGGCATCGAGGCGCGGGTGCCCGCCGGCTACGCAGGCACCCTAAGCCTCGATCTGCGCCGGCTCGATCGTGTGCTCGAGGTGGAGCCGACCTCGCTTCACGCGCGCATTCAGGCGGGGGCGTCCGGGCCGGTGCTCGAACGCCAGCTCGCGGAGCACGGCCTGACGCTGCGGTGTTTCCCGCAGAGCTTCGAGCACTCCACGCTCGGCGGGTGGATCGCGACCCGCGCCGGCGGCCACTTCGCCACCGTCTACACCCACGTCGACGATCTGACGGCGTCGGTACGCGCGGTGACGCCTCGCGGCGTGTGGGAGAGTCGCCGTCTTCCCGGCAGCGGCGCGGGTCCGAGCCCCGACCGAATGCTGCTGGGCTCGGAAGGCACGCTCGGCGTGATCACCGAAGCGTGGATGCGCGTTCGACCGAAGCCGCGGTTTCGTGCGACCGCGAGCGTTCATTTCTCGGAGTGGAGCGACGCGGTCTCGGCTGCGCGCGCGCTCGCCCAATCGGGCCTCTTTCCCACGAACTGCCGCCTCCTCGATCGGCGCGAGGCGGCGCTCAACTTCGTCACCACGGACGGCACGCACGTGCTCCTCGTGGGCTTCGAGTCGGCCGACCACCCGCTTCAACCGTGGATGGAGCGGGCCCTCGAGCTCTGCCGCGATCACGGCGGGCGCTCGCCGAAGGGGCCGACCTACGCGGAGCGTGACGAGAAGAGCGGCGACGGGGGCGCGGCGGGCGCGTGGAAGGCGGCCTTCGTCGAGGCGCCGTACCTGATGAACGTGCTCGTCTCGCTCGGCATCTTGGTCGACACGTTCGAGACGGCGGTGACGTGGGACCGCTTCGACGCGCTTCACGCCGACGTCGTCACGAGCGTGCGAGGCGCGATGCAAGAGGTCGCGGGCGGTGGCTTCCTCAGCTGTCGCTTCACCCACGTCTACCCCGACGGCCCCGCGCCGTACTTCACGTGGATCGCCCCCGCACGCGCGGGCTCCGAGATCGCGCAATGGGACGCCATCAAGTCGGCGGCGAGCGAGGCGCTCATGCGACATGGCGCGACGATCACCCACCACCACGCGGTGGGTCGGTTTCACCGGCCTTGGTACGATCGGCAACGTCCCGAGCCCTTCGCCATGGCGTTGCGTGCCGCGAAACGCGAGCTCGATCCGAACGCGGTGCTCAACCCTGGGGTGCTCTTCGATCCGTGAATCGAAAGACACGACGTACTTCGCGCGCGACGAAAGCGTGCATGCCGTCGTGCAGGTCCCGACGCGCGTCGGGCTTCACCCCTCGACGCGGCGACTCGACGTTGGCGACGCAGGCCTCGCACCGCTATCCTTCGGACTGGTGATCGCGCGTGTCCTTCGACTCTCCTGCGCTTCTCTCGATCCTCGCCGTCATTCTCGTCGTAAGCTTCGGGATTCGCGTCGCGGTGAGCCTCGAGAGGCGTCGTGTGAAACCACGAACGAGCCGTCTGTTGGACGTGCTTCGTACGAACGGCGTGATGCACGCCTCGAGTCACGAGGAGCGTCCGGTTTCCGCTTCGGAGATCGACGCGTCCGTTCCGGCTGACGTTTCCGCGCGTTGACGCGCAGGCCGCCGAAGCGGCGAAACGCAGGGCTGGGTTGAAACGACGACGCTGGGTGAGGCCTCGAAGGCGACGCCCCGGCGCGAATCGTTCGGCGAACGATCGCGTCGGAGCGGAAGCGAGGCCTCCCTCACGGCGTTCGGCAGAGGCACGAGGAAGACGCAGGAGAAAGACGCGCGGCGCGTATCGGGGGCGAAGGAGCAGGGCGAATGGCGAGACTCGTTGGATACATGGCGAATCGATCGGACCGCTTGGCGGCGGCGCTCCACCAGGAGCGTGGCGTCGTCGCGACCGCGCCCGCCACTTCGCCCTCGGGCTGGGGCCTCGGCTTCTACCAAAACGGCGAGGTGCTTCATAAGAAGCGCCCGCAGCTGACCGGGCCGGTCGAGTGGGAGGCGCTCGCACGCGACGTGGTGTCGGATTGTGTGGTGCTTCACCTCCGTCAGCCCACCGTGGGTGACTTCCGCACCCAGAACACGCACCCGTTCCGGTTGCGTCGCTGGCTCTTCGCGCACCTCGGGACGATCGGGCGTTTCGAGGCGATCGAGCAGCCGCTTCGCGCGGCGCTTCCGGACTTCCTCTCGCGCGCCATTCGAGGGACCACCGACAGCGAGCTCTTCTTCCTGACGATCCTCAGCTTCCTGCACGACGCGGGGCACCTCGATCGGCCCGACGCCGACGACGAAGCCGTGTTGACCGCGCTGCGCTCGGCGGTGGCGCTCGTCGACCGTTTGGTCGCGGAGGTGCGGGGACCGACGAGTGGGTTGGATCTCGTACTGACGAACGGGCGATCCATGTACGCGGTGCGGCGTGGCGCGCCGATGTCCTTCGTCGAGCGGCGTGGCTTGCACGATCCGCCCGGCGACCTCCCGCCGACGACCAGCGGTCCCTCGACGCTGCGCTACGTGATGGTCGTGGGCGAGCCCGCCGGCAGCGCGCCTGGTTGGACGTCGATGGACGACGGCACGATCGTGGTGGTCGATCGCAACCTTCACGTGCGCACGACGAACCTTTGACGCCGACGCTCGGACTCCGAGCGGAAATCCGGCATTTCGGGTGAGCGTTCGCCGCCTCGCCAAAAAGAAGAGGGGACGCCGCTCGCACGGGTCGAATCCGTGCAGAGGGTCGCTCTCAGATGCCGACGACACGCCAGCCGGTCGCGGTGCTCCGCAGCAACAACGAGCCGCGCTGGTGCCACCCTGGCACGAAGAAACGCAGGATCGCGCGGCCGCGTGCCTCGAAGGGGATCGTGACCAGCAAGTCCGTGCCGCGAAGTCCACTCGGCACGTCTCGGAGGGATTCTCGCAACGGGGTGACCTCCATTCCCTCGACCGACACGAACTCTTCGAGCGCCATGTCGGGGCGCAGGTCGTTTCGGCGAGGGTTGCGGAGCGCATGCTCCAAGAGCTGCGTGCGACGCAGGATGGGCGGATTGGGCCTCGGTTGCATCTGCGCGACCGGGTCGTCGAAGAGCTGGCTCAACGTCGCCTCGTCGGCGTCGCGCAGGGCACGGAGGAAACGAAGCGCCACGCTCCGCGCTTCGTCGCGCCCGCCCGCGAGGGTCAAGGAGACGGCGCGCCCCGCCACGCCCTCGGTTCGAGGCGCGGCGACCCAGGGCTCCGGATCGTTTTCCGTCGAAGGCGCCAGCGGGGGCGTCGCGGGCGCGGTGGCGCATGCGGTCGCGAATCCGAGGGCCACGAGGAGGAGCGTGACGCGGGTCATCCGTCGAGCTGCTCGTCGAGCCATGCGAGGTAGGCGGGGCTGCCGTCCGCCACGGGCAAGGCGAGGATTTCAGGTACGTCGTAGGGGTGCTCGCGCATCAACCACGTGCGCAACGCATCGAAACGATCGCGCCGCGTCTTGAGGATCAGCTGGCGCTCTCGGTCGTCCTGCAGCGCGCCTTTCCATCGGTAGAACGAGCGAACTTCGCCGAGCACGTTCACGCACGCGGCCAGGCCCGCTTCGACCGCGCCTCTCGCGAGACGTTCGGCGGTCGCGTCGTCGGGAGCGGTGCAGAGCACGACGAGGGCGTCGGACATGCGCGGCAGGGTAGCAGGGGAGCCCCGGTGGGAGACGCACGGGCTCCGTTGGCTCGGCTTCGTCCCTTGGGGTAGGGTCCCGCCGCCCACGCGGCCGCGACCCCGCGACCGCTCGCTCGGCGCTCGTTCGCCGGCTCCCGAAACCCGCTCGACGTCGCGCGACCTCGGTCCCCACGTCGGACGGTTCTCCCGCAGCCGTCGAGTCGAGCACCGGATTCCCGGAAGGAGCCTCCCATGAAGCAGCCCGTTCGCGTCGCGGTCACCGGTGCCGCCGGTCAAATCGGTTACAGCCTCCTCTTTCGCATCGCCAACGGCGACCTCTTCGGGCCCGATCAGCCCGTGATCCTTCAGCTTCTCGACGTCCCGTGGCCATGAAGGCCCTCGAGGGCGTCATCATGGAGCTCGACGACTGCGCGTTCCCGCTCTCGCGGGCGTCAACGCCAGCGACGACCCGAACGTGGCGTTCAAGGACGTCGGCGCGGCGATGCTCGTCGGCGCGAAGCCGCGTGGTCCGGGCATGGAGCGCAAGGACCTGCTCCGCGAGAACGGCCCCATCTTCACGAGCCAGGGCAAGGCGCTCTCGGACCACGCGAAGCGTGACGTGAAGGTCGTCGTCGTCGGCAACCCGGCGAACACCAACTGCCTCATCGCGCAGCGCAACGCGCCGGACCTCGATCCGAGCTGCTTCTCGGCGCTGATGCGTCTCGACCAGAACCGCGCGATGACGCAGATCGCGCAGAAGCTCGGCAAGCCCGTCACCGACGTGAAGAAGATGACGATCTGGGGCAACCACTCGGCGACCCAGTACCCCGACGCGTTCCACGCGGAGGTCGGTGGCGAGAGCGCCGCGAAGCTCATCGGCGACCAGGAGTGGATCGAGAAGACCTTCATTCCGACCGTGCAGCAGCGCGGCAAGGCGATCATCGACGCGCGTGGCAAGTCGAGCGCGGCGAGCGCGGCGAGCGCGGCGGTCGACCACATCCGCAACTGGGCCCTCGGCACCGCGAAGGGTGACTGGGTCTCGATGGCGGTCCCGTCGGACGGCTCCTACGGCATCCCGAAGGGCCTCATCTACGGCTTCCCCGTCACCTGCGAAGGCGGCAAGTGGAGCATCGTGCAGGGCCTCGAGATCGACGCCTTCTCGCGCGCGAAGATGGACGCGACGGCGAAGGAGCTCGAGGGCGAGATGGCCGACGTCGCGGAGCTTCTCGGCTGAGCACGGCGTCGCCGTGAAGGGAAAGGGCCCGCGGGAAACCGCGGGCCTTTTTCGTGGCTCGTCAGCCGTCGTCGGACTCGTCGTCCGCATGCACCTCGGTGGGAGGTGCGTTGCCGTCGTCGGTTGCCACGCCTGCGTCGGCGGGTAGGTCACCGCTACCGCGTGCTGCGTCCGTGGGCCCGCTCGGCATGGTCTCGCCCACCTCGTTCGACCCTGCGTCGTCGGACGGTTCCGTGCCGGGGCGACGCCACGCCACCAGGCCGTTGGCGACCTCCCCGACACGCTCCCAACCCGCGCGTTGCGCACGCGCCGCGAGGTAGCTCGCGTCGCGCGTCACGAGCCAGCGCGCGTTCGCGGCTTCGAGGTCGTCGACGAAGCGGGGACTCGGCGCGACGTACACGACGCGCACGTCCATCGCGCGGTTCCACAGGAGCGAGAGGAAACCGACGTCTTCTCCAAAGGCCACGACGTCGCCCGGCGCGAGCTCGGACTCCCGCGCGGCGAGCGCGTCCGGGTTGAGGAAGAGCTCGGAGCGTGGCGCCGCGACCCGCTCGGCCGGAGAGCTGCGAAGCAGAGCCCACGCGTCGCTCGGGTCGTGAGCGAAGCCCGGCTCGCCGCCCACGAGCGTCGCGAGATGCACGACGACGACCACGAGCATTCCCCGCGCGGCGAACGTTCGACGCGTGGGGCGGCCAAGAACGCGAGCAGGGAGCGCAGAGGCAGACGAGCGGCACGAACCCGAAGCGTCCCCACCACATCACCTCGCGCGTAGGTAGGCCATCACGACCGCCAGCCGATCATCGCGAGCCGCGCACGGACCGTCGCGTCCAAGCGATGCAGCGCCCTCAGCGCGTCGGGAGCGCGACGAGGAGGAGCGGCGGCAAGACGAAGGGCAACGCGTGGCCGTACCCGTGGGGCCGCACGTCCGGATGGTAGAGGCCCTGCATCGGCCAGCCGTACATCTCGCGCAACCAGAGATCGAAGGGCGGCCAACGCACCACGACCGCGAGTGGACCCTCGAACGAGAGGCCGAAAGGTGCCTCGAGCGTGAGGGGCCAAAACGGGTTCTCGGTGCGCTCGAAGTTTCGGAGGTACACCGGTGCGGCGCAGAGCAAGACACCGACGGCGCCGAAGACGAAGGGCCACCCTCGGTGCCAGCCCAGGCGCCTCGCGGGAACGACACGAAGCAGTCCGAAGACGGCGAGCAGCGGCACCAAGAGCGCGGCGGTGCTCTTGGCTCCGGCCAGCATCGAGAGCGCCAGCGCGGCCATCCAGAGGTCCGTGCGGGTGAGGCGTGGCCGCGTCAGCGCGGCGAGTGTCGTGACCAACAGGAAGTCGATGGGCACGTCGATGTAGGTCGACCGAAGCTCGAACGCGACGCCTGGGGCGAGCAGGAAGACACACGCGAAGAGGAGTGTGCCTCGGCGCCACGCCGCGACGTTCTGCGCGAGTGCGACGAGCGCCGCTCCGAGCGCCGGGAAGGCGAGAATCGAGGGCAGCTCGATCCACGTGGCGTCGGAGGTCACGACGAAGGCCGCCGCGACGGTCTCGACGAGGCGCGGGTACCCGTTGATGACCTGTGTGGCGTCGCGCGGAAGGTCGACCCACTCGAACCCGCGGTTCTGCACCGCGAAGCCGACCATCGAGTCGTGGTACCACATGCCATCCCACGAGGTGCTCGGCGCCAAATAGGTGAGCAGGGCGGTCCACGCGAAGATCGCGGCGCACGCGGTCAACGCCAGCGGCAACACCCGGTCTCCCTCGCGCCAGGCGTCGCGCGCGAGGTGCCACGGTCCGAGGACGAGCGCCCAGAGGTCGGGCAGGACGCGGCCGAGCGGGGCCCGGCTCACGCCGAGGAGCAGCAAGGAGGTGCCCACGACGGAGAGGCCGACCGCGCCGGGGGTGAAGTGGCCGAGCCAACCGAGGAGGTACGGGGGCAGCGCGAGCACCGCGAACGCGACCAGCGTCCTGTCCAACGCCCCCCGCGCACCGTCTCGACCGAGGCGCAGGCCCACCGCACATCCCGCGGCCAGGGCCGGGACGAGCAACAAGAGCGGTGCCAGGAGGATCACGGCGAACCTCCGCGGCCCCCCTCGCGGCGGGTGCGTGGGGCTCGGACGTCGTCGGCCCGCCGGGACGAGCCGCCCTCGCGGGCCGAAGAGACGGGGCTCGGGAAGAAGTGGAACACGATCGTGCGGTTCGCTGGCTTGCGCGCGAGGGCCGCGGAGTATACACGGCAGCCGTTCACGCGCTCCCGGCTCGGGGGCGCAACTCGTTGGAATCTCAATGACGATCGTGCCGGGCCCTCGGCCGCACGGTCTCGGACTACCGGGTCGCGCAAGCTCGCGCGCCCGCAAGCACGGCGGTAACCATGGCCATCGAACGCACCCTCTCCATCATCAAGCCCGACGCGACCGAGAAGAACAACGTCGGCGGCATCCTCCAGGTCATCGAGAAGTCGGGTCTTCGCATCGTCGCGATGCGTCGCATGCACCTCACGACGGCCCAGGCCGGCGGCTTCTACGAGGTCCACAAGGAGCGCCCCTTCTTCGGTGAGCTCGTGGAGTTCATGACGCGCAACCCGGTCGTCGTCTCCGTTCTCGAGGGCGAGGACGCGGTCGCCAAGTACCGCGAGGTCATGGGCGCGACGGATCCGTCGAAGGCCGCGGACGGCACGATCCGCAAGCTCTTCGCGAAGGACATCGGCGAGAACTCGGTCCACGGCTCGGACTCGCTCGAGAACGCGAAGCGCGAGATCGGCTTCTTCTTCGCCGAGGCCGACCTCCTCTGAGGCGCTCGCGACCTCGTGTCGCTTCGAAAGCCCCGCGGACGCCGCGGGGCTTTCGTCGTTTGGGCGTCAGGGCTCGCAGGCTCGGTTCGTGTGTTGCCAATACCCGTGATCGGGCTCGACCTCGTCGTCGAACCCGACCGGCACGCAGAGCTGGTGCGAGCCTTCGACGCATCGGTTCGGGTAGCTGCCGCCCGAGCCGAGGTCACAGGTCTCGACCGGTGTCGCGACGCACGCGGCCACGCCGTCGAGCGGCTGGCACTGGTTCGGCGCGTCGCAGGGCCACGCGTGCTCGTACCAACGCCTCGGGCAACCCGCCTTCTGTTCGGGCATGCAGTTGAGGATCGTCTGGGGGTCCGGACAACGATTCTCGAACGTCGTGGGATCGCACTCCGTACGGACGTCCGCGCAGAGGATCGCGGCGGCCGCGCAGTAGTCGCAACCGCTCACGAGGAGCATGCCGACGCCGAGCGTCAGGACCCGTCGAACAAGCCCCGCGATGCCCGGCAGGTTCAGCCGAAGCTGCACGTCATCAGCGCTTCGCTCGTCGCGCCGTTGTTGTCCTCGTCGCACTCGTTGTACTCGGACCCGCCCATGCCGTCCGAGTCGACGGTGGCTTCGACGGTGAAGGTCGGGAACGTGAACCCTCCGGCCGGCGACCACTCGAAGATCACCCGCTCCGTTCGACCCGGCAGCAGGAAGGTCGCCGTACGCTCGACGCCCAACGACTCCGCGCTGCCGCCCATCGGCGTGGCGCTCGCGATGACGGGGACGCCCGCCGCGACGCCGAGCGCGCCACGGTTGCCGACCACGACCGCGACTCGCACGGTGCCGCTCGGATCGCACTCTTCGATCTCGATCGAGACGACGTAGAGATCGGGCGCGTCGAAGACCCCGCCGGGCTGCACGTTCTGGCGGAAGTTGTTGAGGCGCGAGCTCGACCAGTTCGGCTCCTCGACGCGAGGGATCTGCCCGTCCTCGGTCACGTTCGTGACGTGGTAGGTGTGCTGGTTCCAGATGCGACGCGTGCGCACCCAGTTGTTGCCGCGGTCGGTGATGACGGCGAGACCCGGCAGCCCGCGCGAGCCACCGCTCGGCCCCTGACGCGGCGCTTGCGGCAGGAGCACCTCGCTCTTTCCGTCGTTGTCGACGTCGACGACGATCGGCATCTCGAGGCGCGTGTTGCTGTTGTGGCCCGGGTCGTCGTAGAGGATGGTGCCGGTGCGCCCGTCGAAGATGCGGAAGTTCTCTTCGTCCGCGTAGACGACCTCGGCGCGCCCGTCTCCGTCGAAGTCGAAGACCGACGAGCCGGTGGCTCGAGAGGAGCAGTCCTGGTTGGGCACCCGCCAGAGGATGTTCTCCGAGGCGCAGCCTTCGGGTAGCGGGTCGCCCGTGCAGTCGAGGTCCACGACGACGTAGAAGTCGGCGCTCGCGGTGCCGATCTCGGCGCGACCGTCGCCGTCGAAGTCCGCCACGGTGGGCGGGCCGCTCTCGTTGTTCCCGCACGGCCCGTTGCCGAGGTAGGGCATCACGTCGTCGCGCGGAATGGCGACTCGCGTCTTGAGCGTGCCGTCGTGCTCGATCACGAAGACCTCGCCCTGCCGCACGATCACGACCTCGCCTTCGGGGTCGTCGTCGAAGTTGCCGACCGCGTTTCGTCGTGAAGGTGTAGGTCCAGACCTCCGCGCCGGTGGCGCCGTCGTAGACCGTGTTGCCCGCGATGACCTCCATGCCTCCGACGAGGTCGAGGTTCGCGACGGTCGACGTGGGCCCGAGGAAGGCGTTGTTGCCGACGCCCGCGCCGGCGCGAACCGTCACCGCACCATCCCAGATCAACTCACCGGTGAGGCCGTTCAACACCACGTTGCCGACGATGACCTCCGGCTGACCGTCGCCGTCGAGGTCGGCGATCGACGGGGCCGAGCCGCTCCCGTTGTAACGGGCGTTGCGGAGGTATTGGGTGTTCTCCCAGAGGATCTCCCACGTCGATCCGTCGGACGCGGTTCGCCGGAACGCGACCGTGCCGGCGTTCTGACGCGTCGCGACGATCTCGGGCACACGTTCGTCGGCCATCGAGTCCGGGTGAAGGTTGCCCACCGCGACGCCCGTCGAGTTGTCGATGAAGCGGTCGGTGATGGTCGCCAGCGTGTCCATCGTGCCGTCGGCGTTGCAGAGCCCACTGACCACGCGAAGCGTGCCGTTCGCCGTGCAGCAGCCGTCGGTCTGGCCGTTGAAGCTGACGAGCACGATGTCCGGAATGTCGTTGGTGTCGGTGAGCCCGTCGCCGTTGTCGTCGGTGAGGTTCGCGACGGCCGGCGTCATCACGACGTCCACCGAGCTCGCGCGGTCGCCCGCCTCCGGAAGCCAACGGCAACCGACGATCGGATCGAACTCTCCGACCGGCGGACGGAACTCGCAGACCTCGACCGCGGTCCGCGGCACGCATCGGCCGAGCCCCGGCTCACAGAGCTCGTCGAGCTCGCATTCCTCGGTCAGCGTGCACGTCGCGCCGAGGTCCACGCACGCGTTGCCGAGGCAGGCTTGATCGCTCGTGCAGCAGAGCTCGCTCGCGGCGCCACAACGCCGAGAGGCGTCCTCGCACATCGCCACGCACGATCCGTCGAGGCACTCCTGGCCCGCCGCGCAACACGCGCTTCCGCAGAGCACGAGCTCGCCGCAATCGGTCTGGCATCGACCGGACGCACAGACCTGATCGGCGGCGCAGCACTGCTGGAACGACCCGTTCGTGCAGGGCTCACGCTCGTCCTCGCACATCAACGTCGCGCCGTCGGGTCGCGGGCCGGCGTCGGAGTCCGAGCTCACGCAGATCCCGTCGAGGCAGACCTCGTCGCTCCGGCAATCGAGCACCGTCATGCAGGTGCGCGTCGGCAACGGATCCGAGCCGCAATCACACGCCGCGATCAGGAGCAGAAGCCAAGGCGAGAGCCGAGCGGCCGTGGGGCCGCGAAGGGTGGGGCGCATACGACGAGGATAACCGAGGTTCGCCCCGCTTCGCGTTACGGGCTTTGCGCGTGGCAGGAGGCGCCGGACGCGTCAGGCTTGGCCCGTGCGAGGCGTGCGAGAGGAAACCCGCGATGCTCGGCGAGACCTCCGCCGCGTCCTCGTCCTCGGGGTAGCGACGCTCCTCGGCCTGGGCTTGCTCTGGGCGTGGCTCTTTCACCCCGAGCCCCGGGTTCCCGACCCACCCCCGACCGCGCCGGCCCGGTTGCAGCGTCGCTGAAACCCCGCGGCGGCCCGGCGCGCGCCGCGACGCTCCAAGACCCGCGTGACCACACGCACATCGAAGGCGCCGACCCGCCGAATCCGCTCGCGGTCCTCCGCCGTCAACCTGCGCGCAGGCTGCTGAAAAGGACCGTGATGCGATTCGTGCGGTCCCGTGCTTCGAATCGCGCGTCCTCGAACCGAGGAAATGTGGGGCATTTTCGAGCGTGAGAGGATGGCGCGAGGCGAAGTGCGGGTCGCGCGAAGCGCGCGCGGGACTTTTTCAGCAACCTGCTAGTGTCCGCGCGAGATGGACACACGGACCCTGCTCGTGACGGGCGCGACCGGAGGCATCGGGCAAGCGACGGTGCTCGCGCTCCTGGAAGAAGGCCACCGCGTGGTCGCGACCGGCCGCGACGCGACGAGCCTCCTCGCGTTGCGAAGCCGCGCCCGCGACGCCGGCCACGACCTTCACGTGCTCGAGCTCGACGTCACGTCGCCTGCGAGCATCGCCGAGGCCCACGACGACGTGATCGCGCGTGTCGGGGTGCCCGACGTGATCGTGCATGCCGCGGGCATCGCCGAGCTCGGTCCGCTGATGATCACGACCGAGCCCGCGCTCGAGCGACACTTCACGACGAACGTGATCGGCGCGATGGCGGTGAGCCGTCCGTTCCTCGACGCGATGCGCGAGCGGGGGCACGGCCGAATCGTCCACGTCGGCGCGGTCGTCGACCGTCTCACGCTCGCGACCCACGGCGCGTACGGCGCCTCGATGTACGCGCTGCGGGCGCTCAACGACACGCTTCGCCAAGAGCTCCGCCCCTTCGGCATCGACGTCGTGTTGGTCGAGCCGGGCACGGTGCGCACTGGCTTCCTCGACTCCGCGTTCGACGGCCTCGACGCCAAACGCACCGAAGGCTCGCGTTGGAACGAGGTCATCGATCGGCTTCAGCTCCTGAAGAAGGCGGTGTCGTGGATCGGCGTCGCGCCCGAACGCGTCGCCGGCGTGCTCGTGAAGGCCTCGACCGTCCCCGCGCCGCGCCGTCGTTATGGCGTCACGGCGGCGGGCGCGACGGTGCAGCTCGGCGCCAAGCACCTGCTGCCGACCCGCGCGTTCGACGGCCTCGTGCGCGCCACCCTCGGCCTCGCGCGTCGTGTCGGCAGCGCCCGTTCGTTGGGCACGCCCATCGCGCTCGTCACGGGCGCGGGAGGCCGTCTCGGTGGGCCTTCCGTGATGGCTCTGGCGGACGCGGGCTTTCGTGTCTTCGCCACCGACGCGGACGAGAGCACGCTCGACAAGCTCCGCGAACGGCCGAACGTGGAGACCTTGGTGCTCGACGTCACCGACCCGCGAAGCGTCGGCGCGGCGCTCCGTGAGGTCGACGCGCGCACGGGCGGTTACGGCGTCGACTTGTTGCTCAACGCGGCGGGCCACGTCGAGCCGGCGCCCATGGACCTCGTGGACGACGCGACGTGGCGGCGAACCTTCGCCGTGAACGCCGTCGGCGCCATGCGCGTCACGCGCGTCGTCGCGCAGCGCATGTGCGATCGCGGCAGCGGACGCATCGTCAACGTGTCGAGCGTGGCCGGCGTGATGGCGTTCCCCTTCGTCGGCCCCTACCAGGCGAGCAAGTTCGCGCTCGAAGCGTTGAGCGACGCGCTCCGGCAAGAGCTTCATCCCTTCGGCGTCGACGTGGTGTTGATCGAGCCCAGCTTCATCGCCGACGGCTTCGCGGCGCGAGTCTCGAAGAGCATCGAGGAGCGGGGGGAGGCCGCCGCGCATTGGCGGCCTCTGTTGCCGCACCTCCCCTCGATCGAGGGACGCCTCGGGGTACTCGGTGGCGACGCCGAAGAGGTGGCGTCGGTGGTCGCGACGGCCGCGACCACGACGGAGCCGGCCGCGCGTTTCGCCGCGCCTTGGACTGCGTCGGTCGCCGTGCGCGCGGAGCCGTGGCTCCCGGCCGCCGTCACGGATCGCATCTTTCACGAGCTCTTCGCGCTCAAGGACGTCGGGTCACGGCCTGAGCCCTGAGCGCGACGAGTGCGTGATTCCGCCCGCGATGACGCGGGCGTGACGCGGTGCGGCATGGTGCTAGAACGCGCTCCATGAACGCTCACGAGACCGCCTTCACCCGTCATGCCGGCATCGAGGTTCCGCTGATCTGCGGCGCCATGTACCCGTGCTCCAACCCGGAGCTCGTGGCGGCGGTGAGCGCGGCGGGCGGGCTCGGCGTCATCCAGCCCATCTCGATGCGCTTCGTGCACGGCCACGAC
Organism: Sandaracinus sp.; assembly: GCA_020633125.1. GTDB lineage: Bacteria > Myxococcota_A > Polyangia > Polyangiales > Houyiibacteriaceae > JACKEH01. The sequence goes on along the minus strand of JACKEH010000032.1, from coordinate 36,301 downwards.
CTGCGCGAGGGCATTCGACTGATGCGTCGCATCACCGACAAGCCCTTCGGCTTCAACGCCATCGTCGAGAAGAGCTCCGACGTCTACATGGACCGCATGAAGAAGTGGGTGGACGTCGCGCTCGAAGAGGGCGTCCGCTTCTTCGTCACCGCCCTCGGCGACCCGCGCTGGGTCGTCGACGCCGTGCACGCCGCGGGCGGCGTCGTCTACCACGACGTCACCGAGCGAAAGTGGGCGGAGAAGGCGCTCGAAGGCGGCGTCGACGGGCTCATCTGCGTCAACGCGCGCGCGGGCGGTCACGCCGGTCGCAAGGCCCCCGAAGCGCTCTACGCCGAGCTCGGCGACCTCGGGGTGCCGCTCGTCTGCGCGGGCGGCGTCGGCGACGAAGCGACCTTCGTGAAGATGCTGCAGCTCGGCTACGCGGGCGTGCAGGTCGGCACGCGTTTCATCGCGACCACCGAGTGCAAGGCGCACGACGACTACAAGAAGGCGATCGTCGACGCGCACGCGGAAGACATCGTCTTGACTGAGAAGATCAGCGGCGTGCCCGTCGCGATCATCGAGACGCCCTACGTGAAGCAGGTCGGCACCAAGGCGGGCTTCGTGATGAAGCGCGTGCTGCGCCACCCGAAGCTCAAGCACTACGGCCGCATGTACTACTCGCTCAAGAGCGTGTGGCAGCTGAAGAAGGCGTCGCTCGAAGGCGGCACCTACAAGGACTACTGGCAGGCCGGAAAGAGCGTCGACGGCGTTCGTGCGGTCGAGCCCGCGGGCGACGTCGTGCGCCGCTTCGCGGACGCGTGGCAGGCCTCGCAGCCGACGGCCGCACCCACCGGAACGTGAGCGCGATCCACAGCCCGCGAGTACCCCCGGTCACAAGTTCGTTCCGGGTTGCCGTGGATGATCGGCGTGGAGGTCGTTTGCTGCGCTGACGAAGGACAGGCCAAAGCCTATTCGAGGAGGTCGGCGAGCGAGATCCGCGTCGAGGGCCGCGGATACCCGGAACGAACTTGTGACCGGGGGTACTAGCCGTCCAGAACCTGGTCAGCGGGGTGTTCGGACCCGCGGAATCGGCTCGGCATTCGCACGCAACTTCGGGCAATTCGCCGCATTCGGGGTGAGCACGCCCTTTGCTCCGTCGAGGCGCGATGCGTATCGCCGTCCTCGCCTTGGTCCTCTGGTCCTCACCCACGCTCGCGCAGCGCATCGTGATCGACGCGGGCCACGGGGGAACGGATCCGGGCGCGGTGGGGTGTGGGCTCGAAGAACAAGCCGTGGTGCTCGACATCGCACGGCGCACCGCGACCCTCCTTCGAGACGCAGGGTTCACCGTCGACCTCACGCGCTCCGACGACCGCGCGGTCAGCCTCTCGGCGCGCACCAACTTCGCGAACTCGCGTGGCGCCGATCGCTTCGTCTCGATTCACGCGAACTCGAACGCCGGCACCCCCGCGACCGGCTCCGAGACGTTCGCCTACACGACGCCCGGCAGCACCTCGCTGAACCTTCGCGACCGGATTCAGGAAGAGATGCTTCGCGCGTGGGGCCTACGCGACCGTGGTGGCAAGCTCGCCAACTTCCACGTCCTGCGTGAGACCACGATGCCAGCGGCGCTCTCGGAGACCGCGTTCATCAACAACTGTGGGACCGACGCGCGATACCTCGGCGACGCCACCCGCCGGGCCCAGATGGCCGAAGCGCACTACCGCGCGATCCTCCGCCACTACGGCCGCACGCCGGGCACCGTCACGCCGCCGACGCCCAGCACCGGCACGCTGCTCGGCGTGACCTTCGAGGACGCCGGTCGCGGCCTCGAGGACACGTCCATGCGGGTCTCCGGCGCTGCGGTCGCGCTCGACGGACGCAGCGAGCGCGCGACGAGCGCCGACGGCACGGGGGCGTGGTCGTTCACCGTGCCGGCCGGCAGCTACACCGTCGTCGCGACCCGCGACGGATTCGGGGAGGCGCGTCGCACCTGCGACGTGGCCGTGGGAGGCGAGACCTGGTGCAGCGTCGGTTTGGTGCGCACGTCGCCGCCCGAACCGGAAGACGCCGGTGCTCCCGAGGTCGACGCGGGCGCGCCGACCGAGGAGGACGCGGGCACCGTGCCCACCGTCGGCACCGACGCGGGTGACGAGGTCGAGGTCGACGCGGGCAGCCTCGTTCCTCCCGAGCGTGTGGCCGCGTCCGGCGGATGCTCCGCGACCGGGGGCGCCACGGGCTTCGGGCTCTGGCTCTTCGTCGGTTTCCTCGCGCTCTTCCGTCGTCGGCGTCTCACGCTCTCGGCGCTCGCTGGGCTCGTCGTCGTCGGCTGCGCGACCGAGTCGCGCGAAGGGACGAGCGCGGCGCTCTTGGACGAGACCCAGGTGACCCGCATCGAGCTCGCGCGCGAGGTCGCGCCCTTCGCTTCGATCGAGGGCGTCACCACGCTTCACCCGGACCGTCGTTTCCTCGCGGTCGAGGTGGCGCCGACGGGGGACCGATTCGCGCTCTCGGCGCCGGGCTTCGCCACGCTCGACGTCGCCGACGAGACGACGATTCGCACGCTCGCGCAGGGTCCCGCCCGCGGCTTCGCGCCCCGATGGCGCGCCGACGGTCGCGCGCTCGGTGTACGTACGCCGGGCCAATCCGAGAGCGCGGTCCCGCACCTCGCGCTCGATCTCGAAGGCGGTGAGGTCGCACCGATCACCGAGCCCGACGGAGCGTTGACGTGGATCGCCGACGACCTCGTGCGCGTCGACGTCCAGGGCCAGCGCCGCGACGTGTCGCTTTCCGGCGACCGACCCTTCGACCCGCGGCTCTCGCCGGACCGTCGCTTCGTCGCCTTCCGGGGCTTGTCGACCGGGCTCTACGTTCACGAGCTCGCGACGGGGCGCACGCTGCACCTCGGCGAAGGCGGTCACGCGCGTTTCGCGGCCTCGAGCCGACACCTCGTCTTCGAGCGGATCGTCGACGACGGGCACGAGATCACGAGCGCCACCCTCTGGATCGCGGACCTCGACGCCGGCGTCACGGCTCCCCTGACCGGGGGAAGCGGCTTCGACACCTCGCCCTCGCTCGCCACGAACGGGACCCTCGCGTGGCTCCGCGACGAGGTGCTCCACGTCGGACGACTGCACCTTCGCTGAGCACGGGCTCACCGAAACGCCGGGACGCCGTCGGCTTCGCCCACTCGGGGGAGTCGGCGTTCTCTCCAGCGTGAAACGGTGTCGGGGGGAAACCCCACTCGCCCCCACTCCCGCCCCCCGCGGGGCGGAAACCGCCGGAACCCGGGCGGTCCGTCTGGTATGCTCGCGCCTCACGCGACGCCTGCACGGGCGGGAGATCCGGGTGCGCCACAGGGACTACCTCGACGGGTTGACGCAGCTTCATCGGCACAGCGACCCGGCCGAACGCCGGGCGGCCTGGCGTCAGAGCTTGGCCACGCTGGCCGCGGCCGTGGCGGACCACCGACGCACCGTGCCGCTCGAAGGTCTCGACCCGGACGAGCTCTTGGCCTCGGTCGAGCATGCCCTCGAGACGCGGCTGGTCGAGGACGTCGAGTGGCTCTCGGCTCCCGCCGCGGCGGCCGCGCTCTACGAGCTCGCGGCGGCGCTCCCGCAAAGCGACGCCAAACGCGAGCTCGGCCGTCGCGTGCTGCTTCGTCTTCGAGACGGCGACGCGGCGACCTTCGTCGCGCTCGCCACGCAGCTCGCGCTCAGCTCCCGCCGCGCGCTCGCAGGCGCGGCCATGCGCGCCCGCGTCGCGCTCTCGCTCGACCTCCCGCTCGGCAGCGGCGTTCACGCCGACGGCTTGGCGCTCGCGCTGATCTCGCGGCGCGACGTCTCGCGCGAATGGCTCGCGATTCCCAGCACCGGCGGTCTTCCCCAACGACGCCTCGCCGCACGTCTGCTCGAGCGCGCCGCGCGGGAGGCGGGCCGTCGTTTTGCCGAAGGCGACTCCAGCGGCGTGCGTGTCTTCGAGACCGAGGTGGTGGCGGCCGCGTGGGAGCGTTTGCTCGGCGACCGCGAGAGCCTCGTGTGGCGCCACGTCGCCACTGCGCGCGGGTTGCTCGTCGACGCGCGCCCGACCTTTCGCGAAGAGATCGAGCGGCACCTCGAGCCCGCGCTCGGCATCACCGAGTGGCGTCGCGCGGCGGCCTCTCTCGCGGCGTCGATCGCGGTGTCGCCGCAAGAGGGGCTCGAGGCCTGTCGCAACTTGCTCGGCAGCCCGATCTTCTCGAAGGACCGCGGCCTCGCCGCCGCGATGGTCCTCGGTCTACCACGCGCCGCGGAGCGCGAGCCCGAGGCGGTCGAGCAGCTGCTCTCGCACCTGGTTCGCCACGGCGGCCTCGACGTCACCGAGGCGCTCGTCGAGCTGCGCGCCGAGCGCGGCGAAGGTTTCGGCGAGTGGGCCGCCAAACGCGCGCACGCCCAGCTTCGTGAGGCGACCACGCAGCTTCGCAGCAAGGACGACGGGCAGAACGCCTTGACCGAGGCCTTGCTCGACGAGCTCGATCCGGATCCCGAGCGACCGAGCCTGCGCGACCTCGTCGCCCGCGCGCTGCAGAGCTTCGTCACGCACGGCGCCCGCGAGGCGAGCTTCGACGCGCAGGTCGCCCTCGAGCACGCCGAAGCACGTGTACGGGAGCTCGAAGCTCACACCGACGACATGGGGGAGAGCTCGCGCCGGCGTGCGTTTCGCGCGCTGCGAGAGCTCGATTTGGCGCTGCTCGAGTCCGAGACGCTCGCGAACCTCCTCGCGTTGGGCTCGCGTGGCGAAGAGCCGGGCGAAGAAGTGCGCCCGCTCGGTGACCTCTTTCAGCGCCTGACGAACTGGCTCGTGATTCAAGAAGGCGAGCCCCTGCGTACCGACGGTTCGGTCGCGCATCCGACGCTGCGCATGCGTCGTTTGCGCTCGTTGCTTCATCTCGTCGACTCGGACGGTCGCCGCGTGGACGACCGCTCGGACTTGCTTCGTCAGCGCCGCTTGCTCGCGACACAGGTGTTGCTCCGACGCCTGCGTGACGACGTGAACGTCCCGCTGCGGCGCGCGCTCTGCGCCACCGCGGCCCGTGCCTGCGACGCCGTGGTCCGCGAGGATATCGTCGAGGTCAGCGACGTCTTGCTCGTCGCCGGCTGCTCGGTGAACGCGCAGCGTGATCTCGTGACGATGGCCGAAGCCTCGATGGTCCCCGACCTCGAGACCGCCTTGGCGGCGTACGCGCGCGTCGAGAAGGCCGTCGCCACCGGGCCGACCGGAGGGCGCGGGGTTCGCGAAGCGGTCGAAGCGCTCTCGAAGCTCGCGCACGACCTTCCCGTCGCGTGCTCTCCGCGCGTCGAAGCGTTGCGCGCGTCGTTGCTCGAGCTCGGACGTTCGCTCGAGCCCTGTGGTCGCGCGGGGTCGCTGCGCGAGGTCGCCGAAGAGACCGACGGCGAGTCGCCCTTCGCGTCGCTCGAGGCCGCGGCGGGCGCGCTCGCCAAGCTGACGCTCGGCGCGCGTCGACGTCTCGGCGATTCGGTCGACGGAGATCGTTCGGCGATCGGCCCCGCGGTGCGTTACCTCGACATCCACCTCGATCACGCGTTGCGCGGCACGCCGGTCGACCTCGGCGAAGCGATCGAGAGCGTCGCCGACACGCTTCGCGACGAGCTGCCCAACGCGCTCGGCCAAGCGGTCGTCGTCGCGTTGCAGCGCGTCGCGACGTTGCCGCTCGACGCGCCCCGCCGGAGTCGACCGAGCTACGTGGTCGCGGCGCCGCGCGAGGCCGCGCTCCCCGCCTGGATGCCGCCGAGCCGCATCCTCGGAGGCTTCTACGTCACCCGCGCGATCGGCAACGGCGCGGTCGGCTCGGTCTTCGTCGCGCGTCGCGCGGAGTCGCGGCACGAGCCCAAGGCCGAGACCTTCGCGCTCAAGGTGCCGGAGTACGCCGGCGGCGCCGCACGCACCTTGTCCGAAGGCGAGTTCTTCAACCTCTTTCGCGAAGAGGCCGGCGCGCTGCTCGCGCTCCCGGAGCACGCGCACATCGCGCGCTTCGTCACCTTCGACGCCGGGGCCCGCCCGAAGCCGATCCTCGTCATGGAGCTCGTCGAAGGCCCGAGTCTCGAGCGCGCCATCGAGATCGGCGCGCTCGACATGCCGCGCGCCCTCAAGATTCTCGACGGCGTCGCCGGCGGCCTCGAGGCGATGCACGCGAAGGGCATCGCGCACCTCGACGTGAAGCCCTCGAACGTGATTCTCCGCGAAGGCGACGGGCTCGCCTCCGAGGTCCACACGCTCGACCAACCGGTGCTCGTGGACTTCGGTCTCGCCGGCCGAAAGCTCCGTCCCGGCTGCGGCACCGCGAGCTACGGCGCGCCAGAGGTCTGGGGGCACGACGAGAGCAAGCGGGGCCTCGCCACGCCGGCCGACGTCTACGCGTTCGGCTGCCTCGGGTACGAGCTGCTGACCGGCGAGACGCTCTTCGAAGAGAGCCACGACCTCGCGACCATCACCGCGCACCTGCAGCACGACGGCATGCCGGCCCCGGTCGGCCGGCTGACCCTCGACCCACGCACGGCCGGCTTCGCCGAGATCATCCGCCGCTGCATTCGCCGCAACCCCGCCGAGCGCCCCTCGTTCACGGAGATTCGGGCGGCGCTCCAGCGGGTCGCGGTCGAGCTTCGTTCGCTCGAGTGGCCCGTGCGCGGCGCCGCGGCTTGACCCCGAGCCGCCGCCCGGTCACACCTCCGCCCCCCGCGATCCCTTCGGTCGCGGCGATCAGGAGAAGCAGACATGGAATCGCAGACGTTGCAGGCTGAGGTCCGCGCTGAGCGTGGAAAGGGGCCCGCTCGTCGGTTGCGCGTTCAGGGCAAGCTTCCGGCCGTCCTCTACGGACCCGGAGTCGAGCCCACGCCGCTGACGGTGGACCCCAAGGAACTGAGCCACCACCTTCAGGGCGCCTTCCGGCGCAACACGCTCTTCAAGCTCGCCTTCGGCGGCAAGGAAGAGCTCGCCATGGTTCGTGACGTGGTCGTCGAGCCCGTCACCCGCGAGCTGATTCACGCCGACTTCCTCCGCGTCACCGCGGACAGTGAGGTCGTCGTCGAGGTGCCCATCCGCACCACCGGCCGCGCCGTCGGTCAGGTCAAGGGTGGCGCCGTGAACGTGACGCGCCGCTCGGTGCCCGTTCGCTGCAAGCCCACGCAGATCATCGCCGAGATCGTCATGGACATCACCGAGGTCGACCTGAACGGCACGATCGCGGTCAAGGACATCGCGCTCCCCGAGGGTCTGTCGATCACGCTCAAGCCCGAGCTCACGCTCGTCGCGGTGGTCGAGGACAAGAAGGCGGCCCGCGCGGCGGCCAAGGAAGCGAAGGAAGAGGCCAAGGGCGCCAAGAAGTGAAGCCCTGAGCTCTTTTCTCGGAAACGCCTCGGCTCCGGCCGGGGCGTTTTTGCGTTTGGCCGACGAGAAACGCGCCGTGCTCCGGGAAGACCGAACGACCGAGGTTCGTCGACGGAACGAGAAACGCCCCGAGAGCTCTCGGGGCGCTTCGCTTCCGCGGAGGGGGGTCAGGCCGAGAAGCTCGAACCACAACCGCAGGTCGACTTCGCCTGCGGGTTGAGGAACTTGAAGCCCGCGCCGTGCAGCCCCTCGACGTAGTCGATCTCGACGCCCTCGAGGTACTGGTAGCTCATCATGTCGACGTAGATCGGGATGCCGTGCGACTCGAAGAGCTGGTCCAGGTCGCTCGTCTCGTCCTCGAAGTAGAGGTCGTACGAGAAGCCGGAGCAGCCACCGCCGAGCACACGCACGCGAAGCCCTTGGCCTTCGAGGCCCTCCGCGTCCCGGATCTCCTTGACCTTGTCGGCCGCCTTCGGCGTCAGCTCGATCATCGCAGTACTTCCTTCGGCTCTTCCTCGTGCCCGTCGCTCCGTGCGCGGGTGACGTTACGGACCCGGACTCTAGGGCAGCACCGCGCGAACGGCCAGTCGACGTTGCGCGAACGCCCGAAGGCTCACTCGATCACCCGGATCGCACGTGGCTCGACCCCGGCAATCCGCAGATCGCCGGCCTCGAGCGCACGCCGCTTCACCAGCGCCAGGCCCTCCGTGCCGGCCACCGAGGTGAGCGTTCCGACCTCGGCACCTTCGCGGGTCACCGCGATGCCGGGGCTCGCCTCGGCTTCGAGGACGACGTGCACCAAACGCTTCGGCGGCTTGCCGCGATCGCGAAGCATCACGACGGGCTCTTGTCCGAAGTAGCAGCCCTTCGTGAAGGACACCGCGCCGACCAGCCCGGCTTCTTGGGGGAGGGTGTTCAAGCCGAAATCGCGGCCCAAACGCGGACGTGCCGCCGCGATACGCAGCGCTTCGAACGTGGCTTCGTCGCCTCGTTCGAAACCCGCCGCTTCCAGCTCCGCCAGCGTCGCGCTCGCGTCCTCGACGAGCAGATCGACGCCCGGACGGCCCACGCGGTCGGTCACCGTCGCGCCGTCTCCGAGCTCGAGGCCGTCTCCGACGACGTGCACCACCGAGAGCGAGGTCGGCTCGAGCTCGACGTCCTCCATCACGACGTAGCGGTCGAGCCGCGCGACGAGCTCGTCGAAGACGGCGCTCGCGCTCCGTACGAGGAACGTGTCCCCGAGGTCGAGCACCCACACGTCGGCGAGCACTTGCCCCGTCCCCACGAGCACCAACCCGTAGGTCGAAGTGCCGGGGGCTTCTCGATGGATGTCCGACGTGATCTGACCCTGCAGCCACGTTCGGGCGTCGTCGCCTTCGACACGCAGGACCCGTTCGTCGAGAAGAAACGCGAGGCGTCGATCGTCCACGGCCGGCTCCTACGGTGTCGTCGGGCGTCCCGCAAGGGTCGTCGGGCGTGCCGCAACGTGGCTCGCATCGATGGCACGGTGTGAACGTTCGTTCCCGCGGGGTTGCGCGTCGGCGCGTCGTGGATCGAGAATCTTCGAGGAATTCCTTTGCGAAGCGTCCCGGTCGCGGCTTGGCCCGCACCTTGCTGAGCGTTCGGGCTCCCTCGGAGGCTTCATGCGCCAGACCTCGATCGCTCTCGTCCTCGCTCTCGTTCCCGCCGCGCTCTTCGCCCAAGCGCCTGCCATGGACGGCGACGGGGAAGCCGCGATGCTCGCCCGAATCAACGCCCTTCGTGCGGAAGCGGGCGCCCCGCCGTTGACCCGCGACGAAGGCCTCGACGCCGCGGCCCGCGCTCACAGCGTCGACATGGCGAGCCACCAGCAGCTCGTCCACGTCTCGCCCCGCACTGGCGACCCGAACGCACGCGCCCGCGACGCCGGCGTGCAGGCCCAACGCATCGCGCAGAACATCGCGCGTCACGCGACCACGGCCGGCGCCCTCGAGTCGATCGTCGCCAGCGCCCCGCACCGCTCGCAGCTCCTCGACCCCAGCTTCACCCACGTCGGTCTCGCCTCCGTCGCGAGCCCGCAGGGCATGTACGTGACCCAGGTGCTCGCGCAGCTCGCGCCGCCCCCGGCCGAGCTTCCGCCCCCCGCGGTTCAAGAGGCCGCGCCTCGGGTGGAGCCTGTCGCGCCCGTGCCGGCGACGCCCCCGCCGCCCTCGTTCGCCCAGGCCGACGAAGCCCCGGAAGCCCCGGAAGCCCCGGAAGCCCCAGTGGACGCGGCGCCTGCGCCGGTCCCCGCCGCGCCGGTCGCGGTGGCCCCGCCCCCGGCTGCGCAAGCGCCGATGATGCGCGTTCCCAACACCCACCGCCGCGTCGCCGGCTACTGGATTCAGCACGGTGGTCGTTGGTGGTACTTCCCGGTGCCCGCCACCGCGCAGCCCGGCCAGCTCCTCCAGCCCGACCTCAACGTCCAGGGCCCGCCGCCCGGCTACCGCCCGCCGCGCAACTCGCCCACACGTGGGCCCGCGCCTCCGCCGCCCGTCGCGTACCCGGCGCAGCAGCAAGCGCCGCGGACCACGCCCGCTCAGACCATTCGCTGGTACTGACCGACGCCCAAAAGACGAAAGGCCCGCCGATTGGCGGGCCTTTCGCGTTCCGTCCGAGCGGGCCTACTTGAGGAGGCTGCGAAGCATCCAGGCGGTCTTCTCGTGAACCTGCAGGCGCTGCGTGAGCAGGTCGGCGGTCGACTGATCGGACGCCTTCTCGGCCAGCTTGAAGACCTCACGCGCCGTGCGCGCGACCGCGTCGTGTCCGATGACGAGCAGGCGCACCATCTCCATCGCTTCGGGCGCGCCCTGGGTCTCCTCGATCGACGCGACCTTGGCGAGCTCGGCGTAGGAGCCCGGCGCGTGAAAGCCGAGCGAGCGAATGCGCTCGGCGATGAGGTCGAGCGCGTTCCAGAGCTCCGTGTACTGCCCCATGAACATCAGGTGCAGGGTGTTGAACATCGGACCCTCGACGTTCCAGTGGAAGCCGTGGGTCTTGAAGTAGAGCACGTACGTGTCGGCGAGGACCTTCGACAGACCCTTCGCGATCTTGTCGCGATCCTTGTCGCTGATGCCGAGGTCGATCGCCGGCACGGCGGGCGCGGCGGCTGCGGTTGCCTTCTTCTTGGATGCCATGGGCGGAACGTACCTGCCCCCGGGCTTCGGTGCGTGAAAAAGCCTCGTGTCGCGTGGGCGACGACGTGTCGGGGCTCACGCTGCCAGCGCCTGCGAGGAAGGTTCTCGATTTGGTCTCGTAAGCCGACGGGTCATGGGGCATCTGACCGCGCTTCGACTCGCCAACTTCGCGCTCGCATTGCTCGCGATGGGCACGGCCGCCGCCGTGGTTCACACGTGGACGATGCCGGTGATGAACGGCGAAGGCGGCGAGGTCGGCTTGGCCTGGCTCGGTGGTCTCGGCGGGATGATCTTCGCGGGCCTCGGGCTCGCGCACGTGGTGGTCGGCCTCGCGCTCGGCCGTGGTCGGGGCCGCGGCCTGCAGACCCTGCTCGCGCTGGCGTTGATCGTCACGTTTCCGATCGGGACCGTCTACGCGCTCTACGCGCTCTGGGTGTGCTGGGCGAACCCCACGACGCGCCGCCACCTCGGTGACGACGCGCCGGCTTCGTCGGCCCTGGTGCTCTCCGCCGTGCCGGCCTGAGCGTCCCCCCACTGGACGGATCGAGTCCGTGCGAGTGCAGGGGATGGTGGGAGGGGGCCCCGATTTGGCTTCGCCGGTCGAGGGGGCGCGCCGCCCCCTCGAGAAGAAGGAAGAGCGTGAATCAGTGCAACTGATTCGTGCTCTGATCGCGCGCGGCTGGGGTCGGCGTGAGGGGGACCTGGCCCCCCACCGTTACCTGCCAGGATTCACCCGCGGGCCGAAGTTGCCCGCCGGTCGACGAAATCGTTGAAGAAATCGGACGGTCACAGCTGGCCCCAGGCTTGCTGAAACACGTTCCCATGCGCGTCGTCGTTCTCCTCGCGGTCCTGGGTCTGATGGTCGGGTGCGAAACCGGGACGTTGACGTCTCGGGAAGAGAACCGCCAAGGCGACACGGACGCCGGGGTGTTCGTGCCCACGGACGACGGAGGGACCTGGATGGGCGACGCGGCCTTCGAGCCTGCGCCCGAACCGGAGCCGACGCCGGAGCCGGAGCCGACACCAGAGCCGGAGCCGGAGCCGACACCAGAGCCGACGCCCGAACCGGAGCCGATGCCCGAGCCGGAGCCGATGCCCGAGCCCGAGCCGATGCCCGAGCCGATGCCCGAGCCGATGCCCGAGCCGATGCCGACGACCTGCGCGAACCTCGAAGAGGCGCAGGTGATCGACCTCGTCAACGCCGCGCGCACGAGCATGGGGCTCGGCATGGTGCGTTGCGACGAGGCGATGGCCCGGACCGCGCGCAAGCACAGCCAGGACATGTGCAACCAGGATTACTTCAGCCACACCGGCCTCGACGGGAGCAGCCCCTTCGATCGCATGCGGCGTGAGGGCGTGTCGTTCCGGACGGCGGGCGAGAACATCGCGTGGGGCCAGCGCACTCCGGCGGCGGTGCACGAGGCTTGGATGAACAGCTCGGGACATCGCGCGAACATTCTCAACGGCGCGTTCGGGCGAATCGGCGTGGGCCTCGAGTCGTGCGGTGGCCGGCCGTATTGGACGCAGGTCTTCGCCGACTGAGCTCGCCGCGGTGTTGCCGAGCGGTGTTGCCGAGCGGTGTTGCCGAGCGGTGTTGCCGAGCGGTGTTGCCGAGCGGTGTTGCTGAGCGGTGTTGCCGAGCGGTGTTGCCGAGCGGTGTGGCTGAGCGGTGTGGCTGAGTGGTGTGGCTGAGCGGTGTGGCCGAGGTTGCCGAGCGGTGTTGCCGAGCGGTGTTGCCGAGCGGTGTTGCCGAGCGGTGTTGCCGAGCGGTGTTGCCGAGCGGTGTTGCCGAGCGGTGTGACCCGCAGCCGGCGCGCGTTCAGATCACGCGGCGATGGCGAAGCCGAGCATCCTCCCCCGAGGATCCCGCATCACGGTTCCAAGGGCGAAGCCCTCGCCCGCGGAGCGCCGGAGCCGCCGGACACGGCGAGGAGAGGGGTGTGGGGAAACCTCCCCCGCGGAGCGAAGGCGAAGCCGAAGCGAACGCAAGACGACGCACTACGACGCGCGCTTGAGGAGCTGGCCCAGGAAGGGCTCCCACGCAGGCAAGGGATCGCGCAGTCCGTCGAGCTGAATCACGACCGTCCACGTCGGTCGCAGCGGCTTCTCGCGCAGCTTCATGCCCGCTTCGTCCGGCGTCCGGCGCCCCTTCGCGAGGTTGCACGCACGGCAACACGCGACGAGGTTCTCCCACTGCGACTGACCCCCGCGTGACTTGGGCAACACGTGGTCGATCGTCAGCTCGCCTTCCTCGTCGTCGCAGTACATGCAGCGGTTCCCGTCGCGAAGGAAGACGTTGCGTCGCGAGAGCCGCAGCGGCGTGCGCGGGATGCGGTTGTACTCGCGAAGCAGGAGGATGGTCGGCACCCGGAGCGCGCCTCGCATCGTGCGCACCTGCGGGGCGCCGGCTTCGACGGGAAGCCGAGACCACTCGGCGAAGTCGTGCGGCTCGTATCCCGCGTCGAGCGCCTCCGCGCGTCCACAGAACAAGAGCGAGAGTGCCTCCTTCGCCGACGTGATGCGCACCGGGTGGTAGCTGCGGTTGAGCACGAGCACCGGGTGACGCAGGACGTCGCGGGGAAGGGTTCTTGGCTCCACGGAGCCACACTGTACCAGCCCTGTCGAGCGACCGGCTGCGACGGGTGGACGACGCCCGGGAAACGATCCCGTTTCGTCGAAAAATCGAGGGATTGCGGGGCGGAGCCCGGCGCTCCGGTTGCGCGCCTTCGGGGCCTCGTCTACGCCCGGGCGGATGTCCGAGTCGCAGCATCCCGAGATCGAGCTCTTCCGCGAGCCCTCGGAGGACGACGACGACGCCGCGGGACCCCGCATCGTCGTGGTCGGTGGCGCCAAAGGTGGCGTGGGCAAGACGCTCCTCGCCGCGAACCTCGGCGTGTACCTCGCGACCCTCGGGCGCCGCGCGGTCGTCGTGGACGGCGACGCGGGCGGCGCGAACCTCCACAGCTTCCTCGGCATCGGTCACCCGAACGGCCTCGCTCCTTACGACCCGCCGCTGCCCGCGTTCCGAGGCGACGAGCCGGATTTCGAGGACGACGTCGAAGCGATGGAAGGCCGCGTCACGCTGCCGGGCATTCAGCTGCCGCCGGACATCACGCTCGCGATGGGCCTCGACGAGACGGTCGAGCTGCCGGTGCCGGGCCTGCGTTTGCTTCACGCGGGCGTCGACGAGCCGGCGCGTGGTCAGCGACGTCGCGCGCGTCGCGGCAAGCTGATGCAGCGCCTGCGCGCGCTCGACGCGGACTTCGTGGTGCTGGACCTCGGGGCCGGCACGCACCGCTCGATCCTGGACCTCTGGCTCGACGGCGACGTGTGTGCGTTCGTCACCTTGCCGGAGCCGACGGCGATCGAAGGAACCTACCGTTTCGTGCGCTCCTGCGTTCGCGCGCGCGCTCCTTCGCGAGGCGGTCGACGCGGAAGAGCGCCGCGCGCTCAACGCGGAGCTTCGCCGCTACGGCAACAACCCGCCGCCGCTCGACCTCGCGCGTGCGCTCGAAGAACGTCGCAACCCGCTCGCCGAGCGCGTGCGTCGTTGCATCGAGACCTTCCGTTTCCCCTTCGTCGTCAACCAGACGCGCCTTCGCGCGGACCTGGAGCTCGGCGAGCAGATGGAGTCGGCGGCGCGTCGTCGCCTCGGTCTGCGTCTGGACTACGTGGGCTACGTCGACACCGACGACACCGTCTGGAACGCGCTGCGCGTCGGCCGTCCGCTCTTGGTCGAGAGCCCGGGCACGAAGGCCAGCCGCAACATCGAGAAGATCGCGCGGCGACTGCTCGCCATCGACCAAGGCAAGCACCGTCGTCGTCCGTTGCCCGACGTCCCCGCGGACACGCACCACGACGTGCTCGAAGTCGATCGCGGTGCCACCGACGAAGAGATTCGTCGCGCGTACAAGCGCGCGAAGGAGCTCTACGCACCGAGCGCGCTCGCTTGCTACGGGCTCTTCGACGCCGCGGGGCTCGCGCGTCTACGCGCGCGTCTGGACGAAGCGCACGACGTGCTGCTGGATCCGGCGCGGCGTCGTCCCTACGAGCTGAGCGTGTTCCCCGTCGTCGCGGAGCCGGTGGTCGAGGCCGAAGAAGAGCGTCAGCGCCCGAACGTGCCGGCTCCGGTGATCACGCCCGAGACCGACTTCACGGGGGGCCTGTTGCGCGCGGTGCGCGAGTCGCAGGGCATCGCGCTCAAGGATGTCGGCGGGGTCACGAAGATCGGCATCGGCTACCTGCGGGCGATCGAAGACGAAGACTTCGCGTCGTTGCCGGCGCTCGTCTACGTGCGTGGTTTCCTCGTCGAGGTCGCGAAGTTCCTCAAGCTCGACCCGCAGCACGTGAGCCGCACCTACGTGCGCCGCGTGCAGCGTTGGCAAGAGGAGCGGGAGCGGCTGGCGTGAGCGTGCAGCCACGTCGTCTCGTGCTCGCCTCCGCGTCGCCGCGACGCCGCGAGCTGCTCACGGGGCTCGGGCTCGTCTTCGACGTGCGCCCTTCGGACGTCGACGAGACGGTCGCGGCGAACGAGTCGCCGAGCGCCTACGTGCAGCGCGTCGCGGAGAGCAAGCTCCAGGTCGGGCTCGCGTCGGCCGGCGACGCGTTCGTGCTCGCGAGCGACACCGTCGTGGTGCTCGACCACGTCATCCTCGGGAAGCCGAGCGACGCGAAGGACGCGTGCGCGATCCTGAGCAAGCTCTCGGGGCGCCAACACGACGTGCGCACCGCGGTGGCGCTCGGTCGCGACGGCGTCGCGCTCGAGACACGGGTCGTGACCACGGGCGTGCGTTTTCGTGCGCTCGATGCGGACGAGATCGCGCGCTACGTCGCCACGGGCGAGTGCATGGACAAGGCCGGTTCCTACGGCATTCAAGGTCTCGCCGGTGCGTTCGTCGCGGGCATCGAAGGCAGCTATTCGAACGTCGTGGGTTTGCCGGTGACCGAGACGCTGGAGCTGCTCGTGGCGCACGGCGCGGTGGAGCAGTGGCCGTGACGCACGACGTCGCGGCCGGGCTCACGCACGTTCGGGAACGCATCGCGCGAGCATGCGCGAAGGTGAGCCGCGACGAAGCCTCGGTGCGACTGGTCGCGGTCTCGAAGGTGCATCCTGTCGAGGCGATCGCGGCCGCGCGCGCCGAAGGGCAGACCCTCTTCGGCGAGAGCTACGTGCAAGAGCTCGTCGACAAGGCGGCGGCCTTCGAAGGCATGGAGCTGCACTTCATCGGCCGGTTGCAGACCAACAAGGTCAAGGCGCTCCTGGCCGTGGAGGCGCTGAGCTGCGTGGAGACCGTGGGCTCGAGCAAGCTCGCCGACGAGCTCGACAAGCGCGCACGCGAGCGTGGGCGTGGGCTGAAGGTGCTGGTGCAGGTCAACGTGGGGCGGGAGCCGCAGAAGTCGGGCGTGATGCCCGAGGAGCTCGAGCCGCTCGTGCGCCACGTGCAGCGCCTGGAGGGCCTCGAGCTGCGGGGCCTGATGGCGATTCCGCCCGCGGACCAGGACCCGCGGCCCTTCTTCGTCACGCTGCGCGAGCTCGCCGACCGCTTCGAGCTGCCCGAGCGCAGCATGGGCATGAGCGACGACCTCGAGGTCGCGATCGAAGAAGGTGCGACGCTCGTTCGGGTCGGCACCGCGATCTTCGGCGCGCGCAGCTGAGCGATGCGACCGCCCGGTCGGCGACGAACGGGACCACGGTGAACGTTCAGCCGCTGGCGCGTGCGGAGACACGACGCGGCCAGCCGCGCGCTTGGGAGGGCCGGAATCGAGACCGTGCGGCGCGTTCAACCGCGGCGCTTGGCGAGCTCTTCGCCGAGCTGCTTCGAGCGCAGCGTCGCGTTCTCGACCGCGTCCATGAGCGTCTTGCGCAGGCCACCCGCTTCGAGCGTGTGAAGGCCGGCGATGGTGGTGCCGCCGGGGCTCGCGACCATGTCCTTGAGCTGACCCGGGTGCTCGCCGGTCTCGATCAACATCTTCGCGGCGCCGAGCACCGTCTGAGCGGCGAGGCGCTGCGCGGTCGAACGATGCAAGCCGACCTTCACGCCCGCGTCGGAGAGCGCGTCGATGATCACGAAGATGAACGCGGGACCCGAGCCCGACAGGCCCGTCACCGCGTCCATCAGCGACTCGTCGAGCACCTCCGTGATGCCGACCGAAGCGAAGAGGGCTTCGACCGTCGCGAGGTCTTCTTCCGACACGTGCGCGCCGGGAGCGATCGCCGTCGCACCCGCACCGACGAGCGCCGGGGTGTTCGGCATCGTGCGCACGACACGGGTGCCCGGCGCGAGCTGGGTCTCGATCGCGTCGATCGGAATTCCGGCCGCGATCGACACGACGAGCGTCTCGGGACCCGTGCCCGGCGCGATCTCGGCGAGCATGCGGTCGAAGACCTGGGGCTTGGTGGCGAGGACCAGCAGCTGGGCGAAGCGCGCGACTTCGAGGTTCGACGCCGTCGTCTTCACTCCGCGGTCCGAGAGCTCCTTGCGGCGCGCTTCCCGCGGGTCGGAGGCCATGAGCTGGCTCGGGTCGGCCGCGCCCGCGTCGAGGAGGCCCTCGAGGATCGTGGTGCCCATGTTGCCCGCGCCGATGACGCCGATGCGGAGCTGCTTCAAACGCTCGTGACCCATGCGCCGGAGGGTGGCCTCGGCGGGGCGCGACGTCGAGTGGTGCCGTGGAAAGACCGAGCGCGGGTCTCCTGCTAGAACCGGGTCCGTGGAGAGCCGCGACGAGCTCCGGGGGCAAATCGAACGTTGGCGGCGTGGCGAAGCCGACGTGATGGTGGCGCACGCCCGCGGCACACACGACGTGTCGCCGATCTACCCGCGGCGCGACGTGGGCGAGCTGCTCCTCGACGCGGCCTCCGACCTCGAGCCGCACGAGGCCTCGGCCTGCGCGGCGCATCTGGCGCGCGCGGTCGCCGAACGAGTGCTCGAAGACGCGCGCGACGACCTGGAAGACGCGCTGAGCCGACGCCACGCCTTCGGACGCGAGACCTTCGCCTGGCGTGCGTTGCTCGCCGGGGTCTGGCAGGGCGCACCGGGCGAGCGAGGGCGCGGCCTGGTCGAGGCGGCCGAGCGTGGGGCCGAAGCCGCGGACGCGCTCTGGCGCGACGCCCGGCGGCGGAGCGATCGCGATGCCGGCCGGCTGCTCCGCGAGCTCGCGTTCCCTCCTCACGCGGACGCGGGGCCGGACGCCGAGGCGCGCCGTGCGTTGGCGAGCCGCGTGCTCGACGCCACCGACGACGCGTTGCGAGCGGGCCTCGAAGACGCCGACGCGCACGAGCTCGCGGGGTTGGCGTCGGCCTTGCGGCGCGTGGAGCTCGATCCCTTCGTCTCGCCGAAGACGCGTTTTCGGCGCTTCGGTCTGCGCATGACGCCGCTCGGCTACGAGCGGGTGCTCGACCGCACCCTGCGCGTCGACGCGGGGCACCGCGCCCCTTGGCCCGCGCCACGGCTCGCGGTGCGGCGGGCCGGGCAAGACCTCCGTCTGCTTCCTCCGCGGCTCGATCACGGCGTGCTCGGCGAGGTCGCTGCGGCGGAGGTCGTCGGTCGTGCGGTCGCGCTCTCGTTCGTCTCGCCCGGTTTGCCGCCCGCGCTCGCGCGCCCCGCGGTCGGTAGCGTGGCGCGGGCGTTCGGCGCCGCTTTCGCGCTTCAGCTCGGCGAGGAAGAGGAGTGGCGGCGCCAGGGGCTCGAGCCGAGCCACGCGGAGAAGGTGGCCCGCCACGCGCGTTTCGTGTGGCTGCTGCAGCTTCGTCTCGCCGCCGTCGGGACCCTCGTGCGCGGTCTACACGACGCGCCCGAGAAACCGACCGGCTTGTTGTTGGCCGACGTCGCGCCCACGCCGACGATCGACGTCGACGAACGTGTGGCGGAGCTGGTCGAGCGCGCGGTCGGCGTCGCGACGCCCGTTCGTCTCGCGCGAGCCTTGGCGTGGAACCCGGCGGGGGCTGGCGCACGACTTCGTGCGGGCGTGGGTAGCCTCGCGATCTGGGTCGCGATGCGCGAGCGTCACGACGAAGACTGGTACCGCAACCCACGCGTCGAAGAGGGACTGCGCGCCGCGTTCGAACGCGGTGGCACGTTCGGGGTCGAGGGGTGGTGCGAGGAGCTCGGCGCCACCGAAGACGACGCCTTCGCGCGCCTTCGCGAGCGTTTCTCTCGCTGAGCCGTGACGGAACGCGAAGAGCCCGCGACGACGCGGGCTCTTCGACGAAACGGTCGCGTCGACGGCGCGATCAGCGGTCGGCGAGGATGCGCTCGATCTCGTCCGCGTCCTTCGGGATGTCGTGCGTGAGGTTCTGGTGGCCGGTCGCGGTGACGAGCAGGTCGTCCTCGATGCGAATGCCGATGCCGCGCCACTTCGGGTCGACGTCCGCGTTCGCCGCCACGTAGATGCCCGGCTCGACCGTGAGCACGAAGCCGGGCTCCAGCGGACGCGGCTTGCCGCCCTCGTAGTAGAGGCCGACGTCGTGCACGTCCATGCCGAGCCAATGACTCGTGCGGTGCATGTAGAACGCGCGGTACTTCTGCTGTTCGACGTTCTCTTCGACGCTGCCCTGGAGGAGCCCGAGGTCGATCAGGCCGCGCGTGATCACGTCGACCGCCACGTCGTGAATCGCGTCGAGCGTGGTGCCGGGCTTGGTCGCGTCGAGGCACGCGAGCTGCGACGCGAGCGTCACGTCGTAGAGCGCGCGCTGCTCGGGGGAGAACTTCCCGCTGACCGGGAAGGTTCGCGTGACGTCGCTCGCGTAGTAGTCGAGCTCGCAACCGGCATCGATGAGCAGGAGCTCGCCCTCGCCGAGGGGGCGTCGCCCAGCGCGGTAGTGGAGGATCGTCGCGTTCGGTCCCGAGCCGACGATGCTCTCGTACGCGGGTCGCTCGCTGCCGCCGAGGCGGAAGATGCGCTCCATCTCCGCCGCGACCTCGATCTCGCGACGGCCCGGCTTCGCGACCCGCATCGCCTCGAGGTGCGCGTCACGCGTCACCTCGGCCGCGCGTCGCATCGCCGCCACCTCGTCCGCGTCTTTGTGCAGCCGAAGCTCGTGCAACGTGCGCACGGGATCGACGAGCTCGGTCGGCGCACGAATGCCGCGACGCGAACGTGCGCGCACTCCGTCGAGCGCCCGGAAGAGCGTCGTGTCGAAGGGGTGGCCACGACCCACACGCACGAAGACTCGGTCGACGTCGCCGAGGTAGTCGGGCAGTCGCTCGTCGAGCTCCGCGATGTCGTACGCGGCGTCCACGCCGAGCTCCGAGACCGCGCCTTCGAGGCCGAGGCGAGGGCCGTCCCAGATCTCGCGCTCCAGGTTTCGCGGCCGCACGAAGAGCACGGCGCGGTGCTCGGGGTGGTGCGTCGAGAGCACGAGCACGCTCTCCGGCTCGTCGAAACCGGTGAGGTAGTAGAAGTCGCTGTCCTGGCGGTACGGGTGCTCGACGTCGTTGTTGCGCGTGAACACCGGGGCGGAGGGGATCAGCACCACGCCGGGTCCCGTCGCCTCCAGCAGGCGCGCACGTCGCGCCGCGTACGTCTTCTTGTCCATCGCGCGAAGCTATCACGCGATCGGGGGCCTGGCAGGTAGGCGCGGGCGACGCTTTGGTGCGTTCCTGCACCGTTTCGTGCGGCTGAGTACGGCCGGCGCTCGGGGCTCCAATCCCGCTTTGCCGGTTGGGGGAGCGCGCCGTTCCCTCGAGAAGAGAGGAGCGTGAATCCGTGCAACGGATTCGTGCTCCGAGTCGGAGAGCGGCCCCGGTCAGCGCCAGCGAATCGAAAGCGCGACGCCGTGGCCGGTCGGCTGCACCCAGGCGCGTGGCTCACGGGCGCCGCAGAGCTCCAGGTAGCGCTCCACCAACCCGGCGACGAAGCAGGCGAAGGGGTGGTTGCCGGGCGCGCCGTCCAGCTCGAGCCGGAACGAGCCGGTCTCGGTGCTGTCGACCCGAATCGCCGCTCCGTCGACGTACGAGCGCAGCACCGAAGGCAGCTTCGCGATGCCGATGGTCGGCGTCGCGTTGCGAAGCACGAGCCGATGCGTCTGCGGAAGCTCGCGGTCCGCGACGATGCGCCCGCACGCGCGGGCCTCGCGCCCGTCGGTCGCGCCATGAGCGACCTCGAGCGCGTCGAGGAAGGCCACGAAGGGAAACGCGGGCGTCCACGCCATCGGGAGGATCACGCCTCGAAGCCCGGCCGCGGCCGAGACCGGCAGGCTGTCGACGAGCACGGCCTCCTTGTTTTGGCCATGACGCGTGCGGACCGCCTCGCGTGTGGCTTGCAGCAGCGCTCCCTTGATTCGCGTCGGCCCCGTGGGCGCGAGGCGCGGCGGCTCCACCGTCGTGCGCGGACGGCTCGACAGGGAAGGGCGCGTGCTGGTGCGCGGCGCCGGAATCGACGCGGCCCGTACCGACTCGGACCGGACCGACTCCGACGGAGGCGGCAGCGAGGGCGAGCGCCAGAGGTCGCCGCGCTCGTCCGACCAATCCGCGCTCGTCGCCACGAACGCCCGCCCCGAGCCGGTCGTATTCCACGCACGCGGCGCGGGATCGAGCGGTGGGGGGGTCGGCAAGGTCACCGGCTGAAACGAGGCCTCGCGCAGCTTCGCGCGAAGGATCTCGCCTTCCATCGGCGTCGTCGGCAGCGCCCCGATCGAGCTCGTCACCGGGGGCGCCGGGATCGACTCCAACGCGGCCGGCGGATCGGCGCCGAAGGGCACCAGCGCCTCCCACATCGTGCGTGCGGTGGGGAAGCGATCGTCCGGCTTCTTGGCCAACGCGCGCTGCACGACACCGACGAGACCCGGATCGAGATCGAGCACGAGCCGATCGAGCGGCATGGGCTCCCGCGCGAGGATCGATTGAAGGAGCGCGTGGTAGTTGTCGGCCGAGAAAGGCAGCTGCCCCGAGAGGCATTCGTAGAGGATCACGCCGACCGCGTAGAGGTCGACGCGGTGGTCGAGCTGACGAACGCCGCGCGCCTGCTCGGGCGACATGTAGTGCGGCGTACCGACCATCACGCCGGTTCGCGTGAGCTTCGGATCCTTGCCTTCGGCGCTCATCTTCGAGACGCCGAAGTCGAGCACCTTCACGTAGTCGCTTCGTCCGTGGCGCTTCGTGAGGAAGATGTTGTCGGGCTTGAGGTCGCGGTGGATGACGTCCAGCGCGTGTACCGCCTCCAGCGCCGAGAGCACCTGACCCGCGATCGCCGCCGCGCGCCGAGGCGCGAGCTGACGGACGCGCTTGAGCCGCGTCGCGAGGCTCTCGCCGGTGAGCAGCTCCATGACGAGGTAGGGCGCGCCGTCTTCCGCGAAGCCGAGATCGAGGACGTCCACGACGTGCTCGTGGCCCGTGGCGCCGGCCGCGCGCGCTTCGCGTTGAAAGCGGCTGATCGCGTGCGCGTCGGTGGCGAGCTCGGGGTGGAGGCGTTTGAGCGCGACGCGACGGCCGACCGAGAGGTGCTCGGCCTCGTAGACCGCGCCCATGCCGCCTTCGCCGATCAGCCCGAGGATTCGATACCGATCGCCGACGACGCGGCCGACCAACGCCGGGCCGGTCGTGAGCGGTTTGCCGGTCGTCGGACAATGCGACCAGGTCTTGGGATGGCTCCCGGCGCAATGGGGGCAGCGCGTGGCCTCCCCCGACGCCTGGGCTCTCGCAGCCGGCTCTACGCCTGGGCTCGTGCCGTTCCCCGGGTCCTTCATGGTCGTGTCGTCGACCGATGGTCCTCGGAACTGACGCATAGCGTCAAGCTCCGCCGGGTTTTCCCGACATCCGCGCACGCGTGCGCTTCGGTCGAGCGAAGCGCCTCGCGCCGGGCCCACGCAAAACGGGGCTCAACGCTTCGTCTTCGTCATGGTCATCGCGCCGCTCTTGAGGCGAGACCAGTAGTCGTCGAGCGCGCCGCGCACCTTCCCGGAGAGCAGGATCATTCCGAGGATGTTCGGGAACGCCATGCCCAAGATCATCAAGTCCGAGAACGTGATGACGTTGCCGAGCTCGAGGATCGAGCCGAGCACCGTGAAGGCGAGGAAGATCACGCGGTAGGGCATCGAGCTCGACGTGCCGAAGAGGAACGTGAAGCAGCGCTCGCCGTAGTAGCTCCAGCTGATCATCGTCGAGTACGCGAAGAGCACGACCGCGGCCGTGAGCACGTACTTGAAGCCCGGGATGACGGTGTCGAACGCCGCGCTCGTCATCTGCACGCCCTCGGCGCCGGTCTGGTAGGTGCCCGTGATGACGACCACGAGGCCGGTCATCGTGCAGACGACGACGGTGTCGATGAAAGGCTCGAGGAGCGCGACCGCGCCCTCGCGCACGGGCTCCTTCGTGGTCGCGGCCGAGTGCGCGATCGAGGCGGAGCCCACGCCGGCTTCGTTCGAGAACGCCGCGCGCTGGAACCCGATCACGAGCACGCCGAGCACACCGCCACCGACCGCCATCGGCGAGAAGGCCTCCGAGAAGATCTTGCCGAAGGCCATCGGCACGTCGCCGGCGTGCATCACCACGACCGCGACGCCAGCGAGGACGTAGACGCCGCACATGAAGGGCACGATGAGCTCGGCCACGCGGCCGATGCGCTTGATGCCGCCGATGATCACGGCGCCGACCAGGAGCGCGAGGACGATGCCGTAGATGAGCTTGCCGCTGGAGTCGGCGAAGAGAGGGACGACCGCGCCGATCTGCGCGCAGCTCTGGTTCGCCTGGAACATGTTGCCGCCGCCGAAGCTGCCGCCGACGCACATGATCGCGAACGCGATGGAGAGCACCTTGCCGAGCTTGCCGAGACCCATCTCGGCCAAGCCCTTGTCGAGGTAGCGCATCGGGCCACCCGAGACGTTCCCCTTCGCGTCGGTCTCACGGTAGAGCAGGCCGAGCGTGCACTCGGAGAACTTCGAGCTCATCCCGAAGAACGCCGCGATCATCATCCAGAGCACCGCGCCGGGACCGCCCACGCCGACCGCGACGGCGACCCCGGCGATGTTGCCGAGACCCACGGTCGCGGAGAGCGCGGAGGACAAGGCCTGGAAGTGGCTGACCTCGCCGGGATCGTCCGGATCGTCGAACTTGCCCTGGGTGACGTGAATCGCGTGCTTGAAGGCGCGAATGCTCACGAAGCCGTAGCGGAACGTGAAGAAGATCGCCCCGAAGACGAGCCAGAGCACGATGAAGGGGATCGAGAGGGTGTGAGCGTGGGCCCAGAGCAGGTGACGCTCCCAGGCGCCGACGCCTTCGATGTGGTCGATCTCGGCGATCGAGCCGAAGCCGGCCTCGGGACGGGCGGCGACGATCGCCTCCGCGGCCTCCGCGCCGATCATTCCGCCGAGCTTCGCGGCGTCGAAGCGGTTCACGGCCGAGAGCATCCAGCCGCGATCGTTCTCCGACGCGTGGGCGAGGGGCTCGTGATCGGTCAGACCCGCCGCCTCGCGCGCGGCGTCGTCGTCGTGGCTGGGCGGGCTGTCCCAGAACACCACGTCGAAGAAGAGGACCGAGGCCATCGGGCCGACGATCCACTCGCCGAAGAAGTCGTCGATGCCCTTTTGCAGGTTCTCCGCGAACCCGGGCTCTGCCGCAGGGGCGGCGTCTTGGGCCGCGGCTCGGGCCACGAAGAGCGGGCTCGGGCTCGTCCAGGCGGCCACCACGACGCCCACGAGCGCGACCCAGCGCGCGATTCGACCGTTTTTCACGTCTTCCCCTCGTCTCGCGGGCGGCCCGTCCACCTTCGGGCCCCTGACCGCGGCGGCGGACCATCGCACACTCGACCCCACACGCAAAACGCTGCGGCGAGTTCGAGCGTCGCTCGAGTCCTGTGCGTCCGGAGCGCATTCCGCGTGACCTCGCGCGCAACGGTCGAGCCGATGACGAGCATGTGGTTCGAAGGGGCGAAGCCCCTCGCCCGCGGAGCGCCGCAGGCCTCGTACCGGAGCGAAGCGGAGGGAGAGGGCGAGGAGAGAGGGGTGCGGGGAAACCTCCCCGCCCGCGGAGCGGAGGAAGAGGTGCGACGGAGCACGGGGGTGACCCCAGGAGGCGGCAGGACTCGATTGACGGGACCTCCGGGCAACGCTACAAGCGCGTACGAATCTCGGGAGATTGCGCCGATTTCCGTGGATTTCGGCCCTCCCGCGCCTCCAGGGTCCCCTCGACGTCGCCCTCGACGTGGAGGATCCCGACCGAGCTCCCTGCACTCTCCCTTTCGAGAGTGTCTGCCAAGAGAGTGAGCGCCTCGATGCTCAGCGCCTACCTGCCCGTATTTCTCCTCCTCCTCGTGGCGACCCTCGTCGCGCTCGGGATGTTCACGGCGACTTCGCTCGCCGGTCCCAGCAAGCCGACGCCCGAGAAGCTCCTGCCCTACGAGTCCGGCTCCAACACCACGGGTGCGAGCCACCTCCGGCAGAGCGTCAAGTTCTACCTGACCGCCATCCTCTTCGTGGTCTTCGACATCGAAGCCGTGTTCATGTACCCGTGGGCTGCCCTCTTCCGCACCCTCGGTTGGCTCGGCTTCCTCGAGATGGTGCTGTTCCTCGTCGTGCTCGGCGTCACGCTCGTCTACGCCTGGAAGAAGGGAGCTCTCGAATGGGAGAAGTGAAGACCATCGTGGGAGCGGCCTCGGGAGAGAGCTTCTTCACCACGAAGTTCGAGTCGCTCCTCGCCTGGGCGCGGAAGTACTCGCTCTTCCAGTACCCCTTCGCGACGGCGTGCTGCGGCATGGAGTTCTTCTCCGTCGCCGGCCCCCGCTACGACATCGCGCGCTTCGGCGCCGAGGCCCCGCGCTTCTCGCCGCGCCAGAGCGACGTGCTCTGGGTCGTCGGCACGATCAGCCAGCGCCAGGGTCCCGCGCTCAAGCGCATCTACGAGCAGATGGCCGAGCCCAAGTGGGTCGTGTCCTTCGGCACGTGCGCGAGCTGCGGCGGCTTCTACGACAACTACACGACCATTCCGGGCGTCGACAAGATCGTCCCGGTCGACGTCTACATCCCGGGCTGCCCGCCTCGCCCCGAAGCCGTCCTCGACGGTCTGATGCTCCTCATGGAGAAGATTCAGAACGGCAACCGCGAGCCCGTGACGGTGCTCCCGAAGGTGGTGCCCGAGCAGGCGCAGCTTCGTGGCAAGCGCGCGCTCCCCGTGACGCGCGGCGACAAGGAGGGCGCATGAGCGCCAAGGCCGTGAAGAAGCTCCAGAGCGTCCTCGGCGACGCGATCCTGGAGACGACCAACTTCCGCGGGGACGAAGAGGTCCGCGTCGCGTTGAAGGATTGGGTCCGCATCGCCGAGGTGCTCCGCGACGATCCCGATCTCGCGATGGATCACTTCACCGACCTGACCGCGGTCGACTGGCCCGAGCGCGAGATGGAGGGGCAGCCCCGCTTCGACGTGCTCTTCGCGGTTCGTTCGCTCTCCAAGCGCCACCGCATCCGCGTGAAGGTCTACGTGAAGGACGGCGAAGAGGTCCCGACGCTCTGTGGCGTGTGGGCCGGCGCGAACTGGGCCGAGCGCGAGGTCTTCGACATGTTCGGGATTCGCTTCGCCGGTCACCGCGACCTACGCCGCATCCTCCTCTACGAAGAGTTCGAGGGATACCCGCTCCGCAAGGACTACCCGATCGACCGCGTGCAGCCCCTCGTGGAGTACCGTGACGTGGACGACACGCTGAAGCTCCCGCCCTTCGGCATCGAGGAGGGTCAGCCCTTCGCGCGCGTCGATTGGGAGGAGCGCCTCGCGGGTCGCGACGAGCAGGTCTCGCCCTCCATCGGCCTGCAGCAGGGCCAGCGCCGCGCGCTCTCCGACTCGGAGATCGCCGAGACGCAGTTCACCAAGAAGGCCGAAGAGACCGCCGCCGAGTGAGCGGCTCCTTCGTTCGCCTTTTTCCCAGACCCTCCATTCCCTTGGGCTGACACATGGAACCTGCCGACGAGATCCTCGAGGAAGAGGACGCAGCGCTCGAAATCCCCGCCGACCCGATGCGCCTGAACATGGGCCCGTCGCACCCGGCGATGCACGGCACCATCCGCATGGTGCTCGACCTGGACGGCGAGACGGTGATGAACGTCGACGTCCAGCCGGGCTACCTGCACCGCGGCTTCGAAAAGAGCTGCGAGCGCGGGACGTGGTCGCAGGTCTTCCCGTACGTCGACCGCCTCAACTACGTGTCGCCGATGCTCAACAACGTCGGCTTCGCGCTGGCGGTGGAGAAGCTCCTCGACGTGAAGGTGCCGGACCGCGGTCAGTACTACCGCGTCATCCTCGGCGAGCTCGCCCGCATCTGCGACCACTTCACGTGCAACGGCGCCTCCGCGATGGAGCTCGGCGCGTTCACGCCCTTCCTCTGGCTGCTCAAGGTCCGCGACTGGATCTGGGACATCCTCGAGAAGGAGACCGGCGCGCGCATGACGCACAGCTTCGGTCGCATCGGCGGCATGGCCGCTCCGCCGACCGAAGGCTTCAAGGACGACGTCCGCGCCATCATGCCCGAGGTCCGCAAGGTCGTCGGCGAGGCCGAGGCGCTCCTCCTCAAGAACCGCATCTTCCTCGACCGCATGGAAGGCGTGGGCAAGCTCAGCAAGGAGCGCGCGCTCGCGCTCGGCGTGACCGGCCCGGTGCTCCGCTCGACCGGCGTGGCCTACGACGTCCGCAAGGACCACCCCTACCTCGTGTACGACCGTTTCGACTTCGACGTTCCGGTCGGCACCGACGGCGACAACTGGGACCGCTTCATGGTCCGCACCGAAGAGATTCGGCAGTCGCTGCGCATCATCGAGCAGGCGCTCGAGCAGATGCCCGACGAGGGCCCCGTCAGCATCGACGACCCGCGCATCATGCTGCCCGAGAAGCGCGAGGTCTATTCGACCATCGAAGCGACGATCGCGCACTTCAAGCTCGTCATGGAGGGCCTCAAGGCTCCGAAGGGTGCCGTCTACTCCTTCACGGAAGGCGGCAACGGCGAGCTCGGCTTCTACATCGTCTCCGACGGAAGCGGCACGCCCTACCGCGTGCGCGTCCGCCCGCCCTGCTGGTTCAACCTTCAGGCGGCCCGCGAGATGATCATGGGCGACATGATCGCCGACATCATTCCCACCTTCGGCTCGGTCAACATGATCGGCGGCGAGTGCGACCGCTGAGAGCGGCCTGCGGAACTCGCGGAAAAGACTGAAGCGATGCCGACCTTCAAGCTCAACGGCCAGGAGATCCCCTTCGAGAAGGGGGACACCATCATCCGCGCTGCCTGGCGCGCGGGCATCGAGATCCCGCACTATTGCTGGCATCCCGGGCTGAGCATCGCGGCGAACTGCCGCATGTGCCTCGTCCACGTGAAGAGCGGGCGTCAGATGATGATGCCCATCTTGAAGTGGAACGAGAAGAAGCAGGCGTTCCTGCCGGACACCAAGCCGAAGCTCGTTCCCGCCTGCCAGCAGATGGCGGACGAGAGCCTCGAGGTCGACTCGGTGGGTCCCGAGGTCACGAAGGCGCAGGCGGCGGTGCAGGAGCTCCTGCTCCTCAACCACCCGGTCGACTGCCCGATCTGCGACCAGGCCGGTGAGTGCAAGCTCCAGGACTACTACGAGGAGCACCAGCACACGCTCAAGCGCAAGCGCACCGAGCCCGTGCACAAGCCCAAGGGCGTGCGCTTCGGTCCGACCATCGTCTACGACGCGGAGCGCTGCATCATGTGCACGCGTTGCATTCGCGTCTGCGACGAGCTCGTCGGCGACCACGTCCTCGACATGCGCGAGCGCGGCAACCGCAACGAGATCACGCTCGCGCCGGGCCGAGAGCTCGACCACGAGTACACGCTCATGACCGAGCACGTCTGCCCGGTCGGCGCGCTCACGAGCCGCGACTTCCGCTTCAAGGCGCGCGTCTGGTTCCTCAAGAGCGCCGAGGGCGTGTGCACGGGCTGCGCGACGGGCTGCAACTCGCACGTCGATTTCGACCCGCGCTACGGCAAGGTCTACCGCCTCCGCCCCCGCGACAACGCGGACGTGAACCGCTTCTGGATGTGCGACAAGGGCATGATGACCTACCGCGAGGTGCACGAGCGTCGGCTCGTCACGCCGGTGGTCGGTCGCGGTGACGCGGCGGAGAAGCTCCTTCCGGAAGAGGCGCCGACCGAGGTCGCGTCGTTGCTCTCGCTCGTGAAGGAGAAGTCGAAGCTCGCGGTGGTGCTCGGCGCCGGCATGTCGAGCGAGGACAACTTCGTCGCGGTGCGCTTCGCGCAGCTCTTCGGCACCAGCCGTCTCTACCTCGCCGCCCGCGAGGCGGACGACATCGGCTGGAAGGGCGACACGATCCTCAAGAACGCCGACCCGAACCCGAACCGTGCCGGCGCGACGCAGGTGGCGGGCCGCGACCTCGCGGACCTCGACGACCTCATCGCCGACGTGCTCGCGGGTCAGGTCTCGGGTGTCGTCGCGCTCGGTCACTTCGGTGGCGAGGGCGAGGGCACGCTCGACGCGCTCAAGAAGCTCGACGTCGTCATCAGCCTCGCGAGCAACGAAGGCCCGCTTCCGGCCGTCGCCTCGGCGCAGGTGCCGGTGGCGAGCTGGGCCGAGACCTTCGGCACCTTCGTCAACGCCAAGGGCATCGCGCAGACCTTCTCGCGCGCGATTCCCGCACCGGACGGAGTGCTCCCCGCGTGGAAGACGCTCTGCGCGATTGCGAAGGAGCTCGGCCTCGCGCTCTCGTTCGAGCGTACGGGCGACGTGCGCAACGCCATGAACGCCGCCGCGGCCTCGACCGAGGACGCCCAGCCGCAGGCCACGGCCTGAGAGAACGACGATGGAGCTCGGAACTCAGATTCTCGTCGCGATCGCGAAGATCCTCTTCATCGTGCTCGTCGTGGTCGGCGCCTTCGCGCCCGTCCTCGTCTGGGCCGA
Organism: Sandaracinus sp.; assembly: GCA_020633125.1. Taxonomy (GTDB): domain Bacteria; phylum Myxococcota_A; class Polyangia; order Polyangiales; family Houyiibacteriaceae; genus JACKEH01. The sequence continues at coordinate 6,932 of JACKEH010000032.1, read as the reverse complement.
GCGCCGCTTGAGCGCGATGATGCAGGACCGCGTCGGTCCCCACCGCGCGCACATCCCGCTGCCCTCGGGCATCGTCGACTTCATGCGCATGACGCTGAAGCCGCTCGAGGCGGGCATCTTCGGCTCGTTCTTCGCGGCAGGCCTGGCCATCGTCGGCCTCGTCATCCTGCTGCTCACGAAGAACGAGACGCTCCTCGGCTTCGAGCCGAAGACGTTCTACCTCGCGGTGATCGGCTTCGGCGTCGCGGGCGTGTTGCTCCGCGTCGGGCACAAGGTGCACTCGGGCGTGGTCGAGAGCGGCGGCAAGCTCGCGCTCCTCGGTCTGCTTCACCCGGCCGCCGACGCCTTGAAGATGATCTTCAAGGAGGACTTCGTGCCGCCCAAGGCGGACAAGCTCCTTCACGGCCTCGCGCCGATCATCACGCTCGTCCCCGCGCTCGTGATCTTCGCGGTCATTCCTTTCGCGGACACGCTCTTCGTCGAGTGCGCGACGGACATGGTCCCGACCGACGCCGCCACCGTGATGGCGTGCGACGGCAGCGGCGTGGCGACGATGGTCCCGATGCAGGTCGCGTCGTTGAACGTCGGCATGCTCTTCATCTTCGCCGTCGCCGGCACCGGCATCATCGGCGCCGCCATCGGCGGCTACGCGTCGGACAACAAGTACTCGCTCATGGGCGGTCTCCGCGCCGCGAGCCAGATGGTGTCCTACGAGGTCGCGCTCGGCCTGACCGTGGTGCCCTGCTTCATGATCTACGGGTCGCTCCGGCTCGAGGACATGGCCTGGTGGCAGCACTCGCACGGCATCTGGGGCGTGTTCATCCCGCCGCTCACCATCGCGTGCGTGCTCTACCTCTTCGCCGCCATCGCCGAGACGAAGCGCATTCCCTTCGACCTTCCCGAAGGTGAGTCGGAGCTCGTCGGCGGTTACCTCACCGAGTACTCCGGCATGAAGTTCGGCATGTTCTTCACCGGCGAGTTCGTCGAGGTGGTCGGTCTCTCCGCCATCGCATCGATCCTCTTCTTCGGTGGTTGGGACGTTCCCTTCCTCTACCGAAGCGGCTTCGATCTTCCGGGCACCTGGGAGCTCACCATCCCGATGACCGACTGGGTCGTCGGCGATCACATCGCGCTGCAGCACTGGGCCGTGCTCCTCATCCAGGTCGTCTTCTCGCTCGTGAAGATCGTCATCCTGGTGTGGTTCCAGCTCATGATTCGCTGGACGCTCCCGCGCTTCCGCTACGACCAGCTCATGAAGCTCTGCTGGAAGGCGCTGCTTCCGCTCGCGCTGGCGAACATCCTCTTCACCGGCATCGCCGTTCTGCTCTGGACCTGAGGAATCGAACCATGGCCGTTGGAATCAAGGTCGTCCCCAAGCCCGAGCGCACGCTCTCGGACCAGCTCTACGCGCCGGAGATCGCCAAGGGTCTCGGCAAGACGATGGCGCGTTTCTTCAAGAACACCTTCGGACCGGAAGAGAAGAAGGAAATCGCGACGGTGCGTTACCCGGAAGAGAAGCGGGAGTACCCGCCGCGTTTCCGTGGCATTCACCGCCTCACGCAACGCGCGGACGGCTCGCCCCGTTGTGTCGCGTGCCTCTGCTGCTCGACCGCCTGCCCCGCGCAGTGCATCCACATCGAGCCGGCGGAGTACGAGGAGGGCGACGCGCGCCACGGCTACGAGCGTTTCCCGGCGGTCTTCACGATCGACGAGCTTCGCTGCATCTACTGCGGCTTCTGCGTCGAGGCGTGCCCTTGCGATGCGATTCGCATGGACACCGGCCTCCACATGCCGCCGTCGACCGCGCGCGACCACTTCCTCTACGACAAGGAAGTGCTGCTCAACCTGCCGGGTCGCGACGGCACGTACCTGACCGCGAACCCGCGCCACGAGCCGGGTGACCCGACGCATCCCGGCGTCGACCGCGAGCAGGGCCACTGAGCGTTCTTCGACAGGCGACGACGCCGTCCTCCGGGGCGGCGTTTCGCGTTTCGAGGTGGGAGGTTTCGTGGCCGCGCTGATCGTCGTCTTCGCCGAAGAAGAGGCTCCGCTCGACGCTCGGGCGCTGAAGGCGGCGCTCGTCGACCTCGAGGTGAGCGTCGAGGTGCGCGACCGCGCGTTCGGCTTTCTGCTCGACGACGGGGCCGCTCGCTGGGAGGTCCGGAGGATTCGCGCGAGCGACCTGACGCGCGAGCTCGGGCCGCGACTTCGCGACGCGCCGGCGTCGATCGCGACGAAGCTGCGGCGCATGGACGTCGGCTACCTGGTGCCGCGTGAGCTCTTCGGGGGCCGCGTCGCGGTGGCCGTGGCGCGGTGCATCGACGGTTTCGTGTGCGCGGACGGAGCGTGGTCGCGTGTGGGGCCGGACGGGGTCGAGCCGATTCGCTGAACGCTCAGGGACGTGCGGCGTCCAGCACGGCGCCCAAGCCGAAGAGGAAGACGGGGTAGCCGAAGTCTGGGTGGGCCGCACGAACCTCACGCCGCAGGCGCTCGACGGCCGCGGGGCGGGGCTCGTCGGGCGGCGTGGCGTCGACGCGGGCGCGTACGTCCGCGAGGTACGCGCGTGATGCGGAGAGCAACTCGGCGCCGCCGGAGGGGCCTCGGCCTGGGTGGACGTGCGCGGGTCGCAACGCCATGAGCTCGTCGAGGCGTGCCATCCACGCGTCGACGTGCCCGAGCTCCAGCCACGCGTGGGTCTGCGAGATGCCGAGGTCGCCGACGAAGAGGTGATCGTTCCACTGCACGGCCACGTGCGCTTCGCTGCATCCGCGACCGAGCACGTGAAGCGTGAGGTGCAGGCCTGCGACGTCGAGGGTTCGTGTGGTGTCGCCGAAGGACTCGAGCACCGGGTCGGTCGTCGGGTAGTCGGGCGCGTACCGTGCGAGGAAGGCGCGCCGGCGCTTCTCGGCCACGGCGGGGATCGCGGCCCTCACCTGCGCCGAGGTCCTCACGGGGATTCCGCGCGCGCGAAACACGTCGGCGCCGTTGAATTTGTCGGGGTTGGGGTGGAGGACGAGCGCGAGCACGACCGGTTTGTCGGTCTGCCGTGCGATCTCGACGAGCAGACGCTCGGCCTCCGAGGGTAAGAACTGGGTGTCGATCACGACCACCCCCTCGGGGCCCTCGATCAATGCGAGCGGGTCTCGAAGCCCCAAGGGATCGAGGTGAAGTGACCGACCGCCGACGCCGTTCGTCGCCGTCTCGGTGCGAGGGGCCGCGTGTGTGGCGCAGGCGGCGAGGACGAGGAGCGCGAGGATCGGGCGAACGCGGCATGTGCGAAGATCTGTCGCCCGTGGGCGCATGCCGCTCGCCGTCGACGGACGAACGATCGGGCAAAACGGACAAGCGATGGACCTCCTGGACCCCGACGCGGTCGCGACGCGGCGTTCGTGCTCGAAGCCGCGTACCCCGCTGGGGAGAGCGCGTGGCACGTGCATCGGCGGGCGCAGCTCGTTCACGCGGACGAGGGGTGGTCACGGTCGAGACGGGGAGGCGTCGTTCGTCGCGCGCCGGAGCGTGCGGTGTGGATCCCGCCGGGCCACACGCATCAGGTGCGGGCCCGACGCGCGTACCGGCTCACCACGCTCTACGTCGAGCCGTCGAGGTCGCCGAGCGCGGAGGCGAGGGTGGTCTCCGTGGACCCGTTGGCGAGAGAGTTGCTGCGTGCGGCGGCCAAGCTCGGCCACGCCTTTGCGGACGTGGGTCCGGAGGCGCGCCTCGTCGCGGTCTTGCTCGACCGACTGCCGACGCTCGACGTGTTGCCCTCGTTGCGACTCGAGCGACCGCGGGACGAGGCGCTCGCGAAGGTCGTCGCGGCGCTCGAGGCCGACCGGCCGACACCCGCACGCTCGCCGAGCACGCGGCGTCGGTGGCCCTCGGCGAGAAGACGTTCGCGCGCCGCTTCGCCGCCGAGACCGGGCAGAGTTTCGGTCGCTGGCGGCAGCGGCATCGTTTGATCGCGGCGCTGGAGCGTCTGGGCGAGGGCGAGAGCGTGACGGAGGTCGCCTTCGCGGTCGGCTACGCGGACGTCTCGTCGTTCATCGCGGCGTTCAAGACGGCGTTCGGCGAGACACCGGCGCGCTACTTCGCACTTCGCGAATCGACTTGAAGGGAGCCGCCGCGCGGGAGAGAGCGAGCAGGCTGCTGAAAGAGGACCGTGATGCGATTGGTGGAGTGCTTCGAAGCGCGCGTTCGCGCCCTTGGTGGTGGATACGAACTCGCAGCCGGGGGTACTAGGATGCGCGGGATGTCTGGTTTTCGTCCGGCCGAGCCTTCCGAGGTCGACGCGCTCGTCGCGTTGATCGAGAGCGCCTACCGCGGGGAGTCGAGCCGCGCGGGGTGGACCACCGAAGCGGATCTGCTCGGAGGTCGTCGGACGGGAGCCGACGAGGTGGGACCGTTGATCGCTGAAGGGCGGCTCTTCGTGCTCGAGCGCGACGCCGAGGTGGTCGGCTGCGTGCGCCTCGAGCGTGAGAAGGACGCGAGCGCGTACCTCGGCATGTTGACGGTGCGACCGACGACCCAAGGCGCCGGGATCGGAAGCGTGTTGCTCGGGGCGGCGGAGAAGCACGCGCGCGAGGCGCTCGGTGCGACCGCGCTGCGCATGACGGTGATCTCGGTCCGGGAAGAGCTGCTCGCGTGGTACGGGCGGCGCGGCTACCGGCTGACGGGTGAGCGCGCGCCATTCCCCTACGGCGACGCGCGCTTCGGCGTGCCCAAACGCGACGACCTCGAGTTCGTCGTCCTCGAGAAGGCGCTCTGATGGAGCACGCCGTCGCTGGATTCGCGTGGCCGCGCCTTCGTGCGCGGGGCCTCGTGGAATTCGCGATGGTGGGTGGGCTCACGCTCTTTCTCTACCCGCTCTCGTGGCTCGTGCGGCAGGTGGTGCCGCTCGACGAGGCGGAGCTCGCGGTCGGCTTCACGGCGTTCTGGGGCGCGCACGTGATCAACGATCCGCACTTCTCGGTGACGTACCTGCTCTTCTACGAGGACGGGAAGGCGCGGGCGTTCGGCGACGCGTTTCCACGTGCGTTGCGTTGGCGGTGGTGGCTCTCCGGTGTCGTGGTGCCGTTCGCGCTCGCGGCGTTCGGGATTCTCGCGGTGCTCACCGAGTCGAACGAGGCGCTCGGCGCGATGGTGCAGCTGATGTTCCTGCTCGTGGGCTGGCACTACGGCAAGCAGGGCTTCGGCGTGATGAGCGTGCTCTGCGCGCGGCGAGGCGTGCGTTTCGCCCCGCTCGAGCGACGGATCCTCTTGGCTCACGTCTACGTGGGCTGGCTCTTTTCGTGGGCCAATCCACACGACCCCGGCGGGCTTCGCGTTCAGAAGGGCGTCTTCTACGACACGCTCGCGCACCCGGCGTGGCTCGAGACCGTGCTCTTCGTCGCGTTGATCGCCAGCGCGCTCGCGCTCGTCGTGATGCTCGTGCGCAAGACGTCGCGCGAAGGCGCGGCGGTGCTGGGTACGCCGCTCGTCGCGTTCCTCGTGAGCCTCTGGGCGTGGTTGGTCTTCTCCGGCATCGACCCGCTGGTTCGTTACGTGACGCCGGCGATGCACGCGATTCAATACCTGTGGTTCGTGCGGCTCTTGAAGGCCAACGAGTCGCGCGAACGCGAGCGGGCGTTGCTCGGGTCGGCGAAGACACGGCTGCGCATGCTCGCGGTGGGAGCGCTCGTGCTCGGCTTCCTGCTCTTCGACGTTCTGCCGGACACGCTCGACGCGTTCGCGGTGCCCGAGGGCGGGTGGGAGAACCGCGCGCTCGGCGCGACGCCGTGGCTCGCGATGACCTACGTCTTCGTCAACGTGCACCACTACGCGATGGACGCGGTGATCTGGCGACGCGAGAACCCGGCCACGCGGCATCTCGTGGTCGACGTGCCCGAGCCGAGCCTCGACGAGCTCTGACGACGTCTCGCGAGGCGTCGGTCGGATCCCGACGTTTGTCCCGATGACGGCGGTCGCCGCTTCGGCGATGCTCCCGAGTCATGGGAACAGGTGGGGGCGGACGAGGGGTGGGGTGTGCCGTGATCGGCCTCGCCGTGTGGTTCGGTTTCGTGATGGTGATCACGAACGCGTTGCCGCTGCTCAAGGGAGCGGCGTCGCCCCTTCTCTGCATGCCCGAGGGGCGTTCGGCGCTGGTCGTGACCGACACCAGCTACGTGATGACGAACAACGGTCGGTCGGAGAGCATCGACAGCGACCTCTACTGCGTCGACGAGCGTCGACATGCGTACCGGCAGCCCGGGTTGAAGCTCGCAGGTGCGCTCTTCGTGGAGTCACTGATCTTTCCGCCGATCATCGTCGGCGTGCAGCGCCTTCGGCGGCGTCGTCGCTCGAAGGAGGTGGCGTCGTGACCCGCGGGTGGATCTGGCTCGTGTGCGGCGCGCTCGCGGGATGCACCTGCGGCACCACGACGCAGGACGAGCTCGAGGCGTCCTACGAGGTCATGCCGGACCTTCCGGCGTCGGAGCTGACGCGAAAGGTCCTCGACGCGCTCGAGGACGACGTGCGCATCGTCGACATCTTCATCGGACCTCGCTACGCGTCCGCGCAGGTGGTGCGGCCCAGCGTGCCCGACCGCATGGTGCGCTTCCGCTACGACGGCGTCTTCGTCGACGAGGAAGAGCGTTTCGAGCCGCTCCCGGTCGGGCTCGACGCGCGCACGGTGGGTCTCGCGAAGAACGAGCTTCCGATCGATCGGTTCGACGAGATGGTCGCGCGCGCGCGCGGCGCGATCGATCGTCCCATCGCTTCGTTCGAGCAGATCACCCTCTTCGGGGGACAAGCGAGCTTCGGTGAAGCGGCGGAAGAGGAGCCGGAGTGGGCCGCGGACTCCGACGCGGAGCCGGCCGAACGACGACGCCCGACCCTGGGCGTGTATTTCCGTTCGTTCCGCGAAGGAAGCACCTACGTCGAGATGGACTTCGAGGGCA
>JACKEH010000031.1 GCA_020633125.1 Sandaracinus sp. | reverse complement strand
CGCCGGCCTTCGCCGACGACCCCGACTACGCGAGCACGGCCGCCGAGCCCGCGCGACGCATCGTGTACCGGATGTCGCTGATCGTGCCGCGCAGCCTCGGCAGTGGGTCGCCCGAGGTCGCGGGCCCGACCGCCGAGCTCTACATCGACGTCGCGCGCGATCGCCTACGCGCGCGCTTCGGCGGAAACGGCTGGCCGGTCCACGCTGGCTCGGAGGTGCGCCTGCGCCGTGACGAGCCCGGTGTCTACCTCCTCGACGGCGAAGGCGGGCGTCCGCTCGGTCCAGGACAGCTCGCGCAATGGTTCGAAGGAGGGCGTCCGCGAAGCTCGCCTGGACTGCGTATCGCGACGCCCGCCACGAACGAACAATCCGGCCCCGGCGATCTCATCTGCCGGCTGATCGCCGAGTGGACGAACAACTCCCCCGACAGCCTCGCGCGCCGTTGTGGCGAAGGCGGATCGCCGCCGAGCTTTCGGGTCGGGCTCTGGCGTGGGGAACGCACGGCGGACGTCGGAGTCGAGCTGCCTCGCTCGCAGCTTCGCGCCGACCACGTCGACCCGCCGCGCCCCGTGGCGCCCGCCGACAGCCGCGCGTTTCTGCCGCCGGCGATGATGGCGCGCTTCCCGCCACGTCGAGAACGACGAAACGTGGAGCCCGATCCGTCGACGAACGGCGAGGCGCCCGGCGAGGGACTGCTCGTCGAAAACCGTGGGCCAACACGAACTCTGGTGACCATCGACGGCACGCCCATCGGTTGGGTCGATGCCGGCGTGACGGCGCACTACGTCGGTTTGCGACCCGGCATGTACGAGGTCGGAGGGGTTCGACCCTTCGGTCTGCAGGCCGCCCGGGTCCGACCCGTTCGCGTTCCAGGCCGCGTTCGACTGCCTCGCTGAGCGAGCACGGCCAGAACGCCCTCCGAGAGACTCGCTCAGCCCGCGGCTTCGCGGGCGACGAACGCGTCGTATTCGGCGGACTCGTGGTAGCTGCGCTCGCCACGCTCCTGCGCACGGCGGCCCAACGTCTCGAGGACCTGCTCGAGCACCTCGAAGCGCACGGTGAACGAGTAGTAGTCGCTGTCGCGAACGTCGCCGAGCAGCTCGAGCGCCGCGCGCACCGCCTCACGATCGTTCGGTCGCACCCGCAGGTGCGCGCCCCACCCGGCCGCGTCTTCTTGCTCCATCACCTCGAGCGCGACGCCGACGGGGTTGAAGAAGAGGAAGACCGGCTCGGCCTCGAGGCGCCACAAAGCGTGCTCGTCGTCGGGAGCGTGCCAGCGGAACACGCCGTCGAAGTGGTGGCGCATGACCTCGCCGAAGTAGGCGCCGCACATGGGCGCCACCAACCCGACCACCTCGTCCGAGGCGTCGTCGCTGCTGGGCTTCGGCGCGCGCTTGAGCGGATCGCCGACCGCGAGCGTCGCGTGGTTCTTCGCGTAGTGGTCCAGGATCGGGAGGGTCTCGGGCTCGAAATCGAGCTCGACCCCGACCGTGGCGAGCACCGAGGCGCGGCAAGCGTTGGCGAGATCGACGATGGTGGTGGGCACGCTCATGGGAGGGGCGAGTCTGGCGCCGCGCTTTGCCGGCGCAAGCGCGCGAGGTCCAACTCGGGGACCGAGCCCGGCTCGACGCGCGAACCTCCGGAAAGCCTTGGGGGATCCTCGGCCGGATCCCGTGAGCCGAGGTCGCAAAGCGAGGACAGGAGGGTCCGGTTCGTGATACCGATCCGCCCCGCGCGAGGGGATCGCGCGGGGAGGCGGGTTGCGGGTGCCCACGGAGGAGTTCGCGTACGACGGTCGCGAAGGACAGACGCGACGCGAGACGGTTCACGTCCCGGATGGCGCGGGGCTACGGACGCTGAGCGTGCACCGGGTGGTGAACGTCGCGACCGACCCACGGTTGCGCGCGGCGGCGCTCGACGGGTCGCTTCACGCGCTCGACGGGCTGACCCTGGCGTTGCCCTTCGTGTTCCACGACCCGATCGCGCACCGCTTCGCGTTGGTGCTTCCGACGCCGCTCGCGCACACGGCGTTGTCCGAGCGGGCCGCGCTGCTCGAACGTCTGGCGAGCGACACCGCGCATCGGGTGCCGCCTTACGTCGCCGAAGCGCGGGTGGTCCTCGGGGTCGAAGGCTTGGCGAGCTACCTCGACGGTGGCAGCTCGCTCGACGCACGAGCCCGGGAGCTCGAGGGTCGAGAGAGCGCGCTGGGGAAGCGCGCCGCGGATCTCGAAGAACGCGAACGACGCCTCGCCGATCGTGCCGAGGCGATCACCCGACGTGAAGACGAGCTGCGGCTCGAAGCCGAACGCTCCGAAGCGAGCGCGCGCGACCTCGCGCAGCGCGAGAGCGCCCTCGAAGAACGATTCGCGCGCCTGCGCGAGCGTGAGGACGCCGTGGCGAAGCCGGCGCGCACCGACCCGGCGATTCGATCGGTGGGCGACCTGGCGTCCGACGTGGAGATGCTCGAAGAAGGGCCCGCCGGCGTGGAGCTCCTGGAGGCGACGCCGGACTCCGACGAGTTCGACGACGTCGTCGCCACCGCGGCCGAGCTCTCCGCCGAGGAGCCCGTCGCGGAGCTGATCGGCGCCGAACTGCTCGACGACGACGACGACGACGACGCCGAAGTGCTCGACGACGACGCGGTGGCCGAAGCGATCGAAGATTCGCTCGACGACGACGACCTCGAAGAGGAGCTCGAAGAAGAAGAGGCGCCCGAGCCCGAGCCGACAATGATTCACCGCGAGGAAGAAGCGCCGGTGCATCGGCGCCCTCGCGCGAGCGTGGCGCCTCCGGAGGCGTTCTTCGACGACCCGCTCGTCGAGATGAGCGCGCGGTTGGGCAGCGAGGGCGTGTGGCTTCACGCCCGTCTCGGCGAGGGCTACGAGGACTCGTTTCAGGGCGACGTCGATCTGCTCGTGCAATACGTGGCGGTCGACGAGGTGCCGGTCGTGCTCCTGACGTTGGTCGACCCTCGGGAGCCGCGTCCCTACGCACGCCGCGCGGCGCTCGACCCGAACGACGACGACGACCGCGCCATCCTCGAAGCCTTGCGCGAAGACTTTCAGGTCACGGTCGGGCTCTACTCGCCTGACGGCCGCTTCGAGCGGACACGCGAGGTGGCCGCGCCCGAGCGGCGTACGAACCTCACCATGATCCTCGAGCGCGCGAACCGCGCCGAAGGACGGCTCGACCCGGTGACCGCGCTCGAGCGGGCGCTGGCGGCGCCGCCTCCGCTGCAGCTTCGCGGCCACCCCTTCGACGACGCGCCGCCCGCCCGAAACGCGAAGGACGCGTCCAACGCCGTGGCCACGCTCGGGAAATGGGCGAGCCCTGCGAAGCTCGATCTCGCGCTTTTGGCGCTCTCGATCCCGCGTCAGCGTGTCGACGACGCCTTCCGCCGCATCCTCGAGGACGCGGTCCGCCACGGCATCGCGCTTCCCTCGCCCTTGGTCAGCCGCGCGATCTCGCTCGGCGTCTCGCCCGAGCCGGGTGAGCTGGTGCTTCAGCTCGTCGACGCGTTTCGTGGCACCGCGCGGCTGCCCGACCGCGGAGGCCTCGGCCCCGACGGCGTGGTCCGGAACTGGGAACAGCTGATCGCCCTCGCCAGCGAGCTCGAGGTGGCGTTGCCCTCCGAGGCGCACGACGCGGCCTGGGAAGACATTCGTGCGGTGCGCGGCGAAGCGGCCGCCCCGAAGGAGGTCGCGCCAGAAGCGCTGCGGGACATGCCCTCGCGCGACGTCTCGGCGCTGCTGGATCACCCGCGGATGCGGCGGGCCTCGGCGCTCGAGCTGTGCCGTCGCGCGGAGCCGGAGCTCGTGTCGACGATCTTCGGCGCGGTTCGAAAGATGCCGCGCGACGAGGTGCTCGAGGTCGCGCCGCGCCTCATCGCGCTCGGCGAAGCGGCGGCCGACGCGTTGATCGACGGGCTCACCGCGCGAAAGACCTTCGTTCGCCAAGCGGCGACCTTGGCGCTCGGGGAGCTCAAGCTTCGCAGGGCCATCGGTCCCCTCGTGCACCTGCTCCAGACCGAGCCCAGCGAGGTGTGGTGGGAGGTCGCGCGGGTGTTGTCGAGCTTCGGCCCCGCCGCGCTTCGCCCGATGCAGCGCGCGATGAAGGACCCGAAGGGCGCCGAAGAGCGCTTCTCGTACGCCTTGGCCCACCTGGCCTCGACCGAGCCGGAGAAGGTTCGGGGGCTCGAGACCGACGGTCACGCGAAGGTTCGGGCGATCGCGGTGGCCGCGATGACCCAGAAGCCCCTCGCAGAAAAGCACCTGGCCCTCCTCGCACGTGGCGGGGAGGACGACGGGGTCCACGCCTTCAGCCGCCGCTTCTACGCGGCCCTCAACGCCTCGTGAACGCGGCGTTTCCACCTGCCTCGGGCAGCCCCGACGTCACATCTGCGGACCTCGTCCGTAGGTCGGACCGGGTGCGTACGCCCTTCGCACGAGCCGGGGGCACGGGGCCTTCGATTCACCAATCCGGCCATTCTGACGCGTGTCCGGATTCGCATCCCTCGATCGGGATGGACAAACGCGTCGCAGGGCTCTAGAAACGAGGTTCGCGCATGCGTCTCGGCATCTTCAGCGACGTCCACGCCAACATCGAAGCCATGTCGGCCGTGATGCGAGCGTTCGAGGACGAAGAGATCGACGAGTACTACTGTCTCGGCGACGTCGTCGGCTATGGCGCCAGCCCGAACGAGTGCGCGGACCTCGTGCGCGAAACGGCGAAGGTCACCATCCTCGGCAACCACGACGCCGCCGTCGCGGGCCGGATGGACTACTCGTACTACTACGAGGCTGCGCGCCAGGCGCTCGACTTTCACGCGAACATCCTCTCGAAGCAGAACCTCGAGTGGCTTCGCAGCCTGCCCTACTCGCACGTCGTCGAAGACACCGGCGTCCACCTCTGCCACGGCTCGCCGCTGCGGCTCGAGGAGTTCGAGTACATCTTCGCGCCCGAGCAGGCGCGGGAGTGTCTGCAGATCTGGGACGAGCTCGGACACATCACGCTCATCGGGCACTCGCACCTCTGCAAGGTCTTCAAGCTCCGCCCCGGCGAGGTCGAAGAGCTTCCCGCGATGGACTTCACGCTCGAGAAGGACGCGAAGTACATCGTGAGCGTGGGTAGCGTCGGGCAGCCGCGCGACTACGACAACCGCGCCAGCTTCACGACCTACGACACGGAAGCGCAGCGCTTCTCGTTCCGCCGCGTCGAGTACGACATCGAAAGCGCCGCCTCGAAGATCTTCAGCTCGAAGCTGGAGCGGAACTTCGGGCACCGCTTGTTCATCGGCGTCTGATCCGCCTGCGCGGTGCTCCGACGTCGGCGTGAGAACGCCGGCCGCGAGCTCGTCGGAACGCGACGCTCGTGTGGACACGACGCTCGTGTGGACGCGACGCTCGTGTGAACGCGACGCTCGTGTGGACACGACGCTCGTGTGAACACGACGCTCGCGCGGACGCGACGGTCACACGCCGAGCAAGACCGCCTCGGCGTCGATGCCCGTCGCGGCTTCGATCGCCTTCGCGTAGAGCTCGACCTGGACGACGTAGTCGTCGGGGGCGCCGCCCGAGAGGTCGGTCTTGTAATCGACCACCGTCCAGCGCACGTCGCCGAAGGGGTCGTCTTCGAGGAAGGCGAGGTCCACGACGCCTTCGACGAGGGTGCCGTCCTCGAGCTTGCGGTGAAGCGGGGTCTCGCGGCAGATGCGGGTCGCGCTGGCGGCGCGCTGCAAGAGCGGATGCGCGAGCGCCGAGGACACCGCCTCGGCCGCGGCTTCGATCTCCGCGGGCGTGGCGCCGAGCAAGCGACCGTGCGCGCGCGCCAATGCGCGGGTCGCACCTGCCGCCGCTTCGAAGGGAATCTCGGCGAGGATCGCGTGCACCAGCGTGCCGAAGCGCGGACCCGTCGGGCGCCCTTCGTGCCACGCGCCGGTGCTCACGGTGGAGACCTCGCGGCCTTCCTTCACCCCCTCGAGGGCCACCTCGCGCACGGTACGTACGGGCAGGCTCGGCGCGCTGGCGCGTGCGAGCAGCGACGCGCGACGCTCCGACCAACGGGCGTGGGCGGCGCTCGCCGGAGCGTGTCCTTTGCCCTTGGGGTCGAGCAGCTCGGTGCGTCGAAGACCCGAGAAGGGCTCGACGTCGAGCGGAAGCACCCCCGGATCCCACCACGTGATCGCGACCCCGTCCTGATCGTAGGTGCCCGGTCGAATCGGGGCGAAGGGCATGCCCGTCTTCTGCCGCGCTTCGACCACGTTCATGTTCCGGTGCAGGACGCTGTCGTCGCCGAACGTGAGGCTCACCCCCGGCGTCGCGCTCGGCGCGGTGCCCTTCGGCGGGTAGACCACCGGGTTCAACGGGCTGATCCACCACTTCCTCGGCATGCCGTCGCCGAGACCAGGCACGACGAGCAGCTCGCGTGCACGGGTCGCGGCGACGTAGAGCAGGCGCGCGCGTTCGGCGGTGTCGGCCTCGCGCACGTCGTCGCCGTGCTCGTGAAGCTCGCGGGGAACCGCGCCGCAGAGCGGCACCGCCCACAAACGCGCTTCGGCGTCGACGTAGCGTGAGGGCCGGTTCGACTCGGCCTTCGCGGACGGATCGCAGAGGATCACGACGGGGAACTCGAGCCCCTTCGCGCGGTGCACGGTCATCAGCCGTACGCCATCGACGCCTTCTTCGACGTAGGGCGAGTCGCCGCCGCCCGCGCGCGCGGCCTCGTCTTCGACGAAGTCGACGAAGGCTCGGAACGAGGTCGCGCCACGCGCGTCGAAGCGGCGCGCGCGGTCGACGAGTCGAGCGACCGAGGCGAGCGTCTGACGCGGCGAGGGCCAGAGGGCGAGCCCCGCTTGCGCGCGTGTCGCTTCGAAGAAACGCGCGAGCGTCTCGGCGAAGGGCCGCTCGTTGCGTTCGGTGTGAAGCGCACGAAGCAACGCGAGCGCTTCGGCGATCGCCACCTCCGACTCCTCCTTCGTCGGGCGCGCCGACGCGAAGGGAAGGAGCGGACCGACCTTCTCGCGGTAGGTGAAGAGCTCGGGATCGGAGAAGCCGAAGAACGCGCCTCGCAACACCGCGAAGACCGCGAGCGCGTCGTCGGGGTGCTCGATGGCGGCGAGGACTTGGCGGGCCGCGAGAATCTCTTCGCGCTCGTAGAACGAACGCCCGCCGTGCACGACGTGAGGGATCTGGCGCGCTTCGAGCGCCCGGACGTAGTCCTCGGCGAGATCGGACCAGCCGGTGCTCATGCGGCTGAAGAGCAAGCAGACGTCTTTGGGCACGACGGGCCGCGACGTGCCCTCGTCTTCGATCGTCCAACCGCTCTCGCGCACGAGCCAGCCGACGAAGGCGGCGACCGCGTCGGGAAACGAGCGTTGAACGCCCCAATCGGTGACCTCGCGACCACGGTCGCCGTAGGGATCGGGGACGGGCAAGACCACCACGTTCGGCCGTGCGGCCTCTTCGTCACGGGCCGGCGAGAGCGGCACGTGCCGCGCCTGCACCGCGGGCACGCCTTCGCCGAAGCAACGCTGGAAGGCGCCGTTGACGAAGCGCTGAATGCCGGGGCGCGCGCGAAAGCTGGTCGAGAGCGAGAGGATCTCGCCGCCCGCTTCGCGCACGCGCTCCTTCACGTCTTCGTAGACGCCGAGGTCGGCGCGACGAAAGCGGTAGATCGCTTGCTTCGGATCGCCGACCACGAAGAGCTTGCCGGGCACCACACGCACGCTTCGCCAATCACGCGTGGTCGGGTCGTCGGCCGCGAGCAGGAGCAAGAGCTCGGTCTGCAGCGGATCGGTGTCTTGAATTTCGTCGACGAAGAGGTGGGTGAAGCGTTCCTGAAGCTCCGCGCGCGCGCCGTCGTGGTCGCGCACGAGGTCGCGTGCGGAGGCGAGCAGGTCGAGGAAGTCGAGCACGCCGTGGCGTCGTTTGAGCGCTTCGTAGGCTTCGACCACCGCTTGAAGCTCGAGCTGCAGACGCGCCGCGAGCTCTTCGTCGCACTCACGAAGCACCTCGGTGACGAGCTCGAACGCGGCGTCGCGCGCGGCCTCCGCGGCGACGCGATCTTCTTCCGCGTTCTTCCACTTCCACGTCGTGAGCTTGTAGGCCCATTTTCGTTTGGTGCTTCCGCTCGTCATCGAACGCAGCGCGGACTCGAGGGCGTCGAGCGCGTCGCTCTCGGGACCGCGCTCGAGCATCACGCGAAGATCGCGGACGCGCGGACGCAGCTCGAGACCGAACTTGGTCGCCCAATCCGGATCGCCCGCGCGCGTCGGGGAACGAAGGCACGCTTCGGCGTAGGCCTCGACCGCGTCGAGCGCGGAACGAAGACGCTCGGCGCGTGGGAAGCTCGGCAAGGTCCACGGGGTGGGAAAGTCGCGTCGCTCGATGAGATCGCGCGCCGCGCGCTCGAGGTCGCGACGCGGCCCGCTGCCGTCCGAGCCGACGTCGCTCCAACGACGGGCTTGAAGGACCCGCCGCACGCCGGGCGGCGGGTCCGAGAGCACGCCTTGAAACCACGTCTCGAAGGCACGCCCGAGCAGACGCGCGCTCTCTTCTTCCGCGAGCATCTCGAACGCGGGATCGACCTCGGCCTCGACCGGTCGCTCGCGTAGGAGCTCGGCACAGAACCCGTGAATGGTGCCGACGTGGGCGAGCTCGAGCGCCGCCAGCCCCGCGTCGAAACGCGCACGCACCTCGGGGTCCTGCGTCGCGACGCGGCGACGCTCGAGACCTTCGCGTAGACGAAGCTTCAGCTCGCCCGCGGCCTTGTCGGTGAAGGTCACCGCGACCATCGCGTCGAGACGCGCGCCGGCTTCGACCGCCGCGAGCATGCGTGACACCAGCGCGGTCGTCTTGCCCGTGCCCGCGGCGGCCTCGACCAGGAAGGTGGTGCCGAGCTCTTCGGCGATGCGGCGGCGCGCTTCGGCGTCGACCCATTCGTTCGGCGCGCTCATCGGCTCCTCCGAAGCTGAATCAGCGGTTCGAGCCAGCGTGCATCCTTGCGCTGCACGCGGCGCGCCTCGCGGGTGCCGCAGACGACGCGGTAGTCGCACCACTCGCACTCGCGCTCGCCGGGCGCGGCGGGAAAGAAACCACGGGCGAGCATGCGCTC
This sequence comes from Sandaracinus sp., assembly GCA_020633125.1. GTDB lineage: Bacteria > Myxococcota_A > Polyangia > Polyangiales > Houyiibacteriaceae > JACKEH01. The sequence continues at coordinate 43,669 of JACKEH010000031.1, read as the reverse complement.
GAGCACGTGCACCGCACGACCCGCGAGGTCGCGTGCGTCGTCGTCGAGCGGCACCTCGCGATCGACGAAACCTCCGCGGCTGGTGCAGTAGTAGAGGCGACCGCCGACCACGGAGCGGTCGGGATGCAACGCTTCGAGGGCGAGCGCGTAGAGCACCGGCTGGAGCGCGCGCCCACCGCCGATGCGCAAGCTCGCGTCGTAACGCGCCTTCCCAGTCTTGTGATCCGTGGCGCGAAGCGCGTCGCCTTTGGATTCGACGAGATCGATCGAGCCGCGAAAACGGAGCGCGACGTCGCCCGCGCGACCGAGCTTCAGGTCGACGGGCTCTTTGCGGCTCGCGGGGTCGCGGCGACTTCCGCGCTCGACGCCGAAGGTGAGCTCGAAGGCCACCGGCACCCAATCGGGCGCGTCGTGAAGACGGCCGAGCCACTCGTGCAGGTCGAGCCGAACGGCGTCGACGAAGTCGCGCCAGACCCGCGGAATCGCCGGCGCGAGCTCTTCTTCGTGCTCGTCGGCGACCTTGGCGACCGTCTCGTCGAGCAGCTGGCGCGCGCGCGCGAGCTTCTGCGGATGATCGAGCGGCAGGAGCTTCTCGGCGCGCAGGCGCGTGAGCACGTCGAACTGGACGTCGTGCACGAAGGTACCGCGCTGGCGTGGGTTCGGATCTTCGATCGCCTCGGGCACCTCGCGGGGCGCGAGCTTGAAGAACGAGCGCAGCGCGAAGCGGTAGGGACACGCGGCGAGCTGCTCGAGCGCGCTGGCGGAGAACGGTTTGGTCGCCGGTCGGTAACGCGCGAGCGCTTGGGCGAGCGCCGCGTCGACGAGGCCGTCGTAGGGCGTCCAGGTCTTCACGTTCCATCGACGCGCACGCGCCGAGAACGCGCGACGAAGCGTGGGGCTGGCGTCGAGCAGGTACGCCGCGCCGCCCGGCACGGGACGCGAGGCCAAGCGTCGCAACGCCGCGAGATCGAACTCGGCGTCGTCGATCGCCTCGTGCGGGTCGTCGGGCGCGGGCCAACCGACCACCTCGGAGGTCGCTTTGGCGGCGGTCTCGGCGAGCTCGCTCCAACCGGGCAGCGCGCCGTGCGCCGCGCGGGCGATCTCGAGCGCGTAGAAGCTCGGCACGCGTGGACGTGCGCGCTCGAGATCGGCGCGGGGCCACGACACGATGAGGTGCGCGGACGCGGCGCCGACCGCGATGGCGAGGCGCTGGCGCTCGCGACGGGCACGGCTCTCGCGGGTGTCGAGCGCGGCGCCCGTGATCGCGCGACGGCGCGCGTCGAGGAGCAACGGGTCCTCGAGCAGCTTCTCGGGGAAGAGGTGCTCCGCGAGGCCCGGCACGAAGACGACGTCGGCCGACACGCCGCGCGCTTCGTCGGGGGTCAGCACGTGAACGCCGGAGGCGGCCGCGCTCGGTCGTGTGACGAGGCTCCCGAGGCGATGCGCCAACACACCGCGCACTTCGAGCAGCTCGACGGGGCCGACGGGCGCCAGCGGTGCGAGCTCCCCGAGCACTTGCACGACGCGCTCGGGCTCGCGCAGCGCGCGGGTCGCGAGCGCACGCAACGCGTCGAGCCATGCGCCCCACGTCGCGGTGCTCGGCAACGCTTCGAGCTCGCGGAGGAGCGGCAACGCGAAGGTGCGGAGGCGATCGAGCTCTTCGCGTCGCCGCGCGAGCGAGTCGCGGACCGGGTCGTCGGCGTCGAGCGTCTCGGCTTCACGCGCGAGGTTGGCGTCGAGCACGTCGAGCCGACGTTCCCAACGCGCGATGCCACCGATCACGGCAGCGTCGACGAGGAGCGACTCCCAATGCCGCGGAACGCGGAGCGGCGTGTGGACGGACGCGTCGGGGCGACCTTCGTCGTCGCGAAGCTCCGTCTCGAAGGGCACGAGCTCGGCGTCCGGCATCGCGAAGACGTCACGCGCGGCGGGCGGCGCGCCCTCGGCGTCCAGCGGGCTCTGCCCGAGCGAGAGGTACTCGGCGAAGGCGCGCGCGGAGAACGCTTCGGAGCGGCAATCGAGCAAGGCGAGCAAGGCGCGCCCCGCGGGATCGGGCAGGACCGTGCCGCGCGAGAGGCGCAGCGGAATGCCCGCGCGCCCGAACGCCGCGACGAGGTAGGGACGGTAGAGCGACGCGCTTCGCGTGACGACCGCCATGCGATCGAAGGGCACGCCCTCCCGCGCGTGGTGCACGCAGAGGCGCGCGATCTCGACGCACTCGCGGCTCTCGCCGGCCGCGGAGAGGAAACGAACGCGACGCTCCTCCTCGCTCGACGAGCCCTCCTCTTCGCTGCCGACCTCGTCGCTCGTGTCTTCCACGGCATCGTTTCGAAAGAGACGGCGATGCAGCGCGCCGAGGTCGGCCACGGCTTCGCTCGCGATCCGTTCGGGCGTCTGCTCGAGCGCCTCGGCCCACGCGGCTTCTTCGCCCTCGACCGCCGCGACGAAGAGCGGTCCACGACGCAGCGCGCGCACCATCGCGCGCTCGCCGGGCGACTCGAGCGGCAGATCCAACAACAACGTCGGTTGCGGCGTCGCGTGATCGAAGGTCGAGGTGGCGGCCGCGAGCACGTCGGCGCGATCCGCGAGGCCGGCCTTCTTCGTCTCGTCGCGGAGCACCTCGATCCACTCCGCGAGCTCGGCGTCGACCTCGCGCAACGCCGCCGAGGGCACCTCCGCGGCCACGAGCTCCGCGGCGGTCGCGGCCAACGCGCGTGGCAAGCCCGGGCGGTCGGCGAGCTTGGCGTAGCGACCGAGCTTCGCTTCGCGGCGCAGGCGATCCAAGGTCCTGGCCGCCAACGCTTCGTGCGCGAGGGAGCCCGCGGGGCTTCGACCGGCGCCCGCGAGCGGTAGAAGCGCCGCGCGAACGACGAAAGCCCCGGACGAGAGGGCCTCCCATCCGAAGAGCGCGCCGCGCTCCACCGTCGCCTCGCGAACGAGACGGGCTGCCGCGTCACGGGTGGTCGCGACGACCCGAACGAGCCCGTCGCTCGGCTGATCGCGCAGCCAACGACGAGCGGCGTCGAGACGAGCCGCGGCCGAAGGAGAGCTGACGAAACGAAGGGTCATGCGCGGTCGGCAGCGTACTTCAAGGTGGTGAGGAGCCCGCCGACAACTTGTGTGGCTGGCTCTCGACGTACCGTGAGGGATCGGTCTGACGTCGTGGCGCTCCCCGATGGCGGCGACCCGGCCGTCTTTGGCATCCTCTGCGCGTGCGCATCCTCCTCATCCGCCACGGCGAGTCGATGGGAAACGTCGACCCCGCGATCCATCGGCACACCGCCGATCACGCGATCCCGCTCTCTCCCCGAGGTCGCGAGCAGGTTCGCGAAGCCGGGCGACGCGTCGCCGCGTTCTTCGCGGAGCGGCACGGCGACGCGCGACCGCACGTGCGGCTGTGGACGAGCCCCTACCGACGCACGCGCGAGACCGCCGACGGTGTGCAAGAGATGGCGAGCGAGTGGGTCACCGATCGGCGTGAGCACGTGTTGCTCTGCGAGCAGCAGTTCGGTCTCTTCGACGGTATCCCCGACGAAGAGCTGCCGAACCTCTTCCCGAACGAGTGGGCGCATTACCAGAAGCAGGAGCGTTTCGAGGGTCGTTTCTGGGCGCGTTTCCCGCTCGGCGAGAGCCGCTTCGACGTGGCGACGCGGGTGTACCAAGCGTTCGGGAGCTTCCAGCGCGACCTCGAGCAAAAAGGCGTGCGCGACCTCGTCGTCGTCTGCCACGGCGTGACGCTGCGCGCGTTTTTGATGATGTGGTGCCACCTCTCGCCCGAGTGGTTCGAGGCGGAGCCGAACCCGCACAACTGCGCGATTCGTCTCATCGAGGACGGCCGCGACCAGGGCTACCTCTTCGAAGGCTTTCCGAAGGAGTGCTGATCCGGCTCAGGTCATCAGCCGCGAGAGCATCTGCTCGAAGCCCGACGTGGGTCGGAAGGTGAGCGTCTGCTCGTTCACCTCGGAGGGTTGCCGCTCGAGCACGCCGTCGTGCCACCAGTAGAGCTGGTCGGTGATCGAGCCGGGGCCTTCGAGGTGCATGCGACGCGCGAGGCCCAGGAAATGGTTCACGGCCTGGAGTGCCTCGGGTCCGGTGATGCGATGCACGAGCGTCGCGTGGCGGTGCGGCACGATGACCAAGAGGCCGTGCTCGGTGGGGTCGACGAAGCGCGCGATCTGGAGGGCGTGGCTCGCGACGAAGAAGTGGTCGCCGACCAACGCGCGCGCCGGGACGCCGGGCGCGATCTCGAAGTCGTCGAGCTGCGGCGGGTCGAAACGTTTGACGTTCGAGAGCGCGAGCGCGTGAAGCTCGTCGTCCGAGACGTTCCAGGTGCGCCGTTGGTCCGCGCCGACCGTGGCCACGGTTTGGGGCAGGTCGAGGACCAAGACCGCGAGTAGGTCGTCGGCGACGGGCCAGCTGACGAGGGCGTCGGTCGGAACGTTGGCCAGCATCGAGCGCGGGTAGAGCCGCAGCTTGAGCTGGTCGCGCACCGCGCCGAGGTCGTTGGCGCGCGCCATCGCCTCGTCGATCTCGTCGCGCCCGGACCCGACGACTTGTTCGAGGTGACCCCGCACGACGTCGGGCCACTCGTCTTCCGAGCGGGCCATGCGGCACTTCTGGGCGAGGTTCTGGAGGCCCAGCTCGTTCGACTTGCCGGCCCCCTGGCCGAGCACACGCACCACGCCGTCGCCCATCTCGAACTGCACGCCGCGACGGCCGAGCTCCGCTTTCACGTGCTCGACGAAGCGCCCGTATTGCTCGCCGGACCAGAAAGAGGCCCACGCCGGTGCGGAAGGCGGGCGGTTGAACCAGTGCTTCATGTCCCCTCCAAAGCATCTTCGAGGATGCCATGGGGTGTACGTCGTCTTGCGCTCGGCGTTCCCAGAGGACTTGTCAGGCTCGACCCCACGGACCCAACCCCTTGTTTTTACGTACGTTTTGTCGAACGTCGCGAAGAGAACCGCTTTCACCGTTGCCGCAATGTTTCGTTCAGAGTGAACATTCACGCCTCTCTTGGTGGTCCGGAGGTTGGGGATGGCGAAACGGGGACATGGATGGTTGCTGGCGATCGGGGCGCTCGTCGCGCTCGGCGTCGGCTGTGGGGGTGGCAACGGCGGCGGCGATGACGGAGGCACCGGGAGCGACGCCACGACGATGCGCGACGGCTCGACCGGCGACCTCTGCGCGGTCGACAACGGCGGCTGCGATGCGCTGACGACGTGCACGGCGACCGGCGGCACGGTGACGTGCGGCGCGTGTCCGAGCGGCTACACCGGCAGCGGCCGCGACGGCTGCACCGACGTCGACGAATGCGCCGCCGATCCGGCGCCCTGCTCCGAAGGCGTGGAGTGCACCAACACGCCCGGCGGCTTCACCTGCGGCGATTGCCCCGAGGGCTACGTCGACGACGGCGCGGGCGGCTGCGCGGACATCGACGAGTGCGCCACCGACAACGGCGGCTGCGCGCAGACCTGCACCAACTCCGACGGGGACTTCGAGTGCTCGTGTGGTGACGGCTACACGCTGAACGCCGACGGCCTCGCCTGCGACGACATCGACGAGTGCGCGACCGACAACGGCGGCTGCGACGAGCTCGTCACCTGCACGAACACCACCGGCAGCCGCGAGTGCGGCATGTGCCCGCTCGGTTACGACGACGAGATGGACGACGGCACCTCGTGCGTCGACGTCGACGAGTGCGCCGCCGACCCGGGCCCCTGCTCCGATCTCGTCGCGTGCACGAACACCGCCGGTGGCTTCACCTGCGGCGACTGCCCGATGGGCTACGTCGACGACGGCATGGGCGGCTGCAACGACATCGACGAATGCCTCGTCGACAACGGCAACTGCGACGAGCTCGTGAGCTGCACGAACACGGACGGCAGCCGCACCTGCGGTGATTGCCCGAGCGGCTACTCCGGCGACGGCGAGACGGGCTGCACGAACGTCGACGAGTGTGCGACGGACAACGGCGGCTGCGCCCAGACCTGCACGGACGCGCCGGGTAGCTTCACGTGTGGCTGCAACAGCGGGTACGTGCTCAACGCCGACGGCGCGGCCTGCGACGACGTCAACGAGTGCGACACCGCCAACGGCGGCTGCGCCCAGACCTGCACGAACAGCGCGGGCAGCTTCAGCTGCTCGTGCGGCACCGGCTACGTGCTCGCCGCAGACGGACTCGCCTGCGACGACGTCAACGAGTGCGACACCGCCAACGGCGGCTGCGCCCAGACCTGCACGAACAGCGCGGGCAGCTTCACGTGTGGTTGCAACGCGGGCTACGTGCTCAACGCCGACGGCGCGGCCTGCGACGACGTCAACGAGTGCGACACCGCCAACGGCGGCTGCGCCCAGACCTGCACGAACAGCACGGGAAGCTTCAGCTGCTCGTGCAGCGCCGGCTACGTGCTCGCCGCAGACGGACTCGCCTGCGACGACGTCAACGAGTGCGACACCGCCAACGGCGGCTGCGCGCAGGTCTGTACGAACAGCGCCGGCAGCTTCAGCTGCGGCTGCAACAGCGGCTACGTCCTCAACGCCGACGGCGCGGCCTGCGACGACGTCAACGAGTGCGACACCGCCAACGGCGGCTGCGAGCAGACGTGCACCAACAGCGCGGGAAGCTTCAGCTGCTCGTGCAGCGCCGGCTACGTGCTCGCCGCGGACGGGCTCGCCTGCGACGACGTCAACGAGTGCGACACCGACAACGGCGGTTGCGACACCAACGCGACCTGCACGAACACGCCGGGCAGCCGCAGCTGCGCTTGCAACGGCGGCTACGTGGGTGACGGCTTCTCGTGCTCCGCGGCCCCGCCGCACTGCGCGGCCATCTTGGCCGCGAACCCTGCGGCGATGGACGGCGAATACCTGATCTCGCCGGACGGCGTCACCACGGTCACGACCTACTGCGACATGACCCGCGGCGCGGGTGGTTGGACGCAGATCTACGACCAGGACTGGGCGACCTTCGGTCGTCGTCACGTGCGCGCGGAGTGGAACGCGGTCAACACGTCGACCCCGAACACGGGCGACTACGCGATCCTCGGCATGCTCCCGAACCTCGGAAGCGCCGCCGGATACGAGTTCGTCTACGAGTGGCTCGACGGTCCGATGGCCGAGGGCTACCTGCAGTGGACGCAGGATCAGAGCCCGCTCGTCATGGGCGACAGCGCGGGACGCCCCGCGCTGTCGAACCTCTCGACGACGCTCGCGAGCACGCCTGCGGGCTGCGGCGCGTTCGTCGGTCTCGGCGTGAGTGGCAACACCGGCGCGACCTACCTCGACGGCGACCAAGGTGGCTGCTGGTGGTTCGCGGTCGGCATTCACACGGGTCACCCGGACGGCATCACCGCCATCCCGACCTACAACACGCCGAACGACGCCGTGGGCAACAGCGCGCGCCGCGTCAAGCTCTGGGTTCGTCCGGCGCAGGTGCCGACGAGCTGCCGCGAGCTGCTCGCGCGCAGCCCGCAGGCGAAGGACGGCGTGTACACGCTGCAGGGCCGCACGGGCACCTACCAGACCTACTGCGACATGACGACCGCAGGCGGCGGTTGGACCCTCGCCCTCAAGGCCGACGGACGCCAGACGACGTTCTCGTACGACGAGGCCGTGTGGACGGGCACCACCACGTTGAACCCGGGCAACTCGGCGTTCGACCGCAACGAAGCGCTCCTCGAGAGCTACTTCTCCGTGGACTTCACGGAGGTGCGCGTCGGCATGGAGGACCCGATCCCGGGCACCGTGCGCTACCTGACGATGCCGCAAGCGGGCACGAGCCTCTCGAGCGTGATCGCGCCCGGCACGTACGTGGCGAGCACGGTCGGTCGTGACGCCTGGAAGGCCCTGATGGTCAGCGGGTCGCTTCAGGCGAACTGCAACCGCGAGGGCTTCAACACCCAAGCCGACACGCCGGCAGCCGCGTGGCCGCGTGCACGCATCGGCATCATCTCCAACCAGGAGGGCAATTGCTCGAGCCCGGACTCGCGCATCGGCATCGGCACGCAGGGCACCGCTTGCGGCCAGAGCGACGCGATCAGCGTCGGCAACGCGGCGTTCTGCTCCGCCGACGCGGGCGACCGGAACATCTCGGGCTTCGGCTACGTGTTCGTGCGCTGAACCACTCGGCGCCTCGGCGCCCTGGAAGAGACGAACGCCCGTCGGCTCGTGCCGGCGGGCGTTTTCTCTTTTCGACGTGTGAACGACTCGCTCAGCGGGGCCACTGCCCGCCGCGCCCGAGCTCCCGCGACGTCGTCTGGCCACACGCGAAGCAGACGAGCACGTCGCAGAGGTCCCATTCGGCGTCGTAGCTGCCGGGGCTCAGCGTGTCGGCGTGGAGCAAGAAGGCTTCGCCCCCGCAGACACAAGCCGAACGAGGCATCTCGGCGAGCGCGCGAAGTCGCTCGGGTACGAGCGCCGCGGCGTGGGCTTCGTCCGAGACGAGCTCTCGGGCGTACGACGACGTGGGCGGCGTCGAGAACGCGACGTGGTCGTGTCGCGCGGGTCGCCACGCTTCGGCGATTCGAGCGGCGAGCGTCGCGTGGGACGAGGCCCACGTGCGCCACGGCTCCGGCCACGCCGCAGGGGTTCGAACGACGCGCCCGCGATCCGAGAGTGAGCCGTGCGCGCGGTGGGTGCCGACCCGATGCCCATGCCCACACACGACGAGCAGCTCGCTCGAAACACCGCCTCCGGCGGTCACGCGCTCTCGAACCACACGCCACGCCGATTCCGCGCACGTGGGACACGGGGTCCGCGCGACCTCGGTTCCGACGGCGTCCGCGCCGAGGCACGCTCTCGCGGTCTCGAGGTCTTCGCACCAATCGACGAGGGCGCGCGCTCGCAGCTCGACCGCGCGGTCGCCTTCGAGCCGGGCCTCCGCGATCAGATGCACGCGGGTGCCGCGTGAGTCGCAGGCGAAGGGCGCGCGCGTCGCGAGCAGGAGCCCGCGCGTGTCGGCCGCTTCGCCCGTCGCCGACGCGAGGCGCGCGAGCGTTTCGTGAAGCTCGCGCGCCGCGTCGTTCACTTGGTGCCGAAGAGGCGGTCGCCCGCGTCGCCGAGGCCCGGAAGGATGTAGCCCTTCTCGTTGAGCTGTCGGTCGATCGACGCCGTGTAGATCGGCACGTTCGGATGATGCTCGTGGAAGGCCGCGATGCCTTCGGGCGCCGCGAGCAGACAGACGAACTTCAGCGACTTCGGCTTCAGCTCCGCGAGGCGCTCGACCGCCGCGATGGCCGAGTTGCCCGTGGCGAGCATCGGGTCGCAGACGATGACGTCGCGGTCTTCGATCTCTTCCGGGATCTTGAAGTAGTACTCGACCGCGACGAGCGTCTTCGGGTCGCGGTAGAGGCCGATGTGGCCGATGCGCGCGCTCGGAAGCAGCTTGAGCACGCCCGTGAGAATGCCGTCGCCCGCGCGGAGGATGGAGACGAGCACCACCTTCTTGCCCTCGAGCACCGGGGCATCCATCTCCTCGAGCGGCGTCTCGATCTTCTCGGTCGAGAGCGGCATGTCGCGGGTGACCTCGTAGCCCATGAGCATGCCGATCTCTTCGAGCAGCTGCCGGAAGCCGCTGGTCGGCGTGTCCTTGCGACGCATGAGCGTGAGCTTGTGCTGCACCAGCGGGTGCGAGATGACGTGAACCTCACCCATGTGAATCGTTTCCCTCTTTGGATCCCCCGCGGGGATCGGTCGTTTCTCGGATCGTGTGTTCGGAAGGCTCGACCGCGCGTCGGTGCGCGGGAGCGAGTGCGGGCCTCGCGCGAGGCCCCCACGAGCGACGGTCGTCAGAAGACGGTGCCGTCGCTGTCCAGACGGATCGGCGGACCGCCGTCCTCGCGAAGCTCACGCGCGATCTCGCGTCCCGCATGCCAGGTGCCGCCTTCGAGCACCTTCGCGAGCGGGAGCTCCACCCCGAGTCGCTTGCGCACCAGCGGCGCGACGCGATCGAGGAGGATCACCGTGAGCGCGCGCCACTCGACGATGACCGGCGAGGCCGGACCGTGCGCGTCGCGCGTGACGCCTTCGTGTTTGGGCACCAGCACGCCGGCGTCCACGAAGAGACCGCCGTTGCGGTACTCCGCGAGACCCGTGAGCCGATCGAGGTCCGTGACCTCGATGCCCGCGCCCTCGAGCGGCTCGAGCAGCGAGTAGCTGAGCCACTGGCTGAGCTTGTGAAAGGGCACGAGCCCCGCGGTCGCGCCGTGCCCACCCGCGGCCGGGTGTTTCCACACGTCGCCGAGCGGCACTCCGTCGAGCGTGATGCGGCTCGGCCAGATGGTGCCGAGCGCGTCGAGGAGCGCGAGGAGGATCGCGCGGGCCGGGAGCTTGCCACCCTCGGCCTGGCGCGCGAGGTGATCGTAGAGCCCGCCCACGCGACCTTCGTCGCCGAAGACGTCGGGGCGAGAACGCACCGCACGACCGAGGCTGCGAAGGAGCTCCGTGCGCCCTTCGACGCCGACGAGCGGGTTGTCCGCCGTCACTTGGAAGCCCTCGGCGATGGTGTCGGTCGAGAGCGCTTCGAGCCCCGCCGCGTCGGCGGACGCGCCGCCCTTCGACGAGAACGCGCCCGCGCCGAAGAGGTGCGCGCTCGCGACCGCGAGACCTTCCGATCGCGCGTAGGTCGTAGGCTTGCCGCCTTCGTTCTCCACGAAACGCCACGCCATGCCGGCGCCCGCGTCGAGGAGCGTGCTCGTGATGACGAGCTCGAAGAGCTGACGGGCGCGTTCGTCGCCGGTCGCCCCGATCACACGCCCCGGACGATCGACGCCACCCGAACGCAGGTGCCCGAGGCGCCCGTGGTAGGGAATCGTCGACAGATCCGGGTAGCGCTGCTTCGTCGTGGCCGCGACGCGATCGGCGACCTCACCGAGCGCGTCGAGCTCGACGTCGAAGCTCTCGAGCTTGCCGGCGAGGCCGGCCTCGAAGACGTGTCCGCAGCGCTCGCGAATGGCTTCCGGAGTCAGCAGATCACGGGCTTCGCTCACGAGCCCTCCAGGTCGCGGCCCTTCACCGCCTTGAGCTTCTCCTCGTCCGGCACGTCGCCGACCGTGAAGTAACCCGCGGCCATCTTCGCTTCGATCTCGACCTTCGCGTCGTCGGGGACGAGCTCGTCGGGGATCTGCACGCGCTCGCCGATCTCGATGCCGCCGGCGGTGACGTTGTCGTGCTTCATGTTGCTCATCGACACGAAGCGATCGATGCGGCGCACGCCGAGCCAGTGGAGGCAGTCGGGCATGAGCTCCTGGAAGCGCGCGTCCTGCACGCCCGCGACACACTCGGTGCGGAGGAAGTAGGCCGCCGCGCTGTCGCCGCCGACCTGACGCTTGCGCGCGTTGTAGACGAGGAACTTGGTGACCTCGCCGAGCGCGCGGCCTTCCTTGCGGTTGTAGACGATGAGGCCGCTGCCGCCGGCTTGCGCGCCCTTGATGCACTCCTCGATGCCGTGCGTGAGGTAGGGGCGGCAGGTGCAGATGTCGGAGCCGAAGACGTCCGAACCGTTGCACTCGTCGTGCACGCGGCAGGTGAGCGGGTACTGCGTGTCGCCGAGGCGCTCGGGCGCGCCGAAGATGTAGATGGTGTGGCCACCGATCGGCGGGAGGAAGACCTCGAGGTCACCGCGCGTGACGAGCTCGGGGTACATGCCGCCCGTCTGCTCGAAGAGCGTGCGACGGAGCTCGGCCTCGGTGGTGCCGAAACGCTCGGCGATGCCGGGCAGGTACCAGACCGGCTCGACCGCCGCCTTCGTCACGAGGCAGGTGCCGTTCTCCTTGAGGATCTTGCCGTCGGGCTTGAGGCGGCCGGCGTCGATCGCGGTGAGGAGCTCGGGGATGTGAAGGTGCGCCTGCGTGACCGCGATGGTCGGGCGAATGTCGACGCCCGCGGCGATCTCGTCCGCGAAGACGTCGGCGACGTCCGCGCCCCAAGGATCGATCGAGACGATCTTCTTGGGATCCTTCCACGCGTCGTGCGGTCCGATGCGGAAGGTCGGCGACGTGTTGGTGAGGTCGGCCTTGTGGTCGGGCGCGAGCGTGCCGGCCGCGACGGCGAGCGCGCGGTACACTCCGTACGAGCCGCTGTGCGTGCCGATGACGTTGCGGTGCAGCGGGTTGCTGGTGGTGCCGATGACCGGCCCACGCTCCGCGGGCGTCTGCGCGCCCCATTGAATCGCACGCGGGCGGGGCGAGGCGCCCGGATGCGTGGTGAGTCGGATGTGCTTGAGCCGCTTCTTCTTCGCCGGATCGGTGCTGGTCATCGTGTTCTCCGGTGGGCCCTTGCCCACCCTGCGTCTGCTGAAACTCGTGAAGGGGAAACGACGCCGATCACGCGGCGTCGCGGGCGCTCAGGACATCCAGTTGGAGTCGCTCTGAAGCTGCCACTTGCTCGTGATCTTCTTCGTCTGCGTCCAGAGCTCGAGCGCGGGACGACCGGTGATGTCGCCTTGGCCGAAGCGGCTCTGCTTGGTGCCGCCGAACGCGAAGGGCTCGCGCGGGACGGGCACGCCGACGTTGATGCCGATCATGCCGGCCTCGGAGCGGTCGGCGACGAAACGCGCGACCGCGCCGCTCGTCGTGAAGACGGTCTGCGCGTTGCCGTAGGGGCTCTCGCTCTGCAGCGCGAGGGCGGCCTCGAGGGTCGGCACACGCACGATGGTGAGCACCGGACCGAAGAGCTCGTGTTGCGCGCACTCCATGCCGGGCTTGGCGCCGTCGAGGATGGTGGCGCCGAGCCAGTGGCCGCCGGCGAAACCGTCCGGCACCTCGGGCGAACGACCGTCGAGCCGGATGCGCACGCCGTCGTCCTTCGCGCGGCCGATGGCGGCGACGAGGCGATCGAGCGAGGGACGATCGATGATCGCGCCCATGTCGCGGCCGAGCACCATCTGGCTCGCGCGCTCGACGATTCCGTCGAGGATCGGCTCGACGTCGCCGACCGCGACGAGGAGGCTGCCGGCCATGCAGCGCTGTCCCGCGCAGCCGGTGAACGAACGCAAGACGCCGTCGATGGTCACCTCGGGATCGGCGTCGGGGACGACGACGAGGTGGTTCTTCGCGCCGCCGAGGCAGAGCGCGCGTTTGTCGTTGCCGGTGGCGCGACGGTAGACGGCGCGCGCGACCGCGGTGCTGCCGACGAAGGTCACGACGGAGACGTCGGGGTGATCGATCAGCGCTTCGACCGCGACACGGTCGCCGTTGACGACCGTGAAGACGCCGGGCGGGAAGCCGGCCTCGGTCATGAGCTGCCCGACGCGGTGGCTCGTGAGCGGCACCTTCTCCGAAGGCTTGAGCACGAACGCGTTTCCGCAGGCGATCGCGATCGGGTAGAGCCAGAGCGGCACCATCGCGGGGAAGTTGAAGGGCGTGATGCCGACCACGACGCCCATCGGCTCGCGACGCACCTCGCAGGTCACGCCGCGGCTGACCTCGAGCACGGCGCCGTCGTCGAGGTTCTGCAGGCTGAGCGCGAACTCGATGACCTCGACGCCCTTCATCACGCCGGCGGCGCCTTCGTCGACCGTCTTGCCGCTCTCGATCGCGGCGAGGTTGCCGAGCTCTTCGAGGTGGGCGAGGAGGAGCTCGCGGTAGCGGAAGAGCGCCTGCGTGCGCTCCTTGATCGGCACCGCGCGCCAACGCTTGGCGGCATCCTTGGCGGCAGCGACCGCGCGGCCGACGTCTTCGACGGTGGAGAGGCCCACGCGTCCGATCACTTCACCCGTGTACGGGCTGACGACCTCACGCACACCGCCCTTCGCGGCGACGTGCTCGCCCCCGACGAGGTTCGCGACCTCGATCGGCGCCTTCGGTAGCACGACCTGCTTCATTCGATCCCTTGCTTCCGGGGCCGCGAGGCGACCCGTGTCGAAAGGGAAAAGGCGTCCCGACGCCCTCCCCCGAGAGGACTCATCGCCCGCGGTTTCCCGCCGACGTTCCTCCGGAGGGCGCGCGTTTTCACGGGCTCTCGAGGGCGGCGCCGATGGCGCGCGTCCCCCGCCGGCTGGCGCGGAGTAAGCGACCTTGATCGCACGATTCGGGAGCGAGTTTCAAGGGTGGGGGGGAAACCGTCGTTTCCCCTTTCGCCACCCTCATCGCGGAGGTGGCGGCGCCCAACCGTCGAGCGCGTCCCAGTCCATGCAGAAGCGCGCGTTGATCTCGCCGAGGGTGCGCAGCGCGCGTCCCCCTTCGGTGGTGCGCCATTCGTAGGCGTCCACTCCGAAGGGACCGAAGTAGCCGGCTGCGGCGAGCGCGTGGCCGGCGCGCTCGGTGGCGGCCAAGACGGCACGCTCGAGGTCGGGCGGAAGATCGGTCGCGAGCCGCGAGGTGACCCACGCGCGCTCGTGCAGGAGCTGCTCGCGCACGGTGGTGACGACGACTCGGGGGCCGTCGACCCAGCCGTGAATCGTGAGCTCGCGGAGGATGTCGACGCGCGGTTCGATCTGCAGCGGACCGTGGCGAAGGGAGGCGGCGACGAAGGCACGGTCGGCGTCGTCGAGCCGGCCGGGGGCGATGGGGCGTTGGCCGCGGCCCGCCATGCCGAGCTCACGTTTGAGCAACCAACCGCCGGTCGGGCTCGGACGGGCGAGGTGGGCGAGCGCGTCGTCGAGGGTGGTCACGCTCGCGGCGCCGGGAAGCTCGTCGGGCGCGAGCGCGTGGGCGAAGGCGCGGCCGTTGACGCGGCGAAGGACGGCGCGCGAGGGCGCGGGCGGTGGGGTGAGGCCGGCGCGGGTGAAGGCGCGAAGGGTGCGGGGGGTTGGGCACCAGGCGGTGGGGACGACTTCGGTGGCGGTGGCGGTGGCGGTGGCGGTGGCGGTGGCGGTGGCGGTGGCGCGCAGCGCCGTCTCCGTCTCTGCCTCCGAGGCCGCGAAGCGGCGGTGGCGCGAAGCGCGGTCGGTCTCCGTCCCCGTCCCCGTCTCCCGCAAATCCAAAGGCGCCCGCCGCCCCAAACACATCCCCTCGATCCGCTCCCCGGTCTCCAGATCGACGATCACGTCCCCCGCCGGCAGTCCCGCCGCGAACAAACGCGTCAGCCGCGCGTTGCGCTCGCGCATGCCTCGGCTCGGCGTGTAGCCCGGCCCCACGTCGAGCTCGTCTTCGGCGTCGAAGGCCAGCACCCACACGCGTCGCGTCACGAAGGGCTCCACGCTTCGAGCGCGTCGAGGAACGCGTCGTCCAAGCCCGCGCGGCGTCGACGTTCGCGGTCGAGCGGCTGGCCACGAAGCACGAGCGGCGTGATCGGCGAAGGCAATGCTGCCATCCACGCCTCGAGCGAGACCGGGCGCCCGGTGAAGCGCTCGAGCCAGGTCGCCGCGAATCGCACGTGCGCGATCTCTTCGTCGCCGACGCGGTCCTGAAGCGCGGCACCTTCTTCGTCGCCCGCGTCGCGAAAGGCCTGCGCGAAGCGGCGGGTGTGGTCGAGGTTGGCGCCTTCGAAGCCGACGCCGAGCAGCGCCACGAACGACGCCGGATCGTTCGCGCTCGGCACCCGCTCCCAGAACCAATCGCGCACGGGAAAGTCGCCGACCGCGTAGCCGAGCTTGGCGAGGTGCGCGACGTAGAGCGCCATGTGGCGAATCTCGTCGCGCGCGATGCGCACGAGCCCGCGACGAAACGCGAGGTCCTCCTCCGCGAAGAGCAACGCGGCACGAAGCAAGAGCTCCGCCGCTTGCAGCTCGTGGTGAAAGAAGACGTGCAGCAGCTCCGCGCGTTTGTCGGGACGCACCAGCGCGGCGGGTTTCGGCGTCTTCGTGCGCTTCGTGGCGATCACGAGCTCGGGCGGCCTGCCCGGGGCGTCGAGTCGACGCGAGGTCGGCGTCGCCTCCCAACGCACCGGCGGCGGAGGCGGCGCGAGCTTGTGCGCGAGCACGTCGGACACGACGTAGTCCCACGCCCAACGTTCGACGGTGCCTTCCTCGGGCATGGCAGCAGAAGCCTCGCTCACGGCGGCGGCAGCGTGACCCAAGCCATGGGCTCACGCACGGTGCGCGCGGCTACGCTGCACGCATGGACGAGCGGCTGCCGCGAAGCGGCGCGAAGTGGCGTGTGAAGCTGGTATCTGCCGAAGGGTCGAGGGACCTCTCGGGTGAGGAGACCTTCGACGAGTTGGTGATCGGGGACTGGCTTCACGTCGAGTGGATGAGCGAGGACGTGTGGTGGATGCGCATCGGCGACGCGAAGGTGATCGTCGACGTGCGCCGCGACTCCGTCGGCGTGCAGGTCGACCGCGGGGTATACGGCCCGGTCGTCCCGGTCGTCGCCGAGGAAGAGCGCGGCGCCTGACGACCGGCGCTATCCTCCCCGCCGATGGACACCGAGGAGGTCGCGCTTCGGGAGACGATGATGGCGCAAGGGCTCGACGACACCCACGCGGTGGGCGCGACCTTGCGCGCCGAGTCGAACCCACGACGGAGCGTGCCCTCGGTGCTTCCCGCGGCGCGCATCGCGAGCGAGCCCGCCGGTCCGGCCGACTTTCGCATCAAGGGCGAGCTCGGGCGCGGTGGCATGGGCGTGGTCTGCCTCGCCGAACAGGCGGTGCCTTCCCGCGAGGTCGCGCTCAAACGCCTCGAACGCGTCGAGGAGCCCTTCGTCGACGCGTTGCTTCGCGAAGCGACGATCACCGGCCGCCTCGAGCACCCGAACATCGTGCCGGTGCATGCGGTCGTCGCCGACGCGGACGGCCCCGCGGTCGTGATGAAACGAATCGCGGGCGAAGACTGGAGCACGCTCGCCGCCGCCGGCGCGTCGCTCGAGCGCCACCTCGAGATCTTCGTGCAGGTCTGCAACGCCGTGGCCTTCGCGCATTCGCGCGGCGTGATTCACCGCGACATCAAGCTCGACAACGTGCGCATCGGCGATTTCGGCGAGGTCTATTTGCTCGATTGGGGCGTCGCGCGACGACTCGACGAGGAGAGCAGCGGCCGCATCGTCGGGACGCCGGTGCACATGGCGCCGGAGATGACGCGTGGCATCGCCGACGAACGCAGCGACGTCTTCTTGCTCGGCGCGGCCCTGCACGAAGCGTTGACCGGCCGCCCGCGGCACGACGGCGAGACGCTCGTCGAGGTGCTCAAGAACGCGCGAGAGGCGGCGCCGCACGTGCACGACGCGCGGGTGCCCGGCGAGCTCGCGTCGATCGTGGAGCGAGCCTGCGCACGGGATCCCTCGAAGCGTTTCGAGAGCGTGAGCGCGCTGCAAGACGCGGTGCTCCGATTTCGCGAGCATCGAAGCGCGGCCAAGCTCGCCGCCTCCGGCAGCGAGCGTCTCGTCGAGCTCGAACGCCTCGCCTCGGGCGAGGGCGAATACTCGGCGGCCCAGCGTGCGTTCACCGAGGCGCGCTTCGCGTTCGAACAAGCGCGGGTCGCGTGGCCCGAGAGCGAGCTCGCGTCGCGGGGCGCGCAACGTGCGCTCGAGCTGATGGCGCGGATCGAGCTCGCGCAGGGTCAGCCCGACGGCGCCGACGCGTGCCTGGACGCGATGGATTCACCGCCGGAGGAGCTTCGCGCGCGATGCCGGGCGCTCCGGGAGCGGCAGCGTGACGAGCGTGAGCGCCTCGCGAAGCTCGAGCACGATCAAGACCGCGGGGTCGGCGAAGCGATGCGCACGCGCGCGACGATCGGCTTGGCGGTCGCCGTCGTCTTGCTCACCGCCGGTTTGGTCGGGCTCCGCACCTGGCGCCCCGACTACGCGACACCGCAGCTTCGCTTCGCGCTCGGCGGCACCTTGGTCTTCGGCGCGGTCTTCGCCGTCACGCGTTGGTGGCGACGCCGCGGCGAGTGGAACCTCGTCAACCGTCGCATCGCGCAGATCGCGTTGCTCACGCTCGGCGTCAGCGCGCTGCAACGTTATGCGTCGCTCGTCGGAGGCGCCGAGCCCTCGCGCATCTTGCTCACCGACGCGTTCCTCGTCGGCATGGGCGGCGTGGCGCTCACGCCCTTTCACCGTGGCGGTCCATGGCTCGCGGCGATGGCCTTCGCGCTCGCGTTCGTCGGCGCGATTCGCCCGGCGTGGCTCGAACCGGGCTTCATCGGCTTCGCGATCTTCGTGCCTGTGTTCTTCGGCGCGTGGCGGCGTTGGGGCCCCAAGGCGCGCCCCGACGCAGACTGAACGTCGAGTCGCGATGGCACGACCACACGCGGTCGTTCGACGCCGCGTTGCTCGACGCGTCGCGGCTCGCACCCACGACCGTGCATCGCGCGCAGACGGCCGACGAGAACGGCCGCATCCTCTGACCGACCTCGACGGAACGACGAAGCGCACGCGCCGAGAGCACGTGCGCTTCTTCGTTCGGGCAGATCAGCGGTCGAGGCCGAGCACGACTGGCGCGCTGCCGGAGTCACCCGTCGGCGACGCCACGATGGTCACGCGGTCCGAACGCGAGAGCGCCCGAAAACCTTCGAGCATCTCGTGCTGCACGTAGAGCGGGGTGAGCGTCTCGTTGACGATGCGCTGCGCCGCGGCGCGACCCCGCGCGGTGGTCACCACGATCTGCGCTTCCTGCTCCGCGATCTGACGCTCGCGCTCCATGCGCTCGAGATCCTGCTCGGCCGCGAGCTTTCGCTGAATCTCTTCGTTGATGGCCTGCGGGTACGTGAGGTTGCCGATCGAGATCGACTCGATCTCCATCGGTGTGTCCGCGTACTCGTCGCGCAGGCGCTGTAGGATGTGGGCGCTGATCTCCTGGGTCTTGGCCTGAATGTCGTAGGCCTCGTACTCGTGGACGATGTCGCGCACCGCGCTGCGGTAGGGCTGGCGCATCGAGCGGAGGTACCACTCGGGCCACTCCGTCTGTCCGACGCCCTCGCTCGAGCCCATCTCTTCGATGAGCGCGCGCACGCCTTCCGGACGAATCGCGATGCGCGCGTGCGCCTCGAAGCCGACCGTGAGGTTGTCGCGCGAGAGGATGTGGAACTCCTCGGTGTAGTTCTTCGGGCGAACGTCGATGTTCGTCACGTACTGACGCCACACGACGCCGGTGGAGGTCGGGCCGACCTGCGTCGTCACGAAGCCGCCCTTGCCGAAGATCAGCGGCACGTGGTGCACGTAGCCGACGAAGCCTTCGGGGGTGGTCTCGTTCGCGCAGCCGACGAGCAAGGCGAGGCCGAGAAGCAGGCGTTTCATCGGGCACCTCCCTCGTAGATGCGGGGCACGCCCGCGCGGTCGTTTCGGGTCGGGAGCACGACGACGACACGCGCCGCGGCGACTCCGTCGTCGTCCGGCGTCTCGTCGGCGAGCTCGCGGTAGAGCTCGGCCGCTTCGTGCTGCACGAAGAGCGGGGTCAGGGTCTCTTGCTCGATCTGCTGCGCTTCGGCCTCGCCGCGCGCGCGAATCTCGCGAATCTGAGCGTTCGCCGAAGCGATCTGCAGCTCGACCTCGCGGCGCTGACGGCGCTGCTCGGCCGCGAGGTTCGCCACGACACGCTCGGTGACCGACTCGGGGTACGAGATGTTGCCGATCGAGAGCGAGACGAGCTCGAAGGGCGTGTCTTCGTACTCGGCGCGAAGACGGGCGACGATGCCCTCGCCGATCTGCACGCTGCGATCTTTGATCGTGAACGCCTCGTGCTGTCGCACCTCTTCACGGACCGCGGTCACGTAGGGACGGCGCACGTTGTTGGCGTACCAATCGGCGCCGCTGTAGCGCTCGACGACCTGACGCACGGTGCCGGGACGAAGACGAATGCGCGCGTGGGCCTCGAAGCTGACCTCGAGGTTGTCCGAGCTGAAGATCTGCATCTGCTCGGTGTAGGTCGCGACGCGCATGTCGATGTTCGTGACGTATTGGCGCCATCGCCAGCCCGTCGAGGTGGGTCCGCGCTGCACCTCGATGAACTCGCGCTGACCGACCGCGAGCGGCTGGTGGTAGACGTAGCCCTCGTAGCCGGCGGGCGTGAACGGGTTGGTGCCGCCGAGGCCGTGCACGAGCGTCGTGACCATCAGCGCGACGAAGAAGAGCCCGAGGGTCGAGAGGACCCGCGGGAGGCTTCGCTCCGGCTTCACCTCGCGGCGCCGACCTCGTGTCGGGGGGATCTGAGACATGGTGTTCCTCCACCCGCGACGCGCGGAACACGCGAGGCGAGGCGACGACCCTACGACGCGCCGCAAGCGAGGGCCAGAGCCCTCCGCGGGCTCGATCCCTCGCCCTCCCCGCTCCATGCTCCGGTCGTGCTCCCCCTCCTGCTCGAACGCGACGGTCTCGTCGCCGTCGACAAGCCGATCGGGTTGCCGACGACGGGTCGGGACCTCGACGACCCTCGCTGCGTGCAACACGCGCTGGCGGTGCAGCTCGGGCGCCCGGTGTGGGCGGTGCATCAACTCGACGCGGGCACGAGCGGGGTCTGCCTCTTCGTGACGAAGAAGTCGCTGGTCGCGACGTGGAGCGAGCAGCTCGCGCGAGGCGAGAAGCGTTACCTCGCGCTGGTGCACGGGGTGCCGACGTGGGCGAAGACACGGGTCGACGCGCCGCTTCGTTACGTCCAAGCGAAGAAGCGCGTGGCCGTGGTGCCCGACGGCAAGGACGCGCGAACTGAGCTTCGACGCCTGACCCACGGACCGGCGCACGCGATCGTCGAAGCGCGGCCGAAGACGGGCCGCACGCACCAGGTGCGTGTGCACCTCGCGCACGTCGGACACCCGCTCGTCGGGGACGCCTTGCACGGCCCGGCTCGAAACGGCGACGCAGGGGTCTCGCACGCGCTCCTGCACCTGCGGGAGATTCGGCTCGGCGGAGACACGCTCTGCAGCGCGCCCCCCGCGGCCTTCGTCGAGCAGGCGCGGCGCCGTGACGTCGCGGTTCCCTGAGCCTCGTGAGAGCGCCCACCACTTGCACGGCTCGAATCCGTGCGAGTGGTCGTGGCGCTCGGTGGTGGGAGGGGGCCCCAATCCGGCTTTGCCGGTTGGGGGAGGGAGCGCGTCGCTCCCTCGAGAAGGGAGAAGAGCGGGAATCAGTGCAACTGATTCGTGCTCTGAGGCTTCGCGGCTATCGTTCCCGCGTGGACGAAGCGGACGACGCGTATTGGACGGCGAGCTTGCGGGTCTGGAGCCCGGCGCTGGATGCGGCGGCGCTCGACCTCGTCCGCCCCTTCGTTCGTGCGCTCGAGCTCTCGAAAGGCGCCGCGTTCCTCGAGACCGGCGAGGTGCCGACCCGCGTGGCGACGATTCGCCGTGGCGTCGTGCGCGAGCTCTTCGTGCTGCCGGACGGGACCGAACGAACCCGTGGTTTCGGAGTCGAAGGCGCCTTCGCGGGGTCGCTCTCGGATCTCCTGCGTGCCGGGCCTTCGCGCACGCGAGTCGTCGCCGAAGAAGACACGCGGCTTCTGGTCGCGCCTTGGGACGTGTTGCGCGACGCGGGGACGCGCCACGAAGGATGGCGCGAGCTCCTGCATCGCGTGACCGAGCGGCTCTACCTGCTCAAGGCCGAGCGCGAGGTCGAGCTACTCTCGATGGACGCCGAAGCCCGCTACGCCGCGTTTCGCGCGCGATTCCCGGGTCTCGAGGCGCGCATCGCGCAGCGGCACGTCGCGTCGTACCTCGGCATCACGCCGGAGCACCTCTCACGGCTCCGTGCCCGCGGCCGTGCAGCCAAAGCGCCGACGTGAAGCCGGCGAGGTAGCCGAGCCAACGCAAGAAGTAGAGTGTGTCGGCCGTCGTGTCGTCGACGAGCCAGACCACGACGCTCACGAGCGGCACCGGCACGATCAAGCTGACCGCGAAGGCACGTTCGAGCGCGGTGCGCATGGGGAGCGACGCGCCGAAGAGCACGAGGCCGATCGCCGAGACGTGGAACTTCGCCTGGCTGAGCACGTGCTGCAGGTGAGGGGATGCCTCCGTGAGCGCCTCGGGCGCCCGAATCGCGGCGAAGAGCATCTGGTCCTCGATCACGTCGAGCACGCCGGTCGCGATCATCGCCGCGAGCCCGAAGCGCAGGAGCGTGGCGTCGGCGTTTCGCCGGTAGCGCGACGCGAGCTCGAAGAAGAAGCCGAGGTAGGCCGGGATGAAGAGCGCGTCGAGGGCGAGGATGCGTGCGAGCACCTCGCCGTCGCGCGCCAACGCCGCGCGGTAGGTCTCGAGCGAGGCCGCGAGCTCGAAGGGCTCTTGGGCGACCCCGGTGCGAAACGAGATCAGGACCATCGCACCGAGAAGGCCGAGGGAGGCGAACGCGAACAGGCGGAGACGCATGCCGACAGCGTCCTCGTGCTGCCCCCGCGCGGCCTTGATCTAGGTCAACGAAGTCGGGTGAACGTGTGCACACGGCGCCTTCCGGCCTCGTGGCTTCGACGGCACGCAGGAAGCCGAGACGGTCCTCGACGCTTCGACGGAAAACGAAGAGCGCACCCGAAGGCGCGCTCTCCGTCCCGAGCTCGAGCTCGCGAAGCTCAGCCCGCCTTCAGGCCGATCTCACGAAGGCGCTGCATCAAGAACTCGTGGTTGTTGATGGGCGCGTACTTCGGGGTCTCGCCGTCCTTCAGGCACTCCTTCATGACCTCGAGCACCACGTCGAAGTGCGGGTGCACGAAGAAGGGCATCGAATAGCGCGGCTTCGGCTGGCCGGTCGGGTTCACGACGCGGTGCGTGGTCGCCGGGATCACGTCGTTCGTCAGGCGGCTCATCATGTCGCCCGTGTCCGCGATGATCTGGCCCGGGATGGCGTGAATCGGGAGCCACTTCCCGTCGCGCGTGAGCACCTCGAGACCCGACTCGTCCGCCGGCGGCAGGAGCGTCATCAGGTTGATGTCCTCGTGCTGCGCGGCGCGCATCACGCCCGGCTCGTCGAAGCCGTCGCACACGGGGTAGTGGATGAAGCGATGGACCGTGTTTCCCTTCACGGCCATGTCGCGCAGGTAGTTCTCCGACGCACCGAGGTACATCGAGAGCGCCTGCAGGCACTTGTAGGAGACCTCGTCGAGCTTCGCGAAGAGCTCGTCGCAGGTCGTCTTCAGCTCGGGAATCTCCTCCGGCCAGACGTTGGGCACGAGCTTGTCCGCGAAGGGATCCGACGCCGGGAGCGCGCGGCCCACGTGGAAGAACTCCTTGAGGTCGGCCTTCGCGTTGTCTTTCGCGTGCTCGACGCCGAAGCTCGTGTAGCCACGCGCACGACCCGTCTCGGGGTGCTCGTACTTCTTCTTCACCTCGGTCGGCATCGCGAAGAAACGACGGAAGACGTCGTAGGTCTTCGCGAAGAGCGCGTCGTCGACGCCGTAGCCTTCGATCGCGACGAAGCCGAGATCCTCGAGCGCCTCGCCGTACTTCTTGACGAACGCCGCGCGACCGTCCGGATCGTCGAACTGGCGAAGATCGACGACGGGAATGCTCTGCTCCACGTGAACCTCCGATGGCGGCGCACCCGACGCCGCCCAAACCCGCTGGGGCCGATCGTCTTACCACGGTTTGAACGACCGTCGCGTCCCGTGGCCCCATGACGTGACGTCACGTCCGCATGCCGACCTCAGAGCACGAATCAGTTGCACTGATTCATGCTCTTCTCTTTTCCCGAGGGAGCGGCGCGCTCCCTCCCCCAACCGGCACAGCCGGATTGGGGCCCCCTCCCACCACGGAGCGCCACGACCACTCGCACGGATTCGATCCGTGCAAGTGGCGGGCGCTCTCAGAGTCCAGTGTGCATCGGCAGACCCAAGACCAGGCCGGTGCCCTCGAAGCCCCCTTCGCTCGACGTCGACAAGGCCCGACCGCCGAGGGTGACCGTCGTGGCTTCGCCCTCGTCGACCTCGCAGCGCGCCGAGACCGGCAGACACGCGTCGCACGAGCCGTCCGCGACCCCGGCGAAGAGCGTGAGCACACCGTCTTCGTGGAGGCCCACACACCGAAGGCGTGCGCCGCAGTGGCACGGTTCGAGGGTCAGCCAGACGCCGTCCTCGCGTCGCTCCACCTTCGCGCCCACCGGGGCCAAGAGCGGCTCCCAACCTTCGAGCGGCAACAAGCGCCAACGGGCGTGCTCGGCCTCGGCGCCGATGCTCGCGACGAGCACGTCGCCTTCGCGCGCGTAGCGCACCCACTCGGGGTCGTGGCCTTCGAGAAAGACTTCGAACGAACCTCCGCGTGTCCGACGGGTCGCGAACCGCACCGGGCTCGTGCCGGACGGCGCCGCGAGGAGGTGACGACCGTCGAAGCGCATCAACTCGATCGCGTCGCCGTTCACGCTGGCGCCGTAGAGCACCGAGCCGTCGGAAGCCCAGGCCTCGGTGGTCTCGCCGTCGCTCCACACGCCTTCGAGCCACGACGCCGACGTTCCTTCGGCGCTTCGGGCCCCACACGCCACGAGCAGGAGCATCCAAGCGACTCGCATCGCGACCAAGGTAGCCGAAGTGCTCGCGCCAACGTGGGTTCGGATCGCGGCGCCGACGGGTTTCACGCTCGGGCGAAGCGTCGCTCGAAGGCGCGGGTGTTCGGGGCGTCGCTCCGTGGATCGAAGACGGCGAAGACGACGCGCGTGAAGCCGTGGTCCACCGTGGCGAGCGCATCGGAGAACGCATCCGCCGCGAGTACCGGATCGTTGCGAAACGCGCCACATCCCCACGCGCCGAGGATCAGCGACCGATGCCCTTGCTCCGCCGCGAGCGCGATCACCAAACGAGCGCGATGGCGAAAGGCTCGTTCGAGGGCGGCGCCATGCTGCGTGAGGTCGAGCGCACGGGCGTTGGGCGCCGGCGCGGTGATCACGTCGGCAAAGACCGGCGCGACCCAAGGTCCCTTCGAACGCACGCGCAAGAACGGTACCTGCGGCGAGTGAATCAGGTGGTCGGTGTAGAGCGCGGCGTCGGTGCCGCGACGCGCACGGTTCGTCTCGTAGTAGAGGCGCTGCGGCTCGATCGCGAGGTAGAGCAACGAGCAGCGGCAGAGGTCTTCTTCTTGCGCCTTGGCGCCACCGAGGAATCCGCCGCCCGGGTTCTTCGCCGACGCGAAGTTCAGGAGCGCGAGGTTCGGTGCACTCTCGTGCGCGAGCCGAAACGCCGCCTCTTGCGTGGTCTCGCCGGTGACCTCGATCGGCAGGTCGAGCGACGTCGCGGAACGCGCACGCGCCGCGAGCACACGCTCGAGCGCGTCGGGGCTCCACGTGCGGCTGCCCTCGACGCTGGCCGCCAACGCCGCCGACACGTCGACGGAGCCGTCCGCCGTCTCGTAGCGGCCTTCGTGCGCGATGCGGAGAATCTCGGCCGCTTTCGGGTTCACTTCCATGAGGGCCGACGAGTCGCCACCGAGACCGTCCCTGTCAAGATCGCTCAGCGCGCGCGGAGGTGGCGACCCATCCAATAGGCGAGTCGAAAGTCCACGCCCGGATAGAGCGCGTTCGCGTCTCCGTCGCCGTTGACGCGGTAGGGATCGCTCCGCCAGAAGTAGTTGCTCGGCGGACGAATGCGCATCGGCACGGGAATCGTCGCGACGAGCGCGTCGCCACGGCCGGCCGCCGTATCCAACGGAAGCTCGGTCCCGTCTTCGCGACACACACGCCGCTCGCGATTTCGGCCTCGTCGCAGTTCATGCGCCCGACCGCCCAATAGGGCGCGGAGGGGAACTCGTTCAGCGTCGTCAGGCCGCGTTCGAGCGCGTCGTCGTCGATCGACGCGGCGTCGAGGTCACGATCGGCGGTACCTCGCGAGCGCGCGGCGACGTAGACGAGGTCGAAGAAGCTCTGCCCCATCGTGTCCACGCGGCGCGACGATCCCTCGCGCGCGTAGAGCTCGACCATCGTGCCTTCGCGCACGGCTTCGCGTGCCTCGTCGTCGCAGAGGTAGCGGCTGGCGAGCCAGAGCCCGGTCCACGTCATGTTGTGGTTCGAGAAGTTCGTCATCGGACCGAAGTCGATGATGCCGACGTGGTCGCGCACGATGCCGGGCAAGTCGCGCGCGACCACCAGCGACTCGTGAAGCCATCGGTCGACCTCGGGATCGTCGCCGATGCGCGCGAGCGCCGCCGCGATGCCGAGCGCCATCGCCGCGTGTTGGCCGTTGCCGCGAAAGCGGTCGACGTACATGCGGTCGACCGCCGACTCGTGAAGGTAGGCGTGAAAGGTCAGGCGCCCATCCGCGTCGTGAATCTCCAGGTCGCGTCCGCTCTCGCCGACCTGCATGAGGTTTCGCGCGATCGCGTCCGCGTCGTCCGAGAGGGTGGCCAGGCGAATGGCGTCGATCGTGTCGTCGCCCCGCGCGACCTCCCACACCGCGGCCATGCCGAGGACCCAACCGATCAACATGTCGCGGCTGCAGCTGTCCTCCCAGACGTAGCCGGGGTAGTCGCCGCTCTGATCGTCGCGCCAGGTGCCGTTCGTCTTCTCCGCGGGCAGCGGCGCCCCTTCGCCGTCGAAGAGCGGCGTGGTCTCGTGCGCGCCGCCCGGGAGGTCCGCGCGATGAAAGCCTCGTGCGATCACACCCGGCGCGCCGGTGATCGCGACCGCTCGATGAAGCGCGTCGAGGTCGCGGTGCAGATGCATGCGCGCGCGCTCGATCTCTTCGCAAGCGGCGCCTTCGTCGCGAAGCACCGCGTAGCGAAACGCGTCCGCCGCCACGCCGGCACCCGCGTACGCGCCCGCGACCTTCGCCCAACTCAAAACGACCTCGTCGACAGAGCGACCCGTGGCTGCCTCGAAGTCCCACGCGTCGGCCGCGGCGAAGAACTGCTCCACCGCGGCGCGCGCCTCGTCGTCCGCAACGCGCGCTTCGGCGTTCACCCCCGTCGGCCACGCGAAGAGCGCGTGAAAACCTCGGTCGTAAGCGAGCGCCTTCGCGTCGAGCGTCGCGTCCTCGGACCACACGCCGAGCCGGGTCGACCCGGTTCCGCACGCGGGTGGGGTGAGGGTCGCGGGCTCCGGGCACGTCGGCGCGGGCCGAACGTACGCGTCGCTCGGCACGTCGGCGCTCGCGTCGTCGGGCACGGGCGCGTCCACCCCCGCGTCCGTCGCGACGTCGTCGTCCCCGCACGCGACCAGAAGGCCGAGCGCGACCCAGCAGCAAATCCCTCGCACGCCCCATCCTACGCCGAGGCCGCGGCCAGCGCGCTTTCGGAGGCTGCGCACTTCGCGCGCCGAGCACGCCACCCGCGCATGCCTTGCGCTCGGGTCCGCGCCGTCGCGGCCGAAGCCGGTGCACACGCCGTCGCCTCGCATGTCCTTTCGCCCGGCTCGGTGCGGGCACGGTCGAAGACAGAACGCGCCGCCAGCCACGCACGGAGCATGCAAGCGAGCCTCACGTGCGCCTCGTTTTCCTCGCCGTCGTCGCTCTTCACGCGTCGATTCACCTTCTCGGGTTCGTGAAGGGTTTCGGGCTCGCGCCGGTCGAGGCGTTGAAGCTCCCGATCGGGCGAGTCGCCGGGGCGCTCTGGTTGGTCGCGACCCTCGCGCTCGGCACGACCGTCGTGCTCGCGGCGCTGCGTTGGGAGGGCTGGTGGTGGGTCGCGCTCGGCTCGCTCTTGCTCTCGCAGGCGCTCGTCGTCGCCGCGTGGAGCGACGCGAAGGCCGGCACGATCGCCAACGTCATCCTCGCGCTCGGCGCGCTCTCGGCGGTCGCCACTTCCCGCTTCGAGGCCGAGGGGCGCGACCGACTCGACGCGCTCCTCGCCAGCGCGCCTTCGAGCGAAGGGCCCGTCGTGACCGACGCCGAGGTCGACGCCACGCCGCCCGCCGTTCGGCGCTGGCTTCGCCGCGCAGGCGTCGTCGGCAAAAGGCGCCCGCGTGTGGTTCGGCTCCGGCAACGCGGGCAGATGCAGAACGAGCCCGGCGCCGGCTTTCGCGACGTACGCGCCGACCAAGTCTTCGTGCCCGACGAGGCGGCCTTCGTCTGGCGCGTGCGTCTGTCGATGTTCGGCTTGCCCGTCATCGGCCGCGACACCTTCGTCGGCGGCCACGGCCGCATGCGCATCGTGGTCGCGGGGTTGGTCCCGGTCGCCGACGCGGCCGACCCGAAGATCGACGAAGGCGCGATGCTTCGTTACCTGGGCGAGACGGTGTGGTTTCCCTCCGCCGCGCTCGACCCCCGCATCACCTGGTCGCCCGGCGACGACCCGCACCGAACCGCCCGCGCGACGATTCGCGTCGGCGACCAAGAAGCCGAGGCCGAGCTCGACTTCGACGACGAAGGCCGCTTTCTCGCGTTGCGCGCCGACCGTTACCGAGGCGGAGGCCCCGAGGCCGAGCGCGCCCCGTGGCGGGTGAACGCGCAGGCGTGGCGACGCTTCGACGGAATCGAGGTCCCGTCGGAAGGCGACGTCGTCTGGGTCCTGCCCGAAGGCGACTTCGTCTTCTACCGATGGACGATCGAGGCGCTCGAGACCGACGTGCGCGAGCGTTTCCCGGACCTTCGGTGAAGGTCAGCCGGCGTCGAAGACGCGCGGGACCTTCGCGCCGACGCGCGACCAACGCATCGTGCGACGCGGCGGTGCCACGAGCGCTTCGTCGCGCAGACGTGCGCGCCAGACGCCGCCGGGCCCTTCGATCGTGTCGCCGTCCTTCACGACCTCGCCCTGCTCCAGCAGGTAGAAGACGACGTCGAGCAAGAAGGCCGCGATCTCGTTCGGATCGACGTCCTGCGCGAAGACCGCCTCTTGGTCGGGCAGGAACACCTGATCGGCGCCCACGGTGTCCATCAGCGACCAACCCGGGGCTTCGCCGACGTTCATCATCCGCACGTGGGTGAACGTGTCGAGCGGGGGAACGTCGCGCTCGTCGGCTTCGATCACACGGCGCTGCAGCTCCTCGGGCTCAAGCAAGAGCTCGGCGCTCGGCGAGAAGTACGCGAGCGCGCCCGGCAACTCGCAGAGCGCCGCCGCGAGGCTCGCGACGAAGGAGAGCTCGTCCACCAGGTCCGCGCCCTCCGGCACCACTGGTGCGTCCTCGCCGGCCCCCATCACGTAGCTCGTGCGCACGCGGAGCATGCCCGTGTGCCGTTCGATCGTCGGCTCGGGGTCGTCGTCCCACGACACCGCCTGCTGCATCGCGCGCTCGAGGTTGCCCGGGAACGCGCCCGGACCGAAGGCCCCCATCGACCACGCGCTGAACACGTCGATCTCGGTCGTCGGATCGCCCATTTCGTCGGGCCAGGTCCGATCGATGCGCTCGACGGCGACGCGCCCGTGCAGCTCGGGGCGGTAGTCGATCACGAGCTCTGGAAAGCCCAGAAACCACGTCGGCTCGTCGCCGGTCTGCTCGCCCACGATCTCGAAGTCGGAGAGGACGTCGCGAACCGCGTCGAGGGTGGGGAGCTCGTCGAAGAGCACGGTGACGCACGAAGTGAAAAAACCGCGGGGCATGATGGCGGCGGAGCCTACTCCTTTCGCGCCGCGAGACACGACGAATGCGCGGGCGAGGGTTCGCCAGCGCACTCGTCGCGCGTTGCGGCGAGCGGCGAGCACGACGCCGCGAACACGTACCGCTCGCGCGTTCAAGCGAAACGAACGCTGTAGATCGGCGGCAGGTTGCTCTCCACGCACGTCCACGAGTCGCCGCGATCGACGCTCACGTAGAGGTTGCCCGTCGTGCTCCCGAACGCGAGGCAGTCGCCCTGGTTGTCGAGCGCGTGCCGGTAGACGACGTCGTAGGCGTGGGTCTGCGGGAGCCCGCTTCGCAGCTGCTCCCAGCTCTGCCCACCGTCGCTCGTCCGCGCGACGAAGAGCGCGCCGTCGATCGTGGTGCGCTGCATGTCGGCCTTGCCGGGCACCAGCCACGCGGTCTTGCCGTCCACGTCGTCGACCGCGACCGGAAACCCGAACTTCACGCCGACGTCCGGCTTGCTCACGTGTCGCCACGTCGCGGCGCCGTCGTCGCTGTAGAAGACGCCCGCGTGGTTCTGCTGCCAGACGTGGTCGGCGTTGCCGCGGCAGATCGTGACGTAGTGCGGGTCGTGGCCCCACTCCGCCGTCGGGTCCGGCAGGTAGTCGTTGATCATGCCCTTCGTACGCGAACGCCAGCTCGCGCCCCCGTCCGTGCTCTCGAGCACGCCGGCGGTCGAGATGGCGATCAGGATTCGCTTCGAATCCCTCGGGTCGACGACGATCGAGTGAATGCCCGGCGCGAACTCGCCCTCGGAGGCCGGCGTGCCGAACCAATGCGTGGTCGCGTCGCCCGCGCCCTTCGAGACGTCGCCGCCACGCGACTCGTGATCCCAGAGCGCGCGGCAGAGCTCGAACGACTCGCCGCCGTCCCGGCTCGAGAAGAGCCCTCCGGGAATCGTGCCGACGTGCACCTCACCCGGCGCGCCGAAGGCGATCACCCAGAGCTTGAGCAAGGTCGCGTCTTTCAAGGTCGTGCCCCCCGGCGCGTCGCCCGACTCGTCGGGCATCGGCGGCGCGAGGTAACGCGCGTCTTCCGGATAGCGAATCTGCGACGCGTCGCGCCACGTCGCGCCGCCGTCTTCGGAGCGCGAGAGCTTCGCCCCCCAATGCCCGTGACCGAGCGCCGCCCAGAGCGTGTCCGAGCTCGGATCGCGCACGACGTAGTTCACGCCTTGCCCCGCGTGCCCGGCCAAGCGCGTCGAGAAAGCGCCGGCCGCACCTCGCTCGATCACGAACGTGCCCTTGCGTGTGCCCACCAAGATTCGCTCACCCATCGACGACTCCCTCCGCCGCGTGACGCGGCCTCCCCGCGATTCGCTCAACCGCCGCTGAGCGCTTGGAACACGAAGACCTTCGCGTCCGGCCCCACCGGATCGCTCAACGTCTTTCGGTCCGTCACCCGCTCCTCACCGACGAACACGTTCACGTGCATCCGCAGTCGACCGCGCTCGTCGCAGAGGTAGAAGGCGATGCCGGGCGCCAGCTTCTCGAGCTCGGCGATCACCTCGGCGACGGTCGTCGCTTCGACTTCGATCGCGCGGCCCTCGAGCTGCGGAAAGAAGGTGAAGAGGTGTCGAGTGAGCTGGACGTGCGCCATGAGTTCTTCGCAGCCGAGCCACGAGGCCCGGACTTCCGAAGCGCAGACTCTAGATCGAAGCCGTGACGTCCCGCGATGGGGGAGGCGCGAACGTGGCGAGCTGCCACGCGACGACGGCCTCGAGCGACGAGTCAGGGTCGCTCAACGCAGCGCGTAGGGCTCGTACGCCGGCCTCCGACCTTCGAGGTTGCGCGACACGTGCCGCCGCACCCGTTCGCTGCGCCGCGAGCGCAACGCTGGCAACAGAGACGGAAGCGCGAAGCGCAACGCTTCGACCGCGAGGTTTCGCGCCACCGTGCCGAGCACGATCCAACGTGGCGCACGCGGAAGCCCGAGCTCGTCGCCCGCGTTTTGGCCGAGCGCGAGCCGCGAGAAAGCGGCGCGCCATTGCCGATCGAGCGCCTGCGCCGACGCCGACGCATCGGGGCTCGAAGGCACCGCGAGCAACGCCGCCGCGAGACGTCGGCTGTCGTCGTCGCCCGGCGGCTGGCACGTGCCCGACACGTGCACGAGCGCGCAAGCCTCCTCGAAGTCCTTCGGCAAGAGCGCGTCGCGCACGCCCATCAAGAAGCCGACGTAGCGCCAGAAGTGCACGAGCGCGTCCGCCTCGCGCCGCGTGATCACGTGGCCGAGCATGCGAAGGCCGAACACGAAGACGGTCGAGAAGAGCAGGTTCGTCGCCAGCAGGTCCGCTTGGTTCACGGGCGCGCCCCAGTCCTGCGCACGCCAACGCGGATCCGCGCTCAGACGCGCGCGCACCATCGCGTGCATCACCCGCACCCGCACCGCGGACGCGAAGCCCTCCGACGCGCGGTCGAGCGTGCGCGACTCGTAGAGGTCGACCACGAACTGCGAGGTCTCGGCGAGCCGCCGCGGCGCCATCGCTTCGAGCGCGCCGGTGAACGTGAGGGGCTTGTTCGCGGCCGAGGATCGGTAGCCGCCGGTCAGGCAGATGCAGCTCAGCACCCGAGCTCCGTCGAGCCCGACCCGGAGCGCGGTCGTCGCCGCACGTTCCAGCAAGCCTTCGTCCAGCCACGCGGGCCGACGCTCGACCTCGGCGAACAACGCGACGAGCGCCTCGGAAGGCGAAGCGATCGCGCCGATCCCTTCGTCGAGCGCTTGCCGAACGACCGTCGGCGTGAAGCCCGGCTCCGCGACCAAAGCATCCGCCAACGGGTCGCCGTCGAAGAGCGTGTCGCGAAAACGCCAGATCGACTCTTCGCCCGGAGGAGGCAGCCGGTGCAGCCGACGAAAGAGCGCGAAGTGACGGCTCTCGTTCGTCCTCGGATCGCGAAAACGCGTCGGCGTCGGCATGGACCCCCTCCTTGCCTCCCCAGGATAATCCGAGCAAAACACGGTTCATACTCGGATTATGGAGATGCCGTTTTCAGCGAGTGACCGAAGGGAGCGAGCCCGACGGCACGTGAGGTCGCCGTCGGGAGACCGAACCGAAGGACCGCCCGGATGAAGCCTGACCGCCTCGACCCTCAGCCGCGAAAATGGCCACGCCAGGCCCGCTCTCGCGCGACCTTCGACGCCCTCCTCGACGCGACGGCTCGGGTTCTCGAAGACGAGGGCTACGCGGCGCTGACGACCAACCGGGTCGCCGAACGCGCGGGCGCGAGCATCGGCACCCTCTACGAATACTTCCCCGACGGCGACACGATGGTCGCGCTCCTGGTCGCGCGTGAGATTCGCACCGTGCTCGACGCGCTCGAGGCCAGCATGAACGCGCGGCACGGCGAGCCCTTCGAGCCCGCGATGCGCACGTGGCTCGGCGACGTCTTCGAAGCCCTCTACCGCCGCCGCAAGCTCGTACGCGCGATCACCAGCGTGCCCTTCCTCGGCCGCCTTCGAGTCGTCGACGAGCTCGCGATTCGACTCGTCGCCATCGCCGCCACGGGAAGCGCGCACCGCCAGACCGAGGTCGATCTCGCCGGACTCCCGCACGCGATCTTCCTCGTCTCGCACATGGTGCGTGGTGCCTACGTCGCGATGTTGCTCGGTCCGCCGAAAGGTGTGGCGCGCGAGGCGCTGCTCGACGACCTCACCGAGCTCGTCTTACGCATGCTTCGCCCGCGCGTTTAACCGCGCTTAACTCGCGACGCCCACCGGCAGCCCCCACCGTCGCGGCATGCGCCGCCTCGCCGCTCTCGTTCTGCTCTGCGCCTGCGAAGGGTCGTCTTCGGGCGTCGTCCCCGACGCGGGGCTCTCACCGAGCGACGGCGGCGCCTTCGCGTCGGAGACCTTGGTCGGCGAGCCGGTGACCGAGACCCTCGGAGCCGCGGGCGGGTCGCTCGAGCTGACACACGAAGGCGTCCTTTGGCGCTTCGAGGTGCCCGCAGGCGCGCTCGAACGCGACGTCGCGATCACGATGACCCCCGCGCGCTTCGAAGGCTTGGGCGAGGCGCCCTCCCCCGGCGTGCACTTCGATCCATCCGGGCTCGTCTTCGCGACGCCGGCCACCCTTCACGCGGAAGGCCTGAGCCTCGCCGACCCCGTGATGGCCTTCGTGCTCTCGGACGATGGCCACGCCGAGCCGCAGATCCCGGGCGGCGAAGGCACGACGTGGACGGTGCCGGTCTCGCACTTCTCGGGCGTCACCTTGGCGGAGCTCGCGCCGGGCGCGTGGGGCCGCCTCGCGGAGCTCACGGCCGAGACCGCGCTCCTGCGCCTCGACCCCCTGCCGGACGTTCCCTACGACTTCACCGGCTCGCAACTGACCTGCCTCGCGATCCTGCACCGCGACGGGCGCCCCTGGTCGCGCGCGCCGGTGCGCTTCGCGCTCTCGGCCAGCGATCGACCCTTCGGCGAGCTGATCGAGGCCGACACGCGCACGAACGCCGCGGGCAACGCGTGCGTGCGCTGGCGTCCGAACGGCGCACCGTCGAACCTCGGCATCGTCGTCGACGTGCAAGCGACCGCGTTCGCGACCTTGGTCTTCGAGCAGCTGCTCTTCGAAGACTTCCTCTGGGGCGGCGAGGTGCCGCACGTGGAGCTCTCCGGGCTCGACGACGAAGCGCACCTCCAGGTCGACGAGGTGCACGAGCTCTGCCTCACGGCCCGCTTCGACGACGCGCGTCCGCTCGGTGGTCTGCCGGTGAGCCTTCGCAGCTCGCGCCTCGCGTCGATCGCGCTCGACGCCTCCGGCTTCACCGACGACACCGGACGCTTCTGCGCCGAGCTTCGCGTGATCGCCCACGAAGAGGCCTCGCTCGTCGACCTCGTGGGCGAGGTTCGGCTCGCACCCGATCGCACGGCGGTCGACGTGATCCCGGTCTTCGTCGAGGACGCGCGCTTGCGGGTCGTGTTCACCGACACGCGCGACACCGTCCCCGCCGGCGCCGCCGCGATTCCCGTCTGCGTCGACGTGACGACCCCCGAGGGAGCGCTCGAAGGCGCGAGCGTCCGCTTCGTGCTCGCGGGCGAAGGCGTGCTGGGCGAGACCGAGGTCGTGACCACCGGGCTCGGCCGCGCCTGCACGACCTACCAGCCACCGAGCGACGTGCCCGCCGCGCGCGAGCTGCTCACCGCGAGCGCCTCCGATCCCGCGGGCGAGCTTCCCGACGCGACGGCCACCCGCGCGTTCACGATCGAGGAGCCCGCTGGCGACGTCGAGTACTCGGGCACGTGGACCTACACGAACCTCTTCGAGCGCGTGTACCCGATGTCCGGAGCAGAGGCGTCGAGCGCGGTGAGCGCGACGTACAGCGCGACCTTCCGCCTACGCCGGCGCGCCGACGGAAGTTGGGAGGGCCTCGGCGCGATGGGCGGCGGAAGCGGCCGTCTGGGCCGACACTGCTTCGTCGAGGAGCCGCTCACCGTCACCGGCGTGGACTCGGTGTCGGGGTCGATCGAAGACGGAGTCGAGGTCGTTCGACTCGGGCTGTCGTACGACACGATCGCCGTCGCGGATTTCACGTGCGAGGTCGCGGAGGAGCCGCGGCATCTGGTGATGCCCCTGCGTGCCGACCGCCAAGCCGACGGATCGTACCTCTCGTTCACCGAGCTCCACGACTCGTCCGAAGAGCGCTCGAGCGAGGACGGCACGCTGATCTCGTCCACCACCAGCGACTACGTGGAGCGCGTCGAGCTCGTCCCCGTCGAGTGAGCGCGAATCGACGTCTCGGAGCACGAATCCGAGGCACGGACGCCGACTTCCCTTCGAGGGACGAGTGCCGCGGACGCGCCGAACCGAAGCCACCTCGCGCGGACCGAACCCGCGTCGTCGCTCTCACTCGGATTTGTAGGGCTCGTGCCGGTAGTACTTCGGCCGCGAGTCGAGCCGCACGTGCAACCAATCGACGCCGAGCCCCGCGGTGTTCAACCAGAGGGTGCCGCGACGACGCGTTCGCACGTCGAGCAACGCCTGCCCGACCGCGGCGAAGAGCGCGTCGACCTGCGCGGGCGGCGCCTCGCGCACGAACGACGCGAGGTGTCCGTAGGGCGCGAGATCGTCCGTCGGGTTCGGCACCACGAGCGTCGCGTCACCACGGAGGTTCGGAAACGTCGTCACCGCCGCGCCGGGCTCGAAGAGATCGCGAAAGGGAACGACGTCCGGCTTCACCCGTTCGAACGAACGCGTCGGCACCAGCACCCACTCCACCTTCGGATCGTTGCCCGCGATCCATGGTGCGCACTCGAAGAAATACGCCGTGGGCTCGGCCGATCGCAGCGCGTCGACCAACACCTGCCGCAGCGCGGGCGCGTCGACCAGCTCCCGCGCAAACGCGTCCCAACGAAGCGCGTTCCCGTCGCGGCGAAGGTGGTAGGTCGGCAACGCACCGTCGCGTCGCTCCACCTCGAAAGGCCCGTGAGCAGCGACCACCGTCATGCGGGCTCCAGCGCGAGGCCAGCTCGCTCCGCCGCGTGACGCACCAAACGCGCGTGCTCTTCGCGTAGCACCGCGAAACGCACCACCGAGACGAAGCGCGGCGGACGCTGCGCGATCTCCGAGAGCATCACCTCGGCGCTGCGTACCTCGCCGAGCCCACCGACCCCGGCCCCGAGCAGCGGCATCGCGAGCACGAAGGACGCTTTGCTTTCGGAAGACGGGGCACCTTCGGATGCCGACGCGGCCCCTTCCGCGAGCTCGTCCGCCGCCGCCACCGCGGCACGTGTGCAGCGCGCCACGCGGTCGGCGTTCGTGATCGCTCCGTCCGCACCGCGACGACGAAAATCCACCGCGGGAACGTGCAGCACGTGTCGAAACGCCTTCGCCTCGCCAGCGTCCGTGACGAGGCAATCGTCGGCCTCGAGCGGCTCGCCGAACTCGTCTTCGAGCGCCTCGCGAATCGCGCGTTGGTAGGCGAGGCCACCACACGCTTCACGAATCGCGGCGCTCACACCCGAGCCCAAGGCCACCTCGGGGTTCGAGGCGTTGACCAGGGCGTCGGCTCCGAGCTCGGGGTCCGTCAGGCTTCCGACGAAGGTGCCGATCTGCACCCCCCAAGCATGACAGCTCGGAGCGATTCGTCACGGCGTGTCGGGGTAGACCCATCCGTTTCGTGCTTCGCGAAACGTCTTCGAAACCGAGAGCTTCGAAGCGTGGCCCACGCGTCACGAAAACGAATCCGCCTCACGACGTCGGCGAGCCCGAACGCGTGCGCCCACGCGACCTCGATCGCGTGGGCGCACGTGTTCTTCTTCGGCGCCCTCGAACGGAGACGAGCCGTCACTCGCAGCCGAACGCGCGAACGAAGCCGTCACGCGACGCCGTGAACACCGAGGCCGCGTCGCTGCGCACGACGACGCCCGCGTCCAACGTGCGTCGGGTCAAGACGCGACCGTCGTCGGCCGCGCGCACCTCGAGGCTCTCGGCGTCGAGCAAGAACACCACGCCCGCGTCGGGCGAGAGCGCGACGGAGAACGCCTCGGACGCGCCCGTCCATCGCTCGTTCAGTTCGGTGTCGAAGAGTCGGACGCGCGCTCCGTCGACGGTCGCGAGCGTCTGGCCACGACCCGCGAGCTCGTGCGCTTCGACGTCGGCCCGCGTGTCCACGCGGCCTTCGGCGTCGACTCGCACCAACGCGTCGCCGGCCACGAAGAGCGCGTCGTCGACGAACGCGAGGTCGAGCACGTTCTCCATCGACACCTCGAGGGGTCCGATCACGGTGCTTCCGTCGAGCCGACGAAGCCGCACCGCCCCGCCTTCGCGCGCCTCGGCGTGCGCGAGCCACTCTCCGTCCACCGCGACCGCGACGATCGCGACGTCGGGATCGGTGCCACCGACGACTCGAAACGCACCGGTGAAGGTGTCGCCCGACTCGGGCACCGCCCACGCCGTCACGAGGCCACGCGCGTCACCGCCGAAGACCTCGTCGCCGACGAAGGTGAGATCGAGCGAAGGCGTCGCCGCGAGCTCGGCGCCGTAGAGCAGCTCGCCCGACGAGAGCGTCCCGAGGAACCCGTCGAGGGTCCAGAGCTTCAGGGTCCCGTCCGCGCTGCCCACCGCGAGGCGCTCGCCTTGCGTGGCGAACGAGATCACCTCGCCGTGCTCGGTGACGTCGTCGTTGTCGACCTCGTGGCGAAGGACGAGCTCACCGCCGTCGAGAAAACACCTCGTGAGCGGGTCGGACACGCTCGTGACTGGATCGACGGGATTCACGGGGTCGATCGGGTCGATCGGATCGATCGGCGGCTCGGTGGATTGAGAACAGGCGAAAGCGAAGACGAGGATCGAGACGAAGCGGGTCATGTTTCCTCCCTGCTGGGGACGTCCTCAGCATGCCGGGGCCCACACGAAAGAAAAGCGCGCCCTTCTTTTCTCATCGACAACGAATCATTGCCATCGCCGCGGACCTGGCGGGAATGCCCGGCCATCGCCGCACGGTTCGCCACGCCGATGCGCGAGGAGCGATCCACGTCCGGCGGCTTGGCGACGTTGGGTTGCTTGGGTGTGAGCGCCTTGACCTACGGCGGCGCGTACCTCGTCGTGCGTGTCGCGCACGTGCTCGTGAACCACGGCTACCAACGCATCCGATCGGCGCATTGGGGCATCACGGTGTGGGACCTCGTCTTCGCGCCCATGACCGCGCTCGAAGAGTGGGTGCGCGGCTTCCACTGATCGCGAAGGTCGTTCCCGGTTCGCGCGTGCCGCGCCCTCGAGACGAGACCCCGCCTCGCGCTCCGGAATACGAAGGGCGTGGCCCGCTCGAAGGTGCGATGGTGCCGCCGTGTCCGACCTCGACGAGCACGTCGCGCTGCGCCTCGCGGCCTTTCGGCGTCACCGCCCTTACGTGGAGTCGCCCGCCGCCGAAGCGGCGATCCGCACGTACCTGACGCCTCATCACACGACCGGCTCGGTGCGCGTGCATCGCCGCGCGGGTCGTGTGTCGGCGGTCGCGGCGTGGCGCTTCGTTCCGGACTCGTGGTTCGGCGCCCCGTCGTGGAACGTCGCGATCGATCACGACGTCGACGTGCCGGCCGACGAGGTCGAAGCCTGGCTGCTCGACACGCTCGGACCGGTCCTGCCGACGCTCGACGCCGAGCTCGACGTCTTGGTTCCCGCCAGCTACCCGCCGGTGCTCGCGGCGCTTCGCCGGCTCGGCCTCGGCATCGACAGCGTGCAGCTCGTCGGCGAGGTCGACCGCGCGCTCGCGCTCCTCGACGACGCGCCCCTTCCCTCCGGCCTTCGCATCGCCCCGATGCGAGAGGACGACCTCCCCCAGGTCTTCGCGATGTTGGAGCGCACCTTCGTCGAAGAGCCCGAGCACGGTTGGTTCTGCGCGTTGCCGAAGTTCATCGCGAGCCAACGCGAAGAGCTGGAGACCGCCGCGCGTGATCCGGAGGCATTGCAGCTCGTGGTCCGCGAGGGCGAGACCGTGGTCGGCCACGTCGGCGCGTCGATCGACGTGGCGAACCCGTTCTGGGGGCCCGCCACCAGCCTCGGCCTCTGCTTCGCGCCGCCGATTCGGGGACGCGGCGTGTTGCGACCGTTCTACCGCGCCTTCCTCGAAGGCCTGCGCGCACGCGGTGTGCGAGTCTTTCGAGGGGGCACGAGCCGTCCCGCCGTCATGCACCTCGGGCGTGTCATGGACCGGACGCTCCAGGGCGTGAACCTTCGGCGCGGCGCGCCCTTTCCTCCCTCGCACTTCGCGGCGACGCTCGAAGCCCACGACGTGTCGCTCGCCCACGCCGCGCTGCGCCCAGTGGCTTGAGAGAAGGGCACGTTGCCTCGTCAGCGCTCGTGCACGACGGCCTCGAGCCGATTCCCGTCGGGGTCGTGCACGAACGCCGCGTAGTAGCCGGGGTCGTAGTGGTCGCGAATCCCCGGCGGACCGTCGTCGACGCCGCCGTTCGCGATCGCCGCCGCGAAGAATCCGTCGACCGCCGTCCGGTCCTTCGCGACGAACGCGAGGTGAAGCCCGAGCATCGGGCGCGCTTCGTCTCCGAACGCGATCACCGCGAAGGGCGCCTCGCCCTCGAAACCCTCCGGCCCGTAGCCCGCGGCGCGTGCGCTTCGAAAGAGGCGCACCAAGCCGAGCGGCGCCAAGGTCGCGTCGTAGAACGCGACCGCGCGATCGAGGTCACGAACCCCGACGGAGACGTGGTCGAAGATCGGAACCGTGATCGTCGGGACGCTCATGGCGTCGAAGCCTAGCGCGGTCACTCCCGAAGAAGCCGCTCGAGCGTCTCGAGGTCGACCCGCACGTCCGCGTCGTCCGCGTTCGCTAGCAGCCCTTCGGCCAACCCGCGCTTTCGTTCGTGCAGCTCGAGAATCTTCTCCTCGACGCTTCCTTCGAGCACGAGGCGGTACACCGTCACCGGCCGGGTTTGCCCGATGCGATGCGCGCGATCGCTCGCCTGGTCCTCCGCGGCCGGGTTCCACCACGGGTCGAGGTGAACGACGTAGTCGGCCGCCGTGAGGTTCAGCCCCGTGCCGCCGGCCTTGAGGCTGATGAGGAAGAGGTCGCCCTCCCCGTCTTGGAACGCCGAGACCTCACGCTCGCGTTGCTTCGGCGTCGTGCTCCCGTCGAGGTAGCGGTACGGGATCGCGCGCTCGTCGAGGGTCGCGCGGACGAGCGAGAGCAGGTCGACGAACTGGCTGAAGACCAACGCGCGATGCCCACCTTCGCGGAGCTCGTCGACCAGCTCGAAGAACGCCTCGAGCTTCGCGCTCGCCACCTTCGTGCGCGGCGCCACGAGCGTCGGTGCACAACACGCCCGTCGCTGCCGCATCAACGCCGCGAGCAGCGCGAAGCGTTGGTCCTTCGCGTCGACGAGCGTGCGCACGTCCTTGCGCCGCAGCGCCTCGAGAAACGCGCGCTGCGCGGCGCTCGGCTCGACCCGAAGCACCAGCTCGGTCCGCGGCGGAAGCTCGCGAAGCACGTCGCGCTTCTCGCGCCGAAGCACGAAGGGCCGCACGCGGTCGCGAAGCTTTCGTCCCGGATACCCCGGCTTGAACGCGTGCCCTTCGACGTCCGCGACGCCTTTGACGAAGTTGCCCTGAAAGCTTCGACGGCTTCCGAGCAGCCCCGGCACGAGAAAACGAAAGAGGCTCCAGAGCTCGCCGAGGTGGTTCTCGACCGGCGTACCCGAGAGCGCCACCCGGGCGTCGGCCCGAAGGCGATGCGCCGCGCGCGCGGTCTGCGTCGTCGCGTTCTTGATGACCTGCGCTTCGTCGAGCACCGCCGTCGTCCACGCGCGTGACGCGAAGAGCTCGCCGCGCGAAGGCAACATGCCGTAGCTCGTGAGGACCACGTCGAACGGCCCCGCGTCACGCACGATCGCTTCGGCCTCTGCACCGACGCCCGCGCCCACCACGTGCACCCGCAGCGAGGGCGCGAAACGCGCCGCTTCGTCGCGCCAACCCGCGAGCACGCTCGTCGGGGCGACCACGAGCGCCGGACCGTCTTTCGCGCGGTCGAGCAAGAGCGCGAGCGTCTGCACGGTCTTGCCCAGGCCCATGTCGTCCGCGAGGCACGCGCCGAGCCCCGCGCGACACAGACGCGCCATCCAGCGAAAACCCTCGACCTGGTAACCGCGAAGCTCGGCCTCGAGCGTGCGGGGCACCGCGACCGGCGCCGACATCGCCTCGCGCAGCCGCACGCGCTCTTCGTCGAGCCCGCGCAGGTCGATCTCCGGCGAATCCAGCAAGGCCACGAGCGGATGCAGGAGGTCGCCGTCCGTGAACGCGTCCAGTCGCTCCACCGCGCGTCGCAGCGAGCTCGTGAGCTCGAGGTATCGCGCGTCGTCGAGCTGCACGAAACGTCGCTCGCCACGCACCGCGTCCAGCAGCGCCTCGAACGTCGCGATGAGCGTCCCGTCGTGCTCGAGCCCGCCGGTCGGCACGAGCCAATCGTCGCGAAGCGCCGTGCGCACGGCGAGCGTGCCTTGGGCGAGCTCCACCCGAAGCGGCGAGCCTTCCCGCCACTCCACGCACGCGTCCGCGTCGCGCAGCTCGGCGAGCAGGTCGAGCGTCGCGTCGAGCGTGCACACACCACGGTCTCGTCCTCCGAGCGTCGGGCAAACGGCGAAGAGCGCGCTTCGCGCGAGCACCTCGGCGCGACGGTTCCGCGTCGTACGTCGCCCCTGCGCGATCACGACGTCGAGCCCTTCGCCCGCGTGCATCGCCGGCCCCTCGGGCCCGAGCGGCGTCACGACCAGGTCGAAGCCCACCACGCCCGCGTCGCGCCGAAGACGCACCCGCAGCGTCGGATCCGCCGTCACGTCCTCGACCGCGTCGAGGTTCAGGTCGGCCGTCGCGTCCACGGTGAAGAGCGGCGAGAGCGCCGACACCAAGCGCTCGACCTCGTCACGCGCCTCGAGCGGCAGCGCGAACGCCCCGTCGAGCGCGTTCGCCGCTTCGGTCTGCCGCGCGTCGAGCACGACCGCTTCGAAATGTGTCGTCCGATCGAGCAGACCGCTGCAGCGCGGCTCGATCGCGACCACGAATCCCTCGGCGTCTTCGGTCACCGCGAGGCGCGCGCTGCCCCGCCGGACCGGCAAGGGACCACGCCCACGTCGCGTGATGCGCGTGTGCCCCACCAGCGCCTCGACGAAATGCGCGTCGTGAATCCACACGTCGTCCGACGGGAGGTAGCGAAAGCCACCCCGTTTGGTCGGCGCGAGCGCGGCGAAGAGCGCGCGATCCTCGTCGGGCGTCTCCGCCGGTAGCGCGCCACGGACCATTCGCCCGAGGTGCATCTGCCGACCGCGCGACCACCCCGTCTTGCTCTTGCTCTGCTCGCGCACCCCGAGGCCACGAATCGCCCCGTCGCCCGCCGCGTCGACGTCCCACACGAAGCGCACCTTCGACGA
Source organism: Sandaracinus sp. (assembly GCA_020633125.1). Taxonomy (GTDB): domain Bacteria; phylum Myxococcota_A; class Polyangia; order Polyangiales; family Houyiibacteriaceae; genus JACKEH01. The sequence goes on along the minus strand of JACKEH010000031.1, from coordinate 1,547 downwards.
CGCTTTGTCCGCGTCGCCGAGCACCGCTTGCACCCGCCGAAGCGTGCGCTTCCACGGCGGCTCCACGTCCAGCAGCTCGAGAAAGACACAACGCGCGGCCCGCGAGCCGTGCAGCACGTCGAAGAGCTCGTTCGTCTGGTGGGCGAGCCAGGGCACGTGCGAGGCCGAGTCCACCGCGCGACGCAGCGGCTCGGCCGCACGACGACGCTGATCGACGTCGGCCACGAACGCCGCCTGAATCAGCGAGTACGCGAACGTGGACCAGAACCCCTCTTCGCGCGGAAGCCACCCCTCGACCGACGCCTTCGCGTCGTCGCGCAGACGCGCGCCGAACCGGAGCGCCTCGTCGACCCCTTTCGGCAGCCGCACGTCGCGCTCGATCGCCATCTTGTCGCTGGCGAGGCGCGCCAAGCCCACGAAGAAACGCACCGGCACGCTTCGATCGCTCGCGCCGATCGGCGCCTTCGCGATCGCGCGTCTGGCTTCGACGTCCCCACGCAGCCACGACGCAAGCGAAGCCACGACCCGCGTCGTCGCGTCGCTACCCGCCGGCTCGAACGCCTCGAGCGCCCGCGGCCCGGCCTCGAAGAACGCGCGTAGGGCCCGAAGCGGAAGCACCCCGTCCGGCGTCTCGGCGAGCGGCTCTTCGGGCGCACCGAACGCCAGCCGCGGCACCACGTCCTCGTCGAGCTCGTCCACGGCGAAACGCGCCGCCGCCGCCGCGTAGCGAAGCTTCGCGCGTTTGCCGACCACGCCGTAGACCAGGCTCGAGGGTGCTCGATCGAACGCGAGAATCTCCGGCGCCGTCTGCAGGTAGGCGTCGTAGCTCTCGGAGAGTCGCTGGCTCGCCTGCGCGCGAAGCACGTCGTCGTCCGCGAGCAACCCGAGCGCGAGGTCGCGAAGCCACGCGTGCACGTCAGGCGCGCGGGTCTCGGCGGCGATCGCCTCCGCCATCGTGCGCAGCGTGTCGGGTGATTTGCCGCGCAGCCGAGCGAGGCGCCCCTCGAAGCTCAACCGCCCACGGTGATCCATCGGCTCGTGGCGACGCAGCCGCACGAGCGCCTCGTCGACGTCGGCCGTCGACTCGCGAAGCACCCGCGCGCGCGCCGCGTTCGTCAGCGTGCCGTGCTCGTACGCGAGCAGATCCAGGAGCGCGCTGTCGAAGTCGGGCCCGGCCACGTCCGAGGCGTGCACTCGCGACGAGCGCGCGTCAACGCCTCAGCCTTGGCAGCGCGGACATACGAAGACGTGCCGGCCGCCGAGCTCGACACGCTCGATCGGGGTCTCGCAGAGCCGACACGCACGCCCCGCCCGCCCGTAGACGTAATGGCGTCGCGCCCGACGCGGCACGCCCTCCTCGACGAGCGCGGCTTCTCGTCGTGCGTCGACGGTGACGCCTCCCGTGCGGTAGCTACGAAGCGTGACTTCGAGCGTCGCTTCGGCGAGCGACCGTCGACGGCTCGCGTCGAGCTCACCAGGCCTTCGCGAAGGACGAAGCCCCGCGACGAAGAGGATCTCCGCCCTCAGGTAGTTGCCGAGCCCCGCGA
>JACKEH010000030.1 GCA_020633125.1 Sandaracinus sp. | reverse complement strand
CGAGCACCTCGACCAAGCCGCCGTCGCGTGCGCCGTCCGCAGCGCCGTAGCCGATCTGGATCCGACCCCGGGCGTCGTCCGCGTCGGCGCCGAGCTTGCCCAGCGCGAGCCGAAGCGCCGACCGGTGCGGAAAGCTCGGATCGGCGAGCGCCGCTTGGGCCGCCGTCGCGAGCAACGCACGGTCTTCTTCGTCGAGCTCGAGCTCCGGCAAGTACGTGGCCTCGGCGTCCACCCAATAGCCGGGCTCGTCCTCGTCGCCGTCGTAACGAAGCACGATGCCGATGCGGGCGAGCTCGGCCTTGTCGCGCTCGAACTTGCGGCGCACCGCGTCGTCGGAGCCTTCGGAATAATCGTCGAAGCGATCCTTCAGATCCGCGAGCGAGACGGGCCGCCGCGAGGTCTGCAAGACGTGCACGAGATCGAGGAGTCGCTCGAGGCGGTCCATGGGCGCGCGAGCGTAGCACCGCCTCGCGCACGCGAGCCCCGAAGCGTGCGATGCTCCGACCATGTCTCGGTGGGCGTGGCTCTTCGCCGCGATCTTCGCGCTTCCCGTGGGGTTGTTCGGCTCGGCGCTCGGTGGCGAGCACCTGAGCCCACCGCCCGTCGACGCGAGCCAGACGACGGAAGCGACGGAGGCGATGCTCGCCGCGATGCGCCAGCTCGGCGCGCGCGAGACGCAGCGCGAGGAGGCCGACGCGCTCCCGGTGCGACGTGTTCTTCCCCTCACGCTCGGCCAGTGCGTGTCGGTGATCGCGGTGGCGCACACCTCGTATCCCGTGGTCGCCCGCTTCGTCGGCCCGAGCGGCGAGACGTGGGTCGAAGGCTCGGACGCTTGGGTGTCGGGGGTCTCGATCTGCAGCACCCCCGAAACACCCCAAGTCGAGCTCGTCGTGGAGACCGGCCGCGTGGGTCGCTTCGAACGCGAAGGCACGCCGAACACCGTGCGACGGGTGGAGCTGATCTTCCTCGAAGGGGGAGACTTCGACGCGGCCACCCTTCCGCTCGGCACGCCGAACGGGGCGTGGATCTCCAAGGCGACGCCGGCCGCGTGTTTTGCCCACCATCGGGCGCGACTCGGACGAGCCGACGAGGCGAACCTGACCGTCGAGCTGGCCACGCAGCCGTGGAGCTACGACGGCGAGGAGCTCGCGACGGGTGCGTGGCGGATGCCCAGCTCCCCCACGACGTGGGCTTGGCACGACGCCGCCCGCACGTTCGCCCGTCCCCCGAGACCCGAAGGAGCAGAAGAAGAAGCCGCGGACGTCTCCTACTGGCAGGGACCGAACGCGACGTACCGGGTGATCGCCGTGATCGACCCCGGCGACCTCACGTTCGCGACGGCCGATCGGGTCCCCTGCACGACGCTCGAGGTCACACGCATGGCGCGCCCGACGACTTCGGTCGCGCGCGTCACCGACCTCGCGGGCGAGCCGACAGTGTTGGAGGGGGGCCGTGATCGTTTCTGCCCGGGCGACCCGCCGCGACTCTACGTGGTTCCCGCGTCCGACGAGGCGGTTCAGCGCTTGTCGCTCTACGCACACGAGGAGTCGGGCCCTCGTCGCGCCGGGCCGCCTCCCACAATCGGCGAGCACGCGCGTCTTCGGGCGGCGCGCGCGGCGTGCGAGGGCGACCCGGCGGCTTGCGAAGAGCTCGGCCGCCTGCTGCACCACGGCACGCTCGGCGTTCGCGATCCACGAGGCGCGACGGAGGCCTTCACCCGCGCGTGCGACGCGACGCGTGTCGCACCGGACGTCGACGGCCGTGCCTTGGCCACGAGCCAACGAACCCGGGTGTGCCTGCAGCTGGTCGCGCAGTTGGAGAGCGTCGGGCCGTCGGTCGCGTTCGGTTGGTTGAAGACGCGTTGCGACGATCCCCACGAGTCGAACCGCGGCGCGTTCTGTGCTGCGCTCGGCGATCGCTACCGCCTGGGCCGCGGCACGGAGTTCGATCTCGTGGCCGCGCGGGCGGCGTATCGCAAGGGCTGCGAGAGCAGCGATCCGAACGCCTGCCACAACCTGCAGGCCCTCGACCTGATGCAGCTCTGAGGGCGGCGCGAACACAGGAGCGACGGGGCCAACCGTCTCCGAGGCGCGAAGCGCGGTGGAGACGGTCGCGAAGCGGTGTGGCTCGGTCTCCTTCTCCGTGGCGCGAGGCGCGGTCTCCGTCCATGGCGCGAAGCGGTGTACGTCTCCGAACGATTCTTCGACGTGCCGCCCCCACTTCTCAGGCTCGACTACGCTACGAATCGACCACGTTTCGTGGGCGTTCGTCGCGCGAAGCGCGGTGTCGGCGAAGCCGTGAGGCCGCGCAGCGGCGGTGGCGCGAAGCGCCGTCTCCGACTCTGTCTCGGAGGCGCGAAGCGCGGTTCTGGTGCCGTGCTCGCGTCAGAATGCGAACTCCGTCTCCGCCGACCCGAGCACCGTTCGAGCCCCAAAAGAAAAACCGCGCCCCTTTCGGGACGCGGCCTCTCAAAGCAAGCCGGAGCGCACGAAACGCTCGACGTTTTCAGCGACAGGCGCCGGCGTGGTTGAACGGAACGCCCGCCGCGCGGCGGTTGCAGTCGTTCGAGTAGGTTCGGCCGTCGCAACCGCAGACCGGGTTGTACTCGCGCGTGCACGCGACCGGCTCGTCGACGACGCAGAAGCCCGCGAGGTCCGCACCGCAGAACTCGTTGAACGACATGTCGCAACGAAGGCCCTCGGCGCAGAGGAAGCCGGCGATGCCGCCGCAGATCTCACCCTCGCCGTTGCCGGCGCGACGGCACTCGCCCTGGTAGGCCACCGAGATGCCGTGCTGCGCGGCGTTGCACGCGTTGCCGTAGGTGCGGTCGTCGCAGCCGCAGACGGGCTGGTAGAGCGCGATGCAGGCCTCGGGCTGCGGCGCGCAGACGCCGGTCTGGTCGGCCGCGCCGCACATCGCGTCGGCGGCGTAGCTGCAGAACTGGCCCTCGGGGCAGGTCAGGCCGAGGAGCCCGCCGCAGGCGGTCTCGGTCGCTTCGCAGGCGCCCTGGTGCTCCACGGAGACGCCGGCACCGGCGGCCTCGCAGGCGTTGCTGTAGGTGCGGCCGTCGCAGCCGCAGACCGGCGCGTACTCACGCGTGCAGATCTCCGGACGGACCGAGCAGACGCCCGGACGGTCCGTCGCGCCGCACATCGCGTCGACGGGGAAGTTGCAGAACTGGTCCGCCGGGCACGCGGGAAGACCGCGGCTGCCGCAGGCCTGGCCCTCGGGCTCGCCCTCGCAGGCGCCCTCGTGCTGAACGCTGACGCCGTTGTAGGCCGCGACCGACTCGTTCGGGTAGGTCATGCCGTCGCAGCCGCAGACGGGCGCGGGGAGACGGTTGAAGCCATCCGGACGCGCGACGCAGACGCCGGTCGCGTCGGCGAAGCCGCAGATCGCCTCGGGCGTGAAGAAGCAGTACTCGTCGTCCGAGCAGGTGTTGCCGAGGCGCGCGCCACAGGGCTTGGCGGCGTCGGGGTCGACGCACTCGCCGGCTTCGTCGCGGCAGACGACGCGGAGGCTGTAGGTCGCGCGGGTCGGGATGCCGAAGCGCATGTAGCGGTAGGTCGACGCGACGGCGAGGTACTCACCGGCAGCGAAGCCACCCTCGACGCAGCTGTTGAGCGTGCCGCTCGTGCAGTCGTCGTTCTGGCTGAGCAGCGCCCAGCGGCCGCCATCGTTGTAGTAGACCTGGAGGAACGTGTCGTCGCCCGCGCGGCTGGCGAGATCGACGAGACCGCTCTCGCACGAGGTGTCCATCGAGAAGCCCCACGTGTGGTAGGGGCGACGCGCCGAGAGCGCACCTTCGCTCCAATCGCACCACGCGAGGTCACCCTGGAAGGGCGACGCGGCGTCGGCGCGGCGGTCGGTGCGGAGCTCGAGCTCCTCGGTCGAAAGCACGTCGCCGTCCTTGAGGGCCGGCTCGGCCGCGCAACCCACGAGGGCGGCGGCACACATCCAAAGCGAAACCTTCTTCATGAATCCTTCTCCCGGTCGGCTCGCCGCTCGCCTCGCGAGGGGGCTCGACCGCACCGGCGCAGCAGTCGCAAGGCACGTGCCGGGCACCGCCTGACGGCGTGAGGAATCGCGCGAGCTTCATTCCATCTCGCGCCCAGTGGGCGACATGTGGGGTCGAGTGGTCCCGGCTCAGAGGACGCCTTCGCTCACACCCACGAAAAGCGGGCGATTCGAGCCGACCAACGCAGTTGCCGTGGCTGGTGGCGCTTCCAGTACGAGGCATGCGCAGCTTCGCGCAGGCGCGCTCGGACGTGTGCGAAACCGATTTCGAGCGGGGCATGGAGCGCGTCGGAACGAGCGCGCGGCCGGACCCTGCGACGAGGGTCGTGAGGTCGAGACGCCACGGCCATCGCGCCACCCTCCAGGTCGCGAGCTTCGGTGCCCCGGTCTTCGTCGCCCGAAGGTGCGCCGAGCTCGGCGCCACCGGCCCTCACGAGGGTCGCGACGAGGTCCATCACGGCCCCGGGCCACCGATTCCGTCGGCGATGCGAAAGCCGATTGACACGACGGAAAGCGCCGCCAATATTCCGCCTCCCTCGCTGGCGATGTAGCTCAGTTGGTTAGAGCGGGCGTTTCATACGCGCTAGGTCACAGGTTCGAATCCCGTCATCGCCACCACGCCGCCTCTTCAGGCGGCGTTTTTCGTTCCGTCCACCGTGCGTGCCCGTGCCCGTGCCCGTGCCCGTGCCCGTGCCCGTGCCCGTGCCCGTGCCCGTGCCCGAAGCCGCGGTGTCGACTCGGGACACCGATTCCGTCTCCGTTTTTGTCGCGGTCTCCGTCTCCGTCGCGGTCTCCGTCTCCGTCGCGGACTCCGTCTCCGTCGCCGTCTCGGACTCCGTCGCCGTCTCCGTCGCCGTCTCGGACTCCGTCTCCGTCGCGGACTCCGTCTCCGTCTCCGTCTCGGACTCCGTCGCCGTCTCGGACTCCGTCGCCGTCTCGGACTCCGTCTCCGTCTCGGACCCCGTCTCCGTCTCGGACTCCGTCTCCGTCTCGCCGACTTCGGGCACGGGCACGGGCACGGGCACGGGCACGGGCGCGGGTACTCCCGACTACGAGTGCGCGTCGCGCGAGATCAGAGGCGCGGCGGAATCCGCACGTCGACCACCAACGCGTCGTCTTCCGTGAGCTCCACGTCCAGCGTACCGCCCGCATGCACCGTGAGCGTGCGGGCGACCACGAGCCCGGCCGCGCTGGTCGTCGGATCGACGAGGTCCCGCGCACGCGTCGGCCGACGCTCGCCACGAAGCGTGACGTTCAACGCCAGCCAACCCCGCGGGTCGGTGAGACCACGCGCGGTCAACGTCGCCGGCGCCACCTCTTCGACGTGCGGCAAGAGCGCCTCGGCGATGCCCAGCACGACCTGCGCGAGGCGCGCCGACGAGATCGCCAGCTCGGGAAGCGCGCGTACGTCGATCTCCACGCGGGCCCGTCGCCGCAACGACACCCGCGCGATCTGCAGGCACGACGTCACGACCGCGAGCGAGGGAGTCCGCGGCGCGCCGCGATCGTCGTCGGCGATCGCGTGCACCGTCCCGACGAGCTCCGCGACGTGGCGTAGATCCTCCCGCGCTTCGTCCGGGAGCTTGGTGCCCAACACCCGCTGCAGCGGATCGCTCCACGCCTGCGCGAGCCCTTCGAGCAACAACGAAGTCCCGGCGATGCGGGTCTCGATCAGCTCCCGCACGTCACGCGCGCCCTGCGACGCGACGCGGCCCACCACCAACGCCGCGCCCGAGCTCGGATCGAGCGCGGTCGTGGCCTCGAAGCTCGTGAAGCTCCCGTCACGACGCCGCAGACGAACGCGTCGCGGCCCGCCCGGGGTCGCGAGCGCCGCACGATCGTCGGCGTGCACCAAGCCGGAGAGCGCGGCGCCGACCAACGACGGAACCGAGTCGTGGCCCAAGCCCAACGCGGCGGCCACGTTGGCGTCGACGACCCGGTCGCCACGCACCAGCAACACCGCGTCGACCGCCGCCGCCAACACCCCGAGCTCCGGCGGCGTGGCGTGTGTGTGCCCCCGCGCGCGACGGCTCGCGACCACCAGCCGAGTCCGCAAACGGTCGGCGTCGATGGGCTTCGGTACGAAGTCGTCCGCGCCGGCGTCCAAGACCGCGTGCACATCCTCCGGTCGGCTGCGGCCGGTGATCACGACGATCGTCGGACGGTCGCCGTCGGGCCGACTCCGCAAGGCACGGCAGAGCTCGACCCCACTGAGACCCGGCAGGGTCCAGTCGACGAGGAAGAGATCGAAAGGCTCCGCGTCGTGCGCGGCGAGCGCTTCTTCGCCCGACTCGAGCGCGACCACCTCGTAACCGCGCTCGCGGACGATCTCGGCGAGCAACCGACGCATCGCCGCGGAGTCGTCGACGACGAGCGCGCGCATGACCGCAGCTTACCAGCCCTCGTGCCTTCGAAGGCGTCTGAAAACGAGGTCCGCTCGCGCGGCAAGAATTCGGTGGTTTGGCGGCGCGCCTTCACGCGCGACGCTCGCGGCCCCGGGTCGCCGCGTCGCGCGCCGAACGGAAGGAGCGCGTTTCCCCCGCCGGACGCGTTACCCTCGTGCCCCGTGCGCGTCGTCGTCGCCTCCAGCACCCGGAGCCTCGCCGAGGCGCTCGCGAGCCCACTTCGGGCCGCGGGCCACGACGTGCTTCACGTCCGCGACGGCGCCGAGCTGCGGCGCGCGATGCCCGAGGCCGAAGCCGCCTTCGTCGCGCGAAGGCTTCCGGGCGGCGACGCCCTCGCGCTTCCGCCCGAGCTTCGGCACGCGCCCGTCGTGCTCGTGGGCACCGACCCGAGCGATCGCGAAGCCGCTCGCGCGGCGCGGCTCGCCGGCTTTCTCGCGGCGCCCTTCGGCCCCGCCGACGTGATGGCCGCGCTCGGGGTCTCGACGCGAACCGAGCGTGTGATCGTGCTCGCCGACGACAGCGACCTCGTGCATCGCCACGTCGGCGCGTTGCTGCGCGAGGAAGGCTACGTGGTCGAAGACGCGATGGACGGCGAGGAAGCGCTCGCGCTCGTCGCGAAGGTGCGGCCCGACCTCGTGATCAGCGACGTCGAGATGCCGCGCCGCGACGGCTACCAACTCTGCCTCGCGCTCAAGGCCGCACCGGAGACCGCGCACTTGCCGGTGATCTTGTGCTCGACCCTCGGCGAAGCGGCCGACCTCGAGCGAGGCTTCGACGCCGGCGCCGACGACTACGTGGTCAAACCGGTGGTCGCCGAAGACCTGCTCGGGCGCGTGCGCGACCTGCTCGCCGAGAACGCGCTCGGCGGGCGTGAGCCGGTCTTGGTCGCCGACGACTCGCCCGCGGTGCGACACCTGGTGGCCGACGCGCTCACCCGCCAAGGCTTCGAGGTCACGACCGCGAGCGACGGCCGCGAAGCCTTCGAAAAAGCGAAGGTCGGCTCCTTCGAGCTCGTGGTCACCGACTACGACATGCCGGAGATGACCGGCTTCGAGCTCGTGCACGCGCTCAAACGTGAAGCGAGCACGAAAGACCTGCCGGTGCTGATGCTCACCGCGCGCGACAGCAAACGCGACCGCGCGCAGATGCGCGCTGCGGGCCTCACTGCTTACCTCGTCAAACCCTTCGGCGCCGACAAGCTCGTCGCGCTCGTCGAGCGCATGCTCGCGGAGCGTCGGCTTCGTGCCTACAAGGACGCGTCGCGACTCTACATCTCGAAGGCCGCCGTCAAAGCCGCCGAGCAACAAGCGGTCGGCGGGCTCTACGACTACCGCGCCGAAGAAGCGGAGCGCACGATCCTCTTCTCCGACCTCGCCGGCTTCACCGCGATGAGCGCGACCCGTACGCCAGGCCAAGTCGTCGAGCACCTCAACGGCTATTTCGACGCGATGTGCCCGGTGATTCAGGCGCAGGGCGGCGACATCGACAAGCTCATCGGCGACGCGATCATGGCGATCTTCGAAGACGACGCCGAGCGCCCCGAGGACCACGCGCTTCGCGCCGTGCGCGCCGCGTGGGAGATGCAGCGCGCGCTCGAGATCTTCAACGCCACCAGCGAAGCGGTGCCGCTCGTGATGCGCATCGGCCTCAACACGGGGCCTTGCGTGCGCGGCGACCTCGGAAGCCGCTTCTTCCGCCGCGACTTCACGGTCATCGGCGACGCGGTGAATCGCGCGCAACGTCACGAGTCGAACGCGCCCAAGGGCGGCGTGTTGATGAGCGAGACGACCTACGCGCTCGTGAAGGAGCACGTGAAGGCGACCGAGACCACGGGCATCGCGCTCAAGGGCATCGATCGCCCGGTGTCGGCGTGGGTGCTCGACGGATTCGTCGACGACGACGACGATTGGTGACGGCCGGGGGAAGACGCGTGAACGACAAGAAGAAGATCCGCGTGCTCGTGGTCGACGACAGCGCCTTCATGCGCATCGCGGTCAAACGCACGCTCGAGAGCGACCCGGCGATCGAGGTGGTCGGCCAAGGCAAAGACGGCGCCGAAGCGGTGCAGCTCGTCGAGCAGCTGCAGCCCGACGTCGTGACCATGGACTTCAACATGCCGCGCATGAACGGCGTGGAGGCGTTGCGCGCGATCTTCGCGAAGCGGCCGGTGCCGGTGATCATGCTCTCGGCCCACACGCAGCAAGGCGCGCAGGAGACCCTCGACGCGTTGGCGGCCGGCGCGCTGGACTTCGTGCCCAAACCCGACGGCGAGGTCTCGACGGATCTGAGCGGCGTGCGCGACGACCTGCTGCGCAAAGTGAAGGGCGCCGCGCGAAGCCGGCCGAGCGTGGTGCCGGTCGCGCCGCCTTCGCCGATGCGCGCGGTGGCGCCGAAGACCGAACGCGTGATGCGCAGTAGCCTTCCCGGCGACGCGCCGCTGCTCGTGATCGCGATCTCCACCGGCGGACCCGCGGCGCTCGAGCGCGTGATCCCGCGCCTCCCCACGAGCTTCGGCGCCGGCGTCGTGATCGTGCAGCACATGCCCAAGGCCTTCACGAAGGCGCTCGCCTCGCGACTCGACGGAATCAGCGCGCTCTCGGTGCGCGAAGCCGAAGACGGTGACGTGCCCGTGCCCGGCCAAGTCTTGATCGCCCCCGGCGACCGCCACCTCACGCTCGACACCAGCGGCCGCGTGAAGCTCCTCGACTCGCCCCCGGTCCACGGCTGCCGCCCCGCCGCTGACGTGACGCTGCAAGCGATCGCGCGTTCGTTCGGCGCCCGCACCACGGTGCTCGTGATGACGGGCATGGGCAGAGACGGTGCGCTCGGCGCGCAAGCGCTCAAGGCCGCGGGCGGCAAGGTGCTCGCACAAGACGAAGCGAGCTCGGTGGTCTTCGGCATGCCGAAGGCGGTGATCGAACGAGGCTTGGCCGATCAGGTGATCGCGCTCGACCGCATCGCACCGACGTTGATCGAACGCTTCGGGTGACGTTGCTCGCGCACGTCGGGATGCTTACCCGCCCGCGACGATGCGACACGAAGCACCCCTCGTCGCCGAGCCTTGGGCCGACCTCACCGAAGCCGTCGAAGGTGCGCGCATCGTCGCGATCGGCGTCGCACGAAACGGAAAGGTCTACGCCGCGGCGGGCTTCACGAACGAGGCCCCCTTCGCCGAGCGCCACGGCTGTCGCTTCGCCCGGAGCCGCTTCGACGTGCCGGCGACCTACCACCTGATCGCGTGGGACGGCGGCGAGGTCCGTCGCGTGATCGTGCGTGACGAGCTCGTCGTTTCCTACGTTCAGCCCACGCGGCAGGGCGTTCTTCTCGTCGGCGCGCGGTGTGTGCTCGGACGAAGCGGCCCCGAACGAAACGCGGTGGAGTACGACCACACCGGCACGGTCGTACGTCGCTTCACGCTCGGCGACGGCATCGAAGACGTGCGCACCGGCTCGGACGGGAGCGTGTGGGTCTCGTATTTCGACGAAGGCGTCTTCGGAAACCGCGGCTGGGGCGAAGGCACCGAACCCATCGGCGCCGACGGTTGCGTGCGCTTCGACGTCGACGGCGCGCGAACCTGGAGCTTCTCGCCGACCGAAGCCGGCACCGAAATGATCGTCGACTGCTACGCCATGAACGTCGCGTCGAACGACGAAGCGTGGCTCTGTTTCTACACGGGCTTTCCGATCGTGCGGGTCGCCCGTCGCGGCTGCGCGGTGTGGGAGCCGGGCGTTCGCGGTGTGCAGGCGCTCGCGATCGACCACGACCGAGCGCTCCTCGTCGGCGACTACGAGCGCCCCGACGTCACGCGCGTCGTTCACCTCGGCGACCGAGGTCGAGCGAAGGTCGAAGCCCCGCGGCCCTTGGTGACTCCGGACGGTGCGCCGCTGATCGGGCGACCCGTCGGTATCGCCGGGACGCTCTACGTGGTGCGCGGAACCGAGGTCTTCTGCGTGATGAACTGGTAGCGGGCGACCGCGAATCATTTTCACGCGCCTTCTCCGCCCGCTCGCCCGGCACCCGCCTGACTTCGCGCGAGCGGCGTTCCCACTTCCAGGTCCGCGGGCTAGGGTCCGCCTCGGAGATTGGGAACGATGCGGATGATGCGACGCGGAATGGCGGGCGCGGGCTTGATGGTGCTCGCGGCTTGCGGAGGCGGTTCGGGCAACCCGGGCGCAGACGGCGGCGGCCTCGACGGCTCGCTCGTGATGGACGGCGGGCTCACCGAGCCGCCGGTGGCGTGGCTCGAGATTCACGCGCGTGATCTCTGGGGCCAGGCGCTGCCGGAGTCGCAGGCGACCCTTCGGGTGACGCGCGACGGCACCGCGGTTCCGACGAGCGGCTGGCCCGTGATCGGCGTGCCGCTCGAAGACGCCGGCTCGTACGCGATCGCGCTCGAAGCGCCGGGTCATTGGCCGCTCGAGGTCGTCGCGACCTTCGACGGAAGCACGGACGCCGACGCGGTGTCGGTCACGGTCGGCGCGAGCGGCGCGGGCCAAGGGATCTCGGTCGCGCGCGGCGAGCGCACGATTGCAGGCGAGAACGTACCGGCCCACGTCGTCGTGCTCGGGCTTCGTCACCAATTCTTTTCCGCGCAGGGTCGCCCCGCGCGCCGCGGCAACCAACTCGAGCTCTTCACCAACGGCCAAGACGCCTGGGGCTCCGTGCACGACGACATCCTCGCGGCCACCGAGTCGGTGCACATGAGCACGTGGTGGTGGGAGTCGAACTTCGAGGTCGTGCGCCCGCTCGAGACCCACGTGACGCTCACCGAGACCGAGCGCCGCGCGAACACGATCCTCGGCACGCTCGACCAGACGAGCGCGACCAAGCGCATCCTCGTCGGTCAGTTCGTCTCGCAAGACGGCGCGATCTCGTGGCTCTCGGCCGACGACGACATTCGCGCACGCGGCGACGCGCCCGACGACGGCTTCGAGTTCCTCGGCCAAGCGAACGAAACGCGCGGCGTGTTCTCGTTTCAGGTCGATCCCTTTCGTTTCTCGGATCGCCTGCCCTTCTTCTTCGACGTCGCGGGCCTGACCTTCGACGACGAGCCCGAGGTCGAGTCGACGGTGCCGCCGCGCACGGTCGATCTCACGGAGTGGCCGATCTCGATCGACGTGCCGGGCGCGAGCTACCACCAGAAGTTCGCGATCGTCGACGACGCGATCGCCTACGTCGGCGGCATGAACCTTCGCCGGGTCGATTGGGACACCGACGAGCACCTCGTCTTCGAGCCGCGCCGCATGCTCTTCGACTCGACGGTCGAAGAGCGCCAGGCGGTCGTCGACCACGAAGAGCTTCCCGACAACGGCCCGCGCAAGGACTACATGATGCGCATCCAGGGCCCGCTCGTGCGCGACATGCAGGACGTCTTCGCGACCCGTTGGAACCACCTGCTCGACGTCGGCATCGAGAACGCCGAGAACGCGTCGGACATCGTGGTGCCGGACGTCGCGGCGGAGATCGCGGGCGGCATTCAGGCGCAGGTGACCGCGACCTTGCCCGAGCCTTTCTGGGAGCACGCCATCGCGGAGTCGTGGCTCAACGCGGTCGGCATGGCGGAGGACTACGTCTTCATCGAGGACCAATACTTCCGCGTGCCGATGCTCGAAGAGGTGTTGATCGAGCGCATGACCGAGGTGCCGGGCCTGCAGCTCGTGATCATCACCAAGCCGGTCAGCGAGTTCACCGACCCCGGCTGCGAGTGGACCCACCGCGCCTACCAGACGCTCCGCACGCGTTTCCCGACGCGCGTCTTCTACTACCAGCTTCGCTCGTTCGACATCGAGGTGACCTTCGGCATCGACGAGACCGAAGAGCGCTTCACCGACATCGACGTGCACTCGAAGATGCTCATCGTCGACGACGTCTTCCTCAGCGTCGGCAGCGCCAACAAGAACAACCGCGGCATCGTCTACGAGGGCGAGCTCAACGTCGCCGTCTACGACGCGACCTTCGTGCGCGACCAGCGCCGTCGGCTGCTCGGGTTGATCCTGCCGCCTGGCACCGACGTCTCGGACGACGCTTGGATCACGCAGCTCGCCGAGGCCGCGTCGTGGAACGACTTCGTGTTCCAGGAGTGGGAGGACGAAGGCGGCGACATCAGCCTCGACGGCGACCCGCTCCCCGAGAACTACACGCCGCTCGGGTTCGTCCACACGCTGCAGTTCCGCAGCCCCGACGAATGCCTGATCGAAGGCGTCGGCGCGGACATGACCTGAAGATCACGTGAAGCGCCTTCGTGCGACGAAGAAGCCCGGGCAGACGCTCGGGCTTCTTCGTTTCGGCCGTCCGATCGCCACGCGGGTGACGTCCCTCGAAAGGCCCCCGGCGAAATCCGACGTCACGCTTGCGCGACGCTCGCGTCCAACCCCGCCATGACGGCGACGAGCAACAAGGTGGTCCTGGTCACCGGGGCCAATTCGGGAATCGGCAAAGAGACCGCGGCGGCGCTCGCGAAAGAAGGCGCGCACGTCGTGCTCGCGATTCGCAACCGCGCCAAGGGCGAAGCCGCGGCCGACGAGATCGAATCACGCACCGGCGTTCGCCCCGAGCTGCTCACGCTCGACCTCGCCTCCTTCGGGTCGATTCGCGAAGCCGCCGCCACCTTCCTCGCGCACCACGACAAACTTCACGTGCTCGTGAACAACGCCGGTCTCGTCCTCGACAGCCGAACCACCACCGTCGAGGGCTTCGAGACGACCTTCGGCGTGAACCACCTCGGGCATTTCCTCTTCACGCGGCTCCTGCTCGGCGCGTTGAAGAAGGCCGCGAAGGAAGACCGCGAAGCGCGCATCGTGAACGTCTCGTCCGACGCGCACCGTTGGGCGCGCCGCGGCCTCGACTGGGACGACCTGCAATCCGAGAAGAAATACGCGTCCTTCGACGTGTACGCGAAGTCGAAGCTCGCCAACATCTACTTCACTCGCGCGCTCGCGCGCCGCCTCGAAGCCACCGGCGTCACCGTCAACGCGCTGCATCCGGGCGTGGTCGCCACGGAGTTCGCGAGCTCCGACGACGTCGGCTTCTTCACGTCGTTCGGCTTCAAGCTCGTGCGCCCCTTCCTCAAGACCTCGGCGCAAGGCGCGGCCACGAGCATCTTCCTCGCGAGCTCGCCCGAGGTGCGTGGCGTCAACGGCAAGTACTTCGCCGACGCGAAGCTGAAGCACCCGATGCGCCTCGCGCAGGACGACGCGCTCGCGGAGCGGCTCTGGACGATCAGCGAAGCGATGGTCGCGAGCGTCGAGACCTCCGCCGCCGCCTGAGCGCCGCGCACTCGGTCCGCACGCGAGATGGGCGTGAGACGCGGCGCCCCCGCGGCCTCGGCGGTGGCCGATGGCGCGGCGCCTCGTTCGTGAGGCACGCCACCGCCAGCTACGTCTCGTACGGAGCGTTGGAGAGATCGCGCGCTCGAGGCGGGGGCGGGGCGTGGGCGGAGCGTCGGGAGGTCCAGCACAACCCCGCGACCTCCGGAGTGGCTGAGCGAAGCGAAGTCCGAAGGAGGTCGCCCTGCTCGACCGGACAGAGCGGAGCCCGCGCCCCGCCCCCGCCGACTCTACGGCTGCGTCCCTCCAACCGGAGAACGCATCGAGGCGCCGCGCGAAGTGCACGGCGCCTCGTTCGTGAGCGCGAGTGGGCTCAGCCCATCAAGGCTTCGACTGGCGCGAGCCGATCCGTGAGCTGCTCGACGATGGGCGCGACCTCGAGGCCCTTGCGGTCGCCGAGGAGCGTCAGATCGAGCACGAGGTTCGCGATCGCCATCTCGATCAGCGCCGGCTCGTCCGTGACCACCGCGCGGTTGTCTTCGGTGACCTCGGCCGCGCCGACGAGCAGCCGCTTGCGATCGCTGAGCAAGATGATGCGGTGATCCCAATGCGGCTCGAGCCCCGAGGGATCGACGCCGTACGAGAAGACCCGACCGACCTCGGGCAGCGGCGTCCAACCGAAGAGCACCACGTCGACGTCGCGACCCGCGGCCGCACGAAGCGCGCGCTCGAGCTGCTGCGCCTCGCGACCCCAGAGCGACGCGACGACCCGCTTGTTCGCTTGCCCGATGAGCTGCTCGGCTTGCTCGAGCATCGCCTCGTAGCCCTCGACGGTCCACGTCACCGATTGGTTCGGCTTGCGCGCGAGCTGGTCGATGCCGTCGCGGAGCGACTCGAGGCTTCGTGCGAAGCGCACCTCGAGCAGCCCGAAGAGCTTCTCCGGCGGCAGCGGCACGTAGCGGGCGGGCTTGTCGGCGACGATGTTGATGAGCCCCAGCGACTGCAGCCGCTTGAGCACGTTGTAGATCGCCGAGCGCGGCACTCCACTTCGAGTCGCGAGCTCGTAGCCCGTCGCGGGATGCTCCTTGAGGAGCGCCAGGTAGGTCTTGGCGTCCGTGGCGTTGAAGCCGAGCGCACGCATCGCTTCGACGACCTTGTCCTCGATCTCCTCTGCCACGCGCGTACCCCTTTTCTCCGTCTCGTCGTCTCGACTTCGTATCGACTTCGAGACCGCCCGCGAAGCCCCGACCGTGGCCATGCGGTTTCCGCGGGACCTTACGAAAGTTGCGAACCCGTAGCATCCGGTTTGACGAGGGGCACGTTCGTGACTCACGCTTAGGTTACTCGTCACTCGGGGATGCGTGACGGGGGCTGGAGTGTGCCGTGGGTGTAGTCAGGTCGAGACGTGGCGGGGGCGCACGCGCGCTCGCCGAAACCGTATCGAAATCGCACCTTTGCGCGATCGTCGCCGTCCTGATGGCGGCCGGTTGTCGCGAGGGGGGCGAGCCCGCGGGACCCCGCTCGGATCTCCCTCCGAGGACGTTCGACGCCGCCGGTTATTACGCGGCGGAATGCGCGTTCTGCCATGGCGGAGCGGGCCAGGGTCGCCGCGGGCCGGCCCTCGCGCCTTGGGCCGGCGCTCGGGACGAGCTGATCGCCTCGATCGACGAGACGATGCCCTTCTCGGACCCGAGCGAGTGCACGGGTCGCTGCGCCGAGGCGGTCGCGGACCACGTTCTGAGCCTGTCGGGGGAGCTCGATTGCAGCGCGCCACCGAGCGCTCCGCGCCGCCTTCGGCTGCTGACGCGACGTGAGCACGCCGCCACCGTGCGAGACCTCTTCGCACCTCTCGGCGGGGGCACGACGCCGAGCGCCGATCCCTGCACCGACGGCACCACCTTCCGATTCACGCCCTCGCGTGCCGTGAGCTCGGTGAGCGTCGCGGGCAGCTTCAACGGCTGGGACGCGAGCGCGTGGCCGATGCGCGACGAAGGCGGCACGTGGACGCTGACCCGCGTCGTTCCCGAAGGCAGCTACGAGTACAAGTTCGTGCTCGACGGCAGCGAGTGGGTGCCCGACCCGAGCGCGACCGCGACCACGCCCGACGGCTTCGGCGGCGTGAACTCGGTGGTCGTCGTGCGCTGCGGTGGGGCAGGTCCCGGCGTCGGCGTGACGATCCCGGATCCGACCACCGGCCTTCCGCCCGAGACCCGTCCCGAGGCCTACCCCTTCGACCTTCAAGCCGACGACGGCATCGTCACGCTCGTGCACGCGACCGAGTACCTCTCGGCCGCCAAGCGGGTCGCCGACGCGCTCGGAGACTCCGTCGCGCAGCTGGTGCCGGGCAGCGATCGCCCCGGCTTCGTGCGCACCTTCGGTCGCCGCGCCTTTCGTCGCCCTCTGAGCGACGCCGAGGTCGGCCGCTACGTCGAGCTCGCGAACCTCGAGTCGGACGAGAACGCCGCGCGCCGGCTGATCGTGCGCGGCCTGCTCGCGAGCCCGGTCTTCCTCTACCGCAGCGAGGTCGGCGTGCTCGACGGCCGCCAATACCGCCTCGACGGCTACGAGATGGCGAGCGCGCTCTCGTACGGGTTGCTCGGCACCACGCCGCCCGACGCGCTGCTCGACGCGGCCGCGCGTGGCGAGCTCGACTCGGACGAAGGCGTGCGCCGCACGGCGGAGAGCCTGCTCGCGGACCCTCGCGCGCGCGACACGCTGCGGGTCTTCGCGCGGCAATGGCTCGGCCTCGACGCGATCGGCGAGCTCTCGCGCGAGACGTCGCTGGCGACGCGGCAGAAGCTTCGCGAGGCCACCGAGCGTTTCGTCGCGGGCGTGTTGCTCGACGGTGGCTCGTTCGAAGATCTGCTCACGGCGCGCGCGATCCCGGCCGACGGCGAGGTCGCCGCGCACTACGGCGTGTCGGCGCCTTCGACCCCGTGGAGCGACGTGGAGCTTCCCTCGGAGCGCCATGCGGGCGTGCTCGGTCACGCGAGCGTGCAGCTTCGCTACGCGCACTCCGACCAGACCTCGCCGATCGCGCGCGGCGTCTTCGTGCGGCGCCGGCTGCTCTGCCAAGAGTTCGCGCCGCCACCGCCCGACGCGGGGGGCGTGCCCGACGTGGATCCGAGCGCGACCACGCGCGAGCGTTTCCGTCAGCACACCGAGAACGAGCGCTGCGCGAGCTGCCACCAATACATCGACGACCTCGGCTTCGCCTTCGAAGGCTTCGACCAAGAGGGCCACGTGCGGAGCGAGGAGCGCGGCTTGCCGATCGACACGAGCGGCACGCTTCGCGACGTGAACGGCTTCGGCACCCGCACCGACGATTCGCTCGCGGGAATCGCCGACCTCGGCGTCGCGCTCTCGCAATCCCGCGCCGCGCAGGATTGTTTCGCGACGCAGTGGTGGCGTTGGGCGCACGGCGCGCCGGAGAAGGAAGCCGAGGAGTGTTTGGTGCGCGACGTCGCGTCGGAGTTCCGCCGAAGCGACCGCGACCTGCGCGGCCTGCTCGTCGACGTGCTCGCGTCGCCGCGCTTCCGCGTGCGTGGCGAGGCGATGGAGGTGATGCCGTGAAGCCCTCGAAGCGTTCGTTCCGTGGCGCGATCGGTCGACGCGGCTTCGTGCGCACCTTGATGGGTGCCGCGGTGGCCTCGCCCTTTGCGAGCTTGCTCCGTCCCGACCTCGCACGCGCGGCCGGCGGCGGTGCACGACGTCTGCTCGTCTTCTACTTCCCCGACGGAGTCGCGGGCCGCAGCCAAGACGGCGACGCGTCGCTCTGGGAAGCGCGCGCGAGCGGTGGACGCATCACGCTCTCGGAGCAGCTCGAGCCGCTCGCGGGGTTCGAAGATCGCTGCGTCTTCCTCAACGGCCTGCAGATGGGCAGCGCCGACGAAGGCTCGCATCCGGGCGGCGCCAAGAAGCTGCTGACCAACGTCGACGGCGGCAACGGCATGAGCCTCGACCAGTTCCTCGCGTCGAGCGTGGGACGCGGCGCGCCCTTCCCGCACCTCTACCTCGGCGCCCAAGCGACGGTGAACGGCGCGAGCGGCGACAAGTTCATCTCGTACCCGACCGCGGGCACGCCGACCCCGCCCGAAGACGATCCGCGCCGCGCGTTCTCGCGCCTCTTCGACGGCACCGTGGTGGCCCCGACGCCGGGCTCGCCGACGACGGATCCCGCGGTCGAGCTCGAGCTCGGACGGCAACGCAGCGTGCTCGACGTGCACCTCGCGGAGCTCGCGGATCTGCGCACGCGCCTCGGTGGGGCCGAGCGGCGCAAGCTCGACGTACACCTCGAGTCGCTTCGCTCCGTCGAGCGCAGCCTCGATCGCACGGAGATGCCGCCGGTGCCGCCGCCGACGAGCTCGAGCTGCGACGACCCGCGCCTCGCGTACGACGTCTCGGACGAGACACGCTTCGAAGCCTCGGTCTTCGGCCGCATCCTCGACGCGCAGATGGACGTGATGGTCCAAGCGATGGCGTGTGGCCTCACGCAGGTCGGCGTGATCCAGGGCGGGCACCACACGAGCGAGCTCATCATGAGCCGCATCCCGGGCAGCGAGATGTACGACCCGGGCTTCGACATGCGCAGCCACCAGGCCTCGCACTACGGCGCGCGCCACGACCGCAGCAACCGCAACTTCGTCGACTACCTCGCGCAGCGGCGTTGGTGGGTCGGCAAATACCGTGCGCTGCTCGAGCGGCTCGCCGCGATCCCCGAGGGCGACGGGAGCATGCTCGACTACACGTTGGTGTTGTTCTGCACCGAGGTGAGCGACGGCAACACGCACAGTCATCACGACATGCCTTTCGTGCTCGCCGGGAACGCGGCGGGGACGATCGCGACGGGGCGCGTGATGGAGACGGGTGGTCGGCGCCACGGGGATTTGTTGGCCGCGTTGGCGACCGCGATGGGGGAGCCGCTGGCGGGGTTCGGGTGGGAGAGTCGTGAGGCGTTGCCGGGGTTGATCACCGGCTGATCGTTGGTGGTGACTCCGCCGAGCGGCCGAGCGGCCAAGCGAGCTGGAGCTCGAGCGCTTTGCACTCGGGCTCTTGCGTGATCGCGGGTCGTCGGTGACTCGAGCGACGGACGTGTCGGTCGCGTGGGACACGCCGGTCCGATTCGGGCGACGAGGTTTCGAGGCGACACGCTTGGCGTGTCGACTCGAAAGTCACCAACGAATCGGTCCGTCGCGTCCCACGCGCCCATGCTCGAGCGCGGCGATCGGGGGACGTGCCGGTCCTGCGGGATTCGGGCACGACGGCGTGGGGGAAGGAGCGGTTCGCGTCACGAGCTGCGCGCGTGACACGACCCGTGCTCGCTCGGGCGATCGGGCGACTCGGGTGAACCGCTGCGCCGCGTCGTGAGCTTCGCGCACGACACGGTGCGCCGATCGGGGTGGGATCGGGCGCTCGAGCGACTTGGGATCCGAGGCGCTCGATTCACGCGGGGCGGTGACGGGTGGACACGCCGGGCGTGAGAACGACGCGAGTGGCTCGACGGGTGCGAGGTCGCGTCGTGAGCTCGCGCGCACGACACGACTCGCGAGGGGGAGGGGGGCTCGTGTGACTCGATCGGTGCGAGGTCGCGTCGTGAGCTCGCGCGCACGACACGACTCGCGAGGGGAGAGGGGTCGTGGTGCGAGGTCGCGTCGTGAGCTCGCGCGCACGACACGACTCGCGCGGGGAGAGGGGGGAGTTTGTGTGGCTCGAGCGACGGCGAACAGGTGCTCGGTCTCCGGGGGGCGTGTGGACACTTCGAGCACGAGTACGACGCGCGGCTCAGCAGGAGCGGGCGCGCGTCGGAACACTCGGCGAGCAGGCGACACTCGCGAGGCGGCGATCGGCGGTGCAAAGAACGGCGCGCCCCGGGACACTCCGCGACCGAGGGAATCTGCCGACACGAGCCGCCGTAGCCTGTGGTGTGCGTCGGCTCGCGTTCGCGTTCGTGCTCGTGTCGCTCGGTAGCGCCGTCGCGCAGACGGTCGTCGTGGCGACGCCGATGACACGCGTCGCGCAACGCCACGAGGTCTGCCCTCGCCCGTGCCGGGTGCTCGCGCGCCATCGCGCCGGAGGCGTGCGCGCCGAAGTGGTCGAGACGACGCGTGGCCGTACGAGCGCGGTGGCGCTGGTGGTGCGTCGCGGCGGGACGCTGCACACGCACCTGCTCGGCGGCGCGGGGGAGCCCGGCTTCGGATCCGACGCGCCGCAGACCTTCGCGTTCGTTTCGCTCGTGCCGCTGGAGCTCGACGCGGATCCGACGACGCCGGAAGTCCTACTCTTGGTGCGGAACCCGGATCCGACGGTGATCGCGTGTCGGTTGGCGCCGGTGCCGAGCTGTTCGCCCGCGATGGTCGGGGCCGTGACCGGCGGACGGATCGAGGTGCCCCAAGCGACCGCGGATGGGTTCGCCTACGGGGCGAATCGGGTCGTGATTCGCTGGCCCTGACACGGCGCCTTCCGACGGGGTGTGGTTCTCCTCCTGACGTGAGCACGGGCACCGGAACCGCTTCGCGCCTCGGAGCAGAGCCCCTGCCGCTTCGCGGCCTCACGGCTTCGCCGACACCGCGCTTCGCGCCTCAGAGACAGAGTCCGAGACGGCGCTTCGCGCCCCTGCGTTTCGATGGCTCGCCTGACGGCGGCCTCGCGCGCCGTCGGGCTCCCTCCCTTCGGTCGCTCGCAGAGAACGGCGATTTTCGCGGCCTCACGGCTTCGCCGACACCGCGCTTCGCGCCTCAGAGGCAGAGTCCGAGACGGCGCTTCGCGCCCCTGCCGCTTCGCGGCCTCACGGCTTCGCCGACACCGCGCTTGGCGCCCCAGTGACAGAGTCCGAGACGGCGCTTCGCGCCCCTGCCGCTTCGCGGCCTCACGGCTTCGCCGACACCGCGCTTGGCGCCTCAGGGGCAGAGTCCGAGACGGCGCTTCGAGCCCCTGCCGCTTCGCGGCCTCACGGCTTCGCCGACACCGCGCTTCGCGCCTCAGAGGCTTCGCCGGCACCGCGCTTCGCGCCCCGAACACCCACCAAACGCAGTCGATTCGTAACGTAGGCGAGCCTGAAAAGTGGAGGCGGCGCGTCGAAGATTCGTTCGCCAGGAAGCACGGGCTCGCCAGCTCCCCTCCCCCGCGCGAGTCGTGTCGTGCGCGCGAGCTCACGACGCGACCTCGCACCCGTCGAGCAAGCACGAGCCCCCCTCCCCCGCGCGAGTCGTGTCGTGCGCGCGAGCTCACGACGCGACCTCGCACCCGTCGAGCAAGCACGAGCCCCCCTCCCCCGCGCGAGTCGTGTCGTGCGCGCGAGCTCACGACGCGACCTCGCACCCTTCGAGCCACTCGCGTCGTTCCCACGCCCGGCGTGTCCACCCGTCACCGCCCCGCGTGAATCGAGCGCCTCGGTGCCCAAGTCGCTCGAACGCCCAATCCCACTCCGATCGGCGCACCGTGTCGTGCGCGAAGCTCACGACGCGGCGCAGCGTTTCACGCGAGTCGCCCGATCGCCCGAGCGAGCACGGGTCGTGTCACGCGCGCAGCTCGTGACGCGAACCGCTCCTCCCCCCAAACCGTCGTGCCCGAATCCCGCAGGACCGGCACGTCCCCCGATCGCCGCGCTCGAGCATGGGCGCGTGGGACGCGACGGACCGATTCGTTGGTGACTTTCGAGTCGACACGCCAAGCGTGTCGCCTCGAAACCTCGTCGCCCGAATCGGACCGGCGTGTCCCACGCGACCGACACGTCCCTCGCTCGAGCCACCGACCGACCCGCGATCACGAAAGAGCCCGAGCGCAAAGCGCTCGAGCTCCAGCTCGATGCCGACCGCGATCACGCAAGAGCCCGAGCGCAAAGCGCTCGAGCTCGATGATCACGCTCGACCGCAGGTCAGTCGAGCTCCCGCAAGAGCGTCAGCGCCCCGACCGCACCAAACGACCCGGCCGCGCGCCGGTCAGCGCACCATTTTCCGCGATCACCACGCCGCTCGCGATCGTCGCGAGGTACCCGACCGCACGCTGCATCAAACGCTGCCCGCCCGCGGGAAGGTCCCGCTGCATCTTCGGGTGCGTCAGCCGCAGCCGATCGAAGTCGATCACGTTCAGGTCCGCCTTCTGCCCCACCGCGACCGTGCCGCGATCCGTGAGCCCCACGAAGCGCGCCGTGTCGTGCGCCTGCATCTTGATCATCTTCTCGAGCGGGAAGTGGTTCGCGCGGTCGCGCGCCCAATGCGTCATCAAGAACGTGGGGAAGCTCGCGTCGCAGACCGTGCCGACGTGCGCGCCTCCGTCCGAGAGCCCCGGAAGCGCCAGCGGGTGCGAGAGCATCTCGTGCACCACGTCGAGGTTCATGCCCGTGTAGTTGTAGAGCGGGAAGTAGAGCAGCGCCTCGCCGCCCTGCTCGAGCAGCGCGTCGTAGATCACGCCGAGCACCGGCTCGCCACGACGCATCGCCTCGGCCGCGAAACACTCCTTCACGCTCGGCTCGTATTGCGGGTCCTCGCCGAGACGGAAGAGACGCATCGCCACGAGATCGAGGTTCTGCAGGAAGTGATCGGCGAGCGGGGGGATCGGCGTTCCGTCACCACTCACCGGATCGCTCTTCTCCTTCAGCATGCGCGCCTTCAGCTCCGGGTCGCGCATCTTCGCGACCCGCTCTTCGAGCGGCAGGTGGGCGATCGCCTTGTAGGACGGGAAGCCCATGAAGGGATGAAAGGTCGCCTGCAGGCCGAGCATGATGCCGATCGCGCGCGCGCCGACCTGACAGCGAATGTCCAGGCCCTCGTCGACCGCCTTCTGCGCGCCTTCGAGGATCCAACGCCACTGGTTCGGGCTGTGGTCGCGCTGCATCGTCGAGATCGACATCGGGCGCTTCGCCGCGCGCGCCATCTGGATGAGCAGGTCGAACTCTTCGTCGAAGCGGCCCCGCTCGCCCTTCGGGAACTGGTTCATGTCGAAGTCGGACACCGCCTGGATGACGCCGTGCGACAGGCCTTCGAACGCGCGGCCGAGCCCGACCAGCTCCTGAAGCGTCGACTCGCTCGCCGGCGTCGCGGCGCCGTGCACCGAGCGGTGGTTGTCGGAGCGACCCGTCGAGAAGCCGACCGCGCCCTCTTCGAGCGCCGCCCGCAGCAACGCGCGCATCGTCTCGATGTCCTTCTCGGTCGCGGCTTCGTCGGCGACGGCGCGCTCGCCCATCACGTAGACGCGCAGCGCGTCGTGTGGGACCTGGCAGAGGAAGTCGATCGCGTGCGGCATGCGATCGAGCGTCTCCATGTATTCGCCGAAGCTCTCCCAACCCCACTTGATGCCTTCGGCGAGTGCGGAGCCCGGGATGTCCTCGACGCCTTCCATCAGCTCGATCAGCGTCTGGTGATCGGTCGGACGCACCGGCGCGAAGCCGACGCCACAGCTCCCGAGCACCGCCGTCGTCACACCGTGAATCGACGAGGGCGCGAGCTCTTCGTCCCACGAGATCTGGCCGTCGTAGTGCGTGTGCACGTCGGTGAAGCCCGGCGTCACGACCGCGCCCGAGGCGTCGATCGTGCGCTTCGCGGCGCCGTCGACCTTGCCGACCGCGACGATGCGCCCGTCCTGCACCGCGACGTCGCCCGTGAAGCGCTCGCGTCCCGTGCCGTCGACGATCGTGCCACCCCGAATCACCAAATCGTGCATCGCTCACCCCATCGCGCGTCGTGCGCGCTCGAAACCGAAAGACCCCGAAGACCCGCGCGAAGCACCCCTGCACGCGCGTCGAAAAGACTCAGCCGCGCACGTCCCGCGCGAGGATGGCGAGGTCCTTCTCGCCTTCGCCCTCCGCGATCATCGCGTCCATGCGGGCCCCGACCGCGGGCAACACCGTGAGCACCCGCTCCTTGGCCGCTGCCGTCATCAGCCCCTGATCCTTGCGCGCCATCGTGAGCGTCCACGAGGTGCCGTAGTCGCCGGCCGCCATCTTCGCGCCGCGTGCCTTGAGCACGTTGCGAAGGTCGAAGTGCTCGAAGAGCCCGAGCACCTCGCTCGGCTCCACGCCCTGCGCGTGCGCCATCGCGAAGACGTCGGCGAGCCCGCCGATCATCGCGAGGATCATCCCGTTGCCCGAGAGCTTGAGCACCGCCGCGCGATGGCCCTCTTCGCCAGCGTAGAGCAGCGTGCCCGTGGTCGGGCGAAGCGACGCTTCCACGGCTTCGAACACCGCCTTCGGTCCGGCCGCCAGCATCACACCCGTCGCCGCACGGCACGCGGCCGGCGACATGAAGACCGGGCAGTGGAGGAACCGAACGCCGCGGGCGTTCATCGCGTCGACGCGCGCCTTGGCGCCTTCGGGCGACGTGGTGCTGTGGTCGACGACGATGGCGTCGCCCACGTGGTCGTCGATCTGCGCGAGCACGGCGTCGACCGCGCCGTCGGCGGTCAGCGCGAGGTGCACGACGTCGGCGCCCTTCACCGCCTCTTCGGGGGTCGCGAAGGCTTCGCCGCCGGCCTCCACGAGGCCCCGCGTCTTGTCCGCGCTGCGGTTCCAGGCGCGCACCCGCTCGCCACGACCGAGCGCCGCGACCGCCAGGCCTTCACCGATCAACCCCGTTCCGAGATAGGCACGAACCATCGCCTTGACCTCTCGGTCAAATCACTACACGATGTTGACCGTGCGGTCAATACCCGAAGTGAAGGCGCCTCGTGAGAAGTCCCCCGCCAAGCGCACCTCGCGCGCCAAGGCGACCGACACCCCGTCTGCGGAGACGTCGGAGGGAGCCGTCGCACGTGCCGACGAGGCGAGGTCCGAGGAGCCCGCGCGCAACGCGACCGCCCTCGCGCTGCTCGACGCCACGGAGGCTCTCCTCGCCGAAGGCGGCATGCGGGCGTTGTCCGCGCGCGCCATCGCCGAGCGGGCGGGCGTGCGCAAAGGGCTCGTCTTCTACTACTGGCCCAGCACCGACGCGCTCTTCGAGGAGGTGCTCGGCCGCTACTACAAGCGGCACTCGGACGCGCTCGCCGCCGCCTTCGCGACCGAAGGCGACGTGCGCACGCGACTGCATCGCATGATCGACGCCTACCTCGATTTCATGGAGACCCACCACGCCTACGCGCGCGTGGTGCAGGAGCAGATCGCGACTGGCGGCCCTCACGTCGAGCTCGTGCGCGCGCACCTGATCGACGTGCTCTCGATCACCACACGAGCGCTCGAGGGTGTCTTGCCGAAGAGCGGCCCGCTCGCGATGCGGCACTTCCACCTCAGCCTCTCGGCGCTGGTGATCAACTACTTCACCTACGGGCCGGTGCTCGGAAAGACGTGGTGGGGAAAGGACCCGCTCGGTGCGCGTGGGCTCTCGGAGCGACGCGACCACGTGCATTGGGTGATCGACGCGTGGCTCGGCGCGCTCGGGCTCCCGGTCACGGCCTGAGCGGGGACGGGGACCGGGGCGGGGACCGGGACGGGGGCAGGGACCGGGACGGAGGCAGGGACCGGGACGGGGGCAGGGAACGCGCGTCGCTCCCGCGCGCTATGAGCACACACGCCCCCGCACGTGTGTCGTTCGAACGAAGACGCGCGTCGAGCCCCGAGGATCGACGCGCGTTTTCGTCGGAGCCGCGTTCGTTCAGTCGAGGATCGGGAAGCAGCCGAGGCCGACGTCCATGCGCGCGCCCTCGTCCGCCTGCACCCGCGTGCAGAGCGCGGGACACAGACGCACCTCCGTCGGCATCGCCGGGTCGTCGTAGTACCAAGCGCCGTCGGTGCAGGCCGCTTCGTCGGCGACCCGCGTGAGCGCTTCGTTGGTTCCGTCGCCGCGCGTGTAGCTCACCCGCACGTCTTCGTAGTTGATGGTCATGCCGTCCGGCGCGGCGGGCATCGGGAACTCGCATTGCACCGGCACACCACGCACGACCGCGGCGGCGATGCCCTCGAAGATCTCGGTCCAATCGGTCTCGCACACACGCGCCGCGAGGCCCGGCGTGCACTCGGCGATCGGCATGTCGTCGTTGTCGTAGCAACCCGCCAGGCGAAGGTAGACGCTGCCCACACGCGCGAGCGAGCCGCACATCCCCGCGCCTTCGTCGCCCCACGTCGCCGGCGTGTCGCCGTAGAACCCGACGATCGCGTTGTGAATCGTGTCGTCGAACATGCCTGCCGGCTCGAGGGCCGCGAGGTTGGCGCGAATCGCGTCCGCGGTGGTGTCACGGGCCTGGTCGTCGGTGATCCAGATGAGCACCTTCACCGCCTCCGGGCGGAGGAAGTCGACGTAGTCGGGGTAACGCATGAGCATGATCTCGGGCGCGTTGCGCGAGCCGATCGCCTGGTGAATCGCGAGCAGACGACCTTCGGGACCGCTACCGCAATCGGGCTCGCCGGAGCCGAGCGGCGCGGGAATGCAGACGCCGGTGTCGCCGTCGGGGCGGCTGATCAGCACCACGCGGTAGTCGAGGCCGCTCATGCCGAGGATCTCGGCGAAGCGGTTCATGTTCGCGCGCGTCTGCTCCGCCTCCTGGGTCATGCTGCCCGAGTTGTCGATCATCACGAGGATGTCGACCGGGCTCGGCTCGAGCGTGCTCTCGCCGCTGATCGCGCGGCAGGGACCGGCGTCGACCATCGGCACGTCGGGCGGCGGCGCGTCCGTCGAGGGCGCGTCGGTCGGTGCTCCGTCGGTCGACGCGTCCGGGTTGGGAACGCAGAGCCCGTCGACGCAGGACTCGCCGCCCTCGCACGGCGTGGCGACGTCGCATCGGGTCGGAGAAGGGTTCGAGCCGCAGTCGCAGGCGCCGAGAAGGAGAAGGAGCGGGAGCCAGCGCGGACGAACGTTCATCGGAGAAGGGTAAGCGAAGATCGCGCGGCCCGCTCGACCTCCACGGTCGATGCGTCGTGTCCCTTCACGCCGACGGTCGTCCGCGTGGCCCGTCGTCCGACTACCCCTGCTGCTCGGCGGCCCACTTCGCGACGCGCGACGCGC
The DNA here is from genome assembly GCA_020633125.1 of Sandaracinus sp. Taxonomy (GTDB): domain Bacteria; phylum Myxococcota_A; class Polyangia; order Polyangiales; family Houyiibacteriaceae; genus JACKEH01. The sequence continues at coordinate 26,324 of JACKEH010000030.1, read as the reverse complement.
TCTCCTCGTCGGACAAATCCTCCACCCGCGTCATCACCGACCAACGGACGCCGAAGCGATCGATCAACGATCCGAAGCGGTCGCCCGACACGAAGGTCGAGACCGGCTCGCGAAGAGTCGCGCCTGCTTGGACGGCACGTGCCACGACCGCGTCGACGTCTTCGACGTAGATCGCGATCGAGAAACAGGAGGGTCCGGAGCTCGGCGCGACGAGATCGTAGCTGGGCAGCGGATCGCAGAGCGTGAAACGACCGTCGGCCAACGCGAGGGTGGCGTGCGCGACGAGCTCGCCCATCGGCGTGACGTCGAGCACCTTCGCGCCGAAGACGGTGCGGTAGGTCTCGATCGCTTCGCGCGCGGGCGAGACGACGAGGTGCGGGGTGAGCGAGGTGTAGCCGGCCGGCGTGCCGTGCTTCGTGTGGTTTCCGTGTGCGGCCTGGGTCATGCGTTCTCCTCGCGCCGAGCCGATGCGGCTTCGACGCGCGCTTGACCTTCGCCGCACGGGCCCTCTACGTCTTGTAGGAATGCGCCAGCCCGACGACGCGAAGGGCACCCGCGGCATCCTTCGTCCACACGAGGGTTTCGAGCGTTTTCGGCTGGCCCGCCACGACCCGCCGGAAGACCTCGCGCCCTTCGTCACGCACCTGTGGACCGTGCAATGGTCGCTGCCCGAAGGGGAGACCTTCGCGCAGGAGATTCTGCCCTTCCCCTGCGTGAACCTCGCGTGCGAGGTGGGCGCCTACCACGTGCACGGCCCCGGCACGCGACGCTTCGTCGCCGACCTCGCGGGAAGCGCGTGGGTCACCGGCGTGCGTTTCACGCCGGCGGGCTTTTCGGCGTTCACGAAGGTCCCGATGCGCACGCTCGTCGACCAAGTCCTCGACGCCGACGCGGTGCTCGGTTGCGCGCCTCCGCCCTTCCCGGAGTCGCCGGACGAAGCTCCGGCGCGTTTGATCGACTACCTGCGCGCACGCGAGCCACAGGTCTCCGAGACACAACGTCTGGTCGATCGACTCGCGACGCGCGCGCAGGCCGACCCGAGCGTCGTGCGCGCCGAATCGCTCGCCGACGAAGCGGGCGTCTCGGTTCGCTCGCTACATCGCCTCTTCGAACGCCACGTCGGCGTCGGCACCAAATGGATCGTCCGACGCGCGAGGGTGCAAGAGGCTGCCGAGCGCGTGGCCAAAGGCGAGCCCGTCGCCTGGGCCGCGCTCGCGCACGAGCTCGGCTACCACGATCAAGCGCACTTCATTCGAGACTTTCGGGCGCAGATCGGAAGCACGCCGACGGCGTACGCGAAGCGCTGCGCAGAGCACCGACCGCAGAGCTGATCGCCGGCGAGCTGCAGTCGGTGACGGTGTCCGTGTCGGTGTCGGTGTCGGTGCCGGTGTCCGTGACAACCGAGTCGCGACGCAGCGAGCGTCGCGAGTCTCCGTCCCCGTCCCCGTCCCCGTCCCCGTCCCCGTCCCCGTTCCCGTTCCCGTTCCCGTCCCCAAAACGAAACGAGGCGACCCGAAGGCCGCCTCGTCTCCTCGAAATCGTTCCGCTCAGAACGACGGCGCGGTGCCCGTCGGCACCAGCACGTCGCCCTGCGACGAGAAGAGCGCCTTGCTCCCCACGCGCGTGCCTTCCGCTGCGCCGAGCTCGACGATCGAGCTCACGCGCGGACCGGACTCGCCACGCTCGACGGTCACGACCAAGTGCGCGACGTCGCCCACGAGCGCCGCCGCCGTCTCTTCGGTCGCACGACCCGCGAGCCGCGCGAGAAGCGTGAGCACCGCGCCAGGCTCGCGCGCGGCCGGGGCGTGCACGCCGACGAAGCCACCGCCACCGTGCGCACCGAGCGCCGCGAGCACGTCGATCGTGCTCCCGTCGCACACGCCGTCGACGAGCAGGTGATCGGCGCGAAGCCGCGCCGCCTGCTGCGCCACCGCGCCGAGGCTCGTGCCGGTCGCGCCGCCGCCCGCGAGGGAGACGACGTTGGGCAGGTCGAGCGGAGCCCCCGCGCCGACCGCGACGAGACGCTCGCTCGGGTCGATCGCGGCGGCGACGGCGCTGAGCACCTCGGACACGCCCGCGTCGGCCACGCCGAGCACCACGACGTTGCGACGCGCTTCGACCGCGCTGCGAAGCACGGCCGCTGCGGCCTCGGAGATCGCACCACGTGCGACGAGCGTGTCCAGCGTGACGCCGACGCCCTTTCGAATCTCGACGATCGGCCCACCGATCGCGACCGGCGGAAGGAGCACCGTCGCGAAGCCTCCCTCGGGAAGCCACGCCTGGAGCACCGCGCCTTCGGCCGAACCGCCGCTGCGCGCGACGAGGCGACGCGCGCACACCGCGAGCATCTTCGCCGACGAGAACGACGCTTCGCTCGGCACGAGGCCGGCGCCGCGATCGACGAGCACCCGATCGGGGCCTTCGACCACGATCTCCGAGAGCGAGTCGTCCGCGAGCAACGCGCCGAACGCGCCGAGACCCACGGCTTCGGCCAGCGCGGCCTCGCCGAGGTCGGCGTCGTCGTCGGCCCCGGCGTCACGAAGCGCCGCGGCCACCGCCTGTCGCGCGTCCTCGTGGCGCTTGCCGTCCTCGAGCACGTCGGCGCCCGGGTAGTCGAGCGCGGGGTAGTGCTTGGCCAACGCGGCGAGCACCGCGGGGAGGCCCTCCGGGGTCTCCATCGAGGTCGCCATGATCGCGGCCGGCGCGCTGCGGCGCGGGGGTCCGCTGGTCGGCGGCTCGGAACGCGCGAAGTCGTCCGCGGGGGCGGCGACGACGCGCGCGGCGGCTGCGGCCGGCTCATCAGGGCGGGCGTCGGCTGCGGCGCGGGCGGCGGGCTCGAGCGCAGCGGCGGCGGCGGTCCCACGACGCACCGGCTCGGCGGCCGGGGCGGGCGCGGGTTGCGGCGCGGGCTGCGGCGCGGCGACGGGTTGGGGGCGCGGGCATCAGGGCGGGCGCCGGCTGCGGTGCGGGCGGCGCCATCGGCTGCGGCGCCGGCATCGGCGGGGGTGCCGCCTGGGGCGCGGGAGCCGCGATCGGTTGCGGCGCGGGCTGCGGCGCGATCGGCTGCGGGGCCGGCATCGGAGGCGGCCCACCCATCGGCTGCGGCGCCGGCATCGGAGGCGGCCCACCCGAGGGCTGCGGCATCGGGGGCGGTCCACCCGCGCCCATCGCCGCCGGCGGTCCAGCGGGCGGAACCGACGCGCCCGCGCCGTCCAACCCCTCGACCGTGATGATGAAGTCGCCGATGTAGACCTTGTCCCCCGGCTTCACGACGAGCGGAGACGTGATCTTCCGGCCGTTCACGTACGTGCCGTTGGTCGACTTGAGGTCGACGACGATGAAGCGGTTGTCCTTGAGAACGATGCGGGAGTGCCGCTTCGAGACGTTGCCCTTCGGGAGAATGATGTCGTTCCCCTGGACGCGGCCGATGGTGACCTCGTTCTTGTCGAACTCCATCCGCCGCTGGGCGCCGCCCTTTTCGGTGATCACGACTGCGAACATGCTGGCTTCTCGTTCCCCTCGGAGTGGGACGGCCACCGCAGACGGCGACCGACCGGGACGGCCTTCGCGGGACCGGCGAGGCCCCGCGGCGGGCGCCATTGAACGATCGGCGGCGCCTCGCCGTCAAGCCGCGAGCGACGTCATCCCGGCGGAAACATGCCGATTTCGGCGCGGAATTTCCGGCGACGGGCCGCACGTCGGGGAACCGGCAGCCGATGGGCGCGCCCCCGCCTCACTTCCAGCCGCTCCCTTCGATTTCGCGTGCAGCGTGGGTTCGGCCCCGTGCCCCGCACCAGGTCGCGTGGGCTCGAGGTTCGAGTACCCCCAAACGGCGACGGGGCCCCGAAGGGCCCCGCGACACGTGGAGGTGGCTGCGCGCCTCAGCTCTTGCCCTTCAGGAGGTCGCCGAGGGTGCCCATCTTCGCGCCCTTCGAGCCCTTTGCGTAGGTCTCGAAGACCGCGCGCTCCTCGTCTTCCTTGATCGCCTTCACCGAGAGCTCGAGCTTGTCGCCCGCGTTCACGATCTTGGCCGAGATCTCGGTGCCGAGGGGCATCGCGCGCTTGGTGTCGACGCCCTGCGCGAGGCCGAGCTCGCGCTCGCGGATGAGGCCACGCCCCGCGCGGCCCGGGATGTTCTCGACCTGCACGAAGACGCCGAAACGCTCGTGGGCCTCGACGGTGCACTTCACGATCGAGCCGACCGTGAGCCCGCCGCCGCCTTCGACCGCCTCGCCGACGCTCGCGCCCTTGGGGGCCGGCGCGAGGCCGATGCGCTGACGCTCGCGGTCGATGTTCTTCACGACCACGAGGACGACCTCGCCGACCGAGAGCATCGCGTTCGGGTGGCGGTTGCCCGCGCCGAGCTCGCTCACGTGGAGGAGGCCCTCGATGCCCGGCGCGATCTGCACGAACGCGCCGAAATCCATGAGCTTCACGACCTTGCCCGAGACGACGCGGCCGCGGGGCGCGAGCTCCTCGACGCTGTCCCACGGGTCGGCGGCGAGCGCCTTGAGCGAGAGCGTGATCTTCGTCTTCTCGCCGCGGGTGATGTCGAGGACGCGCACCTCGACGTAGTCGCCGATCGAGACGACCTGCTCGGGGCGGCGACGGTCGTGCGTGAGCTCGCGGGTCGGGATGAGGCCCTCGACGCCGCCGAGGTCCACGAACGCACCGAAGTCGAGGACCTTCGTGACCTGGCCGCGAAGACGCGCGCGCCGAGCTGCATGGTCTGAAGCAGCGCCTCGCGTTGCACGGCCTGCTCGGCCTCGAGGATCGCCCGGCGCGAGACGATGACGTCGCGGTCGCCACGGAGCTCGACGACCTGGAACTGCAGGGTCTGGAGCAGGTAGGGGGTCGCGTCCATGACGCGGCGCGTGTCGACCATGCCCATCGGGCAGAACGCGCGGGTGCCGCCGAGGTCGACCGTGAGGCCACCCTTCACGACGCCGGTGACCTTGCCCTCGACCGGCGCCTTCTCGGCGAGCGCGGTCTCGAGCTGCTCACGCGACATGCCCATGCCGCCGAGGCGACGGCCGAGCTCGATGGCGCCGCCCTCGATCTTGGTGACGAAGCCGTCGAGCTCGTCGCCGACCGCGACCTCGACCTTGCCGGTCGGCGAGAGCGCGAGCTTCGGGAAGAAGCCCTGCTGGCCTTCGAGCTCGATGAACACGCCTTCGGCGCCGACCAGGACGACCTGGCCCTTCACCGCTTCACCGACGCGGTAACGACGACGCGTGGGCGCCGTGCCGCCGGAGGCCTCGAACATGTCCGCGAAGGACGGGGACTTCTGCTGGTCGCTCATAGGGGGAGCGCGCCTTACCACGCGCGGCGGGGGGATCGAGGAGCGGGGGGAGGGAAACGCACGGGCGGGGCCGGGGCGGGGGCGGGGCGGGGCGGGGACAGGGAACGCGACGGGGACGGGAACGCGACGGGGACGGGGACGGGGACAGGGAACGCGACGGGACGGGGATGGGGACGGGGACGGGGACGGGGACGGGGACGGGGACAGGGACGGGGACGGGGGACGGGACGGGGACAGGAACGCGACTCCCGACACCGCCGTGCCGCCTCCGCCTCCGCCGCCTCCGTCGCCTCCGCCGCCTGCTGCCTCCGCCCTCCGCTGCCTCCGCTGCCTCCGCCGCCTCCGCCGCCTCCGCCTGCCGACACTGCCTCCGACACCGCCTCCGACACCGCCTCCGACACCGCCTCCGACACCGCCTCCGACACCGCCTCCGACACCGCCTCCGACACCGCCTCCGACACCGCCTCCGGACACTGCCTCCGACACCGCCTCCGACACCGCCTCCGACACCGCCTCCGACACCGCCTCCGGACACCGCCTCCGACACCGCCTCCGACACCGCCTCCGACACCGCCTCCGACCGACACCGCCTCCGAGCCGAGAGCGCCAGATGAGAGCACCTCGTGAGCGGCGAAACCCGACGCCCCCTTCGAATGCATTGGTAGCGTCCTCGGAAGCACCCGCCGGTGGGGAGCCGGCGAAGGGAGAGGAACGGGATGCGCACGACTTGGTGGGTGGTTCTGTGGGGGGCTCGTGGCGAGCCTCACGACGAGCGCGCACGCGCAGGTTCCGAACGCGCGCGCGACCGAACGGCGGCACGGTCGACGCCGACGATCCTGCTCGGGAGCGAGCTGCGCGCCGGGCGGCCTCGGCGCGCGGGAACGCTTCGCGACCTCGCGACGCGCGAGCTGCAGGTCACCCCGAGCGCCGCATGCGCCTGGGGGACGCGCTGCCGATCCTCTTCGCCGAGCAAGAGCAGCTCACGCGCGAGCTCGCTCGAGCCGGTGGCGCGCTCGCGGGCGCGGTCGAAACCGTCGACGAAGGCTACGACCTGGGCGACCGCGTGGTGCTCGTACGAACCACGCGCTTTTCGGTGAACGATCCGGCCGCGGTGCGCCGCGCGTCGCCGACGCTGAACCGCTTCATGGCCTCGCGCCGCACGCCGGCGAGCACCAACGCGCTCTCGCTGCCCGACGTGCAGGCCGGTTTGGCGCGCGCACGCCAAAGAGTACGCGAGCCGCCCCCGAACGACCCTCTGCGGCGCGCGGCCGAACAGGGCGACGCCCAGCTCGTCGCCGCGATCACGAGCGGCGTCGGCGAGATGGAGGTCATCGACACCTTCGTGCTCCCGACCCAGCCGATGCCGGAGAACAACGGCGTGCTGCAGCTTCCGGTCGAGGTCGACGGGCGCTGGGACTACGCGCGCCTTCGCAACGGCGGGCTGCAACCGCTGCGTCCGACGACCGCGGTGTCGCCGCTGCAAACAGGCGTGACCTCGCAGGTGGGCGTCACCGCGAGCGTCCAAACGATCGGCGGCGTTCAGAACCGCGCCGCGGAAGGGGCGTCCTCGAGCGCACCTACGAGTTCCTCTCCGGGTTCACGTGGGGCCGCACGTGGGGAGTGGGAGCGACGCTGGAACTACGCGTCGGGTTTCTTTCGTGTGAGCTTCAAGGCCGGCCTCGGCTTCGGCGGCGTGCGTATCCCTTCGCGCGCGACCGTGCGCATGTCGCCGCAGAGCCAGCTGCTGGTCGGCGTCCGCGAGGCAAGACGCGGCGTTCAACACCGAGGTCTCGTTCGAGACCGTCGACGGCGACGCGGACTTCTACCGTCGCGCCGGCCTCGCGTCCTCGCGTGTGTTCGAAGGCAACGAGCTGGTCATGCAAGCGACCGCGGGCTTCGGCTACAAGTTCCGCGCGCTCTGGCACGACTGGGCGCACGAGCCGCGCTGCGCGAGCGAGGCTTCGACTACAACCAGAACTTCCGCGCGCCCATGAGCGCCAACTGGTCGCCGGTCGCCGAGGTCTTCGTGCCGCCGAACCTCACCCGTTCGGAGGTGAACCTCGGCGTGATGGGTGGCAGCGCGTCGATCGGCGTGCAGCTCCGCCGCGAAGGGCCGGGTGCGCGCGACCTACCGCTCGTTGATCCAAGGGCAGGTCGCGCCGAGCATGACGAACAACCTCACGCGGCCGGAGCACACGCTCGAGTGGGCTAACCCCGGCCAGCTGCTTCGCTTCGTCACCGCGTTGCCGGTGCCGCCGAACCCGAGCGTGACGCAGAGCCGCACCTACGGCTTCGAGCTCGGCGACGTGCACTACACGACCGATTGAGCCTCGTCCCCGGCATTCGCGTGAACTTCTGGGTCGGCGCACGCCGCGGGTGAGTTCTTCAGGCGCACCTTCGAGACCACGGTGTGGCTCGACTCCTTCCGCATTCACCTCGGCAACACCACGCTCGGGCCGCACGACGGCACCACGCGTTGGCGCCGCGACGAAGGCGGACGCCGGAACTTCCGTCAGTCGGTCGGAGCCGTCAGCAACGAAGGCGGCTGAGGGTCTCGTCGAGACCGACGTGAAGCCCGTGGTGCGTCGGCTCGACGAGGAGGGCGCACGCTTCGTGGGCACGGCCGTCGCGCGGGTGCTCGAACCCGCGTGACGGCGCCACATTGACGTGACGCACGCGCGTGCGACGAACGCGCGATGCGTCACGTGTGCCTCGCTCTTCTCGCGCTCGGTTGTGGTGGTGGTTCCGCGTCGGTCACCACGGCGACCCCGGTCGACATCCTCCGACCCTGACGGTGGCGCCGGAGCACGCGATCGAGCTTCAAGAGGTCGTGCTCGACGCGCCCGGCGAAGGCGCGCCCGCCACCCTTCGTTTCGTCCCGTGGTCGGACAACGACAGACGGTGCGCATGGGGATGCAGATCGAGGTCGCGATCGCGATCGGCGACGCGCCGCACCAGGCCAGCCGCGCGCCGCTGATCTCGTTCGACACCGAGACGCGGGTGACCGAGGTCGCGGCCGACGGCACCTTTCAGGTCGAGAGCCGAGTGGTCGCGCTGAACGTGGACGGCGATCCAAACGATCCGACGGTGCGCACCTACCAAGAGCAGATGGCGCCGTTGATGCGCCTCGAAGGCTGGACGGTGTTGGACCCGCGAGGCCGCGTGCTCGGCCTCGAGCTCACGGTCCCCGACGATCTCCCGCCCCAGATGGCGCAGACCGTCGAAGGCGTGCGCGACGCGATGCGCCAGCTCCTTCCGCCGCTGCCCGAGGAGCCCGTCGCGGCGGGCGCGCGTTGGCATTGGGAAGCGCCGATGAGCTCGAACGGGCTGAGCTTCGTGCAGCAGACGAGCTACGAGCTTCGGGAGCGCGACGCCGAGGCCTTCTCGCTCGCCGTCCAGCTCCAACAGACCGCCGAGCCGCAGCCGCTTCCTTCGCCCGCGCCGGGCGTCACGACGGAGCTGCTCGCGATGCGCTCGGAGGGCCGAGGCGTCACGCGTCTTCACCACGACGGTCGCGCGGGGCGCGGAGCTCGAGCTTCGTACCGCGATTCGCGCGCGCACCTCGCAGGGCGAGAACGCGGTCGAGATGGAGACGCTGCTCCGCGTGGTGACGATCACCGCGCCGCAGTGAGACCTCGTCGGATCAGTCGAGAGGCGTCATCTCGGAGAAGAGCGCGCTCGCTTCGGCGACGGAGGCGATCGGCACGTAGTCGCAGACCGCGCCGAACTCTTCCCACATCGCGTGCACGACGGGGCTCGCGTGGGCGCGCTCGATCGCCTCTCGGGAGGCCCACTCGAAGACCTCGACGACCGTCCCGTCTTCGGCGGCCATCGCGATCGGCGCGCGATCGGTGACGAGGCCTTCGGCACGAAGCCGGGGCACGTGGGTTCGGACCAGCGCGTGGAGCGCGTCGGTCGCCCCGGCTTCGGGCGGTAGCAGGCGATCACGATTCGACCCATCGGTTCCTCCGCGACGGAACGTACTGCGTGGTGGATGGTGTGGCGCGCTCGGGTCGTGGGGGCATGGGGCTCGGACGTGAGCTGGGCTCAGGCACAGGCACGGGCATGGACATGGCACGGACGCGCTCGGGCCGCGGGCACAGGCATGGGCATAGCCATCGCCATGCCCGGACGCGGTACGATGGGCGCATGTTCGTGCTGGCGCGATCCGACGCCGGCGCTGCGTCCCTTCGTCGCGACGCTCGGGCGCAGCGCTCGCTCGATCGGGCAGGCTCGAGCTCTCGCTCGAGGCGCTGCGTGCTGCCGGGGGTTTGGAGCACGTGCTGCCCACGGGCGCGTTGCACCTGGTCTTTCGACTCGGCTCGTCGTCGCTGCGGGTCTTCGATCCGTCCGGCGAGGCACGTGACTTCGCGGGGGCTGTGATCGGCGGCGCGCGGGCGAAAGGCCTACCGGCGCGATGTGACGAGCTCGGGCGACGTGGTCGGGGGTGCAGCTACGACTCGGGGCTGCGTCGTTGCTCTTCGGTGGTTCGGCGACCGAGCTGTCCGAGGCCCACACGTCGCTCGAGGCGGTCTGGGGTCGCGAGGCGGAGCGCGTGCGTGAGCGCTTGGCCGAGGCGCCGAGCTTGGAGGCGCGTCTCGATCGCGTGGAGACCGCGCTGCTGGCGCGCGCGTGGCTTCGGCGACGCTTCCACGACCCGAGGTGGCGATCGCGCTTCGCCAGCTGCAGGCCGGGTGCTCGTGGGCCGACGTGGTCGCACGGGCGAGCTTTCGGAGCGCCGCCTGCGTTCGGTCTTCGCCGACACGGTCAGGCTCGCGCCAAAGGCGTTCGCGCGGGTGGTGCGATTCGAGGCGGCGCTTCAGAAGGCTCGGAGGGCACGAGCTCCGCGGCGCAGATCGCGTTGGACTCGGGCTTCTCGGACCAGCCCTCATTTTCAGAGAGAATTCAAGGAGATCGCGGGCGCAGGCCCTGGCACCTACCGACGGCGGGCGCGGCGAACCGACACCACGTGCGCGGGTGAAACGGTCGAGTCTCGGCGATTGGCACGGGCATGGGTGCGCGTTGCCGATTCCTTCAATCCCCGGGTCTCGAATCACGGCATCGTGAGCGCTCGAAAGGAAGACCCATGAAGGGTTCACGAGCTCTTCGCCTACCTCCGCGTGCGTGATGCCGCGGCGGCCCTCGAAGTTCTACGCGCGGGCGTTCGGCGCCACGGAGAAGTTTCGCCTCACGGAGCCCGGCGGAAGGGTCAGGCACGCCGAGCTGCTCTTCGGCGACTTCGTCGTGATGCTCGGAGGAGCCCAGGAGCCTCGGCCTCGTCGGCCCCGCCACGCTCTGAGAGGAACACCTCGTCCGTGCACCTTCCGTCGACGACTGCGACGCCTGGGCGGAGCGCGCGCGATCGCCGCGGGGGCGACCTTGGTGCGAGGTCCGGCGGACCAATTCTACGGCGAGCGTTCGGCCACCGTGCGCGATCCTTCGGACACGAGTGGATGCTCGGACACGGATCGAAGCCGTGACGCCCGAGGAGATGCAACGGCGCTACGACGAGCTGATGAAGGGCTGAGCGCAGAAGCGCTGTCGCCGACGTCGACGAGGCTCCCGCAAAACCTCGTCGCGTCTTCGAGCTTCAAAGCAAGACGCCGCCGTTGCAACGCGTGGGCGTGAAGCTGAGCGTGCGGAAGCTGCTGCATCCACCGGCGTTGCAGGCCCGCGCTCGGAAGGTCACCGACGTGGTGCTGCTCGTGGGAAGTTCTTCGTGCGAACGCTGCCGTCGTAGAACGAGGAGTAGCTGCCGGAGCCACGCTTGTAGTCCACGTCGTAGCGGGTCGCGCTGCGCTCGCGCTCCACGAGATCAGGTATTGCGCGGGTGCGACCCAGGCAGCCGAGCGACTCACGCGTCAACGAAGGCGGGCTCGGGGTGAAGTTGCCGACGCTCGCGATCCAGCTCGCGTGCACCGAGGTGCGGGCGAGGAAGTGCACGTCCGTGACGCTGCTCGGACCGCTGTGCACGCCGATGACGCGCCAACGCCCGTCGATGCTGAGCAACGCAGGACCGCCCGAAGTCTCCCGGCGCGCGGGTCTCGTCGTCGTCCGTCCACGCGGGGAGGTAGCGATTCCAGAGGTTTCGCGCGGCCGCTTCGCTCATGCCCGAGTTGTCGCGCCACCACGACCACCAGCTCGGAAAGAACTGCGCCGATTGTTTCGTGCCACTCTCTGCCGGATGAATCGCATCGGATCCGTACCCGACCTGCGTGAACCACGGCTGACGATCGCCGATGAACGGCGTATGCACCTCCAGCGTCGGAATCAGGGTTCCGGGCTCGCTTTCGATCGTGAAGACGGCGATGTCGTCTTCGGTGTTGCGGTCGGTGTCCGGGCCGACGTAGTTCCGAAGGTGCACCGAGCGCACTCGGACCGACTTGATGTCCGCCGCTGGCGCGCCACCGAGCTCCTTTGCGGATGGTTGGTGAGCCGAATGGTCGTACCGACGGCGAGATCGTCGACGCAATGGGCGGCCGTGAGGAACTTCCGGTCGCCGATCTTGGTCGCCGTGCAGCCGACGCTGTAGTGCACGACCGCGGGGAACGCGGTCGCGCTCACCGTGCTGCCGTTCGACGAGAGGTGCGCCTCGGGTCGTCGACCTCGCCTTCACCGCGGGCACCACCTCGGCGGCGCAAGCGCCCATCGTGAGCGCGATCATCGCTTGCAGAAGTACCGTTCTCTTCGAGAAGATTCGCGTAGTCATCCAGTTTCTCGCATCCCACGGCCGCTCGATCGGGCGATCGATTCGCCCCGTCCAGCCCGCGCCTTTCGAGTAGCCCCGCCGAGATCGCCAGCACTGACGCTCGTGGCCAACGAGCTATCCGTCGCGGCCAATCGCCGTGCCCTTCCACGTCCGGCGGCATTTTCGGGCCAGAGCCACGATCCGTCGTGGCTACGCTCGCCTCACGCGGTGGGTGAGCTCGTGCGTGGAGCCCGTTCGCCTTCCATGTTCCGTGGGTGTTGCGGCTGCTCGGCCTCGTCGGCGACGTGCACGCAGAGGAGCAGAGCTCGCCCGCGTGCTCGACTTCTTCGCGTCGCGCAGGGGTCGACCAGGTCGCTCAGGTCGGAGACTTCGTCGACAGCATGGGCAACGACGCCGAGTGTGTGCGTCGGCTTCGCGACGCCGACGCGCTGGTGGTCCGTGGGAACCACGAACGTTGGTTGCTCGAGGCGCTGCCGAGCCTCGGAGGCCAGAGCCGCCGGCTCGACGCCTCGCAGCTCGCGTGGACCGCGGCGTTGCCGACGACCCGTCGCTTGGCGACGGCGGCCGGCGAGGTCTTGCTCTGCCATGGGCTCGGCGAGGACGACATGACGCTGTTCCTGCCGCGCCACGGACCACGCGAGCTCGCCGCGAACGTCGCGCTGAACGCCTTGCTCGAAGCCGACGAGCGGGTCGTGCTGGCAGGGCACACCCACGTGCGCATGGTCCGGCGCGTCGCGACGCTGACCGTGATCAACGCGGGAACGCTCTACCGGAAGGACCGCAGCAACTGCACGTTGATCGACTTCGTCGCGCGTGAGGTCGAGCAGTGGGACGTGCACGAAGACCGCGCGCCGACCTTCGCGTCGCGCCACACGTTCTGATCGACACGCCGCGATCGCCACGCGCCCCGAGCTCGCCGAGGGTTGATCGACGCGATCGCCACGCGTCCGGCCGAGCTCGCCGACGGATGCCGCGGTCTCCGGACGGCACTCTTGGGAGTCGCGCCGGCCTTCGTTCGAAAGCGTGGAGCGCGTGCCGGTCGTCACGCCTTGCTCAAAGAGGGCACGGGATCCGTTGCTCGCCCCCTCGCGCGGTGCGGGTCGAGTCGGTGAGAAGGAGGCCGCGATCAAACGCGACGACGACGCCGCACGAAGAGGCCGAGCAGGAGCAGCGGCGCGAGCCCACGGGCGTCGCCGGCCGCGGAGCAGCCGCCCTTGGCGGACGTCGGGACCGGGCGGAAACCACCGTCGCTCTCGCCGCTCGGCACGCCGGCGTCGGAGTCGCCCACGGAGGCGTCGCCCGTCGGCGCGGGAAGGCAGGTGCCGGCCATGCAACCGAAGTCGCAAACGCGCATGTCGGCGAGGGCGCCCCCGACGCAGCTCGCGACGGTGCTGCCGTCGACGCAGACGTCGCCGTCGCTCTCGCCGCAGACCGCGCTCACGCACGCGCCGGCCATGCAGACCTCGCCCGCGTCGCACGCCATGCGGGACGCGCTGCCGTTCTCGCACGCGAGCACGCCGTCGCCGTCGCAGCGGGTCTCGCTGCCGGTCGCGGGGCACGCCGGGTCGACGCAACGGAGGCCGCCCTCGGCGGTGCAGGTGAGGCCGCCCTCGCAGGTTTCGCGGCTGCAATCGTCGCGAACGATCGTGTTGCCGTCGCAAGCGGCGTCGCAGCCGCAGGCGCCGCGTGCGAAGCCGGCCGCCGGGGTGCGGCCGAGGCGGGACTCGGTCTGCGGGCCGTAGAGGCCGTCCTCGTCGATGCGGTCGCTCGGGTTGTTCACGTTCCAGAGCTTCTGGAACGCGAGGATGGCGTCGCTGCGACGGTCGGTGCCCGGGCAGTCGAAGTGCACCGGGTCGGAGCTGCCGAGCCACGAGCAACCCGCACCCTCGAGCGCGCTTCGGGCGGCCGAGTAGTTCTGCACGTCCACGGCGCGACCGGTCTGGTGGTTGCTCTGGCCGGGGCGCGCGGCGAGGCCGCAGCCGCCCGAGTGGTAGAGGACATATTGGTCGGCGAGCGTGCGGAAGGCGCTGTTGATGGTGATCGACGTGCGGGACGCCGCGCGGTGGAGCGCGTCGCGCGCGCTCGCCTGGAGGAAGGGGTGAATGCGCGAGCTCGAGAGGGAGATGCCGGGCGCGGGGGCGAAGCGCACGAAGGCCCCGGGTCGGAGGCACATCTGGGCCTCGGCGAGCTGAGCCGAGATGCCGTCCAGCCCGGCGGTGCTGCACGCCCCGCGGTTCGCGATGTCGCGAACGGTCTGGGCACGTGCAGAGGGCACGAAGCCGAAGGCGAGGAGGAGGCCGAGGAGGAGCAGGCTGCGCACGCGAAGAGACAGTGCAGTCGGCGTACCGGGCCGCGGGATGGCGACGCGCAACCGGTGCAAACGAAATTGTCTCGTTGTTTCAAGATCTTACAACGCCGCTATTCGAGGAGAGATCGCGACAACGAGGCGCGTCGAGAGACCCCAGCGACCAGATTCCGGTCGGTGGGACGACTCCAGACGGGAACAGGGACGGGGACGGGGACAGCGACGGGGACGGCGACGGGGACCGCGACGACACCATGGGTGGGCACGGGCATGGGCGTGCGCGCTCGGCGTCGGCACGGGCATGGCTCCGCAGCGCTGCTACACCCCGCCGCTCCCATGACCTCCCGTTCCGATCGTTGGCTCGGCACCGCCCTCATCCTGGCGGCCGCGAGCTCGTGGGGAACGTGGAGCTATTGGCTGCGACCCACCGAGCTCCCGAGCGAGGTCACGACGCCGCTCGTCTTCCTCGTGATCGCGCTCGGCTCGTGGCCGCTCGCCCGGCGCGAAGGCACGCCGAAGTGGTCGAAGCGTGCGTTGGCGCTGCTCGTCGCCTTCGGCATCAGCGACGCCATCAACGTCGCGACCTTCTTCGGCGCGATGCAGGTCACCACGGTCGCGGTCGCGGTGCTCACGCACTACGCGGCGCCGGTGCTCATCGCGCTTCTGGCGCCGACGATCGACGGGGTCTCGGTGCCACGCGCGAAACCCGCCGCGCTCCTCGCGCTCGCCGGGCTCACCGTGGTGCTGGAGCGCCTTGGCGCGAGCTCGAAGGCAACGTCGTGCTCGGTGCCGGGCTCGGCTTCGTCAGCGCCTGCGCCTACGCGTGCAACGTCTTCTTGGCGCGACGCCTCACGGGTCGATCGGCTCGAGCCGCACGCTCGGCCTTCACGCGCTCTTAGCCGCGCTCTTGTTTATTGCCCTTCGCGGGCTCAGGCTTCTCCGCGATCGAGGTGCGCGACCTGCCCTACCTCGCGATCGGTTGCCTCGTGCCCGGCTTCCTCGCGGGCCTCGCGTTTCCTGCGTGCGTTGACCCTCGTCGGCTCGGCCCGCGCGTCGATCCTCGCGTTCGTGGAGCCGCTCGTCGCGTGTGTCGTCGGCTGGCTCGCGTTCGGCGAATCGCTCAGCTGGACGGTGCTCGTCGGCGCCGCGCTCGTGATCGCCGCCGGCGTGATGGTCGTCGCGCCGAGCGCCGAGGCCTGAGCCGCCGTCTGAGCCGACGTCAGGCGCCCGAAGGCGCGGCGTCCGCCACCAAGAGCGGCGTCCCGACCTCGCGCCACCACGGGTCGACGGCCTCCACCCGATCGGGCTCGAACAGCCGCCCGATGCGCGGCGTCAGCAAACGTGTGCCCCGGGCGTTCGCCAGCTGCGTGAGCGTCTCCGCCGGCTCCTCCACGGGTGCAGCCCGAGGTCGAAGGTGCTCCAGTGCACCGGGAAGCGCGTACCACCACCGAGCATGTCGAACGCCTTCAGCGCGCCCTCAGGCCCGAGGTGGATGCTGCCCCACGAGGGATGCCACGCGCCGATCTCGAGTATCACGACGTCGAAGCCGTCGAAGCGTTTTCCAATCTCGGCGAAGGCGTCGGTCAGACCCGGTGTCGCCGGAGAAGAAGATCTTGCGGCGCTCGCTCTGAATCACCCACGAGGCCCAGAGCGTGCGGTTGCGATCGGTCAGTGAACGCCCCGAGAAATGCTGGGCCGGCGTCGCGGTGACGCGCAGGCGCTCGCCGGGCAGCGCGTAGCTCTCCCACCAATCGAGCTCGACGATCTTCGCCGGATCGACGCCCATCTTCTCGAGCCGTGCGCCGACCCCGAGCGCGGTGACCACCGGCACGCCGAGCTTCGCGATCGCGCGCATGCTCGAGGCGCAGAGGTGGTCGTAGTGGTCGTGCGAGAGCAAGACGAGGTCCACGGACGGGAGCTGATCGATCGTGGCGGGCACCTCGTGGAAACGTTTGGCGCCCGCGAACGAGACCGGCGAGACGCGCTCGCCGAAGACCGGATCGGTGAGCACGCGGACCCCGTCGAGCTCGAGCAAGGTCGTGCTGTGTCCGAGCCACGTGATGCGTAACCCCGTGTCGTCCTTCTTCGACCAGGTCTCGAAGGGGCTCTCGACCGGGATGCGCCCGGGAGGCCGACGCTTGCGACCACCGAAGAGAAACTCCCGAAAAATCGGCCACGACGGCCCCTGCAGCTGCGCGCTGGCGCCCGTCGGGTTGTGGAAGCGTCCGTCCTCGCCGAAGCGGGCCGAGGCGCGCGCGCGCTCGAGACGAAGGCCGGAGAAAAACGGGTGGGTCGCGGTAGGCTCGGGCATGCGTCGACCACCAACGTCGCACGAAGAGGGTCGAGCGTGACGAAGGAAGCTTCGAACACGCCCGAGCTCGAGGCGACGCCGGGGTCCCCTTCCGGTCGCGCACGCGCGCTTCGGCTCGGGCTCGTCGCGGCGGCGGCGGGTCTGCTCGTGGCGGCGTGGCGCTTCGGCATTCTCGAGGTCTTCGCCGAGGCGAGAGCGCATGCGGACGTGGATCGTCGAGCGCGGCGCGTGGGGTCAGCTCGCGTTCGTGATCGCCTTCGCGTTGCTTCAGCCCTTCGGGGTGCCGGGCACGGTCTTCGTGTTGGTCGCGCCCTTGCTCTGGCCGTGGCCGGAGGCGTACGCGCTCTCGATGGTCGGCGTGATGATCGCGAGCACGATCGGCTTCTCGTTCGCGCGTTTCGTCGCGCGCGATTGGAATCGAGCGGCGGGTGCCGGCGAAGTTTCGTCGCTACGAGGACGCGCTCGCGCGCCGCGGCTTCTTCACCGTCGTGGCGCTGCGTTTCGTGCTCTGGATGCCGCCCGCGCTGCACGCGTTCTTCGGGGTGTCGCGCGTCTCGTTCGCGACGCACTTCTGGGGCTCGCTCGTCGGTTACGCGTTGCCGCTGCTCGGCATGGCGTACTTCGGGGAGCAACTCTTCGCGTGGCTGGCGGAGATTCCCGCGAGCGTCTGGTTGGCGACCGGCGCCGTGTTGGTGGTGATCGCGGTCGGCACCGTCGTGGCGGTGATGCGCAAACGCCGTCGCGCCGCGAAGGCGTGAGGCGGTCGACGTCGACGCTGCAAGCTTCGCGGAGAACGCTCAGAGCACCCGCGCGGCAAACTCGCGCAGCGTCTCCATCGACGGCGCGTGCTCGCCCCGCGCGATCGCGTGCACGGTGCGCTGCGCTTCGGCGCTCACCGGCGTGGGCACGCCGTGTTTCTCGCCGCGCATCACGACCTCGCCGTTGAGGAAGTCGACCGCCGGCTCGCGACCCCGCTCGATCGCGTAGAGCATCGAGCTGCGGAGCTTTCGATAACGCGCGCCGACCGCGAGCAAGAGCGAGTGTTTGGCGACCAAGCTCGCCGAACCACCGCGACGTTCTTCGGGGCGAAGCGCGAGCCAATCGAGGTCGAGCGTGCCGCTCACCTTGCGAAGCTTCACGCCTTCGGCGCGCGCGACCTCGACCGTCTCGGTCATCAGCTCGAGCGCCAAGCGGCGCACGACGCGATGCTTCATCAACGCGCCGAGGCGGTCGCCCCCGATCGTGCCGAGCGTCGAGATCGCGCAGTTGATCGCGAGCTTGCTCCAACGCGCCCCCGCGAGGTCGGGCTCGACGTCGACGGGACCGATCACCTCGAGCAGGGTCGCGAGCTCGCGCAAGCGGGTGTCGTCCTCGCCGGCGAAGCGACCGAGCGCGAACCCGCCGTGCGAGGTGCGCTCGACCACCCCGGGCGCCTGCATCGACGCGCCCCACGCGATCACACCACCGAGCACCCGCTCGGAGCCCGCGATGGGCGCGATGCGTTCTTCGACGAGCCCGTTCTGAAAACAGACCATCGCGCCGTCGCGCGCGAGGTGGCCCACGACGTCACGCGCCGCGGCCTCGACTTGCGGAGGCTGGGTCGCGAGCAAGACGAAGTCGTAGCTGCCGCTCGGTGAACGCACCGCGCGAACCGGCGCGACGCTCTCCCCTTCGACCCCGACCACGCGCAGGCCGTCGCGCGTGATCGCGTCGGCGATGGAGACGTTGGTGGTGAGCGCCTCCACCTCGTGCTCCGTCGCGTGGTGCTCGGTGAGGCGCGCGGCGACGAGACCACCGATCGCGCCACAACCGACGACGAGGATTCGAGCCATGGCGGCGGAGAGTAGCAGCGGTGGCTGGCTGCCGTCGGTGGCGGTGGCCGTGACGGTGTCGGTGTCCGTGACGGTGTCGGTGTCCGTGACGGGTCGGTGTCCGTGACGGGTCGGTGTCCGTGACCGTGTCCGTGACCGTGTCCGTGGCCGTGACCGTGTCCGTGTCGGTGTCCGTGTCCGTGTCCGTGGCGGTGGCGACGTCGGTGACTGTGTCGGCGGCGGTGACCGTGTCCGTGTCCGTGGCGCGAAGCGCTGTCTCCGTCTCTGTCTCGGTGGTCGCGCAGCGACCGTGGCGCGAAGCGCCGTTCCGGTCTCCGTCTTCGTCTCCGTCTCGGTCTCCGTCTCGGTCTCCGTCTCGGTCTCCGTCTCCGTCTCGGTCTCCGTCTCGGTCTCCGTCTCGGTCTCCGTCTCGGTCTCCGTCTCCGTCTCGGTCTCCGGCTCGGTCTCCGTCGGTGGAGACAACGACCGTGTTCCTCGGTCACACCCTGCTCGACGCCTTGGCGCGACGCGGCACGCCGTCTCGCCACTTTGTCGCCGAGAGCCACACCTCGAATCCGGGCTTCTCTCGAATTCTGCGATCGGCCCCCCTTGGCACGCACGCTGCACTAGTGGAGGTCGTCGCGGCGGTCACGAAGACCCATCCTCCTTCCGACGCCGAGACAGCGATTCATCCCGTTTCTCGTTTCTCATCCATCCCATCCTCATCCCAATCCATCCCATCCCGAACCACGCCCCTTCCGCCGTCCCGCGGAGGGGGCGTGGCCTTTTCGGGGACACGATTCCACGTTCTCCTTCGAGCGATCGCGTGCCCCTGCCCGCGCGCCGTGCCCCCGAGTCGCCTCGACACCCGGATGCGCAGAACCGCGACGCACCAAAGAAAAAGGCGAGAGCTCTCGCTCCCGCCTTCTTTCTTCGTTTCTTCGCTCGCGATCAACGCGTGCAGAAGTACCCGATCATGTCGTTGACAAAGTCGCAGCGAAGGCCCTCGCGAGCGCAGTTGCGGCGACGCACTTCGCGGCCGTCCGCGCACCACACCGCGGTGTCGCCGTCGCACATGCCGAGGTAGTCGATGCCCTCGCAGGGGTCGGGCATGCAGTAGACGCCGCCGACCTCGGCCACGTCGCCACACACCTGCCCGTCGCAGCCCGCGCAATCGCGCTGACGCAACACGCCACGCTCGCACCAACGCGCCACGTTGCCGTCGCACGCACCAGCCGCGGTGACACCGCCGCAGGGATCTTCCCCGGCGAGGCAGCGGTAGCCCTCGGCGCCCGCGTCCCAGCCACACGCGCCTTCGCAGCGCTCGCTCGCCACGACGTCGCCTTCGCAGAAGACCGCCGTGTTGCCGACGCAACGCCCCTCGGTGCCGACGGTGCCGCAATCGCCACCTTCGATCACCGTCGGACCCGTGAACGACTCGATCCAGTCGACCGCGAGGTCGGTGCGCGAGTAGCGGTCCTGCCCGAGGCAGTTCGGGTCGCCGAAGCTCAAGTCGCCCGCGACGCGAACCGAGCCGTCCTCCGCGAGGATCATGACGGGGCCGCCGGAGTCGCCGAAGCAGACGCCACGCGTTCCCTCGCCGTCGATGACGAGGAACTCGCCGCGCTCGAAGCCGGAGATGGGCTCGGCGGTGAACTCACGCTCGCCGCTGCGACCGTTCTCTTGCTGGCCGTAGCCCGCGGCCTCGGCCGTGCGACCGATCCACGAGTTGTCGAGCATCACCGTGTTGATCGGGATCGGCTGCAGCTCGGGGATGCGCGACGACGCCGGCGCGTCCATGCGCGCGAGCGTCATGTCCTGCGACGGGTGGTTCTGCACCTGCGTGACGCGGAAACACACGTTCGGATTTCGCGCATCGGGACCGACGCAGAATTCGCGACCGACGCGCACACCACAATGCTCGGCGGTCAGAACCCACTCGTCCGTGATGAAGGTGCCCGTACACCCACCCCACGCACCGATGGCGAGAATCTGCCCCGGCGTCAGCGGCATCGCCGTCGGCTCCGGGGTTCCGTAATAGACGAGAGGAACACGTCGCTCGTCGCCACAGATCGGAGGCGTGGCTCCGTCAGGCGTCGAGATGGGGCCGCCAGAATCGGTACGAGGCGGCGCGGCATCCCCCATGGCCACGCCTCCGTCACGATCCGACGAATGAGATTTCCCGCAGCCCACCACGGCCACGAGCACGAAGCACCACTTCCACATCGCGCGAACCTTGCACGGGAAACCCCGACGCACCAGCGATACTGTGACGTTTTCGTACAGCCGACGAGCGGATCCGCGAATCGCTCAGATGCTGGAAATTGCTGAAACTCTTCGCCTTTCAGTCGTTGCGTCCAACAGGCTCGCGACCCCTCGACGAGACGCTCGCGGCGGGGTCGCGGCCGAGTTGCGAGACCAGGGCGGAAGCGGGTCTTCTTTCCCCATGACCCGCGAGCTGCCGAACGACGCCACGTTCCTCGCCGCGCGCATTCGCGTGACGATCGATTGCCCCGAGTGTGCCTCGCCGATCCCGGTGAACGGCATGGTCGACCAAGTGCTCTGCAACGCGTGTCAGAGCGTGGTCGCGCTCCGGGGCGAGCTCGGCTGGCACCGCATCCTCGGGTACCAACGCGGTGAGGGCTGCCCCGAGCACAAGATCTTGGTGAACAGCCACGAGATCAAAGCGCTCGACTACTTCCTCGCGTTCGGTCCGAAAGGCGGCAGCCTCTTTCGTCGGTGGCGCAACGTGCTGCTCGAGATCGACGCGTCGGGGATTCGATGCCCGTCGTGTGGGCACGGCTTCGACGCCCAACGGCTCGGCGCCGAAGCCGTACGGGAAGGCGAGCAGGTCGACGCGTTCTGCCCCGAGTGCGGCACCGCGCTTCCGATTCGCGTGCCCGATCGCGAGGAGCGCGCGCACACGCATCCGCAATGCCTCGTGCTCGTCGGCGAGACCGCGCTTCGTGGCGACCTCCGTGAGCC
Source organism: Sandaracinus sp. (assembly GCA_020633125.1). Classification (GTDB taxonomy): domain Bacteria; phylum Myxococcota_A; class Polyangia; order Polyangiales; family Houyiibacteriaceae; genus JACKEH01. Next base: position 4,901 of record JACKEH010000030.1, on the reverse strand, counting down.
CGCGGGCGAGAGCGTGCTCTTCTCGTGCCTCGGCTGCGGAGCGCCGGCGAAGATCGACGCGACGGTGCCACGCATGATGCGCTGCGAGTTCTGCGAAGCGACGAGCTACCTGCCGGACGCGCTCTGGCTTCGCCTTCATCCCGCGCAGCGCAAACGCGCGTGGCACGCGCTGCTGGTCTCGACGCCTTCGATTCACGCGAAGGCGAAGTCGAAGGTCTGAGCGCGCGGATCGAGTGCGAGCTCTGCGAGCTTCACGCCTACGCGTCTCGATCGAGTGCGAGCTCTGCGAGCTTCACGCCTACGCGTCTCGACGCGAAGAACTCTCCTCTCGAGGAGCGTGCTTCGTTTCAGCCCCGAAGCGCTGCGCGCGCTTCGTCGATGTTGTCCTGCATCATCCGCGGATCGGCGCCGTGCTGGAGCGCGTGCTCGTACCAGCCGATCGCTTCTTCGAAGCGACCGAGGAAATAGCAACACGCGCCGATCTGCGAAGCCGCCGTGCCGCGGTGGTGCGGGAAGCGCTCGGCGATCTGGTGGTACGCACGCGTCGCGTCTTCGTAGCGACCGTCGAGCATCCAACCCGCGGCGACGTTGATCTGCTGTGCGTCGGGTGCGCTGGTGTCGAGCGTCGCGAGGCCGACGTCGCGTGCACGTTGGGCGGCGGCGCGGGTGACGGCGCGGGGCTTCGAGGTCTTGCCGAAGCCGTAGACCATGGCCGCGATCCCGAGCGCGAGGATCGACGCCATGCAGGCACCGCCGAGCAGCGCGCCCGTCGGATCTTCGGCGCCACGCGCGAGGTCGACGATCGCGGCGACGACGAAGAACGACGACGGCAGCGCGAGCACCGCGCCGAGCACACCGAGCACGGGGCTGCGGCGGCGAAGAGGCGAATCGACGAAGGCGTGAACGGTCATGCGAAGCCCAGGACGGGGACACGTGAGTCTCAGACAAAGCGCAGTGGTTGCAACGCTTTGTCGCTGAACACCGGGTTACGAAGACCGAATCGCGAACCTTCCTCACAATTGGGACGTGGGACGCTCGGCACCTCGGCCGCCCCCCGAACGGGGGAGACACGAAGGAGGCCGAGCGCCGAGCACGTGCTCGCGCGATGCAAGCCGCGACGACTCGCGTCATGGTCCGCCCGTGGCTCGAATCTTCTGCACCTGCCTCGCGGTCTGGCTCCTCGCGGGAAGCGCGCAGGCCGACGACGTCTGGCGGGAGCGCCTCGCGTTCGACGATCCCGAATGGCGCCCGCTCGTCAGCGTCGGCTACCGAATGCAGCTCGTGCGTGAGCCGACCCAAGAGGGCGTGAAGCGCGAGCTCGGCCACGGCTTCGGCTTCGAGGCACTCTTCCCGCTGCTCTCGAGCGGTCGTCGCGAGTCACGCATGCGGCTCTCGATCGCGCTCGGCTTCGGCGCCGACTACGGAGAGGCGCGCGCCCGCCCCGGGTTCGACGCGGAAGACCCGGAAAACCGACTGACCTTGCGTGATCGCTCTGCCTGGTTCCACGGTGCGCTCGCGGCCGTATTGCGGGTTCGGCTCGCGACGGGATGGGCTCTTCTGAGCAGCTTGGCGTGGCTGCCGGGAATCCGTCGCACCCACCTCGATGCCCATTGGACCTCGGGAGAGGTTGGGTTTCCGCTGATCTGGCGAGAGCCTCCTCCCGAACGGCTGACGGGCCACGAGGTCGTTCGCAGCCTGAACCGCGGGCGGGGGGCGGTCGCGGTCGTCCGCCACGGCATTCGGCTCGGGCTCTTCTTCGGTGTCGCGCGTCGTGACGACGTGTCTTCCTGGCGGCGAGGCCCAGAGCTCGAGCTCGGCACCCAGATGGGGGTGGGCTGGTGAGTCGTCGGTTGAACGCGCACATCACCTTCCTCGTCGGCGCGACGTTCGTGATCACTCCGCGCGCGATGGCGCAGACCGACGAGTCGCCGAACACCGTCACGGAAGCGGGAACGCCAAGAGTGGACGGCGCCGAGGTGGACGCCGAACCGCATCCAGTGCTCGCGATCTTCAGCCCGGATTGGATGCCGATCGTCACCCTCGGCTACCAGTTCCAACACCTCGATTGGAGCGAGGCGGGGTTTGTCGACGAGCCCACGCTCCACGGGCTCAGCGCGAGCTTGTTGCTCCCCGTGCTCGCGACCGGCACCCCCGATTCGCGGGTACGTCTGGCGTTCGGGGTCGGGGTCGGGGTCGACCTCGCGCGGCGCACCGACGAGCGCGCCTACGCCCCACGAAGTGAATACGACCCGACGGAGACGGAGCGCCCGAGAACGACACGGCGGCGTCGGGCCGATCAGGTTGCCGCGCAGCTCGGGCTCATCCTTCGCGCCGCGCCGGCAGGTCGAGGTTTCCTCGGCTCGTTGGTCTGGATGCCCGGCGTGCGACGTACCAAGCTCAGCTACGAGGGGGGCTATCATGCGTGGCCGGTCGACGCTCAACGCGTGCGCTCCATGCGAAGAGCCCGCGTCACGTTCGGCTACGTGCACGACCACCTCTACGCCGCACTCTTCCTGGGCGCCTCGCGTTGGGAGGCCGAGGGCGCGTTCCTCACATACCTCGTGCACGTCGAGCGGGTGTTCGAGCTCGGGCTGCAAGTCGGCGCAGGCTGGTGACGAGTTTTTCGTCGTGCGCGGCAGCTCCCCCCGTTGAGGTAGAACGCTCGCCCCACCTCGGACTCGTGCTCCCTCGATTCGAGGAGGCGCGTGCGATCTGGTCACTTCCGGCCCGCCTCGTCACCACGCGTGTTCGTGCGCGTGGTGCGGGGTCGGTTCATCGTCCGCGGGTGCTGCTTCGCTCTCTCGTCCTCGTCGCGCTCTTCGCGTCGACCACTTCCGCGCAATCCGCGCAGGTCACGTCCTCCAACGTCGGCTCGTCACCCCCGAGCACGTCGTGGCTGCCCATCGTGCGCGTGGGCTACCGAGCGCAGCTGACACGCTACCCGTCCCGCGGCGTCGGGTACTCGCCCAGTCGGCACGCCCACGGCTTCACGACGGACGTGCTGATGCCGGTGCTGACCACGGGAGCGCCGGGCGCGCTCCGTTTCGGTCTCGCGTTCGGCTCCGGACTCGACTTCGCCTACGGACCGGGAATCGACGACAGTAGTGTGATCGAGACCGACACCGGTCCGATCCGGCTTCCAGGCGACGAGCCCGGCTCGGTCGCGACGTTGCTCTTCTACGGCCAAGTCGCGGCGGTCCTTCGCGCGGGCGACCGAGACCTCGGATTCCTGGGGACGTTGGCTTGGCAACCGACGTGGCGCGGCAGCAGCTACGTCAACCAGACGGTCCTCGGGCGTGGCCGCCTCACCCTCGGCCTGACGCGTGGACTCTGGCAGGTCGGCGGGTTCGTGGGGCTCGCGAAACTCGAGGACGAGCCGTCGGAGCCGCGCGAGATCGACTTGGGACTCCAGCTCGGCACGGGTTGGTGACCCCGCGGGGGATCGCGCGCCCGATTCCCACACGTGGATGGCATCCTCCCGCCGATGAAGCGGCTCTCCTGGGTGCTCGCCCTCGCCCTCGCCCTCGCGTGTGGTGGAGACGACGACGTCGACGTGGATGCGGGGTTGCCCGAGGACGCTGCCGTCGACGCTGGCTTCGACGCGGGCAGCGACGCGGGCACCGACGGAGGGAGCGACGCGGGCGTGGACGGTGGCCCTCCGCTGCGCGTGTGCCCGAGCTTCGCCGAAGCGGTGCAGGCGGGGACCACCGACGCGCTGCGGGAGATCAGTGGTGTGGCGGCGAGCCGTCGCAACCCGGGCGTGCTCTGGGTGCACAACGACTCGGGCGACCGTCCGCGCGTGTCGGCGATCACGCCGGCCGGCGCTCGGGTGGCGGTCTTCGAGCTCGAAGGCGCCGAGGCGGTGGACTGGGAAGACGTCGCGGTCGGCCCCGGACCCGTCGACGGCACGAGCTACCTCTACCTCGCCGACGTGGGCGACAACCTGATGCTGCGTCCGACCGTGCAGGTCTACCGCGTGCCCGAGCCCGAGGTGGACGCGTCGACCACGGTGGCGCGCACGACGCTCTCGGGGGTCGAGCGCCTCGAGCTCGACTACCCCGACGGCGCGCACAACTGCGAGACGGCCTTCGTCGACCCACGCAACGGCGACCTCTACCTCGTCACGAAGAGCGCGGACGGGGTGTCGCCGGTCTTTCGTGCGGCGGCCCCGCTCGCGGCGGGGAGCACCCTCGTGCTCGAGCGCGTCGCCGAGCTGGCGTTCGGAAGGAGCCCGCTGGTCGGCAACCCCGAGACGACGGGCGGCGACCTGACGGCCAGCGGCGACAGCTTGGCCATTCGCTCGTACACCCACGCCTACTTCTGGTGGGTGGGCGAGAGCGAATCGATCGGCGCCGCGCTGCTTCGCGAGCCTTGCCCCATCCCACAGCACGCGGAGCGCCAAGGCGAGGCGCTGGGCTTCGCGGCCGACGGCAGCGGCTACTACACGATCAGCGAGGGTCAGCCCGAGCCGATCTGGTTCTACGCCCGCGAGTGAGCTCGAGGCCGGCGTCGCGTGTGCGCGCCTGCCCGTGCCCGTGCCCGTGCCCGTGCCCGTGCCCTGGTCGGTGGACGTGCTCCTCGCCCCTCACTGCATACAGAACACCGTTCCACCGCGTCACGAATACATACCAATCACCAGCAACTTCAAACGCTTAGACTCAACACACGTATTCTCTCCGTATACGAAAATCCCCCAGACGGGGTTGCTCGCCGGGCTCCCTGCCGCAGGATCGGTGGGCGCCATGCCCCGCCCCCGCGAGCTCGACGTCTACGGCTACCTCGATTACCGGGCGTACCTGCGCGACTTCTACGAGACGAAGAAGGCGGCCGGGCGGGGGTTCTCGTTTCGCAGCTTTTCGAAGCGCGCCGGGCTGAAGTCGCCGAACTACCTGAAGCTCGTG
>JACKEH010000003.1 GCA_020633125.1 Sandaracinus sp. | reverse complement strand
CGCGCTCGAGGCGTTCGAGCGCGGCGGCGAGCTCGGAGTCGTCGGAGCGCCACGCGCTGCCGGTGGTGGCCAAGGCGGCTTTGCGAAGGCCGTCGATCCAACGCGCGAGCTCGCGTGCCACGGCGGCTTGTTCGCCGGGACCTTCGCTGGCGGTCTCGCTCTCGAGCGCACGCACGGCTTCGAGGGCGGGCTCGACCCGACCGAAGCTCGCGACGACCTGCGCGAGCTCTTCGACGAGCACCTCGCGCGTCGGCCGTTGCGCGGGCAAGGCCGGCAACGCTTCGAGCAGTCGACCGGCTTCGTCCGAGAGCGCGTGAAGCGCGGCGACGACGTCGTCGGAGAATCGATGTGGCGCCACGTCGATGACGCAGAGCGAGCCGACCAGGGTTCCGCGCACTCGAAGGGGCACGCCGGCGTAGGCGATGACTTGGAAGCCGTCGACGAGCGCCTTGGGCACACGTGGGTCGGTGCGCGCGTCCTCGACGACGAACGGCCGCTCGCTCTCGACGACGAACTGGCAGAACGAGTCGCAGCGGTTGGTCGCGCGCGATGCCTCGAGGGCAGGGCCGAGGCCGACGGCCGCACGGAAGAGCTGGACGTGCTCGGCCACCATCGTCACGAGGGCGATGGGGGCGTCCGCGGCGGCGGCGGCGCGGCGACAGACGTCGTCGAGCTCGGGCTCGTCGCTGCGGTGGAGCAACACCGGTTGGAAAGCTGCCAGTCGAAGGGGATCGTCGAGCCGTGCCATGCGCTCCTCGGGTCGTACCCCAGTTGGGGGAGAGCAGAGCGTATCGCATCCTCGGCGAAGGACGTACGTGGCCTGCCCGACACCCCGGAACCACGGCGGTGAGTCCGTTCGGGAGCGACGTGGGAGCCGCGCCACCGTGCGAGACCGCGTCCCGCGCACGACGCGCTTGCTACGGTTCCGGCATGCGCCGCCTCCCGTTCGGGTTCTTGCTGCTCCTCTTCGCGTTCGGCTGCGGTGACGACGACGCGCCCGATGCGGACGCGGGCACCACGCGCGACGCCGGAGGGCGCGATGCCGCGATGGCCGACGCGTCGCTTCCCGACGGCGGCTCACCGCCCGACGCGCCGCTTCCCTTCGACGCCGGCCCGCTGCGCGAGGTCTCGATCACCTCCGACATCACGCGGGTGCAGCCGATGACCGGCATCGTGCTCTGGGAAGAGTCGTGGAACGGCGACGCGATCAAGACGAGCGACGCGATCGCGCTCGAGTACGCGTACGTGCAGCCGTCGTCGATCGTCACCGCGCGCGACACCTACGATTGGTCGGGCTTCGACGCCTTCCTCGATCGCATCGCGGGCCGAGGGCACCAGGCGGTCGTGCGCTTCTACTACGTGTACCCGGGCGAAGAGACGGCGGTGCCGGATTACCTCAAGGCGTTGCCGGATTACGACGAGACGGTCGGCAGCACCGAAGGCATGCGCACCGTGTTCCCCGACTGGACGCACGACGAGCTGCGCCGCGTTCACCTGCAGTTCTACGAACGCTTCGCGGCGCGTTACGACGAGGACGCGCGCATCGCGTTCCTGCAGACCGGCTTCGGACTCTGGGGCGAGTACCACATCTACGACGGGCCTCGGGTGATCGGCGAGACCTTCCCGAGCGAAGCCTTTCAGGCCGAGTTCGTTCGGCACCTCGACGCGCAGTTCGACACGCTGCATTGGAGCCTCTCGATCGACGCGGCGGCGGACGAGTACTCGCCCTTCGCGAACGACGCCGCCCTGCGCGCGCTCGACTTCGGGCTCTTCGACGACTCGTTCATGCACGAAGAGCACGCGGGCTACAACGAAGCGAGCTGGAACTTCTTCGAGCACGGGACGCGCTACGAACGAAGCCCCCACGGCGGTGAGCTCAGCTACTACTCGGACTTCGATCAGGAGCACGCGCTCGACGCGGCCGGCCTCTACGGCCGCACCTACGAAGAGCTCTCGGCGCGTTTTCACGTCTCGTACATGATCGGCAACGACCAGCCCGAGCATCAGACCGACGCCCGCATTCGTGAGGCCGGCTTGGCGAACGGTTACAAGTTCGAGGTGCTCTCGTTCCGCGTCGGCGACGCGATCAGCGTGGTCGAGGTTCGCAACTTCGGCGTCGCGCCGATCTACTACGACGCGTTCGTCGCGGTGAACGGCGTGCGGTCGGCGCAGAGCCTGAAGGGGCTGCTGCCCGGGCAGGTGGGCGTGTTCACCGTCGCGGCGGGAGGCGACGATCCTTCGTTGACGATCGAAAGCGAGCGCTTGGTGGCGGGTCGACGGATCGAGTTTCGCGCGCGGCTCTGAGCGTTCGTGACCGCGCGTCGGTGCGGCTCGGAGATTCGAGCGGAGCGCGGAGATTCGAGCAACGGCTCGGAGGACGGTTCGGAGAATCGAGCGAGGGACGTGTCGGTCGCTCGAATCTTCGATCCCTACCGAGACCCACGCGACCGTCCGCTCGAATCTTCGATCCCGACCGAGACGCGCGCCCGTCGCGAAGAACTCAACGCCGAGCGCCCAGCTCCCGCTGCTCCATCGCCCCCGCGAGCCGCTCCAACGCCGCACGAAGCCAACGTCGGTACGTGCTGTGACCCATGCCCAGCGCGTCCGCGACGACCAGCCCCTTCGTCGGCTCGTCGAAGTACGTCCTGCGCAACACCCGAACCAGCGTCGCGTCGTGCCCGTGCGCGCCGAGCCCACCCACCGCGTCTCGAATCTCTTCGCGCAGTGCGTCCTCCGGCGAGCACGTGTCGCGCTCCGCGCGGTTGCGCACCGAGGTCAGCGCGAGCAGCGCGCTCTTGGCGAGCAGGTCCTGCCGATGCCACGCGCGCAGGGCTTCCCGAAGCGGCGCGAGCAACGCGCCCGGCGCGAGGTTCACCGTCGAGGTCTTCTCACGTTCCAGCGTGATGCCGGAACGCGCGCACGCGACCGCGCGCCGGTACACCCCCGCGACGCTGTCGAATCGAAAGTCTGCCCCGAAGGCGCCGACCTCGACGCCGTCGACCAGCGCCGATGCGAGCATCGGCATCGGCATGCCCGGCGCGACCCACGAGGCCGCGTCCCAATGCGCCACCGCGCCCGCGCTCACGAACCCGTTGATGAGCAGTCGGTAGAACACCTTCGGCACCGCCATGCCTTCGGGCACGCGCGCTTGGTGGTGCTCGAGGTGCGTCCAATGCCGCACCAGACGCGCGGGCAGCTTCGAGTCGCGCGGCTCGAGCGAACGAAGGAACGCTTCGACCACCGGGTCGCCCTCGTCGCTGGCGTCGGGTCCGAGCTCGAGCACCGTCGCGACCGCGAGGCAGGCGCCGTCGAGCGTGCGGATCGCGATCGCGCGGCGCTCGGGGGCGAGCGCCCACCGATCCCAGAGCTGCACCGACTCGCTTCCTTCGTGCGCGCCGACCTTCGCGCGGCCGGCCGCTTCTTCGTTGGCCGTCGCCGGCACTTCGATCACCGGCTCCGAGGGCAGAAGTCCGAGCACGAACGCGAAGGGCTCGAAGCGCAAGGCTTGGCCGAGGCTCGCCGTCACGTGCGCGATTTCTTCGGGCGCGAGCGGGTGCTCGAGGCGGGCGAGCAACGTGTCCTGAATCGCGCGGGCGAGCCGGGTGCGTCGCTCCGGTGCGCGCGCTTGAAGCTCGTCGAGGACGAGGTCGCCGAGGTTCGGCGGAACGACGAGGCCGAAGGGGCCGAGCTCGAACGGGAAGGCCTCGCGGAGGCGTTCGAAGGCCGTGGCTCCGTCGTCGACGGTGTCGACCAAGAGCGACTCGCTGAACGCGAGGGCGATCCCCGCGACGTAGAGGGCGTCGCGTTCGGAGGGCGACGCGTGTCGGACGAACGCACGGACGCGTTCGCGCTCCCGCTCGAGCTGGCTCGGCTCGTCGACCACCACGCGCGCGATCCCACGCGCTTGCGCGACCACCGCGTCGAGGCGCGCGTCGTCGACGCCGAGCTCCGTGGCCAAGCGGCGAATCGAGTCGTCGTCGAGCGGCGGCACCCGCAAGGTTCGCGTCGCCGCGGCGAGCGCGGGGTCGGCGAGCAACGCGTCGGGCAACGGCTGGCGAGACCCGACCAACACACGCGCCATGTCCGGCACGGTCTCGAAGATGCTCGTCAGCGTGTCGACCGGCGACGCCACTTCGTCGAGCGAGTCGACCACGAGCACGCTCTGCTTGCCGAGCGGACCGAGCGGAATGTCCGAGGCCCACCGCAGGACCACCCGGCCTTCGCGCTCGAGGCGTGTCGCCAACGTGTGCAGCAGCGCCGACTTGCCGACCCCCTCGGGGCCGACGAGGTGAAGCAGTCGAACGTCCGGATGCGCCAGCAGCGCGCCGCATTCCGCGAGAAGCGCGTCGCGTCCGAGCAGCTGCGCGTCGCGTCGCGCGTCGAGCCAGCCCGCCAAGCGGGGTCGCGTCAACGAGGTCGGCGTGAGCTGCGGGACAGCTTTCCCGGGCACGCGGCGACGTTGCCCAAGGCCGGGGTGATTTGCAACGAACGTCCGGGGACGATCCGCGCAAAATTGGCGTCGCCCTGAGGACGACGCCGATTTGTCACGTAAAATCAGAGGCTTGGTTCAGCGGCGTCGACCACCCCGAGCCGCCGGTCCTCGGATCGTTCCACGAGGGCGGGCCGGGACGAGCGCGCCGACGCCCCGAACGTTCGAGCTCAGCCGACGAACGCGCCCACGATCGACCGAGCGACGGCGAAGTAGACGAGCAGACCGAGCACGTCCACGAGGCTCGCGATGAACGGGGTCGAGCTCACCGCGGGGTCGAGCCCGACCCTTCGCATCAAGAGCGGGACCATCGAGCCCACCACGGTCGCGGTGATCACGACCGCGACGATGCTGACGCCGACGGTCAGGCCGAGCTCGAGCGGCTCCACGCGATCGCCCGCGAAGTACGCGCGTGCGAAACCGATGCCCGCGACCATCACGCCGAGCGCGACGCCCATCAGCACCTCGCGCCCGAGGATGCGGTACCAATCGCGCGGCGAGGCTTCGCCGATCGAGAGCGCGCGAATGATCAGCGTGCTCGACTGCGAGCCCGCGTTGCCGCCGGTCGAGATGATGAGCGGGATGAAGATCGCGAGCTCGACCATCGTGGAGAGCGCGGCTTCGTTCGACTCCATCACCGTCGCGGTGAGGAACTGGCCGAAGAAGAGCACCACGAGCCAGATGCCGCGCTTCCACACCAGCTCGAAGAAGCCGGTCGCGAAATAGCTCTCGTCGAGCGGCACCATGCCGCCCATGCGCTGCGCGTCTTCGGTCGCCTCTTCGATCACGACGTCGACGACGTCGTCGACCGTGACCACGCCGACCAACACCTCGTGCTCGTCGACGACCGGAATGACCGGAAGGTCGTAGCGCGCGATCACCCGCGCGACCTCTTCCTGCTCGGTCGTGCTCTCCACCTTCACGACCTTCTCGGTCATGATGTCGGCGATCGCCTGCGAGGCCTCGCTGAGGATCAGATCGCGCAGCGAGACGACGCCGAGCAGCTTGTCGCCGTAGCCGACGACGTAGATGTAGTAGACGGTCTCCGCTTCGCCTTCGCGCGCGTGGCGTCGGACCTCTTCGATCGCCTCCCAGACCTTCGTCTCCGGCGCGAGCCCGACGTACTCGGTGGTCATCAGACCGCCGGCCGTGTACGGGTCGTAGCGAAGCAGCTCCTGCGTCTCTTCGACGAGCTCCGGGTCCGCCTCGCCGAGCTTCTCGAGGAGCGCCTTCTGCTCGTGGTCCTCGAGCTCCTCGATGAAGTCCGCGCGGTCGTCGGGATCCATCTCCGTGAGGAGCTCGACGGCGTCGCGGTCCTCGAGGAGCTCGACGATGTCGTGCTGCTTCTCGACGGGGAGGCGCTCGAGGAAGTCCGCCGCCATCTCGGTCGGCAGCGCCTTGAGCAGCTCGGCGACGTCCTTCTCGGGAAGATCGTCGAGCAGCTCGGCGACGTCCTCGGGGTGGAACTCGCGGAACGCGTCGCGGAGCGCCTCCGGGTCGGCCTGGAGCGCCTTCAGATCGGGGCCGAGCAGGGTCGCGAGTCGCATGAGGGAGAAGGGGGGACCGTGAGGGGACCCAAGGGTGCCCCGCTTGGTCGGTGGCCGCCACCTTCCCGTCGGCTACACCGCGGACCCCGTTCACGTTCCGCGCGCGAACGAATTGCCCAGTGATTTTCGCGACGTGAAACCTGCTCTTGCCTTTTTGGAAACCAACCCGAAACATCGCCCGATGGCGCGTTGGCTCCTGCTCGTTTCGCTCGTGGCCGCTTCGTCGGTTGTGCGGGCGGATGCGCACGAAGGAGGTCTCGCGCTCGATCCCCCGCGTGCGTTGCGTTTGCCGACGGTGCCGAACGCGTACCTCGTCGTGACCTCGGACGCGTTCGGGCCGCCTTCGGACGTTTCGTCCGAGCCGATGCTCGAAGCTCGACCGGCGCTCGAGGCGTCCTCGACGCCGCGCGTTCTCCCCGAGGCCACGCCCGCCACGGAAGCCACGACCGAGCGCCCGACCGGCCGTCACTTCGGTGCGTCGATCGGTGGCGTGTTGCTCGGCGCGATGGCCACGGGCGCGATCGTCGGCGCGGTGAGCGCGTTCGAGAACCACGACGGCCGAGGGCGTGATCTGACGCTCGCGATCGCGGGGCCGGTCTTGCTCACCGCGGGCGCGACGTGGGCGCTGCATCGTCTCGCGGAAGCGCGTGGGGAGCAGGTGCGGCTCGTGCCGGTCGTGGTCGGTGCGTTGCTCAGCGCGAGCGCCGCGCTGGCGGGCGTCTTCGTGTCGACCAGCGCGCGAAACGAACCCTTCGTCGGGCGGCATTGGGCGTGGGCCGCGCCGGCGGTGGCCTTGGCGACGGGCCTCGGCGCCTGGGTCGCGCATCGCGCCACGCACGGACCGCGCGTGCAGCCGAGCGTGAGCGTGTCGAACCGCGGCGTCGCGGGGCACCTGCGCGTCGGCTTTCGCCGCTGAGCGCCCGCTCGCGGGACGCCGAGCCTGCGCGTGTCGAAGCGCGGAGTCGCACCTGCGGGTCGGTCTACGTCGTCGAGCGCCCGTCGCGTGATGCCGAGCGCGAGTGTGCCGAAGCGAGAGGTCGCGCCTGCGGGTCGGCTTTCGCCGTGGAGCGCTCGGATCAGTGCGGCAAGATCACCGGGAACCAGAGCGTCGCGAGCGCGACCAAGATCGCGAGCCCGAGCACGCCGACCAAGGTGCCAGGCACGACCATGTCACGCGCCACGAGCGCGCCTTTGCCACCCGGTCCCTGGCTGAACCCGAAGGCCATCGCGTTGGGCGGCGTGCTCACGGGCAGCGGCATCGCGAGCGAGCACGCGAACGCGGTGACGACGAGCAGCGGTGCGAGCGACACCCCCGCGAGCCCGAGCATCATCGGTGCGAGCAAGTTCGCGGCCGCGGTGTTGCTCATGATCGCCGAGAGCAGCAGCGCGAGGATCGCGGCGAGCGCGAGGATCTGAATCTCGGAGAGGCCCTCGGTCGGAATGCGCGACGAGAGCGTGGTGGCGAGGCCGCTTTGATCGATGGCGGCGCCGAGCGCGAGGCCACCGCCGATCAGCAACAAGACGTCCCAAGGCAACGCGCGCAGCTCTTCGGTGCGCAGCAGGCTGGTGCCGAAGAACGCCATCACCGGAAGCAACGCCACGGTGCCCGAGGTGAGGCCGACGCGGCCGCCGAAGAGCCAGCCGACGATCGTCAGCAGCAGCACCGAGAGCACCAGCACCTGCGCGCGCCCGATCGGTGGCAGTGCTTCGTCGCCGAGGGTCACGGTCTCGAGCTTCGTGGGGAAACGCCGCGAGAGCAGGGTGAGCACGAGCGCGAGCAAGATCGCGAGCAGCGGCAGCGCGAGGAGCATCCACTGCGCGAAGCTCGGCGCGAGATCGCGGGCTTCGAGGTAGCGCAGCAAGATCGCGTTCGGAGGCGAGCCGATCGGCGTGGCGATGCCCCCGAGGTTCGCGGCGAAGGCGATGCCGAGGAGCAGCGCCTTTCGAAAGCCGTCGTCGGCGGGCACGTCGTCGAGCATCGAGGCCGCGAGCCCGAGCATGAGCGCGCAGGCGGCGGTGTTGCTCATCCACATCGAGAGCAACGCGGTGGTCGCCATCGTCGCGAGCAAGACGCGGGTCGGTGTGGCGCCGGCGCGGCGGAGGATCGCGCGCGCGAGGCGTCGATCGAGGCCGGTGCGCTCGAGGCCGGCGGAGAGCACGAAGCCGCCGAGGAAGAGCAGGGTGACGTCGGAGAAGAACGCGTTGAGGAAGAGCGTGCTGCGCTCGTGAAGCGAAGGCGCGAGCCAGGTGAGCTCGAGCGCGAGCACGAGCAGGCTCGTGACGAAGAGCGGGACCGCCTCGCTGATCCAGAGGATCGCGGCGATGGCGACGATGCCGAGCGTGATCTCCGCGGGGCGACTCAGGTGCAGCGGACCGGCGAGCCACCCTTCGTTCGCGACCACGAAGGCCGCGAACGCGAAGAGCACGCCGGGAGGCGTACGCCAGGTGAGCCGGAGCACGACCGGCATCCACGCGCGAGGATCCGCGGGGTTCGGCATCGCGCACGCATCCCGCGAAAGCGTGGGGTGGTCAACGCGTCTTGCTGGCCGCGCGCCGGAAGGTGACGAGCGCGATGCCGACGAAGACGGCGAGGGTGCCGAGCGCGGCGCGGGTGCCGAGCTGCTCGTGAAGGATCGCGACCGCGAGCGCGAGGCCGACGATCGGCTGCAGGTAGATGAAGATCGCGACGGTCGACGAGCTCGCGTAGCGAAGCGCCCACGCGTTGAGCAGGTAGGTGAGCAGCGTCGGCACGGCGACGACGTAGAGCAGCAAGCCCCAAGTCTCGGCGTCGGCGTCGAGCACGCCACCGAGCTGCGGCAGGCCGAAGGGCAGCACGGCGAGCATCGACGCGAAGAAGCCGATCGCGACGATGGGCAAGGTGCCGTAGCGCGCGAGGTAGGGCTTCACGAGCACCAGGTAGAGCGCGTAGCAGAACGCGTTGGTGACGATCATCGCGTCGCCGACGAGGGTGCCGGACGCGAGCTCGAAGCGTTCGACCTTCACGAGCGCGAGCACGCCCGCGAAGGCGAGCACGAGCCCGAGCGCGCCACGCCAGGTCGCGCGTTCTTGGCGAAGCGCGAGGGCGACGAGGAAGGTGAAGACGGGGATCGTGGTGACGAGCACCGTCGCGTTCGTGGCGGTGCTGCGCTCGAGCCCGCCGAGGAAGAGCAGCTGGTTGGCGGCCATGCCGAGCAAGCCGCAGCCGGCGATGCGAAGCACGTCGCCGAGGGGAATGCGGACGCGTCGGTTCGCGAGGAAGAGGGCGCCGAAGAAGAGGGCGGCGCCGCTGACACGCACGAGCGAGAGGCCGAAGGGCCCGACGTGCACCATCGCCAGCTTGCCAGCGACCGGGAGGGTGCCGAACGCGACCTGCACCGCGACGAGGGCGGAGACGACGCGCAGGCGGGTGGGATCGGGCGGAGCCAGAGGAGCGGATACGGCGGTGCTCACGGCGGGCGGAGCATGGGACGGGAGGAGGGGCGGGGCGAGCGGGACGGGGACCGGGGACGGGGACGGGGACGGGGCGGGGACGGGGACGGGGACGGGGACGGGGACGGGGACGGGGACGGGGACGGGGACGGGGACAGGGACGCGGACGTCGGGCTCGTCGCGTTCGGCTACGACGCGGGCACCGGCGCTTTCGTGCGTCGTTGGTACGGGCGTCGCTGCGACCTCGACGGCGAACCGCGCCACCTCGTCGGCGATTGGACCAACAACAACGGGCCCTCGATGCACGACCTCGACGACGACGGCGTGCCCGAGGTGATCTGGGATCGCTTCGTCTACGACAGCGGCGGCTGCGTGCTCAACCCGGGCGCGAGCTACACGAACTACCTCCGCCTCGGTCTCTTCTCGGTGATCGCGGACGTCGACGCGGACGACGCGCCCGAGCTCGTGCGGCCCGACGGCGTGTACCGCTGGACCGGCAGCGATTGGGAGCGTGAGGCCTATTGGGCGCCGACGGATGTCGCGAACGCGGAGCGCCTCGGGCACGTCGCGGTCGCGGACTTCGGTGACTTCGAAGGCTCGACGCCAGGTCACGCGGAGATCGTCGTGGCGTCGGCGCCGAGCAGCAGCTCGCCCGCGACCGACAACGGCACCGTGCGCGTGATGACCCTCGAGGGACGCATCGTCTTCGGTCCGATCGCGTTGCCGGCCGACGGAGGCTTCGCGGGTCGCGGTGGCCCGCCGACGGTCGGTGATTTCGACGGCGACGGACGTCGCGAGGTCGCGGTGGCCGGCGGCAGCTTCTACACGGTCTTCGATCTCGACTGCGACGTCGACGCCGAGACGGCGCCGGGCTGCACGCGGGTCGCGGGTCTGCCGCGCGGCGTGCTCTGGAGCCGGCCCTCGCAGGACCGCAGCTCCAACGTCACCGGCTCGAGCGTCTTCGATTTCGACGCGGACGGCGTGGCCGAGGTCGTCTACGGCGACGAGTGCTTCTTGCGCATCTACCGCGGCACCGACGGCGAGGTGCTCTTCTCGCGCAGCGCGTCGAGCGGCACCGGCTACGAGCTGCCGGTGATCGCAGACGTCGACGGCGACTTCAACTCCGAGATCGCGGTCGCGATGACCAGCGGCGTCTCGTGCCCAGCCACCGACCCGATCTACACGCGCGGCACCTCGACCTTCGCGAGCGAGCGCGGCGTGATCGTGCTTCGCGACGTCGAGGACCGTTGGGCCGCGTCGCGACCGATCTGGAACCAACACGCGTATTCGGTCACGCACGTGCGCGACGACGGCACCGTGCCGCGCACCCGCGACGTGGCGCGAAACCACGCGGACCCGACCCTCAACAACTTCCGCATGAACGCGCAGGGCGACCTCGAGCGTCGTGGCGCGGCGGACCTCACGGTCTCGCTCGCGGACGAGATCTGCGGCGCCACCGGCGAGACCACGCTCGGCGCGAACGTGTGCAACCGCGGCACGAACCCGGTGCCCGACGGCGCGCGGGTGGTGTTCTACGTGGGCGATCCGATGGACGAGACGATTGCCTGCGAGACGACCCTGCCGCGCTTGCTCGATCCGGGGGTCTGCACCGAGGTCGGATGTCCGTACACGATCCCCGAGGGCGAGCGTCCGGACGTCACGGTGGTGGTCGATCCGGACGGCGAGGTCTTCGAGTGCCGCGACGGGAACAACCGCGGTGTGATTCCGGCGGTGTTCTGCGGGCTCATCTGAGCGTCCACGAACGACGCCGCGGCGTCGAGCCACGCGGACCGCGGCGCGACGTCTTCGCGCCGCGGTCCGGGTGCGCTCTTCCGAAGACGTCCCCGCTCACCGCACGGTGGCCACCGCGCGGGACTCGTCCACGCCTCGGAAGACGTCCTCGATCCACGCCATCACCGCACGCACGCGGCCCACGCGCGCGAGCTTTCGAGGCACCACCAACCACAACGCACGCTCGAGCGTCGCGTCGCGCTCCGGCCACACGGGCACGAGGTTCGGGTGTCGCGAGGCCATCGCGTCGGGCAAGAGGGCCGCGCCCCATCCGGCCGCCGCGACCGTCGCGAGGTCGAGGGTGTCGTTCGTGCGAAGCACCGGGCCACGCGCGCCGGCGACCTCGTCGACCCAACGTGCTTCCGGCGAACGCCCGGCCGGATCGTCGAGGGCGAGCCACTCGAGCGCGTCGGCGTCGCGGGCGCGTCCGCGGAGATAGCCGCGCGAGGCGTAGGCGCGGTAGCGAACGCGCAGAAGACGTTTCGCCCGAAGCTCGCCGCGCTCGGGTCGCACCGCGCGCACCGCGACGTCCGCCTCGCCGCGCTCGAGATCGAGCACCCGTCCTCCGCCGACCAGCTCGAGACGAACCTCGGGATGCGCCGTGCGCAACGTGCCGAAGGCGGGAACGAGCAAGCCGCTCGCGAGCTCCTCCGGGCACGTGACGCGCACGACGCCTTCGGGCGCGTCTTCGCTCGCGCTTCGGCGAAGCGCCACGGCGGCGAGCTCCATCGCCTCGGCGTGGGGCGCGAGCCGCAGCGCGCGTTCGGTCGGTTCGAGCGAGCGCGTCGTCCGATGAAAGAGCACCGCGTCGAGGCTTCGCTCCAGCTCGGCGACGCGACGCGAGAGGGTCGAAGCGTCGAGCCCGAGCTCGCGTGACGCGCGGGCGAAGCTGCCGGCGCGAAGCACGGCGAGGAAGAGGCGGGCGTCGTTCCAATCGCGCATTCGTGCATCGTCGCACGACAGTCGTGCAGATGTGGGCATGGTCGACCCGGACGGCCCGCCGCAGGATTCGGGCATGAGCTGGAAACGAAACGCCTGGGACGTGGGTATTCGCTTGGTGGCCACGAGCGCTCGCCGCTCACCGCGAACGGCCCGAGCGCTCACGCGGGCGCTGGGCGCGTTGACCCTGCGGATTCAGGGCGGGCGTCCGAAGGTCGGTGCGGCGGACGTCGGCGCCGAGTGGCAACGCATGTTTCCGAGCCCGAAGATGGTCCCGCTGCGAGGCGTCGACGAAGCCACGCAGACGGTGCGCGCCGAGCTTCACTCGCCTTGCCCACTGCGCGGCACGGGCGACGTCGAGGCATGCCATCGCATGATGGAGTACGACCGGCGTCTGCTCGAGCGGATCGGCGGTCAGCTCGTCGTGCTGGCCTCGCAAGCCGAGCCCGGTCGGACGTTCTGCGAGGTCGCGATTCGACCGGTCGGGGTGGGGACGGAGGATCTGGAGGCCGCCCACGTGCGGGTGCGTCGGTTGCCGGTCGTTTGAGGCCGCGGTCGTCGGTTCTCGGGGACGGGGACGGGGACGGGGACGGACTGGAACGGGGCGGGGTAGGGGGACGGGGACGGGGACAGGGACAGAGACAGGGACGGGACAGAGACAGGGACAGAGACAGGGACAGGGACAGAGACAGAGACAGGGACAGGGACAGGGACAGGGACAGGGACAGGGACAGGACAGGGACAGGGGCAGCGACGGGGCAGCGACAGGGACGCGCGTTGCCTCGGAGGCCGCGAAGCGGCGGTGCGCTAACCGCGTCTCGGTCTCTGCCTCGGAGGCGGCGGTGCGCGAACCGCGCCCCGAACGACTCAGGGCTGCACGCCAATCGCCCCGGGAATCGCGTCCGACCCCTCCCCGAGCGACGTCGCGCCCAGATCCGTCACCGCGCCTTCTTCGAAGCGCACGCGGCGAATCGCTTGGTTCTCCGCCACGAGCACCAAACCGCGGAGCGCGCCGCGCGTGATCGCGACCGTGCCGCCCGGAAGCTGTGGGCGTCCGCCCACGTACGTGAGCTGGGTCGGGGCGCCGACCGGCGTGGCCGCCTCGGCGTCGTACGGGAGCGCGAAGAGCGCGTCGCCGTAGCCGCTGACGGCGAGCAATCGGTCGCCGAAAGGCGAGAAGACCAACGCGACCGCGTCTTCGACGTCGGCGACCTCGGCGATCGCCGCGAGCGGGCGCGTCGTGCGCGCCACGCCGAGACGGTTGGTGACGCTCGCGAACTCCGAGTTGTCCGCGAAGACGAAATGCTCGGTGGTGAGCGCCACGCCGGCGCCGATCCAATCCTCGCCTTCGATCACGTCGACCCGGCTCTCCACCGCGCCGGTCGCGAGGTTCACGCGAAAGACGTCGTCGTCGCCACGCGCCTCGTCGCCGACCGCCTTGGCCACGAGCAGCGCCATGCCGTCGTCCTCGAAAGCGAGTCCGTACGGGAGCTCCGCCGCGAGTGCGAGCGTCTCCGAAGCGACGCGCCCTTCGCACGTGAGCTCGACGCGGTACACGCCACCGCCGTTCGTACGGACCTGGCTGTCCAGCACCCAGAACACGCGGGCTTCGTTCGGGTCGGCGATCACGCGCGCAGCGTAGGCGTCGCCGTCGCGCCCGATCTCTCGAACCGTGACCGCACCCGCGTCGTCGAGCGTGAACACCCCGAGCGTGCCGTCGTCCTGCGCGACCACGCCGAAGAAGCCGTCGCGCGAGAACGCGATCTCGCCGTCGAACGCTCGACCCATCGCGAACGTCGTCCCGGTGTCCGTCAGCTCGCCCGCGGTCGAGAGCGCGTGCACCGAGTAGGTCGTGCGGTCGGTCGCGAAGGGGTGGGAGATCACGACGTAGCGGGTTCGGTCTTCGGCGGGAAGGGCACGGCAGGGCACACCCGCGTCCACCCCGCCGTCGACGTCGGCGTCCGAGCTCGCGTCCGCTGCACCGTCCACGGCGACCTCGGCGTCGACGGCGACCTCGGCGTCGAAGCCGGCGTCGACACGTGACGCGTCGTCGTCCCCACAGGCCACGAGGAGAGCGAGAAGCGAGACGAAGCGCCGGGCGTGCATCGGCGGAGCTTCCGATTCGCGCGGTGCGAGCGCCAGTTACGCTTGGTGCGCGCGGAGGTGTACGGAAACGACGCATGGGTCGCGGCCGAATGCGAATCGTCGTTCACGAGCGCGGGCTCGCGATTCGTGCGAAGGCGTCGTCATGCCTCAGGGGGAAACGGCGCGCTTCGTCGCGTGGGTGCTGGTCTGCGTCTCGTGGTCGATCGGCTGCAATCCCGAGCAACGGATCGAGGAGAGCCAGCTGAAGGACTTCGGTCGTTTCGGACGCAGCGTCGCGATGCATTCGGCGGCGGCGGCCGTGGGTGCCGCGGAGGAAGACAGCGGTTCCGGTGCGGTCTACGTGTTCGCGCGCGGCGGCGACGTGCTCTCGCCGATGGCGCGGCTCGTGTCGCCCGGCGCGTCGTACGAGCGCTTCGGTGACGCCGTCGCGTTGGACGGCACCACGCTCGTGGTCGGTGCGCCGCGTTCGAACCGCAGCGGCGCGGTTCGTGCGGGCGCGGCCTACGTCTTCGAGTACGCCGCGGGCGCGTGGTCGCACACGGCGACCCTCGAGTCCGCGTGGCCCCACGAGGCGTGGGAAGGCTTCGGCACCGCGGTCGCCGTGTCGGGCGATCGCATCGTCGTGGGCGCCCCCGATCGCGACGTCGCGGGCAAGACCGACGCGGGCGCCGCGTTCGTGTTCACGCGAAGCGGCGGGGTGTGGTCGTACGCGGCGACGCTCACGATCGGCAGCCCCGGCGCCTCGGACAAGCTCGGTGCGTCGGTGGCCGTCGCGGGCGACACGATCGTCGTCGGTGCGCCGCGGCGCGACGTCTTCGTCGGCCTCGGGGGTACGTACACGGACGCCGGCGCGGCGTACGTCTTCGGGCCGAGCGGAAGCAGCTACGCGTGGCAGCAGACCTTGGTGGCGCCCGACCGGCGGGCCGGCGATCTCTTCGGCGTTCGCGTCGCCGCGACGAGCGCGACGGATGTCCGACGCGTGCTGGTCGGCGCGAGCGGAGCGGACCTCGGTCGCGGGGCCAACGCGGGCGCGGCGTACGTTTTTGCGGCGGCGCCCAGCGTCGCGTTTCCGGCGGGCTCGAAGCTCGTCGCGGGCACCCCGGCCACGAACGCC
Organism: Sandaracinus sp.; assembly: GCA_020633125.1. GTDB lineage: Bacteria > Myxococcota_A > Polyangia > Polyangiales > Houyiibacteriaceae > JACKEH01. The sequence continues at coordinate 189,292 of JACKEH010000003.1, read as the reverse complement.
GGCTTCGGAGGTGCGGTCGCGCTCTCGACCACGACGCTCGCGGTCGGCGCGTCGGGCACCCACGGCAGCGTGCTCTTCGCGGGCGCGGCGCACGTCTTCCGTCTCGACGGAGCGACCTGGGTCGAAGAGGCCACGCTCGTCGACGAGAGCCCCGACGCGAGCGCGTTCCTCGGCAGCGCGGTGGCGATCGTGGGCGAGGTCGTGATCGCGGGCGCGACTGGGGAAGAGCTCGGCCCCAATCGCACCGACACGGGTGTGGTGCAGGTCTTTCGTGGGCCGGGTGGCGTGTGGTCGCGCTCGCACGCGCTTCACGCCGCGACCTCGCCGACGAACGCCAACTACGGTCGCGTGTTGGCGGTGTCGGAGGAGAGCCTCGTGAGCGGCACGGCGAGCGGCTTGGACCTCGCGCGCCGCGACGCCGACGCGTGGTCGATCGGCGAGCGCATCACGCCGCCGACCGGTCGCCTCTTCGAAGCGGCCGCCGTCGAAGGCGACACCCTCGTCACCTTTGCCAAGCAGGGGACGGCGCCGGTCGGTCGTCTCGAGGTGCGCACCTTCGACGGAGCGCATTGGGTCCTGACGCAGACGATCGATCCCGACCTCGTGTCGGTGGCGCTGCCGAGCGAATCGGCGAACTCCGCGCGCCTCGCGATCGCGGGCGACGTCTTCGTCTTGGGCGCGCCGCGCTTCAACGGCGGCGACGGACGGATCTTCGTGTACCGCCGCAGCGCGGGCTCGTGGAGCCTCGCGCAGACGATCGACGCACCCACCGCGTCGTCGAACTTCGACATGAACTTCGGTCGCGAGGTCGCGCTCTCGGGCGACGTGCTCGTGGTGGCCGAGGTGCCGTCGAGTGGGATTCCGAGCTCCGCGACGCATGGGCGCGTGCACGTCTACCGCGAGCTCGGCGGCAGCTTCCTCGCGTCGCAGATCTTCACCGCCGCGTCGCCGACGAACTTGGATCACTTCGGCGAGAGCGTGGCGGTGGACGGCGCGCTGCTCGCGATCGTCGCGCCGGCCGCCGACGAGGTGCAGGTCTATCGTCGCATCGGCGACGACTTCGTGCTCGCATCCGCGTGGGCTTCGCCGACCGATCTGACGACCAGCGCGCGCCATCCCGTCGACGTGGTCGGAGACCTCCTCGCCGTCGGTCTGCACACCTTCGACTACGACTCCTTCGTCGACGCGGGCGAGGTGCGCCTCTTGCGCCTCCTTCCGGACGACAGCTTCGACGAAGAGAACGTCTTCCGAGCCAACGCCGCGACGACGAACCTGGGCCTCGGCTCCGAGGTGCGCCTGACGAGCGATCGCGTCGTCGCGTCGGCGCGCCCCGCGCTCACGTCGATGCCGGGGCGGGTCTACGCGTTTCCGCGTTGAGCATCGGGGGCGCGGTGGCGTCGCGAGCCGTCGGGTGCACGTGGTGGGTGGGGGCCCGGGCGGCGTCGGTATCGGGTCCCCACACGCGCGCGGGCCGTGATATCCGGTGGCGATGACCGACCTCGTGGAACGCGCGGCGCGCGCCGCCTCCGTGATCGCCCCGCACGCGCGTGCGATCGAGTCCGAGCGACGCCTGCCGCCGGAGGTCGTCGAAGCGCTCGTCGAGGCCGGTGTGTTCAAGGCGCTGGTGCCGAAGGAGCACGGCGGTGGCGAACATGCGTTGCTCTCGTTCCTCGACGCGGTCGAGACGATCGCCGCGGTGGATGGTTCCGCCGGCTGGTGCGCGATGATTGGGGGCACGTCGGGCTTGATGGCCGCGTACCTCGCGCCCGACGCCGCGCAGACGCTCTTCGGGGATGCGCGTGCGATCTCGGCGGGGGTGTTCGCGCCCTTCGGCAAGGCGAAGGCCGTGGAGGGCGGCTATCGCGTCAGCGGGCGTTGGCCTTTCGCGAGCGGATGCCAGCACGCGACCCACGTCATGGGCGGCGTGATGATCGCGCGCGACGGACGGCCCGAGATGCGGAGCATGATCTTCGGATTGGACGACGTGCGCGTGCAGGACACGTGGGACGTCGCAGGCCTTCGCGGGACGGGCAGCCACGACTTCGAGGTCGAGGACGCCTTCGTCCCGGAGGCGCGGACCTTCTCGCTCTTCGGCAAACCGCGGCACTCGGGCGCGTTGTATCGGCAGCCGCTCTTCGGTGCGCTCGCGGCGGGGGTGGCGTCGGTGACGATCGGCATCGCTCGCGGCGCGTTGGACGCCCTCGTGACGTTGGCGCGCACGAAGCGCATCGGTCCCGATCGCACGATGGCGACGCGCGAGCTCGTGCAGCGTGACGTCGGGGTCGCGTGGGGGCGGGTCGACGCGGCGAAGGCCACGTTGGTCGCGGCGCTCGAGGCCAACGCGGCGGAGGTCGCGCGGCAAGGCGAGGCGTCGCTCTCGACGCGTGCGCGGCTGCGGCTCGCGGCGTGTCATGCGGCCAAGGAATGCGCGCAGGTCGTCGACGTGGCGTACGAGCACGGTGGTGGCGCGGCGATCTATGCGGGCTCGTCGTTTCAGCGTGCGAAGCGCGACGTTCACGTGGCGACCCAGCACCTCATGGTCTCGGGGACCAGCGCGACGCTCGCGGGACGTGCGTTGCTCGGGCTCGAGGGCGACTACTCGGCGCTCTGACGTCGGTTTCGTGAAGGATGGAGCGTGAAATGAGTGAAGGCATCGTCGCGATCGTGACCGGCGCGAGCCGTGGGGTGGGCAAGGGCATCGCGCTCGGGCTCGGGGAAGCGGGCGCGACCGTGTACGTCACGGGTCGGTCCGAGACCGAAGGCGCGGTGCCGGGGACGATCGGTCAGACCGCGGCCGAGGTCGACGCGCTCGGGGGGCGTGGCATCGCGCATCGGTGCGACCATGCGGACGACGCGCAAACCGAGGCGCTCGTACGGCGCGTGCTCGACGAGCAGGGGCGGATCGACGTCCTCGTGAACAACGCCTTCGCGATTCCCGAGGGCCAGGTGATCGGGAAGTTCTGGGAGCTTCCGATCGCGCAGTGGGACGTGATGACGACGGTGGGTTTGCGTTCGCACTTCGTGGCGAGCGCGTTGGTGGCGCCGTCGATGATCGCGCGCAAGAAGGGGTTGATCGTGAACGTCTCGTCCTTCGGGGCGAAGGTCTATGCGATCAGCGTCGCGTATGGCGTGGGGAAGGCCGGTGTCGATCGGATGACGCGCGACATGGCCCGCGAGCTCGCGCCGCATGGGGTCGCGGCGGTGTCGATTTGGCCGGGCATCGTGCGGACGGAGCGGTTGTCGATCGAGCCCGAGCGGCTCGGGTACGACCCGGCGGGGGGCGAGAGCCCGACCTTCAGTGGGCGGGCGGTGGCGGCGCTCGCGCGGGATGCGGACGTGATGGCGAAGAGCGGCAAGCCGCTGGTCGTGGCCGAGCTCGGGATCGAGTACGGGTTCACCGACGTCGACGGGAGTCAGCCGAAGTCGCTGCGTCGTCCGGAGAAGTGACGTCGGTCAGACGTTCGTGCTCTTCGAGCGCGTACGCGCGAAGGGCGTCGTCGTGGGCTTCTTCGAAGGCGGCGTCGACGAGCTCCGAGACCATGCGGCGGATGCGGCGTTCGGTGTGCTCGGGGTCGAAGCCTTCGCCGCGGAGGATCGCGTCGGTCAGCGCGTCCGGGGTGGAGGGCGGATCGTCGAGGATGGCGGCTCGCGTCGTGGGTGGGAGACAGAACCCGCGTTCGGCGCCGAGACGGTAGAGCAACGCGTGGAGGCGAGCGCGTGAGAGCACGGGTCAGCCTCGCGCGGCGTCGCGGAGACGTTCGAGGAACGCGGCGGCCTCGGGCTCGGGGCCCACGAAGACCCCGTAGGTGCCGGGGCTGCCTTCGCGCATGCCGAGGAGCGGGCTGACGAGCGTGAGGCCCGGAGGGAGCTCGACGCCCGACACCCGGAGCGGGGGCTCGATGGCGAGGGAGGCCAAGGGGAGGCGCCATGCGGGGGTGCCGTTCGGGTCGCCGAAGGTGGCGAGGGCGACGGAGTCGGGGAGGTGTGCGACGGCGGTGAGAAGTTGGGCGGGGATGCCGCCGCCGAAGAGCTTGCCGAAGAAGCCGGGCTTGGCGGTTCGGATCGCGGTGGTGAGGAGAACGGGATGGTCGGCCGGCACGTCGGCGACGTGTGCGAGGGCGTCGCGGAGCGCGGGGGGGAGGCTCGTGCAGGGAACCACGCTCGACGTGCGCTGGTAGGGGTCCATTCGACGTGAGCATAGCGGGCGAGCGCCACTTTTGGCGCCACCTCGCCGCCACCGCCACGGGCGTATCGAGGGTGGCGTGTCGGTTCTGTGGGGGATTCGTGGGATGGCATCGTCGGCACGCGTTTTGGAACGCGGTGGCCGATGCCTCAGTCTCAGCCGGAGTTCCTCTCGCGTCCAGGTCGTGCGTCGCGTGCGCAGCAGGTGTTGCCCGGGCAGCTGGTGTTCGCGACGCGGCGGGTGTTGGGTCGGCGGTTCTTGCTGCGACCGGACCGCGAGCTGGTGTGGCTCGTGAAGTACCTGCTCGCGGTGTGCGCGAAGCGGCACGGCATCGAGCTTCACGAGGTGGCGTTGATGAGCTCGCATCTGCACATGCTCTTCACGGATTGGCTGGGGCGGCGCGGTCTCTTCTTCAACGACTTTCACGCGATGCTCGCGCGGTGTGTGCAGCGGCTGCGGGGCTGGAAGCTGCCGGTGTTCGACAAGCGGCAGACGAACCAGCCGGTGGTGGTGACGGTTCAGGGCGCGGTGGAAGCGGCGGCGTACATTCAGGCGAACGCGGTGATGGCGGGGCTCGTGGCGTCGCCGTCGGAGTGGCCGGGGAACCTGACGGACTTGAAGGAGACGGGGTGGGGCAAGCGCGAGCGCATTCCGCGTCCGGAGCTGCTGCATCGCGAGGACGGCGCGGTGGTGCGCATGTTCCACCCGAAGAGCGAGCGTTGGCCGAAGGACATCGAGCTGGAGCTGACGCCGCTCGCGGCGAGGGTGGGGATGACGCCCGAGGAGTGCGTGGCGCTCGTGCAGGCGGAGCGCGACGGGCTCGTCGAGGAAGCGCACGCGGAGGTCGCGAAGAGCGGTGGCCGGTTTCTCGGGCGGTTTCGGGCGATGCGACGCAGCACGCGAGCGCAAGCGACCTCGAAGGAAGAGCTCAACGCGGTGGTGCCGCGGGTGAAGGCGGGGCGTGGGCAAGGCGAAGTGCGTCGCCGTGCGTTGGCGGAGGATGCGTCGTTCCGCTGGGACATGGCCGAGTGCCGGCTGCGCATGCTGCGGGGTGAGAAGGACGTGGTGTTTCCCGCGGGGTGCTTCCTGTGGGCGCGGCGCTTCGGGTTCGCGACGCGCTCCGGGGTCGCGCCACCGCTCGTTTGAGCCCTTGCGCCGTGGGCGCAATCCGAGCGGAACGTCGCGTGAGCGCGCGGCGTGAGGCGGAGGTGCGTCTCGAGGTCGGGGTTTTGGGGGCTTCGACCCGCGTGTGGTGCCGTCACACTCGGTCCGTGCTGGCCAGCGTGGCTTCGTGAGCGAGTTGCGCGGGGTGATGTGGGCACTTGCGCACCGACTGCGGTCGCCGAACGTGCGGGCGCTGCGCGTCCACGTTCTTCCCGACGTTGCGGCGGGCCGCGGGTGGATGGCACGTGGCTTCTTCGCGAACTCGCGTCACCCGAGCTACCCTCATCGCGATGCGGCCGCTCGCGCTCGCCCTCGCCCTCGCCGCCCTCGCCGCCACCCTCGGAACCAACGCTCAACCCCGAGTCGTGCAGACGATCGAGGTGCGCCACGCCGACGCCGCCGTCTACCTCGCGCCGCGTGCCGACGCCCCACGTCGAGGCACCCTCGCCCTCGGCGCCCGCTTCCCTTTTCGCGCGCGAGTGGCAGGCGAAGGCTGCCCGACCGATTGGTTCGCCATCGACGACGCGGCCTGGGTTTGCGGCCATCACGTCGAGGTGGTCCGCGCAGCCCCCGAACGCCCGACCGTCCCGACCGTCGCCGAAGGCCACCACCTGCCCTACGACTACGCGTTCGTCGCGTTCGACGGCACTCGCACCTTCACCCATCCCCGCGACGCGTACACCGACGACTACTACGCAGCCCTCGGCGAAGGCTTCGGCATCGTCGTCACCGGCTTCGAGCGGCACGGCGGAACGCGTTGGGCCCGCACGCTTCGCGGTCTCTACGTCGAGGCGGACTCCCTCCGCATGGCCCGCGGCAGCGACTTCGTGGGTGTGCCCCTCGAAGGCACGATGGACGTCGCCTGGGTGCGACGCGGCGGTGCCACCCTGCACGACCGGCGCGGAGGCCGCGTCGTACGGCGCGCCGGCCACCGAGAGGTCGTCCGCACGCGCCGCACCGATCGAGGCTGGACCGAGCTGACCGACGGCTCCTGGGTACGCACGCGCAACCTGCACGCCTGGCGCCCCACCGAGCCCCCAGACGGAGTCCCCACCGACGGTACGTGGATCGACATCGACGTTCGCGAGCAAGTCCTCGTCTTCTCCCGCGGCGCCCGAGCACTCTACGCGACGCTCGTCAGCACCGGTCGCGCCGGCCGCACCGCGACCCCTCCCGGACTACACCGCACGTGGGTCAAGCTCGCGTACAGCGACATGGACGACCTCGAACGCGTCGACGCCGAGCACAACTACGCCATCGAACGCGTCCCCTGGGTCCAATACTTCGAAGGCTCCAACGGCCTACACGCCGCCTTCTGGCACGACGACTTCGGCCGTCGTCGCAGCCACGGTTGCGTGAACCTCGCCCCCCGCGACGCCCGCGCGCTCTACGAGCTCAGCGAGCCCGCCGTACCTCCGGGTTGGACCGCAATCTTCCCACGCGAGGACGAACCGACGACCTACGTGAACGTGCGCGACTGAAACGCACCGACGTCAACGCCGGCGAATCGCGCGAACCACGTGTCGCCCACGTCCCTCGACGGAGAACGTGAACTCCACCCGCTGCTGCGCGGCGAGCCCTTCGAAAAGCGAGGCGTCCTCCACGGAGAACGGCATCGTCATCGCCGGCATGTACCCCGGCACCGCCTCGTGCCGAATCACGATCTGCCGCCGCTCCGGTCGCAGCTCCTCGATCACACCACGCGTCGTGTACCGCGGCGCCCGCGCGTCCATCGACGGCGCCGCCTGCGCTCCCACGAGGCGCGGCGCCATCAGCATCCACGCCACGAACAACATCGCCCGCATCCACGAACCCTGAGGCACGAGACGCATCCGTCAACGCGGCGATTCGTCGCGTGCCCGTGCTTCCCCGGCCCCGCTTTCTCGCGATGCGCGTAGACTCTGCGCGTCATGCGATCCGAGGTGCAGTCGAGCGCGCGCCCCGAACGGAGCGCCTCGATCCTCCCCGACCTCGCCCGAGCGACCGCCCTCGTCGTGCTCTACGTCGTCAGCGGCCGCATCGGTCTCGCGCTCGCCCACGAGCAAGACAACGCGACGCTCTTCTGGCCGCCGACCGGCCTCGCCATCGCGGCCCTCCTGCTTCTCGGCCCCCGCTTCGCGCCCGCGATCTTCGTCGGCGCCTGCATCGTCAACCTCTCCATCGGCACGCCGCTCGTCGTCGGGCTCTCCATCGGCCTCGGCAACATGCTCGAAGCTTCGCTGGGCGCGTTCCTCCTCCACCGCCTCGGCGTCACCCCGGCCTTCGACACCCGACATCACGTGCTGACGCTGCTCGGCGTCGCCTTCGTCGCGTCCGGCGTGAGCGCGGCCTTCGGCGTCGGAGCGCTTCGTGCCTCCGACAACATTCCTGCGGCCCTGGTCGGTTCGGTCGCGCTGACCTGGTGGCTCGGCAACGTCGGCGGCGCGCTCGTCGTCACGCCTCTCGTGCTGTTGGCGAGCCACGGTCCCGAAACCTGGGCCCGCCTCGCGCGCCGCCCCGCGGCCTGGTTGATCCTCGGCGCGGCCGCGCTCTCGACGGGATGCGCCTTCGGAGGTCTCACCCGCAACGAGCTCTCGCTGCTGCTGACCTTCCTCCCCTTCCCCTTCGTCGTTTGGGCGGGTCTCTCGCTCGGCCCCCGCGGCGCGATGCTCGCCGGGGTCGTGGTCGCGGTCGTTTCCGTCGTCGGCACGGCCAAAGGCGGCGGCCCTTTCGCAGGCTTCGAAGCCGACCTCCGCATGCTGGTGCTCTGGGCCTACGCCGCGACGATGGGCACCGTGGCTTCGATCCTCGCCGCCGCCGTGGCCGAACGGGACCGCGCCGAGGGCGAGCGTTTGGCCGCCGAGAAAGCGCAACACGACCTCGACGTCCGCATGCGCGACACGCAACGCCTCGAAGGCCTCGGCCTGCTCGCCAGCGGCGTCGCCCACGACTTCAACAACATCCTCGCCGCGGTTCGCGTGAACGCCGAGCTGCTCGCGCAAACGAAGCGACCCGCCCACGACACGGTCATGCTCGCCGAGATCGACCACGCGGTGAGCCGCGCGGCGGACCTGTGCCGGCAACTGCTCGCCTACGCTGGTCGTGCGCCCGCGCCCCTCGGCCCCGTGTCCCTCGGCGACGTCGTGCGCGACGTGCGCCGACTCGTCGCGTCGTCCCTTCCCGCCCAAGTCTCGCTCGACGTGGACCTGCCCGACGATCTCCCCGCGGTCTGGGGCGAGGTCTCCCAACTGCAACAGGTCGTCCTCAACCTGGTCCTCAACGCCGTCGAAGCCGTGGGTGCACGCGGCCGCGTGAGCGTGCGCGCGGGGGCGGAAGGCGACGCCATCCGGCTCGAGGTCGAAGACGACGGCCCCGGCATGGACGAAGCGACCCGTGCCCGCATCTTCGATCCCTTCTTCACCACGAAGACGACGGGTCGCGGGCTCGGCCTCGCCGCGGTGCGAGGCATCGTGACGACCCACGAAGGAACCCTGGAGGTCACCAGCAGCCCCGGGCACGGAACCACGTTTCGTATCCAGCTTCGCCGGACCGACGAGGCGTTGCCGGCCCCGACCGCACCCATCGCGCGGGAGAAGCGCCGAGCGCTGCACGTGTTGGTGCTCGACGACGACGACGCCATTCGCGAGGTGGTGCGCACCGCCCTCGAGATGGAAGGCCATCGGGTCGAAGGCGTGGCCGACGGCGAAGAGGCGATCGAACGCGCCGGAGCCCATCCCTTCGACGTCGTGTTGTTGGACCTGACCATGCCCGGCCTCGGCGGCGTCGAAGTGCTCCGCGGAATTCGCGCGCGACATCCCCAGATGCCCGCCGTGCTGATGAGCGGCTACGACGAGTCGCAACTGCCTCACGACGAAGTCTTCCTCGCCAAGCCGTTCACCCTCACCGCCCTCCACGACGCGCTGGCGCGAGCGACCGAGACCACCGAGGCCCCAACCCGCGGCGCTTGAACCACTCTCGCGAACCGCCACCCCGCGTTCCTCTTCGTTCCCCACGTGCCATGCTGCCCGCGATGATTCGCGCCCTTCGGCTCGCGAGCCTCCTCTACCTGCTCGCCGCCCTCGCACCGGGCAGTCATGCGCAAGCCCCCGTGCCCGAAGCCGCCAGCCCGACCTTCGGAGCCGCACGTCGCCCCGCCGTTCGCGTCGGCCTGCACGTGGCGGGGGAGCCGTCGTCGGCGGTCCGCGAGCTTCGGAGCTTGCTCGAGAACGACCTGGCGTGGGTGCCCGCCCTCGACGTCGGCCGGCCGGGTCGTGGACGCGAAGTGCGGGTCTACGTGCGCCCCCAAGGCACGGGATTCGCGGTCTCGCTCGAGGTCGACGGGGACGACCAAACCCCGCCCGTCTTCGTCTCGCATCGCGGTGCGGAGCTTCGAGCGCTGGGTCACGCCGCCGCGTCGGACTTGGTCCTCAGCCTCACCGGCGAGCGACCGAGCTTCGAAGGTCGCCTCGCGTTCGCCCGCCGCGAGCCGGGCCGACGAAAGCAGATCTGGGTCGCCGAATGGGACGGCTTCGCCCCGCGCCGCGTCTCGAGCGAGCGTCACACCGCGCTGCTGCCCGGCTTCGTCGGCCCCGTGCTCTGGTGGTCGGTGCTCGAGCCACACCGCAGCTTCCTCACGCACGAGCACGCCGCGGGCGGCGTGGTGATGGAGAGCGGCGGCACGGACATGGGCATCGCCGGATGCGGCGACGGACTCGTGCTCTCGTCCTCACGCTCGGGGGACTCGGAGGTGTGGTGGGCACGCTCGGACGGGAGCGCCTTGCGGCGTCTGACCGAGCACGCCGGCATCGACGTCAGCCCGAGCTGCGCCGCGGGCCGCATGGCCTTCGTCTCGGACCGCGACGGCACCCCGCGGGTCTTTCTCTCGCGGCTCCGCGCCGAAGGCGGCTTGGACGCCGTGACCCCGGCGACCGCGCCCGGCGAAACGCAGACCCCGACCCTCTGCGCCTCGGCGCGCGGGACTTTGCTCGCGTACACGCGACTCGGGGGCGCGATGCGTGTCGAGCTCCTGGACGTCGACCGCGGCCACCGCCGCGTCGTCTCGCCACCAGGCTGGGCTGCCAAGGACCCGAGCTTCTCCCCCGATTGCCGCTTGCTCGCCTACGTGGCGCGTGGCCGCGGAGTGGTGGTCGCGAGCGTCGACGACCCGACGCGCCACCGCATCGTCGTGCCGGGCGCGGCGGAAACCGTGCGTTGGGGCCCGCCGCCTGCCGCGGTTCCGGTGACGGCCGAGCGTGCCGACGCCTTGGCTGCTCCGCGATGATCCAAGTGCTCGTTTTCGTTCGTTGATTCGGCGAGCGTAGCGGGGCGTGACCCTCGCCGGCGGTCACCCGTCGCCCAGAGGAAGCGAGACGTTGCGTCAGCGACGAACTGGTCGGCGCGTGGCCGTCGCACGAGGTCGTGGGTGGCCCAGGCGGAGCGAGAGGTTGCGGCAGCGACGAGGTGGTCGGCGCGTGACCGTCGCACGTGGTCGCAGGTTGCCCAGGCGGAGCGAGAGGTTGCGTCAGCGACGAGGTGGTCGGCGCGTGACCGTCGCCCGAGACGTTGCGGCGGCCGCCGAGCGGTCCGAACCGTGCGGCCGTGCTCAGAGATCCAAGAGCGCCCGCACGTGCGCCGGGCCCGTCCCACAGCACCCGCCGACGATCGTCGCGCCCGCGCCCACCCATTCCCGCGCGTGCGTCAGGTACCGAGAGCCCGCCTCCGGCTCGTCGACGTGTGCCCACCCCATGGCCTCGTCGACATGCCCCGCGTTCGCGTAGACACCGATCGGCACGCCGAGCGCCCGATCCGCGATCGCCTCGACGTACGCACGCGCCCGTGATGCGGGGACGCAGTTCACCAGGACCGCCACGGCTCCCGCATCCACCGCCCGCGCCAGCCCTTCCGCGAGGGCGCCCGGGGTCAGCAGATCCGCCTCGGGGCCCGGCGTGAGCGAAACCCACGTCGGGAGCCCGGTCGCGACCGCTTCCTCGACCGCCACGCAGGCTTCGTCGACATGCGGAAAGGTCTCGCAGAGCAGCAGGTCGACGCCGGCGTCCGCCAGCACGCGCGCGAGCGCGCGATGCTCACGGCGTGCCGCCCGCCCAGGCGACAAGTCGGGTCGGTAACAATCCTCGATCGGCGCGATCGAGCCCGCGATCCGATGGCCCTCTGGCACCGCGCTCCGAGCGATCGCCGCGGCTCGCCGCGCGGCTTCTTCCCAGGCTGCCCCCATCGTCCGAGGTCGCGTCCGAAAGGTATTCGTCGTGTGCACCTGCGCGCCGCTCGCCGCGTAGTCCGCGTGAATCGCGGCCAACACGTCGGGGGCGGAGGCGATCGCGTCGGCGCTCCATGCCGGAAGCGGCGTCGAAACCCCACGTCGGAGCAGCTCGGTCCCGACCGGACCGTCGAGCAAGAGGATCACCTCGGAAGAGTGCCCCAAGGCGCGAAGCCCGAGTCGGCGAAGCGCCGTCTTGGCCTCGGATGGGACGCGAAAACACGGCTCGTGGAGGTTCGTGGCGCGAAGCGCGGTGTCGGCGAAGCCGTGAGGCCGCGAAAACGCCGTTTCTGCGAGCGAACGAAGGGAGGCGCGCGAGGCTGCCGTCAGGGGGCGAGCCATCGAAACGCGGTGGCGCGAAACGCCGTCTCGGACTCTGTCTCTGGGGCGGGAAGCGCGGTTCTGGTGCCCGTTCTCGAGTCAGGATGAGAACCACACCCACTCCGACTCCGCGCCCTCACTCCATCGACCACCGAGGCTCCCGCACCGCCTCGCGCAAGCGCTCCAAGGCGGCTTCCCGCTCCGCCCGAACCGTCGAGAGCTCCTGCGCGAGCGCCTCCATGCGCCGAATCCCCTCCTCGACACGCTGCGAGAGCTCCGCGCGCAACCGACGTCCTTCCGCGTCGCGCCGACCCTCCAGCGCCCCGAGCGTCGCGCGCACTTCGGCGTTTCGCTGGCCGAGATCCCCGAGCTCCACGCGCACCGCTCGCTCGCGTGCCTCGCGCTCCACCACGACCACCCGCGCCTCCAAGATGACCGCGAGCCCACGGGCGACCGCGTCCGGCAACCCGCCGCCCTGCACGTAGGGCGCGACGTCGGTCGTGAAGTCACGCATCAGATCCACCGACACCTGTGTCGGCCGCCGCGCGACGAGCTCGAGCGTGCTCGTGCGCGACGCGGTCAGCGGCAGTGGCACCCAATAGGTCGAGCCCACCCGCTCGTGCCCCGGCGGCGCTTCGACGAGCTCGAACCCACCCGACGTCTGGTAGCGCAAGAACATCGTCCCCGGCACGCGCGCGCCCGCCGTCACCACGTAGCGGGTGCGCCGCGATTGAATGCGCTCGAGCTGCACCACGCCCCGCGCGATGCCCACCACGCGGCTCGGGGTCTCCTCGTTTTCTCCCGTCACCTCGACCGTGGTCGAGCGATCGAGGCCGTACGGCAGCATCACGCTGCGACCCGCCGGCAACGCGTCGAGCAAGCCTTCGCCGAGCAGCTCCCCGCCGCCGAAGAGCGTGACCGGGCCAGCGACCAGGTCGACGCCCGCGTCTCCACCGACCGTGTTGCGCAGGTGCGCCGCCCGAAGCGGAAAACGTCCCGCGCCTTCGACGTCCGCTTGCGGATCGAACACCAGGACGGCGCGACCCGGAACCCGCTCGCTCATCACGGTCACCATCGCCGACGCGCCCGCAGGCACGCTCACCCGACGTGCGAGCCCGTAGCGCGTCGCTCCCGCTGCATCCGTCGCGACCTCCGCCACCGCCTGCTGCGCCACCGCGCCGGCCCGCACTCCGGTGTCGCCTTCGTCGCGCTCTTCGATCTGAAACTCGACCCGCCGGTTGCGCTCGTACGCTTCCTCGGTCGTGCGCGCGTCGAGGGGCTGCGTGGGGCCGAAGGCCTGCGCGACGAGCCGCTCTTCCGCGACCCCACGCGCGATCAACGCCGCCCGCACTGCGCCCGCCCGCTCGGCCGAAAGCGCCCAGCCGTTCGCTTCGTCCGCGCTCGCGTGCCCGTCGATTCGCACACGCGTGATCTGCGGGTTGTGGACCAACGTCGCCGCGAGCGCGTCGAGGATCGGCACCTGCCGCGTCTGCGTCTCCGTCGCCTCGCGCGAGAAGTAGATCTTCTCGAGAATTTGAATCTGCGAGTGCTCGAGCAACACCCGCCCGCGATCCGGACAGCCGTCTTCGTCCTCGACGCCGTTGTAGGTCTCGGGCTCGTTCGGGCATTGGTCGTCGACGTCGAGGATGCGGTCTTGGTCGTTGTCCGGATCCGGGCACCCGTCGTCGTCCTCGAAGCCGTCCCGATCTTCTTCCGCCCCCGGACACGCGTCGTTCGCGTGCTCGTAGCCACCACGCGTCGCGATCGAGCCCACGGGCCCCCGGTTGGGAGCGCCGGCGCCACGCCCGGTCGCGTCGGGTCGTTCGAAGAAACGCCGATCGCGCAGATCGACGCGGTACGCGAAGGGCGCGCTCGTCGCGAGCGCGAGGTCGACGTCGGTCCAATCTTCCGGCGACGCGTTGTGCACGACCGCCCACGCCTGCAGCAGCGCTTGCTCGCCGCCTTCGTCGAGCACCACGCGGTAGGTCGCGCGCCACACCGGCGTCGGCGCCGAATACGCGATCCGCACCTCGCGCGGTCGGTCACCGAGGTCGAGCGTCAACGTGCGCGGCGCGTCGTCCTCGCCCGAGGGAATCGCCGCCGACGGCGAGGTCGAGGTGTCGCCGCCGCGGTCGACGACCGTGAGCGTCGTGAGCACGTCGTCGACCTCGTGCGGGGCGAGGCGCAACGCCACGCGCCCGTTCTCCACGCGCCCCTCGCGCTCGAAATAGCCGACGCCGTTCTGGTAGAGCACGACACGCCGCAGCTGGACCGGCGTCGCGCTCGCGCCGCACCCGAGCACCGCGAGGAGCACGAGCGACCACGCGACTCGTCGTGTCCCGTTCGTCTCCCCGCACGATCGTTCGACGCGCCCCGCCATCGCCACCTCCACCCGCAGCGTACGCCTCCAGCCCCACGGTTCCTTCCCGAACCATCGAACCCGCTTCGCATCCGAACGGCTTCGAGCCCGAGGCCTTCGAACCTCGCTCGCCGTTGACGTCGCGCGCGCGCCTCGCAACGCTTCCCCCGATGCGTCTGCCGATCCTCCTCGGTCTCGGCCTGCTGGCTTGCGGCGACTCCAACACGCCGCCTCCCGGCATGCTCGACGGCGCGCCCGACGCGCGCGACGTGGACGGTGACGGACTCTGCAACGAGACCGAAGACCTGCGCATGACGCGCATCGACGTCGTCGACACCGACGGCGACGGGTGGAGCGACCTCTGGGAGATCTTGGTCGCCACCGATCCGCTCGACGTCACGCGGCCCGATCGCGCGTTCGTCGCGACGCTTCGCGAGAACTCCGGCGGCGATCTGGTGGTGCCGATCGAGATCGAGGTCAGCGCGGCCGGCGAAGACTACTCGGGCGCCTTCGAAGCGGAGGCGGTGCAAGACCCGCTCGGCCAGAACGCCGCGAGCTACTTCCTCGACGCGGTCGCGACGTTCGCGGCGCCGAACGACAACGTCGCGTTCGTCGACGCGGAGGGCGAATCCTTTCGCGCCGTGGTCGGCCGCACGCTCTTGGGCTTCGAGCTGCGCTTCGACTTCGCCGGCGAGCGTGCGCCCTGCGCGCGTGCGTACCCGTTCCGCTACACGGTCAAACGCAGCGACGGCATCATCGTCGCGTCACGCCGGCTGATGTTGGTCGTGCTGCCCGAAGGCGGCGTCCTCGGCACCACGCCGTGGTGCGTCCCGACGTCCTGCCGCTGATCACGCGACCTTCCCGTGCCCGTGCCCGTGCCCGTGCCCCGGGCGAGCACCGAGCGCTCGGAGTCTCGATTCGGATGCGCCCCGCGTACGTCACGCCCCCGCTTTTCGAGGGATTCTCGTGGGCAGAGGCCGTCCAGCAACACTGGGCCCCCCATACCCAGGAAGTGTCTGACGCAACCTCGGGACTTGCGTGCGCCAATTCGGTCCATCTCGCGTGGGCGCGGACATACCGCGAGTTCCGCCCGACGGTCGGATACCCCTCCGCCACCGAGCGATTCTCGTGGGCAGAGGTCGCCCAGCAAAACTGGGCCCCCCATACCCAGAAGGTGTCTGACGCAACCTCGGGACTTGCGTGCGCCAATTCGGTCCATCTTGCGTGGGCGTTTCCGGAGTGGCCGCCACGGCACCGCAACACGTGCTGTTGTGCGCGATGCGCCGTGCCGGCTCCACGCGACACGGGCACGGGCACGGGCACGAGCGTGTCGAGAACGCCTCACCCCAGCGCGTCGTGAATCAAGAGGCCGAGGTAGACCACGAAGGCTCCGAAGAGCATCGCGCCCTCGGCTCGCCCGAGCCGCATGCGCCGCCGCATGAACGGAAAGAGCACGGCGCACATGCCGAGCATCCACCACGCGTCGCGCGCGACGATCTCCTCGGGCACGGGGAGCGGATGCACCAACGCGGTCAGTCCCGCGATGCCGAGCACGTTGAAGACGTTGCTGCCGAGCACGTTCGCCACCGCCACGTCGTCCCGTCCGCGGCGCGCCGCGACCAACGAGGTCACCAGCTCCGGCGAGCTCGTCCCGGCCGCGACGACCGTCAACCCGATGACCGCGTCGGAGACGCCGAGCGCGCTCGCGATGCCGACCGCCCCATGCACCAGCGCGGTCGAGCCGCCGGCCAGCAACCCGACGCCCACCAGGATCGCCCCGACGTTCAGCCACACCGCGGTCGCGCCCACTCGCCCGAAGGACGCGGTCGGAAGCTCGTCGAACTCCTCGGCTTCCTCCGAGGTCGTCCCCGTGCGGGCGACCCAGACCGCGTAGGCGACGAACGCCACGAGCGCGGCGACGAGGAAGCCGCCTTCGAGGCGATCCACCGTGCCGTCCCGCGCGAGCAAGACGAGCTGAAACGCCGCCAGCATCATGACCGGCCACTCGAGCTTCACGCTGTTGCCGAGGATGCGCAGCGGCACGATCAGCGCGGTCAGCCCCAAGATCATCCCGACGTTGAAGAGGTTCGAGCCGACCACGTTGCCGACCGCGAGGCCCGGGCTGCCTTCCATCGCGGCTTGCAGCGAGACGACGAGCTCGGGCATCGAGGTGCCCGCCGCGACGATCGTCAGCCCGACCACGGCCGGGGAGAGCCGGGCGGCCAACGCCACGCCGCTCGCCCCACGCACGAGCGCCTCACCGCCGACGAGCAAGAGGCCGAGGCCCACGAGCACCAGGAGCCAATCCACCCCGTCGCTCTACGGTCCCCGCGGCGAGCGCGCCACTTCGAGTGACGACTGTCGGACCACGCCGACGCTCCGAGGACGCCCGTGCCCGTGCCCGTGCCCGTGCCGCCGCGGCTCGTGCCCGTGCCCGCGCCCGCGCCGCCGCGCCTCGTGCCCGCGCCTCGTCACACGCCTCCGTCGCGTGTCCCTCACCCACGCGACCCACGCGTCGTCGACTACGCGTCGTCACCTACGAGGCGTCACCTACGAGCCGTCACCTACGCGTCGTCACCTACGGTCGGGGCCGTCGGACGGGTTTTCGGGCACGGGCACGGGCACGGGCACGGGCAGGTCGACGACATGGGCACGGGCCCACGCGAGCGACCTGCATTCACGCGTCTACGGATTCGCGAACCCCCGTGAGGCCACGCCTTGGCGTCGCGCCGAGCCTGGACCTAGACTCCCCGCCATGCGTCGTGGCCTGGCCTTGTTCTTGTTGTGCTCGCTCGCGAGCGCCGCACACGCCCAAGACCGCATCGTCGAGGTCCGCCTCACGCCGACCGCGCGGGCGCAGATCGCGATCTGGATCGAGAGCCCCGACGGCACCTTCCTCCGCACGCTGCGTCTGACCGAAGCCACCGCCCGCCGTGGCATCGGCAACCGCCCCGGCGCCTTGCAGATGAACAGCGGCTTCCACTGGCCCTACGGCCGCCGCGAAGGTGTGCTGCCCGTGTGGGCCCACCGCCGCGCCGCCGCGCAAGGGCCCTTCCAGCGCGTCATCTTCCAGAACCGCGCCTCCGAGGGCTACGCGAGCCGCACGTCGAACGACGCCTCGCCCGACCACTACTTCTGCCTCTCGTTCAACCAGAGCACGACCTCGCGCGACGCCCTCGACGCGGTCACCTGCGCGAGCCAGTTCAACAGCGACAAGGGCCGCTACGCCACGAACGACGACGTCGGCCGCGGCTACGGCGAGCCCTTCGAGGACGAAGGCGGCGCGTCGATGGAGATGCGCCAGCTCGACACCGAGTCGCTCTACCCGGCGCGCCGCGACATCTCCGCGGTCGGCACCTACGACCACGCCGACGCGGCGCGCTTCAACACCGACGCGCGCGAGGTGATGCCCGAGATCGACGCCGTCACCATGGCGACCCTCGCCGGCGACCAAGCGCGCTCGATTCAGCTCGCGCTTCCGAGCGAGTGGCCGGCCGGCGAGTACACGATCTACGTCGAGGTGAACGTCGAGGGCGACTACAACGACACCTACGACCCCGAGCGTTTCCCGACGCCCACGCTCGGCGAGACCTTGCACTGGGACTTCTGGGCGAAGACCTACGGCTACCCCTACCGCGGTCAGCCGAGCGTGGTCTTCGCGGTGCCGGTGCAGCTCACGAGCCAAGGCGGCACCTTCGAGGCGGCGACGCCGATCGGCTACGGCAGCGTGCACGGCGAGGACGGCGAGCTGCGCACGATGGACGGCACCATCACGGACGACCCGGGCGCGGCGCCGGGCAGCGGCGCGGACCGTCTGCGCCTCATGGGCGACGCGCGCGTGGTCGTCGACGTCGTCCCGACCGCGGTCTGCTCGGGCCCGAACCCGCCGCCGCAGTGTTTCGCGGAGTGCGACGACACGCGTCCTTGCGACACCGGCTTCCTCTGCGAAGCCAGCCAGTGCGTGGGCCTGTGCGACATCGAAGCGGCGCCTTCGACGATCGGTGACCTCGAGGTGGAGCTTCACGAGGAGCGCTCGTGGAACTGGGCCCACGTGCGCTTCACCGCGCCCGAGACGCTTCGTCCGCTGCAGCGCTACGAGCTGCGTGTCTCGTACGAGCCTTTCGAGGCCGGCGACGACTTCGGCAGCTGGGGCGTCGAAGCGAAGATCGCGTCGCTCGAGGACGAAGCGCTCGTCATTCCGACGGACATGCTCCCCGGCGAAAGGATCGCCGTCGATCTGGGGCACCTGCAGCCGCAGACCCGCTACTACGTCGGCCTTCGCGCGGTCGACAGCTGCGGTGGCGCCAGCGCTCCCGTGGTGCAGGAGATCGTGACCACCGAGATCATCTTCACGACGGTCTCGCCCTGCTTCGTGGCGACCGCGGCGTACGGCACCCCGATGGCCGCCGAGATCGGCGTGCTTCGCCGCGTTCGCGACCGTCACCTTCGCAGCCACGCGTTCGGCGCCGCGCTCGTGGGCCTCTACTACGAGGTCGGCCCGGCGGCGGCCGACGTGGTGCGCGGCGACGGCGAGCTTCGCGCCGCGGTGCGCACCCTGCTCTCACCCGTGGTCGAGCTCGCCCGGTGGATCTCCGAATGACCTCGCTCTCGTTCCGCCTCTCCCGCGTCGTCCTCGCCGCGGGTCTGCTCACCGGGCTCGTCGTCGGGGTCGGCTGCGTGCACGTCGCGCCCTACGAGCGCGAAGACCTCGCGCGCCCCGGCATGGACACCGAGCGCGAGAGCGCCGAGATGGGCTTTCAGGCCCACGTCCACGACTCGCGCGAAGGCGCCACCGGCGGCGCCGGCAGCACCGGCGGCGGCTGCGGCTGCAACTGAGTGGCCGAGCCCACCGACGAAGAGGTCGACCGCGCGCTCGAAGCGATTCGAGCCGGGCGCCCCTACCGCGACGACTACTTCGTGTACGGCGACGGCCGCGTCACCACGATCGTCGCGTACGAGGACGACGGCTTCGTGGTGATCGAACGGCGTGACGACCTGGGCGGGCAGAGCACGGAAGGTCGGACCTCGGTGGACGAAGCGCGCGCGAGAGAGACGCTGCGTGGGTTGCTGAAGTACCGCGTGGGCTGACCCGAGGTTCGGGGCCGCGGCGTGCGGCCGCTCGGATTCGCCGCGTCGTGCGCGACCGATCGAAACTTGCGACGACCTCGGTGGACGGCGTCGACGAAATGCGAGCCTCAAGGGTTCGCGGTCGCCGGAGTCGCGGCGGCTCCCGTCGCAGGGCCTTCCGCCGCTGTGTCGGTCACGGGGTCGGTCGCGGAGCTCGCACGGCTCGCCTCGGTCGCGGAACCCGCCGTCTCGGTCGCTTCGCGAGTCTCGGCCGCGACCCCAGCCGGCATCGCCATCGGCACCGGGCGCGGCATCCAGGTGCCGGGGTCCACGCCGAGCTGGCCTTCGTGCGACGCGCCCCAACAACGGACCGCGCCCTCTTCGACGATCGCGCAGGCGTGCGATCGCCCGACCACCAACGCGGTCGCGACCCCGAGGTCGGCGACCCGCACCGGAGCCTCCGACGAGCTCGGTGTCTCGCGCGCGAGCTGGGCTTGCAGGTTGCTCCCCCAACACCACACCTCACCCGTCGCCGAGCGACCGCACGCGTGGCCGCTGCCGGCCCCCACCTCGACGAACGGCGGCGTCGCGAGGTCGACCCACGCGCCATCCCGCCAACACGACACGACGCTCGTGCGCCGCACGCACGTCCGCGAGCTGACCTCGAAGACCTCCTGCACGTCGGGCGGCGTCGCGATCGTGTCGCGCACCTCGAAGCGCCCGGCGGTCGTCCGAACACGCTGCAGCTCGCCGGGCTTTCCGACCGTGACCGAGGTTCCGTAGCCGCTGATCCACTGCCAACCGTCGGAGCCCTCGAGGCGGTTCCACGTGTCGCGCTCGCGACATTCGAGCGCCCCTTCCGCGGTCAGTCGACAGGGCGGCCCGTTGGCGAGCAACCGACCTTCGAGCGTCTCCGTCGGGCAACGCAGGCTCTCGCCGAAACGCGCGCACACGCGGCCCGCCCACCCGAAGGGCACCGACTCGGCCGGGAAGTCGCCCGGCTGGATGCGCCACGGCTCACCGCGTCGATCGCTCGCCGTCTCGGGCCCCCAACATTGCCAGCCCGTGCTCGTTTTCGCGCACGTGCGCTGAAACACGACCGCCAAGGCTTCGGCGCGCACGTTCGGCACCGTCTCCGGGCCGAAGCGCGTGCGTTTGCGGGCCTGGCCGAGCGCGCCTTCGGCCGTCGAGCCCCAACAATGCAGGCGGTCGGAGGCGTCGAGCGCGCAGGCGTGGTGCGAACCGACCACGACCCGACGCGGATTCGCCACGCTCGGAAAACCGGGCTCGCTCGCGCGAAACCGACGCGCGTCGCCCGGCACGCCCGCGCGCCCGAGTTGTCCGAAGCGCGGGTCGCCCAGGCACTCGACGCGGCCCGAGCGAAGGCCACAACCGAACGCTTCGACCCCGGAGAAGGCGAAGCTCTCGAAGCCGTCGAAGCCCCGCACGCGGCCCGAGCCGCGCTCGGGAAGGTCGCCGTCGAACGCCCAGTCGAAACCCCAGCAGCGCGCTTCGTTCGCCGCGTTCCACGCGCACGAGAGCTCGCTTCCGACCGCGACGCGCACCGCGCCTTCGACCCCACGCACGGCCCTCGGGCGTACACGCTCGTCCGGGTCGCCCCACTCCTCCCAGCAGTGCACGCCCCCGCCCTCGAGGCGCGCGCAGACGGCGCCGTCGGCCACCGCGAGCTCCACCGCGTCGGCGATCGTGAGCTGACGAAGCGGACGGGTGCTCTCGCCCATCAGATCCCAACACAGGACACGCCCCTCGGTGCCGAGCGCGCACACGGTACCGGTGGCGCCGGCGAGCGACTTCACGCCCGCGATCGCCAAGGTCAGACCGTCGCGTCGTCGTTCGGCGGTCCAACGGGCTTCGCGACGCTCGAGGCAATCGTCGGCGGCGTCGTCGCCACACTCGCGCTCCCAGCGCGAGAGCATGCCTTCGTAGCCCATCATCTCGGCGTCCTCGCCCCAACAGCGCACGCCGTCGTGATCCCGCGTCGCGACGCAGACCGCGCCGGAGAGCGCGGCGACGAGGTCGTGCTCCGAGTCGGGCAACGTCGAAGGCGGCACCCCGACGCATTGCAAGCGCCGCGAGGCCAAGGCGCAGGTGTAGGCGTCCGAGGCGACGAGCGCGCTGACGCCGACGACCGGCGTGGCTTCGGGAACGACGGGCTCGTCCGATTCGGAAGGCGGCGCTTCGGCAGGCGGCGTCTCCGGCGCCGGCGTCTCCGAGCTCGCGTTCGTGGTGGACGTCGTCTCCGAGCTCGCGTTCGTGGTGGACGCCGTCTCCGGCGTGGGCGTCCCCTCCGTCGGAGCCGCCGTCGGCGGTGTGCTCGCCGGCTCTTCGCCACCGCACGCGAGCACCACCCAGAACACGAGCCCCATCCCCCGACGTCTCATGAGGGTAGAAGACAAGCGGAGCGGCGCGCGAGCAAGGGCTCGTTGACCCGAATCGGAGACGTCACGGCTCTTGGGTCGTGCGTGCTCCGCTGCGGCGCGTCGTGTGGCTTCGTCTGCGAGCGCGCGTCGGATTGCGCGGTCGAGTGCGGCGACGACTGCAACGTCACGTGCCGCGACATCGGCGAGTGCACCGTGCGCATGCGGTCGGGCGAGGTGCTCTGCGATCGCGTGGGGACGTGCGACGTCGGATGCGTGGACGAGGTCGGGGCGAGCGTGCCAGCGACGGAGTGTGGGGCGCCGGGTTTGTGGGGCTTGTTAGGCGTCGTCGGTATGGAATCGGAGCCGGAGTCGCTCGGTGTCCTCGAAGGCTTCGTCGGCGCGCGACGAAAAGGTTCGTGAAAACGGCGAGTTCGCGAGGGCGTTTCCTTTCCACCAACGTAGGGCTGGGTCTGCCCATGAAGCGCGTGACGCAACGTCTCGGTTTGCTTGGGAAACGAGAGGCCGTTTTGCGTGGGCGCGTCGCGCCCGGTCCGAAGTGCGCCTGCTATCGTCCCCTCCGTGCCGGAGCTGCCCGATGTCGAGCTGTACCTGGACGCGATGCGCCGTCGACTCCTCCCGCGCGACGCCTCGGATGCGATCGACGGCAACCCGACCCCGGCGGTGCTCGAGCAGGTCCGCCTGGCGAGCCCCTTCTTGCTCCGCACCGTCGAGCCACCGCTCTCGGCCACGTTCGGGCGCGCCGTCACCAGCCTCCGCCGCCTGGGCAAACGTCTGGTGATCGGCCTGGGCGAGCTCGAAGGCGAGCCGCTCTACCTCGTGATTCACCTGATGATCGCCGGACGTCTGCAGTGGAAGAAGAAAGGGGCCGCGGTGCCCGGGCGCATCGGGCTCGCGATGTTCGACTTCGACCGCGGCTCGTTGGCCTTCACCGAAGCCAGCAAGAAGAAGCGCGCCAAGCTCCACGTGGTGCGCGGCGACGACGCGCTGACCGAGCACGACCCCGGCGGTCTCGAGCCGCTGACGATCGACCTGCCCACGTTCACCCAGCTCCTTCGCGCCGAGAACCACACCGTCAAACGCACGCTCACCGATCCCCGGGTGCTCTCCGGCATCGGCAACGCGTACTCCGACGAGATCCTGCACGCCGCGAAGCTGCCGCCTCACCGCTGGACCACGAAGCTCAGCGACGAAGAGGTCGCGCGCCTTCACGCCGCGATGCAGTCGACGCTCATCGCGTGGCGCGATCGGCTCCGCGACGAGATCGGCGACGCGTGGCCGAAGGAGGTCACCGCGTTTCGGCCCGACATGGCCGTGCACGGCAAATACAAACAGCCGTGCCCGGTCTGCGGCGATCCCGTGCAACGCATCGCCTACGCGGACAACGAGACCAACTACTGCGCGACCTGCCAGAACGGCGGCGTGCTCCTCGCCGACCGCGGTCTCTCGCGATTGCTCAAGGGCGATTGGCCGAAGACCTTGGATCAGCTCGAAGAGCTAAAGCGCGAGCGCCGCGGGTAGCGGTCTGTCGTGCAGGTCTACGCGGGGCGGCGTCGAGCCCAGCGCCTTCGGGTGCGCAGGAACGTCGACCCGTGGGGCGATCGAGCTCGGTGCCTTCGGGTACGCGCAGGAACTTCGATCTCGGCCAACGTCCTCAGCGCACCGTCACCGCCACCTCGCCTCCGCCTTGCCCGTTCACCTGCAGCGCGATCCGATGCTCGCCCTCGCGTACGGTTCGAATCGTGCGATGGGCGAAGACGTGTTTCGCCTCGCGCGTCTCGGTCGCGCCGGGCGCGAGCGTCACGTCGGCGAAGCGAAACGTCTTCTTCGTCGTGCGTTTCGCGCCCGGGCTCTCGAGCACGTAGTCGACCCGGATCTGGGCCTCGCGTTGGCCGGGGTTGTGTAGCGTCGCGACCATTCGCACCTCGCCGCCGATCGCCACGCGTTTCGGCGAGACCTCGAACGACACGACGTCGACGGTCTGCGCCTCGAACCCGAAGAGCGCGAGCGTCTCGGGATCGCCGGCCTTGAGCAGCCCTCGCGCGGCATGCTTCGCGATCCACTCGGTGGCCGGATGTGCTTCACGCTTCCACGCGGCCAAGAAGGGGAACGCGAGGTCGCGGTCGTCCTTGAGCGCGTCCTGGAGGTGGTTGGCCACCGAACGCTGCACGTAGCGGTCGGGGTCGTGGCGAAGCGCGGCCAAGATCGCGAGCCGTCGCGGCGCGCGCGCGTCGAGGCCGGGCACCTTCTTTCCCCAAGGCAAACGTGTGCGGGTGCCTTCGCTGACGAATCGCCGCACGTGCGCGCTCTCGTGCGTGATCAGCGCCTCGAGGCGATCGAGCATCCCGTCCGGATCGGCCGCGAGAAAGGGACGCACCGCGAACTCCGAGCTGAAGCGTTGGGTGAGCTCGACCATCGCGTCGAAGCTCGCGTCGACGTCGTCGAGGCCGTAGCGACCGATGTACTCGCCGTAGGGCCAGAGCGCGTAGCCGTAGCCCGTGATGCCGTCGGCGTCGGGCGCGGGCGCGGGCATGGTCGCGACGAGCGCGGCGAGCGCGTCCTTCGTCGGGCGCGGCAACGCGTCGTTCAGGGCCTCCGCGATCTGGCCGACACGGCCCATCATCTCGAGCTCGTCGAGGCCTTTCGTGGCCCGACGCACGAAGACCTGGCGTCGAAAGCGTGGCTCGACCTCCGCGAGGCGCGCGGCGGTGCTGCGCACGAGCGCGTCGTCGAACCAGAGCTTGAAGGGTTTGGATTCGGCCATCGCGCGCGTGCGTAGCAGGCGGGTGTGACAAGGGACGGGGACGGAGGCGGAGACGGAGACGGAGACGGAGACGGAGGCGGAGACGGAGACGGAGACGGAGACGGAGACGACCGCGCTTCGCGCCCCCGTCGCTTCGCGACGACAGAGTCGGAGGCGGAGACCGCGCTTCGCGCCACGGTCACGGACACGGTCACGGTCACGGACACGGACACGGACACGGTCACCGACTCCGACACGGTCACGGCCACTGTCACCGCCACCGACAGGCCCGGCCGCTCACCCCCGCATCCGCACCATCTTCACTTCCCGCAGCCCTCGGTGAACCGACGGCTGCGTCTCCCCCGTCGTCTCGAAACCGACCGCGCGGTAGGTCGCGATCGCTGGCGCGTTGTCGTCACGCACCCAGAGGTAGACGAGCGGCTGCCGGGCGTCGGCCCATTCGCACACCGCTTCGGCGAGCCGCCGACCCGCGCCCGACCCTCGCGCTTCGGGCGTGACCCACATCGAGAAGAGGCCCACGCGTTCCGCCTCGGCTTCGTCGACCGCGCCGACGAGGCCGCAGGGCTCTCCGTCGACGATCGCGAAGAAGCCGATCGAGCGTTCCCCAGCGGCTTGGGCGCGCGCGCGTTCCTCCCAGAACCGGTCGGGATGCTGCACCTCTTCCTCGTGGCGTCGTCCGAACGCGGTCGGCGCGTCGAGCAGCGCGGCGAGCCGTAAGCGCCGCAACGTCGGTCCGTCGTTCTCGTCGAGCTGGCGAACGATGAGCATCGCCGGAGGGTAGCCACGCTTCCGCGCTCGTCAGCGTCAAAGGTCCGCGATCTCGGTGCCGTTCTGCTCCACGTCTGCGCGCCCGCTCGTGCGAAGCGCGGGGCGGCCTTCGACCCGACCGCCTTCGAGCCGAATCCGCGCGTTCATCCCCGCTCGCACGCCCGCGCCGGACCGCGACACGATGCGCGCGTCGCGCGAGCGCAGCTCGAAGTTGAGCTCGCCTTCGATCGCGTCGCGCTCCGCTTCGACCACGACGGGGCCGTCGAGCGAGACCTTGCCGTTGAGCCCCACCGCGATCGCGGTCGAGCCCGCGGAGAGCTTGCTGTCCCCGCGCACGTCCACCGTCGCGCCGAGCCCGGCCTCGACGACGTGCGAGCGTGCCCGTGCCCGCACGTCGCGAAGCGTCACCGTGGTGTTCGTCTGTCCCTCGACCAGCGTCGTGCCTTCGAGGGTGGAGCGCTCGATCTCGACCTGCGCGTTGATGCCGGCGCGCACGATCGTGTCGCCGCGGAGCTGCACGTTTCGAAGCACGACGCGGCAGTTCGGGCCCGCTGCCTCGATCAACACGAGGGGGGTGGGCGCGCCTTCGGGGATCACGAGATCCTCGATCTCGAGCGTCTCGTTCACCGCGCAATGCAGGGTCTCGCTCCCATCCCAGCGCGCGGCTTTGCCGAAGAAGGGCATCGAGAGCGTGCCGCTCGCGAACAGAGGGATCAGCGCCATGCCCGCGGTGAAGAGGGTACCGAAGAGCGCGGTGCACGAGGCCCGTCGCACCGCGCGCCGCGCGTGTTGCAGCGGCAGCTCGCTCGGAAGCCCGAGACCCGGCGGCGGGCTCCACGTCGGCGGCGCCTTCCACCCACCGGGCGTCACCGCGGCGAGCGTCTGGGTCGACGCCACCCGCGAGGTCGCGCCGCAATAGCCGCACTTCGCGCGCCGCGCGCCTTGGGCGACGTCGAGCGGAGCGCCGCAGCGGCTGCATCGAACGAGCACGGGCGCAGCGTACACCGGCTGTGCCTCGAGGCTCCCACCGAGGTCGAAGCGGGATCGCCGATCGCCGCTTCCCGAGAGGGCAACGGGCCTCCTACTCAGCCTCCACGGATTGCGTCGGTGGCTCGTGACTCGTGCCTCGTGCCTCGTGCTCGGGCTCGGCCTTCGCCCGCTGCGCTCAGTGCGTCACGTGCAGGAACACGGTCCAGTCGTTCTTCCGGTCGGCCGTTCGGAACGGCATCCGGTAGAGCGAGGTGGCCGACGTCTCGCGCGCGGAGAGATGAAGCACGACCGCTCCCACGAGGGAGTCGTCCTTGCACCGCGACGGAGAACCGTCGACGAGGAGCTCGACCGAGGTCGGTTGGTCGACGGGCCAACTGGCGGTGCGAACCTCGCCCAAGCTCACCGGCGTGACTTCGCGGGCCACGTGCGAGAACACCGAGAGCTCGTGCGGGTGCTCGAGCGCGCCGTAGAGCCTGCGCACGTCCCTGCCGCCGTCTTCTTCGAGCGCGATCGCGAGGACGACGAAGTGAAGGTCGTTGGCGGCGCTGACGAACTCCGGGGCCCGGCTTCGCGCCCGCCAGGAGACCGGCCGTTTGGTCGCCGCCGTCTGCGCCGCCCCCCTCGCCCTGGTCGCCCACGGCGTCTTTCCCGACCGGGCCCGGACCTGCCACCCCAGCGTCGCCGAGCGGGTCGGCGTCACCGAGGTCCGCCCCCTGATCGAAGACGGACCGCTGGTGACCGGACCTGGACCCGGGGCGTGCTTCGAGGTCGCCCTGGCCGTCGTCGCGCGGCTCCAGGGCCACGAGCGGGCCGCCGAGGTGCGTGGCCCCCTCATGCTCTGAACGGACGTTCCCCCTCCGAGCACGCGCACGGAACCCACGTCTTCCCACTCAACCGATGGAAATCATTGGGTTTGTGGAGCGGCTTGTCCCTTTCGTGGGATGGTTGCGAGTCACGCTTTCTTCGCTCGCCGACAGCGCCCGTGCGAGACTCTCCGACCTCTCGATGCGTGCCTTTTCCCCGCCTCGGTCCCTCGCCGCGACGGCGCTGCTCGCGCTCGGCGGGCTCGCGATCGCGCCGAGCCCGGCCTTCGCGTCGGGCGGTGGGGCGGACGACGGCACCACGCTGACGGTCGTCCTCCTCCTCTTCGGGGTGGCCTGCGCGTACCTCCTCGCCCACTTCGTCGTCGACCAGCTCCAGGCCCGCTTCTTGGTCCTGCCCGGCGTCGAGTACCTCGTGCTCGGCCTCTTGTTGGCCGCCGCGGTGCCGAGCGAGGTGCTCGACCTCACCCAGCTCCTGCCGATCATCGCGCTCGCCGCCGGTTGGACGGGCCTCCTACGCGGCATGGGCCTCGACCGCGAGACCCGACGAGGCTGGCCGCCGCACACCTTGCGCGTCGCGGTCATGCACCACCTCGTGCCCGGCTTGGTCGTCGGGTTCGGCTTTTGGGCGTTCATCAACCTCGGCTGGAGCGAGTTCTTCTTCGGCCTCGGGGTCGACGAACTCGGCCCGGTCGAAACGGCGGCGGCGTCGTTCGTGCTCGGCTGCTGCGCCGCGGCCGAGAGCGCCGAGCCCTTCGAGGTGCTCGCCCGCCGCTACCCGATCGAAGGCGACCTCGCGAAGTTCCTCGAAGGCGCGTCGCGCTTCGGCGACCTGCTCCTGCTCGTCGTCTTCGGCCTCGTCTTCTGCATTTGGCACCCCCGCGAAGGCGGCGCCCTCGAGCTCTCGCCCACCGAGTGGGGCGTCGTGCAGTTCGGCCTCGGCGTCGTGCTCGGCCTGCTCTTCACGCCCTTCGTCGGCGGCGGCGAGAGCGCGGCCCACCGCTTTCTCGCGATGGTCGGCGTCATCACCTTCGCGAGCGGCGCGGCCTTCTTCCTCGATCTCTCGCCGCTCTCGACGAACGTGCTCCTCGGCATCGTGCTCGTGAACGTGGCCAAGGCCGGCCGCAAGATTCGCGACACCGTCAGCTCGACCGCGAAGCCGATGCATCTGCTCTTGTTGATGCTCGCCGGTGCGCTCTGGAAGCCGCCGCCCTTGTGGTTGACCGTCGCCACGGTCGTCGCCTTCGTGGCCGTCCGGCTCCTGTCCAAGATGCTCGGCAGCGCGCTCGCCGCCTGGGGCATCGAAGGCATGCGCAAGGACCTCTACCGCGGCTTCCTCGCGCACGGCGAGGTCACGGTCGCGATGGCGATCTCGTTCCAGGTCGTCTTCGAAGGCGAGATCGTCGACGTCGTCTACACGGCCGCGCTCGCGTCGACGGTGCTTCACGACGTGATCGCGCCGCGTGTGCTTCGCGGTTTGCTCGTCGACGCGGGCGCGATTCGCCGCGAGCACGCCGCCGCGCCGCCCCCGGCCGTGGCCGAGGAGCTCGCATGAAGGAAGGAGCGCCGCGATGTACATCGTCGTGATCGGGCTCGGTGAGGTGGGTCGGTACCTCCTCAACGTGCTCCAGCACGAGGGCCACGACGTGGTCGCGGTCGATCGCGACGCCGGGGCCGTGCAATACGCGGAGGAGCATTTCGACGTCGCGTCGATCGTCGGCTACGGCGCGAGCCAAGAGGTGCTCGACAAGGCCGGCGTCGCGCGGGCGGACCTCGTCGTCGCGTGCTCGGACCACGACGAGGTGAACCTCATCGCCGCGCTCGCCGCCAAACAGCTCGGCGCCAAACGCGTCGTCGCGCGCGCCCAAGGCAACGAGTGGGCGCGTTGGACCGAAGGCATTCGTTACGGCCTGCTCGGCGTCGACGTCGTCATCAACCCGCGTGTGCTCGTGGGCCAGGAGCTCGGCCGCGTCGCGCGCTCGCACGGCGCCGTCGACGTCATCGACCTCGCGCAGGATCGCATCGAGCTCGTCACGATGCAGATGACCTCGCGCATGGCGAACAAGCCGCTCGCGAAGATGCCGCTGCCGCCGAACACGCTGGTCGCGGCGTACGTGCGCGACGGCGAGCTCGTGGTGCCCGGCGGCGCCGACGTGCTCTTGCCCGGCGACACCGTCTACCTCATCGGTCTGCCCGAAGCGATCATCGAAGCCGAGGACCTCTTCTCCACCAAACGCGAGGCCAAACGCGTCGCGATCGTGGGGGGTGGCGTGGTCGGTCAGGCGCTCGCGCGCGAGATCCTCCCGAAGGGCGCGCAGGTCACGATCGTCGAGCGCGATCCGCAGATCGCCGAAGAGCTCGCGCAACAACACGACGACGTGACGATCGTGCGTGGCGACGGCACCGACGCCGACCTGCTGCGCGAGATCGAGATCGAGACCTTCGACCTCTGCGCCTGCGTGACCCAGGCCGACGAGGTGAACCTCATGGCCGCGCTCATCGCGAAACGCTCCGGCGTGCCGCGCACCGCGGCGCTCGTGAACCGCGCCGACTACGCGCCCATCTACCGACAGCTCGGCATCGACATCGTGCTCTCGCCGCGCACCGTGGCCTCGGACCACATCCTGCGTTTCGCGCGCACCGCGAGCGTGCACAGCCTTCACGTGCTCGAAGGTGGCGCCGAGGTGCTCGAGGTCACGGCGTCGTCCGCGGCGCCGATCGTCGGCAAACCGCTGCGTCGCCTCTCGCTCCCGAAGGGCTCGTTGCTCGCGGCGATCGTGCGTGGCGAAGAGGTGATCATTCCGCGCGGTGACGACGAGGTGAAGCCCGGCGACCGCGTGATCGTGATGGCGACCCACGACGCGCGCCCGACGTTGGAGCGTCTCTTCCGCGGGAGGCGCGCGATCTGAGTCATGCCCGCGACGCGTGCCGGCCGCATTCGCGATCTCCGTGGTGCCGCCCGCCCGATGGGCGCGGTGATGATCGGCATCGGCGGCGCCATGGCGCTCTCGACCACGGTCGCGTGGATCTGGGATCTCGTCGCGCCTTCCGCGCGCATCCCCGACGGCGGCACGATCGCCTGTTACGTCTCGGCCGCGATCTCGCTCGGCCTCGGCGCGTTCGTCTACGCGTGGGCCAGCCGCTTCGCGCATTCGACGCTCTCGCGGCGTGAGGCGTTGCTCGGCGTGACGCTCGTCTGGCTCGCCGCGGCGGGCTGCGGTGCGCTGCCCTTCGTGCTCGGCGCGCGCCTCTCGCCCGTCGACGCGTTCTTCGAAGCGATGAGCGGCCTGACGACCACGGGCGCGACGGTCATCGGCGACATCGAGACCCGTCTGTCGCGGCCGCTGCTGCTCTGGCGCTCGATGATTCAGTGGCTCGGCGGCATGGGCATCGTCGTGCTCTTCGTCGCCGTCTTCCCGAGCCTCGGCGCGGGCGCCAAACACCTCTACAAGGGCGAGGCGCCGGGTGCGGTGACCGAAGGCTTCAAGCCGCGCATCGCCGAGACCTCGCTGATCCTCTGGCGCATCTACGCGAGCCTCACGGCGCTCGAAGCGATCCTGTTGACGGTCGCCGGCATGGACCCCTTCGAAGCGGTCTGCCACGCGCTCACGACGATGGCGACGGGCGGTTTCTCGACGCGGGACTCGTCGGTCGGCGGGTTCGCCAACCCGACCTACGAGTGGATCATCGCGGTCTTCATGGTGCTCGCGAGCTTCAACTTCGGGCTCTACTACGTGCTGCTGCGGCAGCGGAGCTTGAAGGGGCTGCTGCGTGACCTCGAGCTTCGCACCTTCCTCTGGATCGTCGCGCTCGCGACCGCGTTGCTCACGCTGCTGAACTACACGCGCGCCGACGGACCGCTCGACGCCTTGCGCCGCGCGTTCTTCTTCGTGGCGACGACGATCAGCTCCACGGGCTACGGCGCCGACGACTACACGAGCTTCGGCATGCCGGCGCTCGCGATCATGCTGCTCTTGATGTTCATCGGAGGTTGCAGCGGCTCGACCGCGGGCGGCCTCAAGGTCGATCGCTTCGTGATGACGGCGAAGCAGACCGCGTCGCAGATTCGCGCGAGCTTCGAGCCCTCCGTCGTGCAGGTCGTGCGCATGGGCCGGAGCGTCGTCAGCAAGGTCGTGCTCAACGACGTCACGAGCTTCTTCGTGGTCTACGTCGTGTTTCTCGGCGTCGGTGTGTTCGTCGTCGCGGTGACCGACGGGGTGCCGCTCGAGACCGGCTTCGGCGCGATGCTCACCTCGATCGCGAACAACGGCCCGGCGCCTTTCCACGGCGCGGCGGGTTTCGTGGACAACTTCGCCGCCTACTCCCCGGTGGCGAAGATCTTCTTCGCGTTGGCCATGATGCTCGGGCGTCTCGAGTTCTTCACGGTCTTCGCGCTCCTTCTTCCGGGGTTCTGGCGACGATGAGCGAGCGCGACGAGGACGAGCGCGAGGCGACGGAGCGAAGCTCCGAGGTGCCCTCCGTCCCGCCGGAGGCTTCGGAGTCGGTGCCGCCGGAGTCGGTGCCGCCGGAGTCGGTGCCGCCGGAGTCGGTACCACCGCGCGAGTCGATTCAGCCCGACGAAGACTCCCTTCGAGGGCGCTTCGAGGGCTCCGATCCGGGGCTCACCTCGGAGGAGATCGACGCGCTCGATCAGAGCCTCGCCACGAAGGTCTTGGTCGCTCCCGCGAGCACCAGCACGGACGAAGGCGACGACCCCGACGAAGAAGAGTCCGACGGCGAGCACGACGCGGGCGTCCGCGAAGACGGTGCCCATGGAGACGGGGGCCACGGCGACGGGGGCCACGGCGATGGGGGCCACGGCGACGGGGGCCACGGCCACGGCAACGCCGAAGGCGCCACGCTCGTGCAGTTCGGCATCGTCGTCCTGCTCGTCGGGATGATGTGGCTGCTGCACCGCTTCGGCGGGCCGTCGGCCGACGTCGACTACGACCCGACCGCGATGCTCGCGCTCGGCTTCGTCGTGCTCGCGAGCTACACGATCGGCTCGCTCGTCGACGTCGTCCGGTTGCCGCACATCACCGGCTACCTTCTCGCCGGCCTCGTCTTCGGCTCATCGATCGCGCACTCGCTCGGCCTCTCCCGCTTCTGGGCGCCCTTCGACGAAGGCGTCGTCCACGAAGGGGTCATCCGGCAGCTCAAGCCGCTGGAAACCTTGGCGGTCGCCCTCATCGCGATCAGCGCGGGCGGCGAGCTGAAGGTCGACACCCTACGCACGGGGCTCAAGCCGATCCTCGGCGTGCTCGGTGGTCAGCTCCTCGCCGTGCTCGCGGTGATCACGGGCTTCATCTACCTCGTCAGCGGACCGATCGAGTGGCTGGTCCTTCCCGGGCTCGGTCCGCTCGGTCCCGACGCGGTCATCCCCATCGGTCTCACCGTGGCCGCGGTCTCGTTCGCGACCTCGCCCTCCGCGACGCTCGCCGTCATCAACGAAACCGGTGCGCGCGGGCCGATGTCCCGCACGGTGCTCAGCTCGGTCGTCCTCAAAGACGTCTTCGTCGTCATCCTCTTCGGCGTCTTCTCCGCGTGGGCGTTGCAGTCGCTCGGCAACGCGGGCGAAGGCAGCCTGGCCAAGCAGCTCGCGATCGAGATCTTCGGATCCGTCGCGCTCGGCATCGGTCTCGGCGCGGCGATCGCGATCTACCTGCGCTTCGTCGGCCGCGAGCTGATGCTCTTCGTGCTCGGCGTGGTGTACACGGGCACCCTCGTCGCGACCGAGGCGCACCTCGACGGCGTCATCGTCTTCCTCACCGCCGGCTTCGTCGTGTCGAACTTCTCGCGCCAAGGCGAGAACCTGCTGCACACGGTCGAAGCGCTCTCGATGCCGACCTACGTGGTCTTCTTCACGCTCGCGGGCGCGAAGCTGCACCTCGACGAGGTCTTCGGTCCGATCGGCGCCTTCGGCGTCGCGCTCGTCTTGCTCCGCGTCGGCGCCATCTACCTCGGCACCCGTTTCGGAGGTGCCATCGGTGGCGCCAAGGGCACGACCCAACGCTACGGCTGGATGGGCTTCGTCTCGCAAGCCGGCGTCGCGATCACCCTCGCTGGCATCGTGAAGCAACGCTTCGGTGAAGCGGGCGAAGCGCTCAGCTCCCTGATCATCGCCGGCGTCGCGATCAACGAGGTCGCCGGCCCGGTCATGCTCAAGACCGCGCTCGGCCTCGCGGGCGAGACGCGCAAATCCGGGGCCAAGAAGAAGACGGAGGAGGCCGAGCGCCCCTCGCGTCCGCGCGAGTCCGAGCTCGATCGCCCGAGCTTCCACCCCTGGCCGGACGAAGCCTCGAAGGTCGATTGGGGCGAGCGCATCAAGACCGGAGCCCCGCGTCTCGACCGCGCGTTGCGGGAGCTCGAGATCGATCTGCGCACCATCGTGCGCGAGGTCGGCGACGGGCCGATGATCGCCTTCCGCGAGGACGCCGAGCGCTACCTCCGCGAGCTTCGCCGCGAGTTCTTGCGGCACCACCGGCGCCTCGTCGTGAAGGCCCGCGAGATCGATCCGAGCTCCACCGACGACGCGGCCGTCGCGTCGCGCCAGGCGCTCGCGCTCGCCCTGCGCACCGAGCAGACGGAGCTCTCCGAACGTTGGCGAAGCGTGGTCCTCGCGCGCTCGGCCGCGCTCGCGAAGGGCGGCGGCTGGACCCCCCAAGGCATCGCCGAGACGCTCGACGACGTCGTCGCGGCGTTGCCCGAGCGCGTCGAGGTGCCGTGGGATCCGCGCATCTTCGAGACCAAGCCGGGCGACAAGCTGCCGCTGCGTACGCGTCGTGCTCTGCTTCGCGCGCGCCGCCGCACCGCGAAGCTCTTCGGCAAGGAGATGGCGCCGCGCAGCGCGGAGCTTCGGGAGCTCGCGCGTTACCACCTCGAATACCGCACGCCGCCGCGCCTCGAAGGCGTCGCCGCGCTCTTCGTCTCCGCCGAGCAGCACCTCGCGGGGCGCACGCGTCACCTCTTCGACGGAATCGTCGCGGCCTGCGACGCGCTCGCGACCGACGTCGCCGATCTCGAGGTCGATCCGAACACGCGCCTCGAGCGTCTGCGTCAGGACCTCGAGCAAGATCTGATGCTCGCGCTCGACGAGGTCTCGCGCATCGCCCGCGACGGCACCGCCCGCACCGCGCGCGTGCTCGCGCAGGGCCTGCGCGACGTGCGCGACGAAGCCACGCTCTACGGCTCGATCGAGCTGCCGACGAGCTCGCGCAAGGCGAGCCGCGCGTTCCAGGAGCGTCTGGCAGCGCTCGAAGCGCTCGGCGAAGCGGTGCAGAAGCTCCGCAAATCGAGCGCCGGCGAATACTCGCTGCTCGCGATGGAGCTCGAGCTCGTCGGCCTCGAAGGGCGGGTGAAGGACGTGCTCGCGACCCGCACGACGCGGCTCGAAGGCGAGATGCAGCGTCGCGCGCTCGCGCAGGCCGAGCGTGTGAAGACCGCGCTCGAAGAAGCCTCGCGTCAGCTCGACGAGACCCTCGCGTCGAGCCTGCGCGGCGACGCGATGGCGGCGTCGATTCGCGAGGTCACGGCGGCCACCGAGAAGACCGCGGGCGACGCCGCGCGCATCGTGCGTGAGCTGCGCGACGAGCTCCTCGACGAGCAGAAGGTCGCGCCGCTCCTCGACGCGCTCGGCGAAGCGACCGGTCAGCTCACCTCGCGCTACGAGGTCGTGGCCGGTCGTCTGCAGCGCGGCGAGTACAAGCTGCCGCCCGCGGTCGAGCGCGTCGACGTGCCCTTCCGCGAGGTCGTGGCCGAGCACGTCGACACCCGCGTGTCGCCGCTGCTCTTCCGCGCGACGCGGGAGTTCGCCGAGCGCCTGCAGCCGCTCGCGGCCGCGTTGCGCGAGGTCGAGCGGCTCGTCGCGTTCAACGTCGAGCTCGCGACCTCCGAGCTCGAGGTGCTCCCCGAAGAAGACGTGCCGGTCGAGACACGCCGACTCCTGCACGAGATGGTCGGCGGTCAGCTCGAGCGAAGCCTCGGCGTCGTCACGGGCGTGCACGACGAGGCCGCGCGTTGGCCGGGTCAGCTCGGCGAAGCGGTGCGCGAAGCGGTGCTCGGCGCGCTCGACGAGCTTCGTGGTCAGCTCGTCGACGGCAAGATCACGCGCGCGAAGCTCGACGAGATGCGCCGCAGCGCGAGCCGCCGTCGCCTCGCCCAACGCGCCGGGCAGCTCCCGCAGGTGCTCCGCGAGGTCCGCGTGCAGGTCACGCGTGGCTTCGTCGCGTTGGTCGGCGAAGCGCGCCTCGAGCAGTGGCGTCGCCGGCTCGGTCTGCCCGCGCCGCGCACCTCGTCGGAGGTCGAGTCGGTCGCGTTCGCGTCTCCGTCGCCGCACACCGAGCTGCCGCTCGTCTACCGACGGCTCTTCGCCGCGGACACGATGGAAGCGGGCGACGTGCTCACCGGCCGCGAAGACGCGATCGCGCGCTCGCGCGCGGTGCTCGAGAGCAAACGCGCCAAGGGCGTGTTGCGCTCGGTGGTGCTCGTCGGCCTCGACGGCGTGGGCAAGGCCTCGGTCTCGAACGCGATCGTGCGTGGCGGACGTTGGCGCCAGGTGCGGCGCATCACGCTCGACAAGCCGATGGACGTCGCGGCGGTCGAGGCGCTCCTGAAGGAGACGAACGACGCGCAGCTCGTCGTGCTCGACGGCTTGTGTTGGATGGTCTCGGCCGAGCCGGGAGGCTTCGCGCCGTTGCGGCGTTTCGTCGACGGAGTGGTCGCGGACGGCGGAAAACGCGCGTGGCTCGTGCACGCCGAAGAGCTCTTCTGGCGTTGGGGCAAGGCGATCGCGCCGCTCCAGGAGGCGTTCCCCGAGACCGTCGCGCTCGACCCGCTGACGCCGGACGAGCTCACCGCGGCGGTGATGGAGCGCCACCGTTTGAGCGGTTACGGGCACGCCTTCGATCGCCTCGAAGGCACCTCGGCGGTCGAAGGGCTGCTCGCTCGGAGCGCGAGCCGCATCCGTCGTCCCTACGAGCTCTATTTCGCGGAGCTTCACACCGCGACCGGCGGTCTGGTGCGCGACGCGCTCCGACTCTGGCTCGCGTCGATCAAGAACATCGAAGGTGAGGTGGTGCGCGTCGGCCCGGTGCCCGCGTCGCCTTATACCGCGCTCGGCCGGCTTCCCGAGTCGGAGCTGATCGCCCTCTTCTGGGTGGCCCGCCAAGGTTGGATGCGCGCCGAGAGCTTCGCGTGGTTGCTTCGCGTCGACCCGACCGAGGCCCGCGCGCGCCTCGCGAAGCTCTCCCACCTCGGGTTGCTCGAAGAGAAGGACGGGACCTTCCGCGTCGCGTTGCACCTGCGTGGTGCGCTCGGCCTCGTCGTGCGCGATCGGGGGTGGATGTGAGACACGTCCTCCTCGCGGCGCTCGTGGCGCTCTCGTCGCTCGCCTCGGCGCAAGACGCCGGCGTCGAGCCGAACGAGACGAGGCAGGCGCGGCCGGCGACCATGCGAGTCGCGACGATGCGGGAGACCGCGACGGAAGCGCCGACGGAAGCGCCGACGGAAGCGCCGACGATGGCGGCGACCGCGATGGCGGCGACGAGGGCCCCGGCGACCCCGCCCTCCACGACCGCGCAGACGACCGCCGCGCCCGCGACCAGCGCGACCTCGACCCCGGCTGCCGCGCCGCCGGCTGTTGCGGCGCCGGCTGCTGCGCCGCCGGAGCCCACGCCCGCCGAAGCGCCCGTCGCGCCCACACCCGAGGCCGTGGCAACGACGCCCACGCCGACCGAGGCCCCACCCGCGGCGACGCCCGTAGCGACGCCCGCACCCGTGCCGCCGGCGGCGCCCGTGGCACCCGTCGCTTCGACGCCGACTCAGACCACGCCGGCTCCCGCGCCGATCGCCGCGACCCCCGCGTTGCCCTCGATCATCCTGCAGACCAACAACAACGACGACGACGGCGATCGCTTCGACCTCGGCGGCGAGGTCGCAGCGGTCTTCGAGGGGCTCACGGGCGAGCGCACGATCGCCGGCTTGCTCACGCTGCTCGCGACCTTCGCGCTCGCCATCGTGCTGGCCTTCGCGTTGCGCCGCGTGCGCGAGAGCCTGCCCGACCGCGGGCTCATCCCGTCGCTGCTCGCGTTCGTCCACCTCGCGCTTCGCCTGCTCGTCGTCGCGATCGCGCTGATGCTCTTGCTTCGCGCGTTGCCCCCACGGCTCTCGGTCGTCGCGCTCTTCACGCTCGCGGCGGTCGCGCTCGCGCTCGGCTGGTCGGTGCGTGATTTCTTGCCCGACCTCGTCGCGGGCTTCGTCGTCGTCTTCGAGCGTCGCGTGCGTCGTGGCACGTGGGTGTCGGCGGCCGGCTTCGCG
Organism: Sandaracinus sp.; assembly: GCA_020633125.1. Taxonomy (GTDB): domain Bacteria; phylum Myxococcota_A; class Polyangia; order Polyangiales; family Houyiibacteriaceae; genus JACKEH01. Next base: position 151,889 of record JACKEH010000003.1, on the reverse strand, counting down.
GGTCAGGTCGAGCGCCTCGGGTTTCGCTCGACGCTGCTGCGCGACGCGCAGGGCCGCCGTGTCGACGTGCCCAACCGCCACCTGCTCACTTCGCCGGTGACCTCCGGCGGCCACCACGAGCGCGAGCACGAGGTCGAGGTCCACCTCGAGACGACCTTGCCGGCGGCGGTCGTGCGCGCCGCGCTTCGGGACGCGGTGCTCGCTTCGCCTTGGGTCTTCCCCGGTGCCGGCGCGTCGGTGCTTCGCGATCCGGACGAGCCGATGCGATGGCGCGTGCGCGGACGCCTGCTCGAGGCCAGCTTCGGAGCGCGCTTCGAAGGCGAGCTCCTCGAACGTGCGGAGGCGCTGCTCGCCACCGCCGCCGGCCGCGTCGACACCTCCAACCGACGCGATCCGACCGACACCCCGACCCGTACCCGCAAGGCCCCCGAAGAGCCGGAGCCCGAAGCATGACCCTCCTCGCGCGACGCTTTCCGAAGCTCAGCCTGGTGCCCCACGTGCCCCTCGCGCAGACCACGCCGGTGCAACGCCTCGCGCTCTCGGGCGCCAAGGGCGAAGCGTGGGTGAAGCGCGACGACCTCACGAGCACGCGTTACGGCGGCAACAAGGTCCGCAAGCTCGAGTTCCTGCTCGGCGACGCGCGGCATCGCGAGCGGGATCTGCTCGTCGCGTCCGGCGCGTTCGGCTCGCACCACGTGCTCGCGACCACGCTCTTCGGTCGCCAATGGGGCTTTGACGTGCACGCGGTGCTCGTGCCGCAGCCGTGGAACGACCACGTCGAAGAGAACCTTCGCGTCGGCCTCGGGGCTGGCATGGTGCCGCACGCGGTACGCAGCTGGGCCGCCGTGCCGCCGACGCAGACCGCGCTCGTCGCGACGCTTCGGCTCGAGGGTCGCCGCCCTTACCGCGTGGCCTACGGCGGTTCGAGCGCGACCGGCGCGCTCGGCTACGTCGAAGCTGGCCTCGAGCTCGCCGCGCAGATCGAGAACGGCGAGATCCCCGAGCCCGATCGCATCTTCGTCGCCCTCGGCAGTGGTGGCACCGCGGTCGGTCTGGCGATCGGTCTGGCCGCGATCGGCATCACGGCGAAGGTCGTCGCGGTCCGCGTCACGCCCGCGCTCGTCTGCAACCGTGCGACGGTGGCTGCGCTGGTGGCGAGCACCATGAAGAAGCTTCGCGACGCCGAGCCCGCGTTCCCGGCCGTCGGTCACGCCGCGCTCGCGCAGATCGAGATCGACTCCTCGCGTTTCGGCGACGGATACGGCACCGCGAACGAAGACGCCGTGGAAGCGAGCGCCGTCGCGTCCGACTTCGGGCTCACGCTCGACCCGACCTACACCGCGCGAGCGTTTTCTTCGTTCCTCGCGCACGCCCGCGGCGCCGACGCACGACGCACGCTCTTCTGGCACACGCTCAGCGCGGCTTCGCTCTCCGAGCGCGCCGACGCGGGACCCGAGGTGCCGGTCGCGTTGCGCGAGATGGCGTTCGCGCAGAGCTTCTGATCCGTGAGTCACCCGCCGTGCGGGCATTCGCCGCCGTGACCTCCGCCGCCGTGACCGGCGCCTCGCCCGCGACCGGCGCCTCGTCCACGTCCGTGTCCACCACGCTCGTGCTCCGAGCGTGCGATGGCTTCGAGCTCGTCCTGCGCGAGGTGTTGGGCCACGTAGCTGCCGCCTCGGGCCTCGTGTTGCCGGAAGAAGGCGCGAAGGTGATTGCGTGAGCCGCGCGCGAGGTGGGCGACCACGTCGGGGTCGAGCGCGGCTTCGTGGTGGGCGAGGTCGGCGAGGTCCATCTCTTCGATGCGAAGCCCGACCGCGAGCGCGGCGAGCTCGTTCGCCTCGCCTCGGGTGACGAGCTCCGTGAAGAGCGCGTCGACCTCGGCGTCGCCGAACTGGCCTTCGGGCAACGCGGCGAGCGCTTCGCGGGTCTCGCTGGGCAGCGATGCGGCGACGGCGTCGAAGTGTCGCTGCTCGGCTTCGGCGATGTGCGCGAAGATCGGCAACGGGTAGCGGCGACCGAGCGTCCGGTAGACGTCGCGCGCGAGCTTCTCCTCGCGCGCCAACACGAGCGCGGCGGAGGCGTCGTCGACGCGTGGCTGCGCGTGCGCGGTTTCGGGGACGGAGCCTCCGCACGCGACGAGCGAGAGGGCGAGCGCTCCAGCGACCAGGGATGTGGTGGCAGTCATGCTTGCCGAGACTGCAAGCGCGAGGCCGTCGAAGGTTTGGATTTTGTTGATGTTTTGGGTGCGACAATCTGTCTTTGCGTTGCAGTTGTCGTGTGACGCGTCGCAGGGCGTCGCAGGGGCTCGAGCGAGTCGCTCGGTGTCTCGGTGTCTCGGTGTGAGCTCGGTGTCTCGGTGTCTGGGTGAGCTCGGTGGCTCGAGCGATGGACGTGTCGGTCGCGCGGGACACGCCGGTCCGGTTCGGGCGACCAGGTTTCGAGGCGACACGCAGGGCGTGTCGACTCGAAAGTCACCACGAACCGGTCCGTCGCGTCCCGCGCGCCCTTGCTCGAGCGAGGCAATCGACCGACGTGCCGGTCCTGCGGGATTTGGGTTCGACGGCGGGAAGGGAGGATCGGCTCGCGTCACGAGCTGCGCGCGTGACACGACCCGTGCTCGCTCGTGCGGCTCGAGCGACGCGGGTGCTCGCTACTCCGCGTCGTGAGCTTCGCGCACGACACGGCGCGCCGTTCGGGGTGGGCTCGGGTTCGCGAACGACGGCGTGCGTGAGGCGGTGGAGCCGGCGCGTGGGGATTCGCGCGAGGAGAAGGACGAGCCAACGAGCGACACGAGCAGCTCGGTGCGGTGCGAGGTCGCGTCGTGAGCTCGCGCGCACGACACGACTCGCGAGTGGGGGAGCGTTCGTGGTCGCGGCGCGCTCGACTCGCGAGTGGAGATGTTCGCGTGCGAGTCGTGCGTCGTGAGCTCGCGCGCACGACACGACTCGCGAGTGGACTCGGTACTCGTCTGCGCCTGCGAGGGGGCCACAACCGAAACGCGTGGCCCGCGCGTGCCTTTCGAGAGGGCCGTCCCGAGAGGGCACGCGCGGGCGATCACGCCGTGACGCTCGAACGGCCACCACTCCGTTCGAGCGTCGCGTCCACGTTCACGTCAGCACACCACCGCGTGAGCGTTCCCCACCGAAGTCGTCCGCGCCTGGCACACCGGCCCACGCCAGCACGTCGCGCGCGACGTCGTGAATGCGCCGGTCGCTGGTGCGCGTCCCGGTGCGAGGTCCGTTGATCGCGATCACCGGCACGTCCGCGTGATCGTGGGTCGGGCGTTCGTGCGGTGAGTAGACGACGAGGGTGTCGTCGAGAATGCCGAAGTCGGCGAGCTCGCGGAGGAGGTGCGCGAGCATCTGCACTTGGAAGCGCGAGAGGCCGTCGAGGTCGGCGAGCTCGTTGCCGTTGGGCGGACGCGAGAAGCCGCCGGGGTGGGTGTGGTCGTGGTAGCCGGGGACGCCGGGCTGGCCGTGGCCGGAGAAGTTGTAGTTGAGGGTGACGGCGCTCGCGTAGCGCGTGCGAAGGGCGAGCGCGGCGGCGTGGTTCATCTCGCGCAGGCGGGGGTCGAAGGCGGCCGGGGTCGCGGCGTGACGGGTGTAGTCGTGAGCGAGCGGCGTGGTGCGGGCGGTGAGGCACTCGGGGTCGCTCTCGATCGCGCGCCGGCGGTCGTCGCGAAGGGCGGCCCATTGCGCTTCGAGCTGTTCGACCTGGGCGCTCACTTCGGTGGCGACGTTTCGACGCGAGCGCGCGAGGTCGGCGAGGAGCGCGTCGATCACGCGAATCTCGCGTTCGAGCGCGGGCACGTCGACGCGGGTCTCGGAGCCGGTGCAGAAGTCCGCGTAGCCGGCGATCGCGGTGCGCACGGCGCCGAGATCGTATTCGGGGCGCACGTATTGGCGTTTGCTCGTGAAGGAGACCGACTCGAAGGTCGTGTGCAGGCTCGAGTCCGAGTAGGGGTAGGCGCCGAGGATCAACGTGCCGATGCGCGAGCCGTGTTGGGCCTGCAGGTGATCGCCGACCACGAGGTCCGCGGACTTGCCGTCGAAGGCGCCGCCGCCGAAGGTCTGAAACGTGCGGTTGGTCGGCGTGCAGCTCGTGAGGAAACGGATCTGCTTGGCGTTGTGGTACTCGCTGCCGTCTCCGACCGCGTCGAGGCCCGTCACGACGGTGAGGCGATCGAGCCATGGTGCGAGCGGCGCGAGGTCGGCGAGCACGGTGGTGCGGCCGCGGTCGCGAAAGTCGAAGAGCGAGCGCACGAAGACGACGCGTTTCGGGCTCTGCGCGTGGGCGATCGCGCCGAGGCGGTCGAGGTTGGCGAGCGCCGGGGTGAGCGTGGCGGCGCCGAGGGCGCGCAAGAAATGACGTCGCTTCATCGCGCTTCTCCTGCGGCTTCGAGAGGAAGGGCACGCAGCGCCGCGTCGACGACGACGTCTTCGATCGCCGCGCCGTAGACGAGGTCGGCGTGGGCGCGTAGGCGCCGGTTCGATTCGACGTGGGAGCCACCCGCGAAGTAGGTGTGCACCTGGGCGGCGAAGCAGGTCTGAAGCTCGCGCGAGTGGCCGAGCTGCTGCGCGAAGTCGACCGAGCTCGCGTAGTGCAGCTCGCCGACGGAGCCCGAGGCTTCGATCGGGTCGCCGGTGTAGTAGGTCGTGAGCGTCTCGCCGAGCGCGCCGATCTCTTCGAGCGCGAGGCCGAAGTGATCGAACTGCTCGTGGCAGGAGGCGCAGGTGTCGTGCGAGCGTAGGTAGGCCATGCGCTCGGGCGGCGAGAGGCCTTCGGGGACGCTCTCGAGGATGGCGTCGATCTCCGACTGCACCGCGCTCGAGGGGAAGCGGATGTCGCGGCAGAGGAGGCGGTTGACGACGTAGGAGCCGCGGCGGATCGGGTTGGGGAAGCCGGTCTCGTGGTCGACGAAGAGCGCGCTCAGGGCCGCGGTGCCGAAGAGCGTCGCGCGGCCTTCGCGGCGGGCCCAGCCTTCGGAGGGCGCCTCGAGCTCGTAGAGGTTCGCGAGGTCGGACTCGACGACCTGGAAGTCGGCGGCGAGGAGCGGGCCGACGTCTTCGCCGTCGACGAGGAGCGCGGCGAAGAGCTCGGCGGGCTCGGCCATCACCTTGCGAAGCGCGACGCCGTCGTAGTCGTCCGCCTGCTCGGCGAGCGAGGAGAGGCCGAGCCATTGCGGCAGGAAGAGGCGGGCGAAGCGGCGCGAATGGGTCGCGAGCAGGCGGCGCACGTGGGGCTCGAAGCCGGCCGGGTCGTCGAGCTGGCCGGCGTCGAGGTCGGCCTGCATGGCCTCGTCGACGAAGGTGCCGGCGATCGAAAACGAGAGCAGATTCGCGTGCTTGCGTGCGACCTCGCGGGGCGTCTCGGGCGTCTGCGCGAAGATCTTGAAGTGGAAGAAGGGCGACGCGAAGACGCGGGTGAGAAAGAGCGTCTCGGGCAGCTCGGCGTGTTCTTCGAGGAGGGTGACGCGCTCCTCGGGGGAGATCGCGCGCTTCCAGATGCGCGGGAGGAGGCGGTCGACCAGCGCGGGGCCGCAGTTGTTGGCGGTGCAGAGCGCTCGGTAGGTGTCCGAGCGCGGGAACGCGGTGGCCAACGCGCTCGCGAGGCTGAGCTGCAACGCGGCCAGGCGGGGCTCGGCCTGGAGGTACGTGTGGTTCTGGTAGTAGCCCGCGTAGTTGTTCTCCGCGAAGGCGTCGACGGCGGCGAGTGCGGCGCTCGCGTCGGTGCCTTCGAGCAGGTCCGCGACGACGTAGCGGTACTCCGGTTTGGTGAGGCGGTCGTAGGACGCGAGCTCGGCGAAGGTCGGGAGCACGAGCTCCCCGGGTTCTTCGGGGCAACGAGAGCCCGAGCACGCGCCCGGTCTCTCGCGGTCGTCGTCGTCGCTTCCGCCGACGTCGCCGATCGTGCCCGAGCACGCGGCGCAAACGGCCAGGAGCACCACGGTACCTCGCTGCATCCGATCCTCCTTCGCGGGGGTCCGCACGGGGGACGAACGCGGGGACCGTGATTCGGGCACGACCCCCGTGTTCGCCGATCTCGGTGTAGCGGGGGGATCGGGGGCGCCGTCTCTCTTCGTCTGGCCTCGGGACGGAAGACGAAAGACGGATCTGTCGCGGGTCTTACATGCCGCGGCCCGCGGGTCCGCGTTCGGCGCGAAGCGGCGTGGCTCGTCCGCATTCAACGGGAAGGGTCGCGCTTGACCATTCTTCACGTGGACTGACGGATTCGAGCGCGGGCGCGAACCAAGCTCGGGGCCATGGGGAGAGGGATCTTGGTCGCGCTGGTCGTGCTCTCGGTGGCGCCGGCGCACGCACAGCTCTCGCGGGTCAGCGGTGCGGTACGCGGGGAGTCGAACGACTCGGGCTCGTCGCGGAGCCGCGACTCGGACTCGAGCAGCTCGGACTCGGACTCTGGATCGTCGGGCTCGGGTTGGTCGGGCTCTTCGCGTGGATCGCGGGGCACCGCGCGACCCTCGTCGGGCGGGAGCACGCGGGTTCGTGGGCCGGTCGCGCGTCGTCTGCTCACGCCTGCGGCGCCGACGGTGCGTGCACGGGCAGGCCGAGCGACGGTGCGGGCCGCGCACGTCGCCCCCAGCCGCGTCGCCCCCTCGCGACCGAGCGTCGCGGTGGGTCCACGGGTCGTGGTGGAGGCGCCCCCTGCGCGTGTCGTGTCGACCGCGCCGGTCGAGGTCGGTCCGGCGGAGCCACGTGGGGAGGTCTGCCCCGATCCAGCGCTCGCCGGTTGGGTGGGTGCGACCGCGGTGGTGGCGACACCGGTCGTGGCGGCGGAGAAGGCGCCCGTGATCGAAGAAGAGGTCGACGCGCCGCGGGTGTCGCCGACCCGCCGCACGCGCGCGCACCTCGCGCTCGACGTCGGACCCACCCGCATGCACGGCTTCGACGGCCGCATCCTCCGGACCTCGTTCGACGGCCGCGTGCAGTTCCGGCGTTCGGTCGACCTCGACCTGGCCTACGCGCTCCTCGCGGACGGGGAGACGACGCTCGGGCTCACGCGCTTCGGGGGCGCGGTGCGTTTGATCGACGGCGAGCGTGGCTTCTTGCGGGTCGGTGTGTCGGCGCTTCGGCTGCGCGACAGCCTCGGGCCCGTGCATGGCGGCGAGCTGGTCTTCGGCTTCGGTGGGGAAGGGCGGCGCTTCTCGACCCTCTTCGACGCGGCGATCGGACGCCTCGGCCGTTCGTGGTCGATCGCGCTGCGTTGGACCGTCGGCATCCTGCTGACGCGTGGGCTCGAGCTGGTGCTCGGGGTCGACCATCTGACGCTCGAGCCGAGCGACGTGCCGGACGCGACGGTGCGGATGACGACGCCGACGGCGGGGCTGCGGATCCTCTTGTAGCTGCCCGCGCCCGCGCCCGTGCCCGTGCCCATGTCTTTGGAGACGGAGTCCGAGACGGAGACAGAGTCCGAGACGGAGACGGAGGTCCGAGACGGAGACGGAGTCCGAGACGGAGACGGAGTCCGAGACGGAGACGAAGGAGTCTGAAGACCGAGTGGACAACAGAGTCGAGAAGAGCCACACTGTCCGAGACGGAGACATTGCGTCGCAGGATGACGGAGACAGGAGTCCGGAGACCGGAGACACCAGTCCAGAGACGGAGACGCAGTCTTGAAGACGGAGACGCAAGTCCGAGACAGGAGACACATCGAGACAGGACGCAGTCTCCGAGACAGAGACGGGAGACGGAGTCCGAGAACGAGACGGCGCCCGCTCCACGGCACTCACGGCCTGACGGCCACCGACACGGCCACCGACACGAACCACCGGCACGGCCACCGGCACGGCCACCGACACGGCCACCGACACGGCCACCGACACGGCCACCGACACGGCCACCGACACGGCCACCGACACGGCCACGGCCACCGCCCCGGCCACTGACACCTGCCACCGCCACGGTCCGGCATCCATCGTCCGCCGGTGCTATGACGCAGCTCCGTGAGCGACACCGAGCCCGAAGACCCGAACGTCGGTTGGCGCCCCCGCTGGTGGCCGCTGCTCGCCGTCGTGGTCGCGGGCACCTTGCTCCCGACCATCGCCTCGGAAGCGGTGCGCACGCTCGCCCCGCTCTTGCTGCTCTACGTGAGCCGCGGATGGCTCGGTCGCATCTCGCGCACCTTGATGGCCGTCGGCTCTGCAGCGCACGGCTCGTTGCTCCTCATGTTGCTCTGGCCCGAGCCCTTCGTGGGTCGCGCCTCGCCGGAAGAAGCGCTCCTTCCCGCCATCTTCCTCGCGCGAATCTTGGAGCTGCCCTGGATGCTCGCGTACGCGCGCGCCGGCGTCGTGATCCCGCCCGAGCTGCTCGACGACGACGAGGACTGAACGACCGCTTCGCGTCCGCGTCGTCCACGAGCGCCGACGCACGACGCTGCTAGCGTCGACACATGCCGAAGCCTGAAGAAGAGGTCTGGCTGCTCGACGCGATGCAAGAGCTCGTCGGGCGTTTCGGTGCCGGGCCTTGGCTCACGCAGCCCGCGGTCTTTCCCGACGCGGCCTCGTTCCCCGACACCTACGACGAGAGCCCGACCGGCGTGCGCACCTTGCTGCGCCGCCTCGCCGCGCACGCGGGGCTCGACCTTCGCATCGAGCTGCGTGCCTTCGCGGCGGAGGAGACCGTCGTCCCGATCCTCTTCGACGAGGTTCACGACGGCGCGATCGAGATCGCGCTCTTCGAAGTGCGCCCGATGGACGCGATGCTCGGTCACGCGGTGCAGGCCATCGCCGAGGCCTACCGAGCGGTGCACCGCCTCGACGCGCGGCCACACGGTTACCGCGACGCGCCGGAAGACGAAGAGGACGAGCAGGCCGACGCGCTCGCGAGCGTGACCGCCGTGTACCTCGGCTTCGGCGTGCTCGCCGCGCGCGACGCGCACCGCTACGAGGCGTCGGGTTTTCTCGACGGACGCACGGCCCACACCTCGTGGTCGCACGAGTTCGTCGGTGGGTTGCCGACCGAGAGCCTCGCGTGGTTGGTCGCGTTGCAGACGCGCCTCCGCGACGAGCCGACCGCCGAGGTGAAGGCGATCGAGAAGGTCCTGCCGGCCAACGCGGAGGTCGCGTTTCGTCGGGCGCGCGAAGCGCTCGCGTCCCGCCTCGACGCGACACGCGAGATCCTCGGGTTGGCCGCGCTGCCCGAGCCGAGACCCCGCGACGTGCTCCCACTCCCGTCCGACCCCGAAGGCGACGCGCGCGCCGAGGCGAGCTGGGGCGAGGAGGACCACGAGGTCGAGCGGCACGTCTACCGCGTCCCGCTTCCGGGGCCGCGTGCGGCGGCCGCGATCGGCGGGTTCGCGGTCGCGCTGGTCGGCGAGATCTTTCTCGCGCCACGTTACGGCACTTCGGCGGCCTCGTTGGTCTTGCTCGTGATCCCCGCGCTCGCGGTCGCGCTCGCGAGCATTCGACGTCCGCGCTGCTCGTCGTGCCGCACGCGGCTTCCCGCGGCGCTCGAACGTTGCCGTGGGTGCGACGGGATCGTGGTCGGCGAGGTGGCGGGCCTGCGGGACCTCCCGGACGAGCGACCGCGCGACGGCGACGAGGGAGCGTTCTCGGATGCGTTTCCAGAGGATGACGACTCGGACCACGACGAGGACGAGGTGGTTTCGGGCGAGGCGCGTGACGCGTCCGAGCGCACGTCCAGCTGACGTGGCCTCTCGTCAGCCGACGAAACCCGCGCGTCGGCTGACGAGGTCGTTGCCGTTGCGTGCGTCGAACTTCGCCGCGATCGGCTTCGCTTCCGTCGCGAAATGCGTGGCGATCGCCCGCAGGTCCTTCGGATCGCCGCGGTAGCCGAGCTCCTTCGGCGCGCGAAGCGTCGCGTCGCGACCCGCGTCGGCGAGCGCGGTGAAGAGGTCGCGCCCGACCACGTAATAGTCGAGCACACGCTTCGGAATGCGGTTGCCGACCGCGAAGGGCAGGTGTCGCTCGAAGAGCTCGAGCGCACGATCGAGGTCGCCGCGTGCGACGAGGTGCGCGACGTGTTGACCCGTGGTCGCCACGAAATCGCGCTGCCCTTCGACGAGCGCGAGCCCCTTGCTCGAGAAGCTCTCCGCGAGCTCGTCGAGCCCGAGCTCCCGGGCGGGCGCCAGCAGGTAGCCGTAGGTGACGTGGGGCACCTCCGCACACTTCTTGGCCCCCGAGAGCAAGGGCTTGGCGACCTCGAAGGCCCGCTCGTATTCCTTGCGCTCGACGAGGTAGTCCACGCGAAAGCTGATCTCGCACGCCTCGCAGTCGGCGTAGTGATCGCGCGGCGACCACTGCCATTTGTCGTAGTGGGCTTTCGCGGCCGCCGGATCCGGATCGCATTCCTGCGCGACGCGGGTGCGGTTCATGTGCACCGGGCGAAGCGAGAGACCGTGCTTTCGGTAGCGACGCTCCATGTCGTCGAGCGTCTCGTCGATCTGCTTGCGCGCGAGCTGCGGGTACCAAGGCACCTGCAGCGTCATCCACTTGTAGACCCAGAGCAGATCGATGCCGAGCATGCCGAAGCCCGCCAGAGCCCGCGACTCGCGGAAGCGCTCGGGCTCGGCGTCGACCTTGGCCACGCACCAGCCGAAGGCGACGAGGCCCTTCTCGGGCCAACCGCCGAAGACCGCGGCCTGAATCAACCCGAGGCGCGCGTCGTACGCGGCGACGTCGTGCTTCGCCTCGTCGGCGAGCCGCACCGCTTCTTCGCATTTGGCGATGCGCTCGGGGCCGTAGTCGAGCTTGTCCGCCTCTTCGAGGAGGGCGTCGACGCGATCCTGGATGTCCTCGGTGGTCATGGGTTTCCGAGAATACGCCAGTTCGGAGGGAAGCTGCCCCGTCGCCGCCACGAGGCCCTCCCGTCAGAGCGCGCGCAGGCGGCGCTCGACCAACCACGCGCTCATCGCGTCGCGGTTCGGGACGTCGTGCGGGAGGCTCGAGCGTTCGAGCGCCGCGGCGAGCATCGCCTCGAGCTCGGGCCATCGCGCGCGGTGTCGCGCGTCGTCTTCGGGATCGAGCGCGCCCTTCTCTTCGCCGCGCCGCTTCGCTTCGACCAACCCGTGAAGCTCGGGGAAGCCGTAACGGTCGGCGAGCGGACGAAGGTCCATCTCGAGCTCGCCCGTGCGAAGCAGGTGCACGCCGGTGAGCGCGGTGCGGTACGCGTAGAGCATCGACTTCACCTTCGGCTCGCGCGCGTGCTCGCGCATCACGCCGCTGAAGAAGCCGCGGTAATGCGGCGCGAAGCGGGTGCTCATCGCACCGCGTGCGAGCTCGCGAAGCGCCTCGACGTCGTCGGACGCGACGAGCTGCACTGGCGAGAGCAGACGTTCGAGCACGTTGCCGTTGCCGCGCGCGAGCAAGCCGAGCGCCTTCGCCGCTTCGTGCGTGGTGAGGTCGTGCTCGACCTCTTCGAAGTCCACGAGCACGTCGTGGGTTTCCTTCGGACCGCCGAGACCGAGCAGCTCCGCGGTCGGCGCGAGGTGCACACCCTTGAGGTCGACGTCGCTGTCGGGCGAGAGGAAGCCGTACGCGTGGGCGCCGGTCACGCCGCATTGAAGCAGCGTTCCGGGAGCGGGGTGGGCGTCGAGGAAGCGGAGCGCGCGGGCGCGTTCGTCGGGGGTGAGCATCGGGACCTGCCGTTCGTGGAGAGGTGCGGGCGCGGGTCCCGGCGAAGGCGGCGGAAGGTGGTCACGTGTCGGGCGAAGGCAAGAGGCGTCCGCGGCTCACGGAGAAACGACGTGCCTTCGAAGAAAGATCGAAGGCTTCAGAGATGCTTCAGAGACGGGGCGTCGAGGGGTGCACGAGTTGGCGAACGGGCCGCTCGACAAGGAGCAAGACCATGGAGCTGACCACCCTTCTCAAGTCCTTCGGCCTCGCCACCGCGCTCGCCTCGGGCGGCGCCGCGGCGGTCCTTCCCACCGGCGTCGAGAGCGCGACCACCCTCGCGGGGGCGCCGATGCAGAGCACGGCGATCGCCAGCCTTCCGGAAGCGCCGGAAGCGCCCGAAGCGGAAGCTTCGGAGGAGCAGGCGAAGCCGGGCCACGCGACTGGACGTGCCCGGGCCGCCGAGGTCCACGCTCGCAACGAAGCGAGGCGAGAGGCGCGTGTCACCGGGGCCGAGCGAGCCGAGGAGGCGCGAGCGGAGCGTCCGGAGCGTGCCGAGCGTCCGGAGCGTGCCGAGCGTCCAGAGCGTGCCGAACTTCCGGAGCACGAGGCCCACGAGGCCCACGAGGGTCGCAAGCCTGCCGTCGCCGGTTCGGAGCGTGCGCGTGAAGCGCGGGCCCAGCGGACGGAGCGTCAGCCCCGTGAGGCTCGTCGGCCGGCGCGCTGAGATTTCGCGGTGTGGGGTCTCCTCCCCTCCCTCCCACCCACGCCGCGCCCCGAGGCCCGCTCTGGAAACAGAGCGGGCCTCTTCTATGAGAGACGCCGAAAGGGGACTCGCCCAGGTTTCGATGCGCGCCGAGTCCTACGGCCGACGGTGACTCATGCGAAGAGCACGCGTTCGACGATCGCGACCCCGAGCGCCTCCGCCGCGTCTTCGTCGACCGTCTCCGGCAGCGCGCTCGTCGGCACCGCGTCGCGAATGGCTTGCGCCATGCGTTCGGCTTCTTCGAGCAGCTTCTCGAAAGGCCACGCGCCGTCACGAATGCCGAGCAGCTCTTCGCGGTCCGGCCGCCGCACGATCACCTCGCGACGGGTGAGGATCTCGAGGCCCATACGCTGCAGCCGAACGAGGTGCATCGCGTGTTTGGTGTCGTAGCCGTGCTTCGCTTCGAGCGCGGCGCGCGCTTCGTTGCGCTCACGCTTCCATTGTTGGAACTGCTGCCACTGCTTCTTCGCGGACTCGAAGCGCTTCTCGCGCGCGAGCGTGTCGAGGAAGCCAGCGGCCTCGTCGGGGAACGCGCCGCGCTCGAGCAACGTCTCGGCCGCGCCGAGCTGGTCCTTCGGAATCGTCGGACGCTCGCTCAGGCCGAAGGCCGCGCGTGTCGGCGCTTCTTTCGGCGGCGAGAGCAGCCATTTGCGGTGCGTCTGAATGCGGCGGAGCTGTCCGAGCGCGTAACCGCCGAAGCTCTCGCCGACCTTGCGGGTGAGGAAACGTTCGCGGAAGTCGAGCAGCAGCCGGCCTTCCGCGGTGCAGACGCGAACGAAGTCGGCGTCGACGAAGAGCAGCTCGAGCACGGTGGGGTTCGCGTTCGCGAGCAGGCGCAGCAGCTTGCGCACCTCGAACGCGACGTGGTCCTTCGGCAGATCACCCAGCTCGCCGGTGCCGAGCTCGACCTGCTCGGGGCCACCGCGGTAGCCGAAGTACCAAGCCTTCGGCCCCACGACCACGCCCTTCACGTCGAGGTCGGAGCCCTCGCGCGCGAGGCCGTAGGCCTGACTGCCGTGCACGGTCTCGTAGATGGTGGTCGTTTCCATGGGGCCGGAGGGTGGGTCGTGTGGGCGGGGGGCGAAAGGGGCTATCGACCGGTGACGGTGGCCGTGACGGTGGCGGTGTCGGTGGCGGTGGTCGCGCTTCGCGCCACCGTCGCTTCGCGACGACCGAGACAGAGGCCGCGCTTCGCGCCACCGTCGCTTCGCGACGACCGAGACAGAGGCCGCGCTTCGCGCCACGGCCCCGGACACCGACACCGCCACGGACACCGCCACGGACACCGCCACGGACACCGCCACGGACACCGCCACGGACACCGCCACGGACACCGACACGGTCACCGACACGGTCACCGACACGGTCACCGACACGGTCACCGACGCGGTCACCGCCACCGACACCGACACCGACACCGTCACGGGCACCGCCACCGAGGCGGCCCACGGCGCTCAAACGTTGCCTTCGACCTCGCCCGCTTCCGCCGCGGCCGCCTCGCGCGCGTTCTCCCAGAACGCCTTTGCTTCCGCGAGCGAGTACAACCGGCTCGCGTCCGGAAGGCTTCGCAGGAACACCTTGCCGTAGCCCTTCTTCACGAGGCGCGAATCCAAGATCGTCACGATGCCGCGATCCTTGCGCGTGCGAATCAGACGACCGAAGCCCTGCTTCAGCGTCAGCGCGGCCGCGGGCACCAGCAGCTCCATGAAGGGCTTGCCGCCCTCTTCCTCGAGACGTTCGCAACGCGCGCGAACCAGCGGGTCGGAGGGGACCTCGAAGGGAAGCTTGTCGATCACCACGAGTCGTAGCGCGTGGCCGGGCACGTCGACGCCTTCCCAGAAGCTCGACGTCGCGAAGAGCACCGCGTCGCCCGACTCGCGAAACTTCGACAGCAGCGTCGGCTTCGGCAGCTCGCCTTGCACGAGCACCGGGTAGCCGCGATCGATCAACGTCGGACGGCACGCCTGGGCCAGCGCGTGCATGTTGCGGAAGCTCGTGCACAGCACGAACGCGCCGCCGTCGGTGATCGCGATCAATCCGAGGATCTCTTTGGCGGCCGTGTCCACGAAACGTGGATCACGGGGGTCCGGCATCTTCTCGGGGACGTAGAGGCCCGCCTGCGACGGGAAGTCGAAGGGGGAGGGGAGGGCGAGCTCGTCGACCTCGAACTCGATGCCGAGGCGTTGCTTGAAGTAGCGGAAGTCGGAGACGGGGCCGTCGTCGTCGCGCCCGGACCGCCCGGTGGTCAACGTCGCGCTCGTCAGGACCACGCTCGCCGCGCGCCCGAAGAGCTCCTTGCGGAGGATCGCGCTGACGTCGACGGGGCTGATGCCGAGCGCGGTGCCGAGCCCGCGGCGGCTCACCCACGCCACGCTCTGACCGATCGCGGCCTCCGTGATGCGCCCGAGGTCATCGCGTATCTGCCCGCAACGTTTGGCAATTTGGTCGAGCGATTCGTCCTCGCCGCGGACGGCGCGGCAGTGCGCGCCGAGCGCTTCGAGCGCGTCGTCGAGAGCGAAGAAGCGTCGCTCGAGATCCGGCGACGCGGCGGGCGCGTTGGGCTTGCCATCCCAATCGCGGTCGACGCTGCTCTCGGTGCGCGCGAAATCCGATGGGTTCAACGGGATGCGGTCGTTGCCCTCGCGAAGCCGAGGCAGCGCGAGGAAGAACGCGTCGCTCGCGGCACGCAGCACCTCGGGCAGCGGCGAGCCGTCACGGGCGGCGGTGAGCGAGCGCGTCGCGTCGCGGGCGAGGCGCTCGAGCTGCCCCGTGCTCACCGAAGAACCGAAGAAGAGCGTCGCCGTCTCTTCCAATTGATGCGCCTCGTCGAAGACGACCGCGTCGTAGTCCGGCAACACCGCGCCGCCCGCGGTGCGATCGCCGCGAAGCGCGAGGTCCGCGAAGAAGAGGTGGTGATTGACCACCACGATGCGCGCGTTCTCTGCGGCGCGGCGCATGCGGGTGACGAAACACTGCTCGAAGAACGAACAACGCGCGCCGATGCGCGTGTCGGGGCCGCTCTGTACGTGCGACCACACGCTCGCGTCTTCGGCGAGCGGAAGGTCCGCGCGGTCGCCGGTCTCGGTGTAGCCCTTCCAGTCTTCGATGACGCGAAGCTGCCGACCGACCTCGGCGCCGGCGGCTTCGGGCGAACGACGGTAGAGCTCGTAGCGTCGAAGGCAGAGGTAGTTCGACAGCCCCTTCATGCAGGCGGCTTCGACGGCGAGCCCGAGGTGATCGCGAAGCGCGGGAAGGTCGCGCTCCATGATCTGATCTTGGAGCGCGCGGGTTCCCGTGGAGATCACCACGCGTTTGCCGGAGAGGATCGCAGGCACCAGGTACGCCCACGTCTTGCCGGTGCCCGTGCCCGCCTCGACGATCGCCACGCCTTCGCGCGTCAGCGCCTCTTCGACGAGGTCTGCCATACGCATCTGGCTCGGCCGATGCTCGTAGCCCGCGATCGATCGCGCGAGCGGGCCGAAGGGGCCGAGCAGTTCCGAAGCACGCATGGGAGCGGGAGCCTACCTGGCGCCGATCGCGGCGCACGGCGAAAGGCACCCTCGGTTCAGCGCACGGGCGCCAAGAGCGGTCGCGCGACGCTCGTGTAGGCCACGCCCGTCCCACTCTCGTTCGAGACGTTCGAGCCCCAGCACCACACGGCGCCGGCATCGGTTCGAATGCAGGCGTGGGCTCGGCCAACAGAGAGCGCGACCGCGGTGCCCGTCCAGCGTGGCTCGACGCGAAGGGCGACCTGCGAGTGTGTGACGACGAGGTCGTCCCTCGCGAGCTCGCCCGTTTGGTTGCGGCCCCAGCACCAAACGCTCCCGTCGACCCGCAGCGCACACGTGTGTCGGTCGCCGGCATCGAGCTCGACGACCTCGTCCAGCCGGCTCACGCCGTCCGAGAGGAACACGTCGCGCGGGGTCGTTTGGAACGGGACGCAGCTTCCTTCGACGCAGTAGCGGTCCGTTCCGCAACCCGTCGTGCACTCGAAGCCCCCACCGACGCAGGCGCCGTCCAGGCAATGCTGCGTGCCCAGACAGCCGGTGCACGCGCCGGGCGCTCCGCCGGCCTGACCCCAGTCGTGCCGCCCGAGGCATCGAACCACGCCGGATTCGTCGGGGCCGTCCGTGACGAGGCAGGTGTGCCCGTCGCCCACCGCCACGTGGGTGACTCGGAGCGTGTCCGTGCCGGCGAAGACTTCGCGTGGCTCGTGCAGCGCCCGCGTGCCCACGTCGGCGGCACCGAGCTGACCGTGGGTGTTGGTACCCCAGCACCACAGGCTGCCGTCAGAGAGCGCGCACGCGTGGTCGGACCCGACGTCGAGCCGGTCCGCAAGGAGCGTTTCGCTCAGTCGCGTCGGTCGATTCGGGCCGGGGCCCGAGAGCGAGGGGCGGGAGACACCGTATTCGTTGTTGCCCCAACAGTAGACCGTGTCTTCCGCCACGGGGCCGGCCCCCTCCGCCCGCGCGCAGGTCGCGTCCAAGCCAGCCGAGACCTCGCGAAATCGAAGCGAGGTGGCGACACGCGTGGGGGCGAGACGAGGCTCCGCGGTGCCGTCGCCGAGTTGACCGTAGTAGTTCAGGCCGAAGCACCAGGCTTCGCCGCCGGTCCGCAAGACGCACGCGTGGTCGCCACCGGCCTCGATCGTGAGCGCGTCGTCGACGCCCACGACGGTCTGCGGCCTCATGAAGTTGCCGGGCGGGGGCTCGACGCCGGAGCCCGAGACTCGGCCCCAGCAATACACGCGGCCCCCGGCGCGCGCGCAGTTGGGGTACGCACCGAGATCGACCTCGTCCCAGCCGCCGCATTCGGCGTCCTGGCAGAGCTGGCCGCTCGGGCATTGCAGGTCGCAACCTCCGCAATGGTCGCCGTGCACCGCGACGTCGATGCACTCGGTGCCGCCGCCGTCGACGTCGCAGACCGCCCCCGAGGCACACTCGACGACCTCGCATCGACCTTCGCGGCAGACGGCACCCGAGGCGCGACAGATACGCTCCGCGTCTTCGTCCACGCGGCCGTCGCAGTCTTGATCGACTCCGTCGCAACGTTCGGCGGCGCCGGGATTCACCTCGGCACGGCTCGGCGCGCAGTCGCCGTCGCGCGACACGTAGCTCGCGGGCGGATTGCAGGTCGAGACGCCCTCGCCCGAGCCGTAGCCGTCGCGATCGAAGTCGGGGAACCACGCGACATCTTCGGCGTTCTCGTCGACGTGGCCGTCGCAGTCGTCGTCGGCGCCGTTGCAGCGCTCCGGTGCGCCGAGGCCGACACGAGGGTCGGTGTCGTCGCAATCGACGACGGCGCCGCACGACGTCGCACCGTCGCCGTCGCGGTCTTCGAGCACGCCTTCGAAACGCGCGACGCCGTCGCAGTCGTCGTCCCTTCCATTGCAGCGCTCCGTGGCGCCCGGATGCACGTCCGCGAGCGTGTCGTCGCAATCGAGGTCGTTGAGGACGTGCCCCGCGGGCGTTCCGCAGCGCATGACCGGCTCTGCTCCCGGGTCGCCGTATTCGTCGGCGTCGCGGTCGGGATACCAAGGGACGGCGCGGGCGTTCTCGTCCAAGCGGTCGTCGCAGTCGTTGTCGACGCCATCGCAGACTTCGACTTGGGCGGGATTTCGCGCCGGGTCCGCATCGTCGCAATCGTCGCCGACCGTCGAGAAGCGTGGCGCACCGGCACAGCCCATCGTGGGCCGCGCGCCGTCGCCCCGTCCGTCCGAGTCTTCGTCGACGAAGCCCGGCATCGATGCGTCCTCGTCGATGCTGTCGTCGCAATCGTCGTCACGTCGGTTGCAGACCTCGGGGGCGCCGGGTCGAACGCTCGCGTCGGTGTCGTCGCAATCGGCGCCGCAAAGGTCGAGGTTGCAGCAGAGCGCGTCGACCACTCCGTCGCCGTCGACGTCGAGGTCGCCGAAGGTCGTCGGGTCGCAGTCCTCGTCCCGTTGCTCCGGGTCGCAGACTTCCGTGGCCTCGGGGTTCACGTTCGCGTCGGTGTCGTCGCAATCGGTGCCACCGCAGGCGAACGACTCGAAGCCGTCGCCATCGGCGTCGCACGAGAGGCATGCGTCGATTCGCTCGTCGCACGTGCCCTCGCACGGCACGTCGCCACGCACGCATCCGAAGGCGTCGGCGTCGGGCGACGTGGGCTCGCAGCGCTCGACGCCCGTGCAGAACGCGTCGTCGTCGCACACCGCGTCGTTGGTGCAGGTCGTGACACCGCCGTCGCCAGTCGGCGGCGGCGCGTCGGGGTCGAGGCAGCCAAGGAGCAAAACGAGAAGGAGCGCCTGCCGCATGCCGGGCTCTCGCGCGCGCGCGCGCGGCGCGCAAGCCCATCGGACTGGTCGAAACCCGCTCGTCGCGTTGCGAGCGTGCTTCAGCGAACCGGGGCCAGCAGCGGACGCGCGACGATCGTGTAGGGGACGCCCGTCCCGTTCTCGTTCGAGATGTTCGAGCCCCAGCACCAGAGCGTGCCGCCGTCCGCGCGAATGCACGCGTGGGTCCCGCCCACGGTCAGCTGGTACGCGTCGCCAGTCCAACGTGCCATCACCTGGCGGGCGACCTGCGAGTTGACCATCAGCGCACTGTCCTGCGCGAGCTCGGCGCTGCCGTTGGCGCCCCAACACCACACGGTGCCGTCGAACCGAATCGCGCACGTGTGGCGGTCACCGGCGTCGAGGTCGACCACGCCGTCGAGCGGCGTGACCCCGTCGGGAAGGTAGACCTGGCGCGGCGTCGTCACGTACGGAAGACACGTGCCGCGCACGCAATAGCTGTTGGCGTCGCAGCCGGGCATGCAGTCCACGCCGCCGCCGACACACGTTCCGTCGAGGCAGTACTGCTCGCCCGAGCACGCCCCGCAGCTGCCCGGTGTGCCTCCGGCTTGGCCCGAGTCGTAGCGACCGAGGCAACGCACGACGCCGCCTTCGGAGGCCCCCAAGCCGTTGGTCACGAAACATGTGTGCCCGTCGCCCGTCGCGATGTTCGTGACCTCGGTCGAGCTCGGCACGCCGACGAAGACCTCGCGCGGCTCGTAGAAGTTGTCGGTGCCGGCGCCCACCGGACCGAGCTGCCCGTACGTGTTGGTACCCCAGCACCACAGACTGATCCCGCTGACCGCACACGCGTGATCGGATCCGACGTCCAAGCGTGCGGCGCCGAAGCCGTCCTGCAGGCGCTCGGGCCGGAGCACCGTGCCGACGAGGCTCGGACGCGCCACGCCCGTGTCGTTGCTTCCCCAGCAGTACACGGTGTCTTCGACGACCGGTCCCGCGCCGATCACGCGTCCGCAGGTCGCGTCACCGCCCGTCGCGATCTCGTTGAAGCGAAGCGCGGTCGAGACTCGCACCGGCGCGAGGCGCGGCATGGTGGTGTTGTCGCCGAGCTGTCCGTAGTTGTTGAGACCGAAGCACCACGCTTCGCCGCCGGTTCGCAACACACACGCGTGCGCGCCGCCCGCCTCGATCGTGGTTGCGTCGTCGATGCCGACCACGGTCTGGGGCCTCGCGAAGCCGCCCGGGGGCGCCATGACGCCCGAGCCCGTCTCGCGGCCCCAGCAATACACGCGTCCACCCGCGCGCGCGCAGTTCGGGTATTGGCCGAGCTCCACTTCGTCCCAGCCGATGCAGGTCGAGTCCTGGCAGAGCTGCCCGCTCGGGCATTGGCGGTCGCAGCCGCCGCAATGGTCGGCGTTCACCGCAGTGTCGATGCAGGCCGTGCCGCCCGTGACGTCGCAGAGCGACTGGCCCGAGGGGCAGTCGGTCGCGATGCAGAGCCCGCCGCGGCAGACGCGATCCGAGGCCGCGCACTCGGCGATCGCTTGTTGCTCGTCGATGCGCCCGTCGCAGTCTTGGTCGGCGCCGTCGCAACGCTCGGCCATGTTCGGGTGCGCGTAGAAGTTGCGCGGCTCGCAGTCGCCGCCGACGAGAACGTAGTTGCCCGGCGGCGCGCACGAGGAGATCCCGACCTCGGAGCCGTAGCCGTCGCGGTCTTCGTCGAGGTACCACATGACCGCGGTCGCGGCTTCGTCGATGCGTCCGTCACAGTCGTCGTCCGCGCCGTTGCAGAGCTCGAGGGCGCCGGGGCCGACGCGAATCGAGCCGTCGTCGCAGTCGACGACGTCGCCGCCGCAACGCGCGTCGGGAATGCGGTCGCCGTCTCGGTCTTCGAGCACGCCCTCGAAGACGGCGACGCCGTCGCAATCGTCGTCGCGTCCGTTGCACTGCTCCGCCGCGCGCGGGCTCACGGTGCTGCGGGTGTCGTCGCAGTCGAAGGCGTTGAGTACGTGACCCTCCGGTCGGCCGCAGCTCGTCGTCGGCGTCGCGCTCGCGTCGCCGAAGCCGTCGCCGTCGGTGTCGGGGTACCAGGGCACCGCGCGCGCTTGTTCGTCCGCGCGATCGTCGCAGTCGTTGTCGACGCCGTCGCAGACCTCGACCTGCGCGGGGTTTCGCGCGGGGTCGTCGTCGTCGCAATCGTCGCCGACGGTCGAGAAGCGCGGGCTTCCCGGGCACGCCATCGCGGGGCGGTCTCCGTCGCCACGACCGTCGGAGTCTTCGTCGACGAAGCCGGGCACCGAGACGCTCTCGTCGACGCTGCCGTCGCAATCGTCGTCGCGTCGGTTGCAGACCTCGACCGAGTCCGGGCGCACGCTGTCGTCGCCATCGTCGCAGTCGTCGCCACAGCGATCGAGGTTGCAGCAACGCGCGTCGACGAAGCCGTCGTCGTCGTCGTCCCGGTCGCCGAAGGTGCTCGGATCGCAGTCTTCGTCGAAACCTTCGGGGTCGCAGATCTCCGTCGCGTCGGGGTTCACGTCGCGGTCGGTGTCGTCGCAATCGGCGCCGCCACACGCCTGCGCGGCGAAGCCGTCGCCGTCCGCGTCCGGGACATCACAGCTCACGCACGTGTTCATGACCTCGTCGCACCCGTCCGAGCAGGGCGTGGATCCTGCGACGCAGCCGCGCTCGTTCGCGCCTGGCGCGTCGCGGTCGCAGCGCTCCGCGCCGTTGCAGAACACACCGTCGCTGCAGTCGAGGTCGTTGCCGCAGCGCCCGTCTCCCCCGTCCACCGTGAAGACGTCTCCGTCGCGAGGAGCCGTGTCGTCGTCTCCGCATGCGAACGCGAGCAGACAAGCCAAGACCAGGTATCGGCGCACGGCGGAAGGATGCCACGGGTGGTGACGCGCGCCCGTGCTCATGGACGCCTCGTCCGTGGGCAGGGAAGGAAGGGGGCCCCGTGAGCCTTCGCTCGCTGCGAGGACTTCTCGACGTGGGCGGGGTCAGCCACCGCTTGCCCGCGTGCCGCGACGGCCGTAGCCAACGGGCGGGACGCGGTCGCGTAAGATTCTCCCGATCGCGTCGTCCTCCCCTCGGAGGACCCATGAATCCGATGACGCTCGCCAGCCCCGAGACCTCGTCTCCGACCACGTTGCCGCCCACCGAGGCGCCTTCGATGGACCTGCCCATCGAGGGCATGACCTGCTCTGCGTGCGTGACCCACGTGGAGCGCGCGCTCTCGAAGGTGCCCGGAGTGGCGAAGGCCGAGGTGAACCTCGTCACCAAGCGCGCCGTCGTGATGCTCGAGGCGCCGGTCGACCGCGCGACCCTCGCGCAGGCCGTCGAGAAGGCCGGCTACGAGGTGCCCGCGCCCCAGGCGAGCGAGGTGGTGCTCTCCGTGCGCGGCATGACCTGTGCGTCGTGTGTCGGCCGGGTCGAGAAGGCGCTCGCGGCCGTGCCCGGCGTCGAGGCCGCGACCGTGAACCTCGCCAGCGAGCGCGCGACGGTGCGCGCCGTCGACGTGCCGGTCGCGACCCTGATCGCCGCGGTGACGGAGGCCGGCTACGAGGCCGCCGCGCTCGAAGCGTCGAAGGCGTCGCGCTCGGACGTGCTCGCCGAGGCGGAGGCGCGCGAGGACCGGACCAACCGACGCGACTTCGTGGTCGCCGCGACGCTCACGGCGCCGCTGCTCGTGATCGCGATGAGCCACGGCGCGATCCCCGGCACCGATGGGCCGATCGCACGTTGGGCGCAGCTCGCGCTCGCGACGCCGGTGATCTTCGGCGCGGGCCGTCGTTTCTTCTCGGGCGCGTGGTCCGCGCTTCGCCACGGCACCGCGAACATGAGCACGCTCGTGGCGCTCGGATCGTTCGCGGCGTTCGCGTACTCCCTCGTCGCGTTGGTCTTCCCGCAGGCGTTCCCCCACGGCGAGCACGGTGTGGTGCCGCACCTCTACTTCGAGGCGGGCGCGGCCATCGTGACCTTCGTCTTGCTCGGCAAGCTGCTCGAAGCGCGCGCGCGACGGAGGCTCTCCGACGCGGTGCGCGGGCTCGTCGGCCTGACGCCGGATCGCGCGCATCGGCTTCGCGACGGCAAGGTCGAAGAGGTGTCGGTGGATCTGCTCGCGGTCGGGGACCTCGTGGTCGTTCGTCCGGGCGAGCGGGTGCCGGCGGACGGGGCGATCGTCGAGGGACAGAGCGCGCTCGACGAGTCGATGCTCACGGGCGAGAGCCTCCCGGTCGACAAGGGCGAAGGCGACGCGGTCTACGGCGGCACGTTGAACGCGAGCGGCGCGTTGACGGTGCGGCTGACGGGCGTGGGTGAGGAGACCGCGCTCGCGCGCATCGCGCAGGCGGTGGAGCGGGCGCAGGGATCGCGGGCGCCGATCGCGCGGCTCGCGGACGTCGTGAGCGCGTACTTCGTGCCGATCGTCGTCGGCCTCGCGCTTCTGACCTTCGCGGGTTGGATGCTCGTCGACCCGAGCGATCTCTCGACCGCGATCGAACGGTTCGTCGCGGTGCTCGTCATCGCGTGTCCGTGCGCGCTCGGCCTCGCGACGCCGGCGGCGGTCGCGGTCGGCACGGGGCGCGGCGCGGAGCTCGGCGTGCTCATCAAGGGCGGCGTCGCGCTCGAGACCGCGAGCCACGTGAACACCGTCTTGCTCGACAAGACGGGCACGCTGACGACGGGTCGGCCCGAGCTCACCGACGTGGTCGCGCGGGAGATGCCGCGTGAGGCGTTGCTCGGGATCGTGGCGGCGATCGAGAGTCGTAGCGAGCACCCGATCGCGCACGCGATCGTGCGGGGTGCGGAAGCAGAGGGCGTGACGATGCCCGAGGCGCGCGACGTGAGCTCGGTGATCGGTGGTGGGCTCGTGGGCACGGTCGAGGGACGAAAGGTGTCGATCGGCACCGCGCGTTTCCTCGCGTCGAAGGACGTCGTGGTCGACGCGGAGGCCGAGGCCGAAGCGGAGCGGCTCGCCTCGTCGGGGCGCACGCCTTCGTTCGTCGCGATCGATGGGGTCTTCGCGGGTTTGGTTGCGGTGGCGGATCGTCCGACGCCCGAGGCGAAGGAGGTCGTCGCGAAGCTTCACGCGCTCGGGGTCGAGGTCGCGATGGTCAGCGGCGACCGCAAGACGACGGCCGAGGCGATCGCGAAGGAGCTCGGCATCGAGCGGGTGCACGCGGAGGTTCTGCCGGAGGGCAAGGCCGACGTGGTGAAGCAGGAGCGTGCGCGTGGTCGCATCGTCGCGATGGTCGGCGACGGCTTGAACGACGCGCCGGCGTTGGCCGAGGCGCACGTGGGGGTCGCGGTGGGAAGCGCGACGGATGTCGCAGCAGCGGCGGCGGACGTGGCGCTGCTTCGAGGCGGCATCGAAGGGTTGCCGACCGCGCTTCGGCTCGGGCGACGCACGCTCGCGGTGATTCGCCAGAACCTCTTTTGGGCCTTCGTCTACAACACGATCGGTCTGCCGCTCGCCGCCGGTCTGCTCTACCCGTGGACCGGGTGGCAGCTCTCGCCGCTCTTCGCGAGCGCGGCGATGAGCCTCTCGAGCGTGAGCGTCTTGCTCAGCTCGCTGCGGCTGCGTCGCTTCGCGTGAGAGCGCCGGCACGTCGCAGCATGTCGCCCGGCCGGCACGTGGGCGGCGAGGCGCGCCGACCCGTCGAGGCAGGAGAGGAGTCCCGCGTCTCGTGAACCGCTCCGACTTCGCTCGACGTGAGCGTGGTCGGAGCGTTCGTCGTTCCGCTCAGAGCCCGGTTCCGATGGTCAGCGTGTGGGTCGTGCGCTTCGGCTCGTCGACGTCGATCGCCGCGGTGTACGCGAACGCGAGACCGCCGAACGCGACGCCGAAGCGCGCCGTCGGCAACACGCGATGGTCGGTGTCGGAGTCGGTGCGCGTGCGGGTGTAGGTGGCGGCGCAGGGGCCCGCGCTGGGATCGCAGCCGGGCTCGATCTCGAGCAGCTCTTGAATGCGGCGCTCCTTCACGGGGCGGTAGGTCGCGCCGAGCCCGAGCCCGAGGCGGATCGGCAACGCGCCGAAGCGGAAGGCGTGCTGAAGTTGGACCTCGGCGCCGACCTCGAACGCGCTGCGGAGCCGAGTCGACTCGTCGTCCGACTTCGCGTTCTGGAAGAACGCGGTGCGCACGAGGAAACCGATTCGGTCGTAGCCGAGGACGCCGAAGCCGACCTCGCCGCCGAGCACCGGCTCGAAGTCTTGGCGCACGCGGTAGTCGAAGCCGATCGTGAGACGACCGCGCCACCGCGACGGAGCGCCGCTCGTCGATTCCCAGAGCGCGTCGAGCTGCGACGCGAGGCGCGCGTCGGTGCGCGAGGTGCAGACGGCGACGAGCTCGCCGCGCTCGTTGGTGAGCGGCGCACCGACGACGCAGATCTCGCTCGTGCGAAGGCGCTGCTCGTCCATCGTCAGCGCGAGCGCGACCGTCTCGTCACGGCGCACGCGCTCACCGACTTCGACGGTGCCGAGGGTGGCGGGGGTTCCGAGGTCGACGTCGGCGCGCAAGAGCGCGAGCCCACCTTCGACGGACACGACCTCGAGGCGCGCTCCGTCGGGGGCGGCGCCGTCGTCGGTGACGAGTCGAAGGCTGCCGCGATCGGCGACCACGTTCGCGGTGGTCACGAGGTGGCGCGCGTCGCGGTAGACGAAGGCGCGCGCTTCGTTGGCGCCGGAGCGCACGCGGTAGGTGGGCAGCGAGGGCGCGGTCGGCGGCTCGGGAATCGCGGGTGGCTCGGGAACGACCGGGGGCTCCGGGACCACCGCCTCGACGGTCTCCGTCGTCTCGCTCGCTTCGGGGGTTGCGTTCGTCTCGTTCGTCTCGTTCGTCTCGTTCGTTTCGTTCGTTTCGGGAGACGTGGGTGGCTGCGCGAGGGCAAGGGCGGGAACGCTGAGCAAGAACGCGAGGAACGAGAGACGTCGCATGCCGGGAGCTTTGGGCTGTCGTCGGAGCGAGGCAATCGAGCGCGTCACGAGGACGCGCTCGGGTCACCGAGAGCGCGAATCAGTTGCACTGATTCATGCTCTTCCTTCTCTTCGAGGGGCGGCGCGCGCCCTCCCCCAAGCAAAGCCGGATTGGGGCCCCTCCCACCACCGAGCACGGCCCCACTCGCACGGATGGATCCGTGCAAGTAGGCGTGCTCTCAGAACATCGCGGCGTAGGAGATTTCGAGCCCGCCCACCCGGCGCATGCCCGGCAGCTGCGTGCCGGTCGTGCCGTAGAGATCGCGGGTCGCCCACGTGAAGGTCAGCGCGGGGCGGAAGATGCCCGAGCGACCGACGAGCACGTCGACGCCCGCGCGGGTGCGAATCGTGAAGCCCCAATCGTCGCCGTTGTAGAGCACGCCCGGCGCGACACCCGCGAACGCGAGCAAGCGGTCGGTGACGCGCACGTGGCCGCTGGGCTCGAGGTACATCGAGGTGGCGACGCGGTTCTCGCCCGCGATGCGCGCGCCCGAGACCTCGTGCAGGTAGGTCAGCTCGAAGCCGTCGGCGATGAACCAGCCGACGAAGGGCGCCATGCGCAGCTGCCAGAACTCTTCGCCGAACGCGAGCGAGCCCATGCCGCCGACCTCGAGCACACCGCCCGAGGCGTAGGCGACCGGACCGCCAACACCAGCCTGCTCGATGACGTCCACCTCGAGCTCGCGGCGCTGCAGCGGGGTCGGCACGCGGGGGGTCGGGTCCGGGGTCGCGGTCTCGAGGCTCACGTCGTCGTCGGTCGGCACCTCGCCGGGTTGGACCACCTCGTTGGCCGAGGACGCCGTGCGTGGCGCTTCGCCCCGGAAGTCGCGTTGCGCCGCGGCGGGAGAGGCGGCGAGGGCGAGGCCCAAGAGCGTGAAAACCGGGAGAAAGCGTCGGAAAAACGCGTGCTTCTGCGTGTCCATGGCGGGTGGAGATTGCAGCCCGCGTACCGTGGCGATTCGTCCCCGATCGGAGGCGGGGGGAACCCTGAGCCGGCTGGCGCTCCCGGGGACGCCAGTTTCGCGGACTCCTCCACGGACTTGCGTCCGTTCTGCCAGGCTCGATTCCGCTTCAATTCCATGGGCATGGGGAGACCAGCAGTCCTGGTCGCGCCGTACCCAGGGATCGTCTGACGCAACCTCGTGATTCGCATGCGCGAATGCAGTCCACTTTGCGTGGGCGCGAACCCTCCACGTTGACGGATCTCCCGCCGCGAGCGGGCGATTCGGGTGGGCGCATGCCGCCCAGCAAGTTTGGTCGCGTACGACCTAGGAAATGCGTGACGCAACCTCGTGATTTGCGTGCGCCGATTCGGTCCGCTTTGCGTGGGCCTTCTCGGGCCATGGGCTGGCGGGCGCGGTCGATCGACGAGAGGTTGTTGTGCGTCAGATGACCACTGCATGTGCATCAGATGATCGCGAGTTCGAGCTCTCGGCGTGCTTTGCCTCGATATTGTTGGGCATTTCGCCGTCCGTGAAGCGGCCCGTCGAGTGCACTGCGGCGCGGCGTGTTCGACCAACTTCTCGCGATCGTCGTTTGCATCCTGCCTGTCGGGCTCGTCACGGGCCTCGTCGTCTGGCTCGTCTCGAGCTCTCGGGGGCGCTCCCACGCCGCGCTCGAGGCGGAGCTCCAGCAGACCCGAAGCCACGTGACGGCGTTGCTCCACCGGGTGCAGCACCTGGAGTCGGGTCTGACCTGGGTGTGCTCGCAGGAGCTCCCGTCACTGCACGCCAAGCTCGCCGGGCTTGCGGATCCGGCCGTCGCGGCGGCCGCTCAGGCGGCGCTCGCAGCGTCGGTCGTGCCCGATCCCGCAGACGCCTCTGCCCGTGGAAGTGGCCGGGCCGCCGAGTCCATCGGTTCCCGAGACGGTCCCCGTTCCCGAGTCGGTCCGCGTTCCGGTCCAAGCTCCCGAGTCGGTCCCGGTTCCGGAGCCGGTCCAAGCTCCCGAGTCGGCTCCGGTTCCCGAGTCGGTCCCCGTTCCCGAGTCGGTCCCGGCGGCAGCACCGGTCGCGACGCCGGAGTCCGTGGCGACGCCATCGCCGGCTCGACCGCCCGTCGCCCCCGCCCCGACGATCGAGTGGGAGCAATGGCTCGGCATCCGCGGCGCCGCCGCCCTCGGCGCGCTCGTCCTCACCCTCGCGGGCCTCTACTTCTTCCAGTACTCGATCGAGCACGGTCTGATCTCCCCTGCGCTTCGCGTCGTGCTCGGCGTCGGCGTCGGCCTCGGCTGCGTCGCGGCCTCCGAAGCGCGCCTTCGCCACAGCCACCCGACGCTCGCGCAATGGCTCACCGGCGCCGGCGTCGCGATCCTCTACGTCGCGTTCTGGGCCGGCCGCGCGCTCTACGACCTCTACCCCGCGTGGGCCGCGTCGGCCGCGATGATCGCGACCACCGCCGCGTGCGTCACCCTCGCTTCGACGAGGCGCAGCACGGTCGTCGCCGCGCTCGGTCTCTTCGGCGGCTTCGTCACGCCCCTCGCGCTCTCCACCGGCGAGGACCGCCCCTTCAGTCTCTTCGGCTACCTGCTCCTGCTCGACGTCGCGATGCTCTGGCTCGCGTACCGCCGCCGTTGGGCGTGGCTCGCGATCGCGTCGCTCGTCGGCACCACGCTCTACCAGCTTGCGTGGTTGATCGTTCGGCTCGACGGACCGCGCATGGCGCTCGGCGCCGGCATCGTCGCGCTCTTCGCGGCGATCTTCGCCTTGCTCCCGCGCCGCGACGACGAAGGCGCGCTCTGGCGTGGCACGCGCACGGGCGGCGTCGTGGTCGCGCTCGTCTTCTCCCTCTACCTCGCCGTGCGTGGCGACCTGCATGCGCACTTCGAGGTGAGCGCCCCGCTCCTGCTCGCGCTCTGCGCTGGGTCCGCGTGGCTCGCCCTTCGTGCGCGCTCGCCGGAGCTCCCCTTCTTCGCCGCGTTCTTCGTGGTCGTGGCGGCCTTCGCGGCGAGCGACGGGTGGGAGGCCGCGCTTCTACTCCTCGGTGCCGCCTCCATCTTTCAGATGGCCGCCGAACGTGCGGAGAGCGCCCACAACTCCGCCGTCGCCGCGGTGCTTGGAGGTCTGGGCGTGGTCGTCGTTCGCGCGAACCTCGACGCCCCCTGGCCGTCGGCGATTTCGCTCGCGGTCCTCACGGCCATCGGCCTGCGCCAAGCGCGTCGTTGGCCGCTCCTCGGTCTCTTCGTCGGTTGCTCCGTCGGGGTCGCCGCGTCCTTCGCCACGCTGCCCCGCTTCGGCCTCGCGACCGAGCCGCCCGCGACCACGCTCCTCGGCCTCGCGATCGTTCTCGTCGCGCTGCCGAGCGCGCTCACCTTCTTCCGAAACGTCACCGCCGAGCACCGTCGCGGCGTCGACCACGGCGCGCTCGCGGCACCGCTGATCCTCGCGCTCGGGCTCCCCTTCGCGTCGGGACTCGTCGCGCTCCCCGAGCACGTCTTCTTCGTCGGGCTCGGCCTCTGCGTCGTGCTCGCGAGCCTCGCCGCGTCGCGTCTGCGCCGCGCGTGGCCGCTCCTCGCGATCGTCCTCGTGCACGTCTGCGCGACCGGCCTCTTCGTCGTGCGCGGCCACCTGCCCTTCACGATCGTCACGTGGCTCGGCACGCTGGCGCCCGCGCTCTTCGGCCTCGCCTTCGGCCTCGCGCGTCGAGCGTTCGTCGACGACCCGTGGCGTTGGCGAAGCGCCGCGCTCGCCGGCCCGCTCGCGTTGCCCGCCGCGCGTGAGGTGCACCTCGCCGTCTTCGGCGCCGAGACCGTCGGCCTCGTCGCGCTCCTGCTCGCCGCGCTCGCCGCCTTCGTGCTCTGGCTCGCCTACCGTCGCGGCCCGCGCGACGCCGCCGCGCGACGCAGCGCCCTCGCGTGGACGAGCGCGGCCACCGCGAGCCTCGTCACCGTCGCCATCCCGATTCAGCTCGAGAACGAGTGGGTCACGATCGGGTGGGCGCTCGAAGCCTTCGCGATCGCCCTCGTCTGGCGGCGCCTCGATCACGCGGGCCTCAAATACTTCGCGCTCGCGCTCGTCGCCGCGGTCGGCATTCGCCTCGTCGGCAACCCCTACGTGCTCGACTACTACCCGCGCGGCGCGTGGCGCGTGCTGAACTGGCTCTCGTACGCCTACCTCGTGCCGGTGCTCGCGCTCGTCGGCGCGTGGAAGGTGCTGAACGCGCACGAGCGTGAGCGCCTTCGCCCGTGGGAGACCGAGGTCTTCGGTCGGCGCGCGTTCGTCGCGACCTCCGCCGCCGCGACCGCGCTCGTCGTCCTCTTCGCGTGGTTGAACCTCACGATCGTCGACGTCTTCGCCGAAGGCCGCGCGCTCACCCTCGACCTGCAACGTCTTCCCGCGCGGGACCTCTCGCTCTCGCTCGCGTGGGGTGTGTACGCGCTCTTCTTGTTGGCGCTCGGCATGCGTCGCGACGTGGTCGCGTTGCGCGCGACGAGCCTCGTCTTGGTGCTCGCCACCAGCGCGAAGGTCTTCCTCTACGACCTCGCCTACCTGCGCGACCTCTACCGCGTCGGCTCGCTCGTCGGTCTCGCGCTCGCGCTGCTCGCGATCTCGTTCGTCTACCAGCGCTTCGTCTTCCGAAGCGCGGAGGTGGCGCGATGAACCCTGCGCCGCTCCCGAGCTCTACCGTCCATCCGCGCTTCGCCCACGGAATCCAAGGTCCTTCGATGAAACGACTCCTCGTCTTGCTGGCCGTGTTCTGTTCGTCGACCGCCGTCGCTCAACGCGATCCGACGCGTCTCTTTCCCCGCGCCGCGCCCCTGTCGGCGCCCACCGACGGGCTCGTGCGTCTGCCCCTCGAGACCCGCCTTCTCGAAGGAGCGCGCCCCGACCTCTCGGACGTCCGAATCTTCGACGCCGAAGGGCGCGAGGTCCCATACCTCGTCGACCGCGGGACCTCCGCGTGGCCCGACGACTTGCCGACGCGGCTGCCCTTGGAGGTCGTCGACTTGAGCGAACGCCGAGCGACCCGTGAAGAGCCGCGCGCGTCCGAAGAGATGACGGTGCAATGGCCGAGCACGCCGCCGGAAGACGCCGCGTGGTCGCTCGTCTTCGACACCGCGGCCGATCGCTTCGTGCGCCAAGTCGTCGTGCGACGCGAAGACCCGACCGGATCGGAAGAGCTCGCACGCGGGACGATCTTCCGTTTGCAGTCGCCGTCGCGCGCGCGCCTCGCGATTTCTTTGCCGACGATCGCCGCGACCCCCGAGACCCGCCTCGTGATCACGATCGAAGGCGAAGGCGCGTTGCTCTCACCGACGCTTCGCCTCGAAGGTCGCCGCGAGGTCCCGGCGCCGGACGTGCTCCGGGTTCCGCTGACGCCGAGCTCGATCGTGCGCGAAGGCGACTTCACGATCGTCGACGTGCCGCGCCCGGTCGGCGTCGTGCCCGAGCGCCTCGTGGTGGAGGCCGACGACGGGCATTTCGTGCGGCGAATCCAGGTCTTCGACGTGGGTACGGGGCGGTCCGTATCGCCGCTCGGGCGCGGTGAGCTCGTGCGGCTCGCGGAGCTCGGCGAAGAAGACCGAGAGGTCGCGCTCTCCCGCGCGCGCGGCGAACGACTGCGGATCGTGATCGACGACGGCGACGCCCCGAGCCTCTCGAACCTTCGCTTCGTGGCCGAAGTGCGGCGACCCACCCTGGTCTTCGTTCACCGCGAAGGCGCGCAGCTCTACGTCGGTGGAGGTCGTGCGGGGGCACGTCGCCACGACCTCGACGCGCTCGCCGGCACGTGGCGCGGTGAAGCCTTGCTCGAACGAGCCTTGCCCGAAGCGCACGCCGGCGCGTTGCGCGACAACCCGAGCTACGACGGTCGTCCCGCGCTCGGCTTCGTGGGCGTCGGCCGCGCCATCGACGCGAGCGTCTTCGCGGCGACCGCCGACCTCGTGATCGAAGACGCCGACGAGCACGCGAGCCGCTTCGAACCGAACGCCTCCCTGCTCGCCCACGCGCGCGCCGACCTCGCCGACCTTCGAATCGTCGACGCCGACGGAAACGCGTGGCCTCACGTGCTCTCTCCGGCGCCGGCGAGCCTCGTCTTGCCGCTCGAGGTCGGAGCGGCGGAGGCGACGGCGGGCGAGAGCGTTCACGTGCTGCCCCTCGTGCCGGGTCCGTTGCCGGCGGTGTCGCTGACGATCGATCCCGACGAGGCGTACGTGTCGCGTGACTACGTGCTCTACGGCGTCGACGTGCGTGGCGAGCGGCGACGTCTCGCGTCGGGCGCGTTGTCGCGTGGTCCGGAAGACGACGCGCCGGTCACGATCGCGTGGGACGAGCCGACGGTGGTCGCGCGCCTCGAGCTGAAGGTGATCGACGGGGACGACCGCCCGCTCGTGCTCCGCGAAGCGAGCGTGGCGGTCGCGAACCACACGGTCTCGGTCGCCGCCCCGAGCGGGACCTACCGCGTGCTCGTCGGACACCCGGACGCCGAGCCGCCGCGCTACGAGCTCGAAGACGCGCGGGCCTTGGTGCTCGCGGTGGACGCGGCGGCGGCCCGCCTCGGCGAAGCGGGCGCGAATCCCGACTACCACGCGCCGGGGTTTTGGAAGGACGCGAGCTTCA
The DNA here is from genome assembly GCA_020633125.1 of Sandaracinus sp. Classification (GTDB taxonomy): domain Bacteria; phylum Myxococcota_A; class Polyangia; order Polyangiales; family Houyiibacteriaceae; genus JACKEH01. The sequence continues at coordinate 119,738 of JACKEH010000003.1, read as the reverse complement.
CGACCTACGTCGTGTGGGCGTTGCTCCTGCTCTCGGTGCTGGGGCTCGGCGCGCTGACGTTGCGGCTCGCGCGGCAGGAGACGCCGGAGAAGGAAGAGGCGCCGGATGTGGCAGAAGCGGATGCGGCGGGATGACGTGCGCGTGGCCGTGAGGCGCCCGTAACGGTGTCGGTGTCGGTGACGGCGTCGGTGACGGTGTCGGTGTCGGTGTCGGTGCGGTTCTCATCCTGACGCGCGAAGGGCCCCCGAAGGGCCCCGAGGAGCGGGCCGGAGCCGCTACCGGGTGAGCCTCCAGCAGAGCTTCGCGACGGTGTCCGCGAGGTCGAACGCTCGCGTGACTGCGGCGTCGTCGACGTAGCGCCAGTTGCGCGCGACGTGCAGCGCCGCCTTCGTCTCTTGCGCGGACCCAAACGCGGTCTCGATGCGCAGTCGTCGGTTTCCGCGGGAGTTTCCGGTCGACTCCGCGAGGTTCAGCGCGACCGACTGTGCTGCACGACGCAGTTGGTCCGCGAGACCCGCGTCGTGTTTGCGAATCACTGGAATCACCGGTCCGAGGACCTCGATGAGTTGGTAGGCGACGTGGAGGGCTCGGAAGGGTTGGGGCGGCTGGCTCATGCACGCCTCACGCGAGAGAGGCGTGACAGCCCGCTCGGTTTCGCGCGCGTCGTTCGGGCTGGCGCGACTGTCTCGCAGCCCACGCATGAGCCAGCCGCCCCGACCCTGGAGGGCCCGTGCTTCTTCGCGAACGTACCTTCGACGTGCCGCCCCCACTTCTCAGACTCGCCCATGTGACGAATCGGCTGCGTTTCGTGGGCTCTCGTGGCGCGAAGCGCGTCGGCGAAGCCGTGAGGCCGCGAAGCGGCGGTGGCGCGGAGCGCCGACTCTGCCTCTGACTCTGAGGCGCGAAGCGCGGTTCCGGTGCCCGCTCTCGTCAGATGAGAACCAAACACTGTCGATGTCGATGTCGCTGTCGCTGTCGGTGTCGGTGTCGGTGACGGTGTCGGTGTCGGTGTCGGTGTCGGTGACGCTGTCAGTCCCGTCCCGGCGCACGTTCCGTCCCCGTCTCATCCCACGAGCTGTTCCATCGCCGCGTCGATCTCGACCCGCAGCTGCACCGCTCCGTCCCGCACGTACACGCTCGCGCGCGTCAGATCGAAATGAATCGATCGCTCCAGCGCTCGCACCGGCACGCGCAGATCCAGAAAGCGCGCGAGCTCCACGCGCAGCGGCGTCTTCTCCGATGCGAGCACCTCTTCCACGCGCACGCGAATCGCCTCTTCGATCACACGCGGCACCCGCACGAGATCCGCATGCTCGAAGCGCATCGGGAAGACCAAGGTCCCGCCCTCGACGATTCGCGGCGCGATCAACGCACGCACACGGCGTAGCCGAAGCGGCGCGCCCATCCCCTTCCACGTCCAACGCACACGCCCGGACGTCTCGAGGCGCACACCCTCGCCCTCCACGAGCTCCAGCGAGGTCGGCTTCTGCAGCTCCACCCACCGGCGGCCTTCATGGCCGAGCGGAATGCGGAGCGGCGTGAGCTCGGTGGCCCATGCCATGAGGGTTCGTGCGTCGAGGGAGACGAGCGTGCGCATGCCGGTTCGAAGTGCAGCGTGCGTTCCGTTCACGTCGGCTTCGGCCTCGGGGTGCGGCGCGACGCGTCGCCCCGATCGGGGCACACCGCCACGACGTGCGTTCGAGCGAGCCCGCCTTTTGCGCCCTTTCGCGCGTCTTCGGCGAGGCATGGCCGTTGCGAAGCAGCACCTCGACGCGGCCCCTTCGTCCGCGTCGAGAACACCATGTCGTCCGAGCACTTGCCGCACCCCCGAAAGATCGTCGCCCTCTCCCTCTACGTCGCCGCGCTCGCGCTCGCGGCGTGGAACGCCGAGGCCCTGCTCGCGTGGCTCGACGATCTTCCCGCGCACTACGGCTGGCTCGGCTACACCTTCGTCGCGCTCGGCGTCGCCGTGGGCGTCGCGCTCGCCCTGCCCGCCAGCGCGCTCTACGTCGCGTGTGGCCTCGCCTTCGGCTTCGGCCCAGGTCTCGCGGTCGCGCTCGTCGGCGGCGCGCTCGGTTCCACCGTCTCCTTCGGCTTCGCGCGTTGGCTACGCGGCCAGCGCCCTCGACGCATGGACGCCGCCGAGAGCCGCCTCGGCCCGATCGAAGAAGCGGTCCGCACGCGAGGTCGTTCGTTGCTCGTGTGGCTTCGCCTCTCGCCGTTCGTCCCGCTCTCCACCGTCAACGTCGGCGCCGGTCTCTTGCGCCTGCGCTGGCGCGACTTCTTCCTCACGCTTCCGGCGAGCGCAGCAGGCGCGTTGCTCTTCGCGGGCGGTGGCTCGCTCGGCGAGCGGCTCGCGAGCGGCCAGTTCGGCGCGACCGAGATCACCGCGCTCGCGATCCTCGCCGCGTCGTTCGTCGGCCTGCTCTTCGTCGGTCGCGCGGTGCGTCGCGAGCTCGCGGCCGCATCGTCGATCAAGCCCACGCATCCTTCGGTGCTTCGCCGCCCCGACACCACGCTCAGCCCGCCGCTGCGCCCCGAGCGCCGCGTCGGGGTGGAGATCGAGCTCACCGGCCTCGACGTCGACGAAGCGACTGGCTGCGTGATGGAGGTGCTCGGCGGACGTTCGCGGAGCTCGCAGACCCCGCTCGTGCGTCACGTCGAGACCGAGCTCGGCGACTTCGAGATCGAGCGCGACTCCGATCCGCTCAAGGAGGCCGCCGGTCGCGCGCTTCGCGACGAGCTCGGCCTTCGCGATCACCTCGTGCTGCACGTCGCGGAGCCGTGGATTCCCACCGAGATCGTCTCGCCGCCGCTGCCGATCGACGCGCTGCCCGAGCTCGACCGCCTCTGCGACGCGCTACGCGAGGCGGGGGCCCACGGCACCCGACACTCGCCGCTGAACGCGCTCGGCCTCCACCTCAACCCCGAGGTCGTCCGGGACGACGCCCCCACGATCCTCGCCACGCTGCGCGCGTTCTTCTTGTTGCGAGGTTTTCTTCGTCGCGACGGCGCGATCGACTGGTCGCGCCGCGCGGGCCCTTACATCGAGCCGCACTCGGACACCTACGTCGCGCTCGTGCTCGATCCCGAATACGACCCCGACCTCGACACGTTGATCGAGGACTACCTCGAGCACGAGCCGTCGCGAAACCGCGAGCTCGACCTGCTGCCGCTCTTCGCGCACCTGCGCCCCGAGCGCATCGCGCGCCTGAACGACCCGCGCATCAAGGCCCGCCCCACGTGGCACTACCGCCTCCCCAACTGCGACCTCGACGATCCGGCGTGGTCGGTGACGGAGGAGTGGCAGCGTTGGTTGCTCGTCGAACGCCTCGCGTCGGAGCCCGCACGCCTCGCCGATTGGATCGACGAGTGGAACCGCTACGGCCGCGTCGACCGCTGGCTCGGCGCGTGGGCCGACGAAGCCGAGCGGAGGATTCGTGCCCCCGGCCGCGAGTCCGATCCGGGTATCCGCGGTCCTCGACGCGGATCTCGCTCGTCGACCTCCTCGAAGAGGCATCGGCCTGTCCTTCGTCGGCGCGGCAAGCGACCTCCACGCCGATCCTCCACGGCAACCCGGAACGGACTCGCGGCCGGGGGCACGCGTTGACCGACGTCGTCGTCACCGGCCCCGACCACGGAGGCGTCGCCGCGTGGCGGGCCACGCGTCGCGCGCTCGCACGCGTCGGCGCGCACGCCCGTCGCAGCACCCCGAGTCGACCGATCGAGGATCCCCTCGACGCGTTGGTGATCGGTGGCGGCGCGCACGTGCACCCCGTGCTCTTCGGCGAGCCCGCGGCGTGTCCGATTCACGCCTACGACACCGCGCGCGACGCCCACGAGCTCGCGCTCTTGCGCCGGGCGCGTCGCGCGCGGGTGCTCGGCATCTGCCGCGGCATGCAGCTCGCGACGGTCGCGCGGGGGGGCAGCCTCTACCAAGACGTGTGGCGGGTGCTCGGCCGGCGCCCACCGCGACGTACGATCTTCGCGGCGCGTCGTGTCCGAGTCGCCGCCGACTCCCGGCTCGCCGAGCTCTTGGGCGTGACCGAGCTGCGCGTGAACTCCTTGCACTCCCAAGCGCTGCGCGAGTGGCCGAGCGACGTGCGCCCGGTGGCGTGGGACGAGGACGGAGTGGTGCAGGCGGTCGAGAGCGAACGTTTCGTCGGCGTGCAATGGCACCCGGAATACCTCGCGAGAGATCCGAAGCACCGCGCGCTCTTTCGCTGGGTCGCGCAGGGCTGAGAGCGTCCCCACCCGCATTCCATCGTGCGAAGCTTGCCGGCTGGGGCACGACCACGCACGGTTTGCGGCGCGGCCCGGGCCCGAGAGACTCACCCGGCGCCTTCCAACGCGAACAACTGCACGTTCGCGACCGCCACGAGCTCGGTCGGCTCCGACGCATCCACCAGCCGCCGCAGCGCCTGCAGGTAGTCGACGTGCAGCGCCTGCAAGCGCGCGAAGTCTTCGCGTCCAATCGCGAAGACCGACCACGAGAAGAGCCCCGGTCGTCCCTCGTTCAAGCGCGCACGACCCACGTCGGCCCAATGCAGCTTGAGCGCCCGCCGCTCCGCTTCGGTCGCCGCCGACGTGTCCACCGCCACCGGCCGCACCACGTAGCGACCCTTTCGCGCTTCGACGAGCCCGGTGCGCTCGAGCGCTTCGAGCGAGCGCACGACCTCGGCCTCCGCGATGCCGAGCCGACGCGCCATCCAACGCGGGGTTCGTGAGCGCGTGCGGTAGTCCACCGTCTCCATCAGGCGCAGCACCGCGCTCGACCACGGCAGCTCGAGCGCGACCCGCCGCCGTGCTTCGTGCTCCCGCCAGCGCGGCGCGAGCGAAGGCAACGCGCTCGGTGGCACCACCGCGGCCACGAAGTCCAAGCCGCGAAGCGTGAGCACCTCGAGGAGCAAGAGCAGCTCCGCGAGCCGCGGCTCGCTTCGTCCGTTCAGCCAACGCGAGGCCACCGTGCGGCTCACCCCACAACGCCGCGCGACCTCCGCCGCCTTCGCGCTCCCTCGAAGCCGACCGAGCAACGCGCCGACGCCGTGCGGCTCCGTCAGATCCAAATCCGACACGTCGACCGGAAAGCCCGCGAACGCCAACCGAGGCTCACCGCCGGTGCGCGCCACGAGCCGAAAGAGCTCCGACGCCGCCGGCGCCCGACGCCCGCTCTCCCACAAATACACGACGTTCGATCGGTACCCGAGCCGCCGGCTGAGCGCCGTCTGCGAGCGCCGTCCCCGCAGCGCCCGCACGAGCTCCTGGGCCAACGCCTCGGCTGGAAAGTCCGCTTCCATGGCCCGAGCATGCCCCGTTTTATCACGTAAATGCACGCTATGGACCGGGCGGACCTACGGAATGTGCGCGAGCGTGCGAATGGGCGGTGGCTCCGCGGTCTCGCGCTGGTAGCTTTGGGCCATGCGTCGTCTCGCGTTCTTGCTCGTCCTCGGCTGCACCGGCGGCCAGACCGGCGAGATCACCGAGCTGACCGCGTGCGAGCGTGTGACCGACGAGGTGCGCTTCGCCTCCCTCGACGCCGACGTGCGCCGCGCGTTCGAAGACGCCGCGCGGGAGGCCACCGCCGACCTGCGCTGGAGCGACGGAACGACCACCACCCTGCAGGTCACCCTCACGCGCCAAGACGTCGAGGTCGAGCGCCTCGGCGTCGCGTCGTGCGCTCCTTCGTGGCGTGCGCCGGTGGTGCTCGCGCTGCGCACCGAAGACGGAAGGCTCGACGCGCTCCTCGACGGCGCGCTCGTCGTGCACGAAGGCGCGACCTCCGTCGTGCGCGCCGAAGCGCCGGTTCCGACGTTGACGCTCGACACCTCGCTCGACGCCGACGTCGAAGGGGCGCTCCTGCATCTCTCCGCCGAGCACGACGCGCTCGGCTGGCGTGGCTCCCTTCAACTGCAAACCGCCGACGACGAACGCGCGCTCGCGAGCTTCTGACCGCGCGACAGGTCGTCGTCGACCTGCCTTCGAAGCCGCCGCCCACGCGACGGCCGACCTCACGTCGCAACGACTCGGGCGCCTCCGGCGTCGGCGGAGTCGTGCGCGCTCTTCGACCTCCGAGGCCTCTTCATGAAACGCATCGCGCCCCTTCTCCTGCTCACCCTCTTCGCCGGCTGCGGCGACGACGACACCCCGACCCCCGACGCGGGGAGCGACGCCGGCTTCGACGCCGGCACCCCGGTCGACGCGGGAAGCGACGGCGGCACCGACGCGGCCGTGAACGACGACGCCGGCACGGGCTGCGCGCAGGTCACCGCGTCGATGCCTTCGCTCGCCTACGCGGACGACGTCTCGATCGCCTTCGCGCTGCGCATGACGCCCGTGCCCGCCGACGCGAGCACCGAGATGCAGCTCCTCTTCGAGCGCTATTTCCCGGGCGAGGACGTCGGCACCTTCGAGCTCGGCGGCGAAGACGCGGACGGCAACTTCGGCACCTGCGCGCATTGCGTCGTGCTCCCCGGCCTCACGCGCGAGCGCGCCTTCTTCGCCGACCGCGGCACCCTCGTCACGCGCGCCGATCCCTACTCGCGCCGCCTCGACGTGGCCGTCACGAACCTCCGCTTGATCGAGGTCGAGGTGAACGGCGAGACGCGCGCATCGACCCCGATCGAAGACGGGCGCTGCATCGAGATCGCCGACTTCGAGGCGCAGGGGGTGTTCCCGCCCGAGGCGTGGGTCTGCGACGACGCGCTCTACGGCGACGGCGAGACCTGCCACTGCGAATGCGGCGACTTCGACCCGGATTGCGCGGTGAACACGGAGTGCCCGCCCTTCGACCCGACCTGCGAGCCGAGCGAGCCTTTGCCGACCGACTGCAACAGCGGCGACGTCTGCGCCTTCGACCCGATCCTCTCGACCACGCGCTGCACGGCGACCTGCGATCACGGCGCGCGCACCGCGTGCGAAACGGGCGTCTGCGTCTTCGACTTCGTGGGCGACGGCGTCGACACCTGCTGGGTCGAAGAAGAGCGCATCGCGCGCGTGACGCTCGGCGAGACCTGCACGAGCACCGGCATTCAGAAGGTCTGCCACGTCGTCGACGGAATCGCGCGGGGCTTCTGCGGCTACGACGACGTGTGCCGCCCGCTCTGCGGCGAAGGCGAGTCGGCCTGCAGCGTCGAAGGCGAGTCCTGCATGACCTTCCTCTTCGAAGGCGACCTCGGCTTCTGCAGCGGACCGGTCGTCGACGGCTGAGCTCGCGACGCGCGACGAGAAGAGGACGGCGTCTGCGCGTCGTCCTCTTCTCGTTTCACGCGCCGCCTTCCGCGCGCCCGCCCTCGTGCTCCACCTCGTGCCCCTGCTCGTGCTCGTGCACGAGTCGGTCCTTGCCGACGGTGAGGGCGCGGTGGGCTGCGTCGTGCTCTCGTTCGTTTCTCGAGGGCAGCGTCGTGGGTTTCACCAGAAGCGCGCGAAGAACGCGTGCGCGGCGTCGGTGCCGATGCTCGGCCAAACGTGGCCCGCGGGGTGTTGGCAGTAGTGCACCGGCGTCGCTCCGTCGCAGCCGTCGTACGCGATGCAGGGCTCGGGGTTGGTCGGCATGCTCGTGGCTTCGCAGCCGGCGGCGTCCCGGAAGAAGTCGCGGAAGGCTTCGCGTCCCGCGACGAGCTCCTCGGTGCCGATGGTGATCCAAGACGCCGGGGTGCTCGTGCACGCGTCGGTGTCGAAGTAGATCACCGAGCCGCCCACGGCCATCGCGCGAATCCAATCGCGCCGGCAGGCGAGCACGCCCGAGAACGAGCCTCCGCCCGAGAAGCCCATCGTGAAGATGGCTTCGTCCTTCACGCAGAGCGCGCCACGAAGCTCGTCGCGAATCGCGTCGAAGTAATTGAGCTCGAGCTCGATGCGCGCCGGCCACGTGTCGGAGGGCATGTCGTAGTCGCGCCACGCGCCGTCGATCGCTTCGGCGATGACGAGGATCGCGTCGTCTTCGAACGCGCCGCGCACGTTGCGATCGCCGGTGGTCGAGTTCCAATAGCTCACGCTGCCGCCGTTGCCGTGCAGCGCGAAGACGACCGGCCACGCGCGGTCGCGGGAGTAATCCGTCGGCAGGTAGAGCAGGTAGCGCCGGTCGTTGCCGTCGAGCGAGAACGTGTGCTCACCCTCGTCGAGCCCCGCGCCGTCGACACAGCCGGGGCTTCGCGGCGGGCCTGCATCGGTGCCCGCGTCCTCTTCGCCTCCGGCGTCGATCGCCACCGCCGCGTCCGTCTCCTCGCCCGCGTCGGTGCCTCCGCCGGCGTCACGCACGACCGACGCGTCGCGACCCGCGTCCGTTCCGCCGCCGTCGTCGTCGCCGCAAGCCACCGCCAGAAGCACCGCGAAGAGGAGGGGACGCGTGTTCATCGAGAGAGGTTCCCAGGTCGGGACGCGGGAGTCGAGGGAGGGAGCGTTACGGCGGTGGCGCGGATTGGGGTTCGCTTCCGGTGTTGGTGTCGGTGTCCGTGGCGGTGGCGGTGGCGGTGGCGGTGGCGGTGGCGGTGACGGTGTCGGTGGCGGTGGCGGTGTCGGTGGCGGTGGCGGTGTCGGTGGCGGTGGCGGTGGCGGTGTCGGTGTCGGTGTCGGTGTCGGTGTCGGTGGAGACGCCTCGCGCTTCGCGCTCGGGTTCTTCTTTCCTGGTGGGCGCCCTGCTTCGTCGAGTTGGAGAAGTGGGGGTGCTGGCATCCAAGGGGCTGCTTTGGGGGCGGGCTTTCCAGGCCGGGAGGGGCTGGCTCATGCGCTCTTGGGCGAAACAGTCGCGCCGGCCTTCGTTCGAAACCGCGGAGCTCGTGCCGGCCGTCACGCCTCTTTCGCTTGGGAGGCTGCATGAGCCAGCCCCTCCCGACCTTCCAAGCCCTCGACCTCTCGTACGACCTCATCGCCGCGTTGCCCGGCGCGCTGAAAGCAGTGGCGCGGCACGACCGGCCGCTCGCGGACCAGCTGCGACGTGCGGCGCAATCCGTGGTTCTCAACCTCGCCGAGTCCGGCGGGCACGACGGCGGCAACCGTCGCCTTCGCTACCAGTCCGCATGGGTCGTCATCCGTGCTCGCGCACGGAGACGACACTCTCGTGGAATCGGGCAGCTCCATGGACTTCGTCCACTCCGCCATGCCCGATTCCACTTCGAACTGGCTCCGCGCAGGAAACCAAGGCGGCGCTGCACATCGCGCGGTGCCTCGGCTACGTCGACGCGGCGGACGCGGAGCGCGCGTTCCGACTCGCCGACCGAATCGCCGGCGCCTGCTGGCGGATGCTTCACAAGCGGTGACGACCCGCCGGCCCAGCCGGCGCCGCTTCCCGCGGCGTCGGCCTCGGCTGCGCCTCGGCCTCTTCGCGAAGCGGCCGCCGCGAAGCGGGCAACCGTCTCCGTCTCCGTCTCCGTCTCCGTCTCCGTCTCCGTCTCCGTCTCCGTCTCCGTCTCCGTCTCCGTCTCCGTCTCCGTCTCCGTCTCCGTCTCCGTCTCCGTCTCCGTCTCCGTCTCCGTCTCCGTCTCCGTCTCCGTCTCCGTCTCCGTCTCCGTCTCCGTCTCCGTCTCCGTCTCCGTCTCCGTCTCCGTCTCCGTCTCCGTCTCCGTCTCCGTCTCCGTCTCCGTCTCCGTCTCCGTCTCCGTCTCCGTCTCCGTCTCCGTCTCCGTCTCCGTCTCCGTCTCCGCCCCAAAGAAAAGAGCCCGCGCATCGCACGGGCTCCTCTCTTCAAACCAAGTGGCTCACTCACACACGAGCGGCAGCGCCTCGAACCCCGCCACCAAATCGCGGTAGTCGTCGAAGATCACGCCGCCCATCGCGTCGCCGTCGAGCTGGTAGAGCAGTCGATGCTCGGCGACGATGCCGGCCTCGACGTACGCCGCCGCGTCCGACTCGCGGTTGCCGATGCCGAAGTCGATCGGCCGCCCGATCGTCTCCGTCAGCGCTGCCAGCTCTTCGCGCTTGAACGTCGCCGCCGCTTCGTTGAGCGCGCCGGTGAACGTGAACGTCGTATGAACCAAGCCGGGCGGCAGGCCGCGTTCGTCCACCCACTCGTGCGTCCGCGTCGTCAGCCAACCCGGCCGCGCCGTGAGGTAGAGGATCTTGTACCCCCGGGCCGCGAGCGCCGAGAGCGCCTCGGGCGCGCCCACCTGCACCGTTGGCGACGGTCCGTTGAGCAGCACGAGCAGCTCCGCGTTCTCGCTCTCGGTCAGCGTCCCGTCGACGTCGCTCACCACGAAGTGCGCGTTGCCGTCGACCACCTCGATCAGCTGATCGGTCGTCGTCAGGTCGCCCTTCACCACGAAGTGCAAGCGGTGCCGACCGACCCCGAGGCGCGCGCTCTCGGGAATCTCGAAGAAGACCCAACCCCCCGTGTCCTCCACGCCGTAGACGGTCGGGTACTCGCCGTCGTCGCTCGTGCGCGCCGTGCCGAGCATCTCCCACGCACCGCTGCAGTTCCGCTGCAACCACACGTCGACGTTCTCGTCCTGCAGGTCGTCGTCGTTGGCGCCGTACGCGAACTTCGCGAGCGCCCACTGCGCGTCCGTCTCCCGCAACACGAGGTCGCGACCCCGATGCCGCTCGCTGCCGAGCGTCGTCGTCGCGCCCGAACGAATCGAGTGAATCCAGTCGGTCGCCTCGCCCGGATCGGGCGGTGCGTCGTCGCACGTCGGCGTCACCGGGCAGCTCGTCGGGCCGCCCGCGTCCTCGCGCGTCGTCGACCCGTCGACGTCGCCGCCGCCGTCGCGCTCCGAAGAGCCGCCGTCCATCGGCGCGGGACCTCCGTCCACCGGGCCACCACCCGCGTCGAGTCCCACGCCGCCACCCGAGCCCCCGCCACACGCGAGAACCCAAACCAAGCCGCACACCCATCCACGCATGGCGCTCGATTTAGCACGCGTGGGACGTCGGTGCCGATCGCCGGACGCCCGAACAAGACTCGCGAGGATCGAACGTCGCGAGTCTTTTCCCGTGCCGAAGCCGAGCGTGCCGAAGCCGAGCGTGCCGAAGCCGAGCGTGCCGAAGCCGAGCGTGCCGAAGCCGAGCGTGCCGAAGCCGAGCGTGCCGACCCGGGACGTTCAGGCCTCGCTCGCGCGCGCCTTCTGCCGTGCGAGCGAGATGCCGATCGCCACCCCGAGACACACCACGATCACGGTCAGCGAGATCCAGTTCGCGATGTGGAAGTAGTGGTGGCCCACCAGCTTCACGCCGATGAACGTGAGGATGATCGCCAGCGCGTACTTCAGCTCCGCGAACTGATGGATCGCCTTCTCGAGCACGAAGAAGAGCGAGCGCAGACCGAGGATCGCGAAGATGTTCGACGTGAAGACGAGGAAGGGCTCCGGCGCCACCGCGAGCACGGCCGGGATCGAGTCCATCGCGAAGACGATGTCCATCCACTCGACCACCACGAGGCAGAGGCCGAGCACCGAGATCATCGTCTTGCCGTCGACCTTCACGAGCAGCTTGCCCTGGTGGTCCACGCTGTCGGGCGCGACGTTCAGGATCTTGCGCAGCTTCCCGATGAAGCCGTCGCTCGGCCCTTCTTCTTCGTCGTCTTCCTTCTCGGGGAGGAAGAGCTTGAGGCCCGTGTAGATGAGGTACGCGCCGAAGACGTAGAAGAGCCAATCGAACTTGCGCAGCAGCATCACGCCGCCGATCAGCATGATGCCGCGCATGATGATCGCGCCGAGCACGCCCCAGAAGAGCACGCGATGGCGATGCATCGGCGCGACCTTGAACTGCTTGAAGACGAGCGCGATGACGAAGATGTTGTCGACGCTCAGCGACTTCTCGAGCAGGTAGGCGGTCACGTACTTCGCCGCCGCTTCACCGCCCGCGTTCGGGATGAGCTCGCCGTTCTCGCCGTGGACGACCGCGCCGCCCCAGCCGTTCTCGAACATCAAGTAGACGAAACCGGAGAACGAGAGACCGAGCGTGATCCACGCGACGGTCCAGCCCGAGGCCTCTTTCAGCGTCACCTCGTGCGGGTTCCGGTGGAACACGCCGAGGTCGAGCGCGAGCAGGATGGCCACCAGGACCAGGAATCCCACCCAGAACAGGGTCATTCGAAGGCTCCGATCATCGGGGTCGTCCGTGTATCACGACTGGGCAAACGCTGCTCGCCGAGGTGAAAACGAACCCCTCTCTACGCGCGCTGGAGAAGAACCTGTCATCGGGCGAGACGGCGACTTCCTCGCGTCGCCCAGGCCTCGCGTCAAGCCGAGCGGACCCTCCGAGTCGAGGGCTTCGGACGAGCGACGTGCGTCGCCGAAGACGGGTTCCGAGCCGCTTGGGAACCGACGAAGCGTCGTACATCGCACCTCACGCCCCGACGCACGCTTGCGCGCCGCAAATCCATGAAATCCTTGATGAAATGCGGCGGGTGAGTTTGGTGGGCAGAAGCGGGCCGAAACACGTGGACGTGATTTGTCCGCGGCGTAGGTCGTGGAATCGACTCGTGTTTCGAGGTCCCTGGGCGAAGACGCACCACCAACTTCGGTCATCCCTTGCGCACGTGAAACGCGTCCTGACGCAACGTCGGCGTTCGCCTGGGCGAAAGCCGTCCCGGTCGGGTTTCGCGACACCCAAGTGCCTGAAATGACGAACGATCCGCGGTTTCTCCCAGGTTTCGTCCCTGTGGCAGTTGCGTAACTCTGCCGCGAGCGACTAGCCTCTTCCGTGCGAGGTGGCCGATGCGGGGTAGGGCGTGGGGCTTGGCGGCGGTGCTCGTGCTGGCGAGCACGTGGGCACACGGGAACGCGGGGGCGCAGTGCATGGTGAGCATGCCGGGCTGCGATTCGGGTCGACCGACGGGCCTGCTCGCGACCTTCGCGTGCGCCTGCGAGGAGGCCGGGGTCTGCAACATCGGCGCGTTCTGCGGCGGCGGCGGCGACCCCATGTGCCCCGACCAGGGCAACAACGGCACGTGCGAGAGCCGCATGTGGCACGTCCGCAACGACAACTCGTGCATCCCTTCGCAAACCGAGGGCCTCGATCCGCAGACCGACTGCACCCCGGACACGACCCGCTTCTCGCCGACCTGCCCGCTCACCTTCACGGTGCTCACGCGCGGCACCGCGCAGTTCCGCAACGTCTTCGGTTGGTACGAGGTCACGGGCGCGCGCCCCGAGGTCGACGACCTGCGCGTCATGCTCGACTGCGACGCCGCCGCGGGCGAGCGCGTCGTGCTCGACGTGCGCTCCGACCCGACCTACGGCGGCGGCGAGATCGGCTTCTTCCTGCTCACGCCCGAAGGCCGCTCGGGTGGTGGCGGCACCGCGGCCTGCGCCGACGGCAACTGCTGCGCCTCGCTCGATCGCTACCGCGCCGGCGCGGGCTTCCTCTACTTCTCCGAAGCCAGCTTCAGCGACGACGGCTCCGTCTCGCACCTCAACGTCTACGACTCGCGCCTGACGGACCGAAAGTTCTACTTCGCGTGGGAAGACACCTACGGCCGCAGCAACTTCGACTTCACGGATCTCGTGACCAGCGTCGAAGGCGTCGAGTGCGCGGGCGCGGGCGCGGCCTGCGAGACCGACGGCATCGGCGCCTGCCGCGCGGGCGTGACGCGGTGCACCGGCGGCGAGCTCGAGTGCACGCCGATCGTCGAAGCCGAAGCCGAGGTCTGCAACGGCGTCGACGACGACTGCGACGGCACCGTCGACGACGACGCACCCTGTCCCGACCGCGAGGTCTGCCACGACGGCCGCTGCGTCCCGAACTGCGACGTCAGCGACGAGTTCGTCTGCGACGTCGGCTTCGAATGCGACCCGGCGACCGGCTTCTGCATCGAGGTCGCCTGCCGCGGCGTCTCCTGCGACGAAGGACAGATCTGCCGCAACGGCGTCTGTGCCGGCGAGTGCGAAGGCGTCGTCTGCCCGCATGGCCAGCAGTGTTTCCGCGACCGCTGCATCGACCCCTGCGCGGACGTGAGCTGCGGTGCCGGATCGATCTGCCGCGGCGGCCTCTGCGTGCCCGGCTGCGGCCAATGCGACGGCGTCGTCTGCGGCGCGGGCCTCACCTGCCCAACCGTGGGTGGCGAATGCGTCGACCCGAGCTGCGCGGGCGGCTGCGGCGCCGGCACCTTCTGCCGCGAAGGCACCTGCGTCGACGCATGCGACGGAGCGATCTGCCCACGAGGCGCCGCGTGTGTCGCGGGGGAATGCGTCGGAGGCGAGGTCGAGCCCGGCACCGACGCCGGCACGACCACACGCATGGACGGCGGTGGAAGCACCGACGTCGACGCGGGACGCACGGGGGGTCGCGGCGGCAATCCGGGCTGCGGATGCGTCGTTGGCGGCGAGGAGCCGAGCCCGCTCGCGTGGGTGGCGATGCTCGGGTTGGCGATGGGGATCTGGCGGCGTCGCCGCCGCTGAGCCTCACGCGCCGCTGCGTTCGTGGCGAAGCCGAGGTCGGCGTACACGGGTCGTCGAGCACGAAGTCGTCGTGAGTCGTTGAGCACGAAGCCGTCGCGAGGTCGTCGAGCGCGAGGGTGTCGCGAAGGTGTCGAGCACGAAGGTGTCGCGAAGACGTCGAGCACGAGGTCCTCGACGTTCCCCCAAGCGAGTCGTGTCGTGCGCGCGAGCTCACGACGCGATCTCGCGCCGCACCGATTCACCCACGTCGCTCGTCGGCCCGTCCAACCCACGCGGCCGACGCCCCGCACACCTCACGCCACCCGTGCCCGCCGCCACTCGAACGCCCGAGCCCACCTTCGAACGACGCATCGTGTCGTGCGCGAAGCTCACGACGCGAAGCAGCCCGCACCCGCATCGACCGGTCGGCCCGAGCGCGCACGGTTCGTGTCACGCGCGCAGCTCGTGACGCGAACCGCTCCTCCCCCCAACCCCGTCGTGCCCAAATCCCGCAGGACGGGCACGCCCACCGATCCCCGCGCTCACGCCAGGGCGTGTGGGACACGGCGGCCCGGTTCGTTGGTGACTTTCGAGTCGACACGCCGCGCGTGTCGCCTCGAACCCGAGTCGCCCGACCGGGTCGCCGTGTCCCACACGACCGACCCGTCCGTCGCTCGAGCCCAGCGCGCCCGACCCGTCCGTCGCTCGAGCCCAGCGCGCCCGACCCACACGACCGACCCGTCCGTCGCTCACGCCCCCAACGTCCGTCGTTCGAGAAGCTCACGCGTAGAACGCCAACACCAACACCGGCGGATAGCCGGCCGTCACACGCCGCCAGTTCACGAACGCCGAGCACTCGACGAGCGCGTCGTACAGGTCGCGCCGCTTCTCTCGAAACTCCGTCGCGTTCTCCAACACCAACGTCACCACCCGCCCCGGCGCACAGATGACCTCGGTCAGCCCCGAGTCCGGCTCGTCGAGACTCCCCATGCAGTCATTCCAAGCGTCCCAGTTTCGCCCGTAAAAGCCGGGGAAACCAAACGCCTCCGCGAACACCGCATGAAACGACGCTTCATCGACCAGACGCGAGGCGTCGATCGTCACCGTCGGCGCCTCGGGATCCGAGTACCGAAGCTTCACCGCGTCTTCTTCTCGAAGACGAAGTGCCCATCCTTCACGTCGACCAAGACCGTGTCGCCCGCGCCGTAGCCACCCTCGAGCAGCGTCTGCGCCATCGGGTCCTGCAGGTTCTTCAAGATCACCCGCTTCAGCGGCCGCGCACCGAACGCCGGCTCGTAACCCATCTCCACGACCATGTCCTTCGCGGCATCCGTCACCTCGAGCCCGATGCGACGGTGGTCGAGCAGCTTGCCGAGCGCGCGAAGCTGGATGTTCGCGATGCCGTGCAGGTCGTCCTTGTCGAGCGGGTTGAAGATGATGACGTCGTCGATGCGGTTGAGGAACTCCGGCCGATACTTCCGGTGCAGCTCCTCCTCGACCTTCTCCTTCAGCTCTTCGTTCGTCCCGTCGTGATCGAGGATCAGGTGCGAGCCGACGTTGCTCGTCATGATGATCACGGTGTCGCTGAAGAACGCCGGGCGCCCGCGCGAGTCGGTCAGACGCCCGTCGTCGAGCACCTGCAGCGTGATGTTGAAGACGTCCGGGTGCGCCTTCTCCATCTCGTCGAAGAGCACCACCGAATACGGCCGATTGCGCACCGCCTCGGTGAGGAAACCGCCCGCGTCCGAGTCCTTGTAACCGGGCGGCGCACCGAGCAGTCGCGCCACCGTGTGCTTCTCCATGAACTCGCTCATGTCGAGGCGCGTCAGCGACATCTCGTCGTCGAAGAGAAACTCCGCGAGCGCCTTCGCGAGCTCGGTCTTGCCCACGCCCGTCGGCCCGAGGAAGAGGAAGCTGCCGATCGGACGACGCGGATCACGAAGCCCCACGCGCCCACGCCGCACCGCCTTCGCGATCGCCGTCACCGCGTGGTCCTGCCCGATGACGCGCCCCTTGAGCGTGTCCTCCATGCGCAGGAGCTTCGTCGTCTCCTCTTCCATCATCTTGGAGACGGGCACGCCGGTCCAAAGCGCGACGACGTCCGCGACGTCTTGCGGCGTCACCACGTTGCGCACGAGCAGCTTCGACTCGTCGAAGTCGTCCGGCATCTCCTTCTGCGCGTCTTCGAGCTGCTTCTCGAGCAGCGGGATCGTGCCGAAACGCAGCTCGCCCGCGCGCGCGTGGTCGCCGCTCGCACGCACCTGCTCGAGCTCGCGGTTCGCCGCCGCGAGATCTTCCTTCAGGCGCCGCACTTCCCCGACGCCCTTGAGCTCCGCCTGCCAGCGCTTCTCCAGCTTCTCGATGCGCGGCTGAAGCTCCTCCGCCTCACGCGTCAGCTTCGCCTTCGACACCTCCGACTCGCTGTCGTGGTCGTCCTCGAGCGAGCGCCGCTGAATCTCGATCGCCTCGAGCCGCCGCTTGAGCTGGTCGAGCTCGGTCGGCTCGCTCTCCATCGTCACCCGCACGCGCGCCGCCGCTTCGTCGATCAAATCGACCGCGCTCTTCGGCAAATTCGCGCCCGGGATGTAGCGACGCGCGAAGGTGCACGCGGCCACCAGCGACGGGTCGCCGATCTTCACGCCGTGGTCCATCTCGAAACGCCCGACCACGCCGCGCAACACCGCGACCGCCTCGTCGAGCGTCGGAGGCTCCACCCCGATCGCGACGAAGCGCCGCACGAGCGCCGCGTCCTCGTCCGCCGCCTTGCGAATCGCGTCCGGCGTCGCCACGGCGATTGCGCGAAGCTCGCCACGCGCGAGCGCCGCGCTGATCAGATCGCCCGCGCCTTGGCCCTTCTGCCCGATGAGCGCGCCGAGGTCCGGAAGGAACAACAAGATCTCGCCCGCGCTGTCGCGAATCGCGTCGAGGATCGCGCGCGTGCGCTCTTCGAGCTGACCGCGCAACGAGGCGCCCGCCACGAGCGTGCCCATCTCGAGCGCGACGATGCGGCGCCCCTTGAGGAAGTTCGGCACGTCGCCGATCGCCATGCGTTGCGCGAGCGCCTGCACGATCGTCGACTTGCCGATGCCCGGCTCACCCACGAGCAGCGGGTTGTTCTCACGACGCCGCGCGAGCACCTGCAACATGCGGCGAAGCTCCGCGTCGCGACCGACCGTCGGGTCGAACTTGCCCTGCGCGGCGAGGCGCGTGAGGTCGCGGCAGAACGCTTCGATCGGATCGGCGAGGTCTTCCTTGCCGCCCCGCTTGGGCGGCGACCCGAGCGGCCGCGCGTCCTTGTTGTCCTCGCCGAGCTTCGCGCCCCCGAGCGTCGCGCGAAGGATCGGCGCGGAGAGCCCACACGCCGCGAAGACGTCCTTCACGCCGCCGTCGGTCTCCTGCGCGCACGCGAGCATCAAATGCCCCACGCCGACCGGCACGCCGCCTTGGCGGGCCGCTTCGCCCTCCGCGCGCCCGAGCAGGTCGAGCATGCGCGGCGAGAGATACGACTTCACGTCACGCGACGAAGGCAGCTTTCGGAGCAGCAGCTCGGCTTCGACCAAGACATCCGTCGGGTCCACGCCCGCGCGCTCGATCGACGCCCCCGCGTCCGGCTGCGACTCCAGCAACACGAAGAGCAGATGCAGCGGCTCCACCTCCGCGTTCTTGCGTTCGTCGGCCAACGCCTGCGCGGTGGAGATCGCGGTCTTCGCTTCTTTCGCGTAGGCCTCGAGGCGGAGGGTCAGGGTGCTCATCGCGGGGAACGTTCGCGGAGCCAGGCGGGAGCGTCAATGAGATCCTCGGCGAGCCGCGTTCTCGGGTCGTGCCCACCCCGCACGAGCACTGCTACCCTCGGGCCCGATGCGCACGCGCCTCTCGTTGCTCCTGCTCCTGCTCGCCGCGTGCCCCGCCGATCTCTCGCGCTATTCGCTCGAGCACGACGGCTCGACGCCGACCCCACGCCCCGACGGAGGCCCGCTCCCGGATGCCGGACCGCTCCCCGACGGTGCGACCCGCGACGCCGGCAACCCCACCGACGACTGCAGCCCCGCGCCCACCTGCACCGACGGCTGCCCGATGCCGTGGCTGCTCGCGAGCGTCGAGGACCTTCAAGACGGCGACGCCTGCGGCGGCCGCATCCTGCGTTGGTCGCTCGGCGATCGCGAAGAATGCCTCTGCCCGAGCCTCACTGGCGGCGGTGTGCTCGACCTGCCCTTCGCGGTCGGCTTCCTCCCGCCGAGCACCGTCGTCGCCGTCGACCAAGACGGCTCCGTCTACGGCATCGACGGCAACACCGACCGCGAGGTCTGGAACGACGTCTCGAGCTCCAGCGACCGCCTCGTCACCGACGTCTTCCCGATCGCCGATCCGAGCGGCGCCCCCCACGTCGCCGTCGCCTACAACCGCCGCGGCATCTCGAGCGTCAACGAGGTCGTGGTCTACGACGCGACCGGCAACGAGCGCACGACCTGGCTCGGCAGCACCCTCGCGGGGGGCTCCGGCCTCGCCTCGATCACGGTCTCTTCCTACGCCGACCGCCGCTACCGCGCCGTCAAACCCAACGGGGGCTTCGCCGCGGCCGAGATCGATCCGTGGACCAACACGGTGCTCTCGATGCCCTACCACACGCTCGCGCGCGACGGCTTCTACCTGCTGACGATCAGCGCGCTCTACTGGGACGGCAACCACCGCACGGTCTGGACCGGCCGCCGCACCGACCTCTCGCCCGAGCGCAGCCAGGTCTACACGATGCGATCGACCACGCCGACCGAGGACAACCGCGTTCCGCTCGGCGACTCGTGCACGAAGAACGAAGAGCTTCTCGCGTACGACGCGACCTGCAACTTCGTGCACGCCGTCCCGGATCCGCTCGACGATTTTCACTCGTTCGCGATCTGCGAGACCGCGCCCGGCGAGCGCCGCGTCGTCCGCCTCTACCACTTCGACGGCCAATGCCGCGACCTCGCCCAAGACACGCGCCTCTTCCCCCGCGCGCGTTTCTCCAAGCTCGCGATCGCCCTACCGCGCTATCAGCCGGAGTGAGCGAGCGCTAGGAAGCGCGGTCTTCGTCGCGGAGGCGCGAAGCGCGGTCTCTGTGGCGCGAAGCGCGGTCTCTGTGGCGCGAAGCGCGGTCTCTGTGGCGCGAAGCGCGGTCTCTGTGGCGCGAAGCGCGGTCTCTGTGGCGCGAAGCGCGGTCTCTGTGGCGCGAAGCGCGGTCTCTGTCTCGGTCTCGGAGGCGCGAAGCGCGGTCTCGGTCTCGGAGGCGCGAAGCTCCGGCACGGGTACGGGCACGGGCACGGGCACGGGCACGGGCACGGGCAGTCGAAGGCGCGAAGCGCGGTCTCGGTCTCGGAGGCGCGAAGTGCGGTCTCGGTCCCCGTCTCGAACCTCATCGACGCGAGCCAAGCCTCCGCACGCGAAGGCGACGACGGACCGAGCCCGGTGCCGAAGTCCTGGCGCCTGATCCGCGTCGGCGAGCGCGACGAAGTCCTCCCACGGGCGTCGTCACCTACGACCTCACCCCCGACGACGGCCTCGTCTACTCGACCGGCCGCGAGCTCGTCTACGTCGCACCTTCGGGCGAGCGCACGAAGCTCGCGGAGGGCGAGCACGTCACGCAGGTCGTCGTCGTGCCCCCTTCGAGTCCCCGCGTCGTGCCCTGCACCGCGCCTGTTCGCACCTCACGAACGCGCACGGGAGAGACGCCGCACGAAAAAACGCGCGCCCGAATCGGACGCGCGTTTCGAATCGAGCGACGCGCTCAGAAGAGCAAGACGCCGCCGAGGCTCCACACGAGCTGCGCCGTACGCAGCACCACGTCGGTGCCGGTCGCGGTGTCCGAGTACACACGACGCACACGCACGCCGAGGTCGGTGAAGATGCCGAACTTGCCGTCGATGATCGCGGTCGCGCCGCCCTGGAAGCCGGTGTTGAACCCGACACCGCTGTTCACCGTCGACGCGGGCCCGTCGCCCGTGCGCATCCAGCTCAACCCGAGCGGCACGAAGCCGTACGCCTCCACGTCGAGCCGCGTGGTGATGCCGAAGACGTAACGACCCTTGATCATCACGTCGAAGTCCATGCCGAGCGTGTCGCGAAAGCCGCCGACCTCGAAGCTCAGAAGCTCCCAGAGCGCACCGATCGAGAGGTACTTCCACACCGGCAGCTCGAAACGCACGCCCAGACCCACGCCCACGCCGAGATCCGCCCGCGGGTTGCCGGGCCCTTCGTAGTCGACCCGCATCTCCCCCGAGCCATGCAGGGGGAAATACGCCGAGAGCCGCATCGCATCCTCCGCCTCTTCGTGGTGCGGGTTGCGAAGGTCGACGGCCTCCTGGCCGAGCGGGTTGTTGCCCTCCTGCGCGGAGGCCGAGCCAGCGAGGCCGAGGACGAGACCCAAAGCGAACAACGAGCGAAGCATGCGCGGAAGTTCGGCGAGCCCGCCTCGCAGGTCAAGAGGGAGGACCGAGCCGCTGCGAACGAGCCAAAGGCCGAGCACCGCAGCCCTGCACAGCGTTCCTTTTGCAACCGAGCGGCCGATCCGCTACATCGCTCCCCCCACCTTCCGAGGGATCACGAGAAACCATGTATCGCTGTCAGATCTGCAACGCGGTTCAGCCCGCGCGAACCCACTCGACGCTCGTCACCACCGAGACGCGCGCCGCCGAGTACCCCAGCCGTCCGAAGGCGCACCGCATGCGCGTCGGCCGCAAGGGCAAGACGATGGACGATCCGGGTGGAGCCGGTTTCGAGATCGCCAAGGAAGCCATGGCCTGCCCGAAGTGCGCGGCCGAGTTCCTGAAGAAGCAGGCCGAGGCCGAGGCCGCCGGCTACTACGGCGACGACGCCTGAACCTCGTAGGAAGGTGGGAAAGACGCCCCGACGCGCGAGCGCCGGGGCGTTTTCGCGTCCGTCGCTCGTGCCGAGCCCGAGCCGAGGCCGCTAGGCTGCCTGCAATGACCCCGCGAGACGCGCGCATCCTCACGCTCGCACGAAGCCTCGCCGGGCCGAGCCCCAGCTTCCTGGACGCGATCGGCGCGCTCACGACCTCGGTGACCCGCCTCGTCCCCGCGGGACGTGTCTTCGTCCTCGGCGCCACGAAGGATGGACCGATCGTCGGTTCGTGGATCTCGGGCGTCGGCATCGCGCCCGACCAAGAGGGTGTCACGATCGTCCGGGTCGGCGCCGACGGTCGGGTGCATCCGCTGGGCCCCTGGCTGCCCACCGAGCCGCGCACCGAAGCGCTCCACCGATGAAGTCACGCGCGCCCCTCGACCCGTCGCTCTACGAAGCCGGTCCGGCGACCGACGCCGTGCGTCGCTTGCTCACCGCCTACGTCGCGATCGATTGGTACGCCCCTGCGTCCCTCTCCGAAGCCGACGCCCACGCGCTCTTCCTCCGCTACCACACGCTCGCGCGCGCCTTCGCGCCCGATCTCTTCGCCCCCCGTCTCGAAATCGAGCACGCCACCGGAGGCCTCCGCGAGTTCTCCACGTGGGTCGACGTCGTACGGAACCACGCGCCTCGCGGGTGGGATTGGAAATACGCCGTCCTCAAGCCGCTGACCCAACGCCACTCCGACGCGCACGGATGGAGCCGACCCCTCGAAGGTCCACTCGTCGGCCCGCCGGGTGCCCGGGATTGCCTCTTCACGGTCTTCCCCGCGGTCGACGGGAGCGTCGGGGTCTGGAACGTGCCGCTTCCCCGTGTCGATTGGCCCGCCGAAGCCCTTCGTTTCTTCAAGGGCTACTGCGATCTCGACCTCTTCGAAGCCCTCGAATGGCAGCTCGCCGAGCCCGGGTGTCCACTCTCCGACAACCCCTTCGTGCCGCTGCTCGAGCTCTACGCCGCCGGCTACAGCCCCTTTCATCTGACCGCCCACGGGGTGGTGCTCTTCCGCGCGCTCGCTCCTTTGACCTGAGCCGAGGCGCCGCTCCGCCGCCTCCGAGCGCCTCAATCCGCCTGGATGCAGTAGTAGCGAAGCTGCCCGCCGCACCCGCCGGTGCCGCCCGTGTAGACCCAGCCGCCGTCCGAGCGCGTCACCTGGCCGAAGTCCGGCGAGTTCACGTTGTCCACCGACGTCCAGTTCAGGCAGTTCCGCGACGACACCGTCCCATCCGGCAACGTCCCCGTCGCGACACTCGGAAACACCGTGATCGTCGAGCCGTTCTCGTCGACCGAGATCGTCGCGTCCACCGAGCTGTCGAACATGTCCGCCCGGCTGTCGACCACCTTCACGTCGTCCACCCGGAAGTACGCGCG
This sequence comes from Sandaracinus sp., assembly GCA_020633125.1. Taxonomy (GTDB): domain Bacteria; phylum Myxococcota_A; class Polyangia; order Polyangiales; family Houyiibacteriaceae; genus JACKEH01. The sequence goes on along the minus strand of JACKEH010000003.1, from coordinate 97,170 downwards.
GTCGACCACCCGATCGATCGCGTTCGTCGACGCATCGCTCATGATCGCCACGTAGCGCCCCCCGAGATGCGCCGCCGTCGCGCGCGCCTGGCACATCGCGTCCGTCCCCGCGAGGCTCGTGTCGTTGCGCCGCGTGTTGCTCGACACGAACACGATCGGCCGCCCCTCCGGCAACCGACACACGCCGCCCACGCACGACGTCGCCCCGGGGCACGAGAGCGCGTCCACGTCCGCCGGGCACGTCGCCCCCGCGGTCCCCGTGCAGCGCTCCTCCGGGTCGCACGCGTTCGCCCCCGCACGGCACACGAAGCTCGAAGGCGCGACCATGTTCGTCGGGCACCCCGCGCTCACGCCCGTGCAGCGCTCGTCCGGATCGCACACGTCCCCCGAGCCCGCGCGGCAGACCGTGGTCGACGGGCGAAACCCGTCCGCCGGACACACGCCCGACGTGCCGTTGCAGGTCTCCTCCACGTCGCACACGCCCGCCGTCCCGCGGCACACGAAGCCCGCCGCCCGCACCGTGTCGCTCGGGCAATCCGCCGAAGCCCCCGAGCAGACCTCCGCCAAATCGCACGCCCCCGCCGACGCACGGCACGTGGTCCCGATCGTCGCCAACGCGTCCGCCGGGCACGCCGCGCTCGCGCCCGTGCAGCGCTCCGCCACGTCGCACGTGCCCATCGCCGCGCGGCAAACCGTCGTCGCCGGTGCGAAGCCGTCGGTCGGACAGGTCAGCGCGGTGCCGTTGCACACGTCCGCCACGTCGCAGGGCCCCGCCGCCGGTCGGCACGTCGTCCCCGCCGGGCGCGCGCGGTCGTCCGGGCAGAGCGGCGACACTCCGTCGCAGGCCTCGGGCGCGTCGCAGGCCGCCGACGACGCGCGGCACACCGTCTCCGCGCCCCGTTTGCCGTCCTCGCAGGTCGTGCTCGTGCCGTTGCAGACGTCGGGCACGTCGCAGGGCCCGAGGCTCGGCCGACACACCGTGCCCGCCGCACACGCACCGCCCACGCACGCGCCACACGCCTCGGCGGAAGGAAGGCACGCGCCTTCGATGCACACCTCGCCGAGCCCGCACGTGGCCGCGGTCTCGCACGTCGCGCGGCAGGTTCCGAGCACGGGCACCCCGCCGCCCGGACAGGTCATCACGCAGGCGTCCGCGTCGTCGTCGCAGAGGTCGTCGCAGGGCCGATCACCCGCCACGCAGCCGAACGAATCGGCCGTGCCGTCCGAGGGATCGCACGTCTCTTCCCCGTTGCAGAACGCGCCGTCGTCGCATTCGTCGTCGTTCGCGCAGAACACGGGCCCCGAGTCCACGCCGCCGTCGAGGTCGCCCCCGTCGAGGTCGCCCCCGTCGAGGTCGCCTCCATCCGAGCCACCGTCGCGACCGTCCGCGTCCGCCGCGCCATCCACTGGCCGTGCATCCTCCGACGCATCCCGCGCCACGCCCCCATCCCCCCCTTCGAGCGAGTCGAAGTCCAGCACGAGGCTGCAAGCCGAGAGGAGCAGGAGCGCAAAGAGGGCGGTGATCTTCACACCGTCAAACTAGAAGAATCGGCCCTGACCCAACCATTGGACGAACGAGCCGACGCGATCGGCGGATCCTCCAGGGTTTGGCGGATCCGCCAGCCGTCGAGCATGCCGGTGCCCCGTGCCCATCCAGTGGCCACGCCGAGCGGTGGCCACGCCGGTGCAGTGCGGTGCCGTGTCGGTGCCCGTGCCCGGCCGGGCGGTGCCATGCCGGTGCAGTGCGGTGGGTGCGCTGCGTTGCCCGTGCCCGATCGAAGTGTCGAACCCAGAAAGAGAGGCTCGCCAACGCCGGAAGGGCATCCCGGCCCACGGAGTCCCGCCCACGAGTCCGGCAGCCACCCGGGCACGGGCACGGGCAGGGCACGGGCAGGGCAGGGCGGGGCCCGAAGTCACTCCCGCGACGGATAAGTAAGGTGCCCGCCGCCCCCGCCGGTATCACCCCCGAACCCCCGTCCGACCCCCAAAGGTCCGATCCCGCCCGAAAAAAACGTCACCGCCGCGGAAGCCCCACCGGAAGCCCTCCGAGTCCAAGTTTCAAACACTCGAAATCATTCGACAAAATCACGCGCCAACTTTCGGCCCCGAGGCCCCGCCCGGACGCCGACTTTCCATGCCGCTCGTTCGCAGCGGCTTGACGACGCGCCCGGCGTCGGCTTCAAGGGCCTTCCGATCGCCGGTCCCGACCGTCGACGTGCCCCCTGGCGGCGCCCCGCCTCCAACCCCACGAGAGACCCCCGTGACCCGCTCCCTCGTCATCGTCGAGTCCCCCGCGAAGGCCAAGACCATCGCGAAGTACTTGGGCAACGACTACATCGTCGAGTCGTCCATCGGCCACGTCCGCGACCTGGCCCGCCCCTCCGAGCTCTCCAAGGAAGAGCGCGAGAAGAGCGACTACATCAAGACGTACGCCGTCGACGTCGAAGACGACTTCAAGCCCCTCTACGTCGTCTCGCCCGACCGCAAGCAGCACATCGCGCACCTCAAGCGCGAGCTGAAGGACGTCGACCAGCTCCTGCTCGCGACAGATGAGGATCGCGAGGGAGAGTCCATCGCGTGGCATCTGCTCGAGGTCCTCAAGCCGAAGGTCCCCGTCAAGCGCATGGTCTTCCACGAGATCACCAAGAAGGCGATCGTGGAGGCCCTCGACCACGTGCGGGACGTCGACGAGCACCTCGTGGACGCCCAGGAAGCGCGCCGCGTCCTCGACCGCCTCTACGGCTTCGCGATGAGCGACATGACCCGCCGCAAGGGTCGTGGAAAGAGCGCCGGCCGCGTGCAGTCGGTCGCCACGCGCATCGTCGTCGAGCGTGAGCGCGAGCGTCAGGCCTTCCGCTCCGCGAGCTATTGGGACCTCACCGGCTTGTTCGGCGAGCCCGACGTCACCGCGCAGCTCACCAAGGTCAACGGCAAGAGCGTCGCCGAGGGCCGCGACTTCGGCCAAGACGGCAAGCTCGCCACCAAGCGCGACGTCGTCGTCCTCGACCAGAGCGCCGCCAACGCGCTCGCCGCCGCGCTCAAGGGCCAGGGCTTCGCCGTCTCGAAGGTCGAGCGCAAGCCCTACACCCGCCGCCCCGCCGCGCCCTTCACCACCTCCACGCTGCAGCAGGAGGCGGGCCGCAAGCTCCGTTGGGGCGCGCAGCAGACGATGCGCACCGCGCAGCGCCTCTACGAAAACGGCTTCATCACCTACATGCGTACCGACAGCACCTCGCTCTCGGACACCGCGATCGCCGCGGCGCGCAAGCAGATCGCCCAGCTCTACACCGCGGCCGACCTCCCGCCGCAGCCGCGTCTCTACAAGAACAACGTCAAGAACGCGCAGGAGGCTCACGAGGCCATCCGTCCCGCGGGCGACGAGTTCAAGACGCCCAAGGAGCTCAGCCGCGAGCTCAACGACTCCGAGCTCAAGCTCTACGAGCTCATCTGGCAGCGCACCGTGGCCTCGCAGATGGCCGACCTCCGCGGCGAGAGCCTCGTGGTCACCATCGAAGGCACGAGCACCGCGAAGGACGACGTCACCTTCGTCGCGCGCGGCAACAGCATCACCTTCCCGGGTTTCCTCAAGGTCTACGTCGAAGGCAGCGACGACCCCGAGGCCGAGCTCGAGAGCAAGGAGACGCACCTCCCCGACGGCCTCGTCGAGGGCAAGAAGCTCTCCGGCCGCAAGTTCGACGCCATCGGCCACGAGACCAAGCCGCCCGCGCGTTTCACCGAAGCGTCGTTGGTCAAAGAGCTCGAGCGCCTCGGCGTCGGTCGTCCCTCGACCTACGCCTCGATCATGACCGTGATCGAGGATCGCGGGTACGTCTGGAAGCAGCGCGGCAGCGGCTCGCTCATTCCGAGCTTCAAGGCCTTCCAGGTCGTGCGTCTGCTCGAAGAGCACTTCCCGCATCTGGTCGACTACCAGTTCACCGCGCGCATGGAGGACGACCTCGACTCCATCGCGAACGGCCAAGAGAAGCGCACGCGTTACCTCGAGCGTTTCTTCCGTGGCGGCGGGGAGGTCGCCGGCCTCGAGAAGCTCGTCGAAGAGAAGCTCGCGAACATCGACCTCGACGAGATCAAGCGCCTCGAGACCTTCCCGGTCGGCACCGACGACCAGGGGCGCGCGATCGTCCTGCGCATCGGCCAATACGGCCCCTACCTCCAGGTCCTCGGGCCGGACGGCGAGCCCACGGGCGACACCGCCAGCGTCCCGGACGACCTGCCGCCCGACGAGCTCACGGTCGCCAAGGCCAGCGAGCTCCTCGCGGCGCCGAGCGGCGATCGGACCTTGGGCACGGACCCCGAGACCGAGCTGCCGGTGGTGCTCAAGAACGGCCGCTTCGGCGCGTACGTTCAGCTCGGCGAGCCCCAGGGCAAGAAGGACAAGCCCAAGACCGCGTCGCTCTTCAAGTCGATGTCGCCCGAGACGGTGACCTTGGCGCAGGCGCTCCAGATCCTCGCGCTCCCGCGCGAGGTCGGCGTGGCCGAGGACGGCGAGACCGTGTTCGCGGCGAACGGCCGCTACGGTCCGTACCTCACGAAGGGCAAGGAGAACCGCAGCCTCGAGACCGAGGCGCAGATCTTCTCGATCACCTTGCCGGAGGCGCTGCACGTGTTGGCGCAGCCGAAGAAGGGCCGCCAGCAGCGGGGCGCGGACGCGCCGCCGCTGCGCGAGCTCGGGAACGACCCCGTGAGCGGCGGGAAGGTCGTGCTGAAGCAGGGTCGCTTTGGGCCCTACGTCACGGATGGCGAGACGAACGCTTCGCTGCGGACGGGGGATGACGCTGGGACGATTACGCCGGAGCGGGCGTACGAGTTGCTGGTGCTTCGGCGGGAGCGGGAGGCGACGAACCCGAAGAAGGCGGCGAAGAAGAAGAAGGCGGCGCCGAAGAAGGCGGCGGCTGCGAAGAAGAGTGCTTCGACGAAGGCTGCCTCGGATGGGGAGAAGCCGAAGAAGGCGGCGGCCAAGAAGAGCGCGGCGAAGAAGCCTGCGAAGAAGGCGGCCGCCAAGAAGAGCGCGGCGAAAAAGCCTGCGAAATCGGCGGCTGCGAAGGCCGGTTCGGACTCGGATGGGGCCGCGGCGAAGAAGGTTGCGAAGAAGAGCGTGGAAGTTTCGCCGGACGTTTGAGGTGTCACCCATTTGGGTGAGGTGATTGAAGAAAGGGGAGTAGCCGGATGGCTGCTCCCCTTTCTTTGCCCTCGCCAGCTGGCAATCCGACGCAGCGATCTGGTAGAGATCGCCAGATGTCAGAAGAACGCCGCGCGGAACTACTCGTCTTACCGTACGCGAGTGTACGAAAGCGATCGCTCACCCACGTCCTCATTGAGGAGTTTAGGTCCAATTCATGGACCCGCTTCCGTGCCGCCGTCGCCTTCGCTCGCGCGTCTGCGAACACGCGTGAACTATTGGAAGCCCTCTACGATTTCGCGAAATCTCAGGGTGAAATCGGAATCACCTTCGGAGCGGACTCTTTCGGTGAAGACGCCCAGGGTTCAGATGAACTAGCCGTCAGGCAACTCCTGGACAGGCTAGAGTCTTTCCCAAATGCGAAACTCTTCCTCTACCACGAGCAAGGCCGAGTCTTCCATCCCAAAGTCTATCTGTTTGACAACCTTACGAGCAAGAAGGCTCTTGCCATCATCGGCTCGTCCAACTGGACTCGATCAGGCCAGATCAACAACGTCGAAGCGAACGCAATCGTGCCCCTCGACCTCAACCGAGACGATGAACTGAAGCAGTTCGAAGAGCTGAATCGTTGCTTCATTGAGAACTGGAGTGAACCATGACAAATGATAGCGGTTCGGGAAAGGGGTTCGCTCGCAGAGTCACGTCTGCCAACCTCGATACGCTTCGACACCTACTTCGTTCTTCGTCAACCAAGAGCGCGCTTTCAACCGACCCAACGTCCGCGAATACACCAACACCGGAAGTTGCGGCTGCGCTCGCAATGTTCAGTGGAGAGAGTCTCAAAGTCCCGGTCTACTTCTCCTCAGATACAACTAGCTCAGGTAGCCAAACTGTTCCCCGTCAACTGCCGGGCGTCGTGGCGCAACCATCCAGCCCAGCGCCGCTAACGGCAATTCCTCCTGTACCGGTCTGGAAGAAGACTCTCTCACGAACCGACGCTCAAAGGCAGACCGGTCACCCCACTGGTGATCTTCGCCTGATGAAGGCGGGCTACCCGATCGACCAAACGAAGTTCTTCCGCTACCAAGTGTTCGGCAACCTTATCTGGTCGACACAGTCCGACGGTCATGAGGAAGCATCGGGCAACTTCCAGGTTGCGATTCTGGGTCACCAATACGGGATCCACTCGCTGACCTTAAGCCATCGACCAGATGGACATGCGGGACAACAGAACTATACCACCGGCCTTCGCTGGGGTTCATTCACCGCCGTGCTCCGCACCCAAGTCGACGTAACCAAGAGAGAGTTGAGGCTGTACTCGCTTCCGCCTGGTGGAAGGTCCGACTTTGCGCTCGAGATCGTGTGATCGTACCGTTTCATCCGGCTCGTGTTGACCAGCTACCCTTTGTCGCCGTCGACGTAGTCTCGTCCAAGCCCCGGCCAACGCTTCTCGCTCGGATGGGCGGAGTATCTCTGCGAGGACTCGTGCGTCTCCACGGGCAAGCAAGGCCTCTGCTGACAGCGTTCGCTCTGACATCTCGCTGTTGAGAGCTTTGAGTTCACGTCCATTTCCTGCCACGGGTGGGAGCACCAAACGTGCGATCTCTGAGGGAACGAGTTCCAGCACGCCTCCCCCATAGTGGCGCCCTTCAAGTTCTGCGGAAAGCGCAGTGAGACTGTTAACAAACGTGTGGACTAGCGCGCCGGCTGAGATTCCATTCTTAGGTGTCACTCTGTACGCGGTGTCGGTAGTGAATGCGCCAACCTTATTGAGAACAAGTCGAGGAAAATCGTGCGACCGCTTGAGCATCCCAACTGGGGCTGTGAACACCGAAGGGACTGCGTACCAGGGAGACCTGATTCGACACTTGAACCGGGTGTGAAGTTGGTCGACTTCACCTCGCTCAATATATCGAAGTGCACCGGATGGCAGTGTCTTCTTTGTATCCTCGTCGCTAAACCACAGGAAGTTTGTTGGTCGACCCGAGCGACGATTCCGTTCATGTTGGGCGGTGTCATAGATAACACCGTCAACGTGGTCGCTGCGCCCGAACATCGCGTGCGCGAATTGCTCAAGACCAAATTCTTCGACTGTTGCATCTGGTACAAGGAAGAATTGATTTGCTCCGGTAACGATTCCTACCGATGCGTTCGCGACTTGGCCAAATCGAGAGAATCCCCGGCGATTTGACAAATCGTCTAGAAGCGTTCGTTCGTGGTCATCGAGAAGAGCGAGTGTCCACTTTCGTTCCAAAGTCTTGCCTGGAACGACGGGTGTGTTTGCGAACAGTGCTTCTGGTTCGGGGAGATTTGAAGGACTCCCCTGTATCCGAACCACGGCGACGTCCGCGGACGATGGAGTGAGAGCGCGCTCGGCGAGGAGCAATACAACGCCCTGAAGGGTGCCGCGAAACCAGATGTCTTCGGGGTCAAGGACGACCACTCGTGAACACGTCCGAAGGAGGTGTGTTCGGACCGCCTGCGCATGCAGAACGTGTAGCAGCTCGGAGGGAACCACCATCGCCAAGCGGCCGCCGGGCCGTAGAAGCGAAAGTGAAGCCAACACGAAAGGCACCCAAGCGTTTGTGTGTTTCGTGAAGGGCAGATCTAGTGTGGCGAAGATAGCCGCCGCACGATGCTGGGATTCTGGCGTGAGGTACTGATAGCGGATAAACGGGGGATTGCCGACAATCGCGTCGAAGCGAGGGACCATTCCAGGGCCGTCTTGTGCCCAGCGAAGAAAATCGTCGCAGATCACCTCGGTAGAACAACCACGACGTTTGGGTAGTCGCTCGCGCGCCTTTGCGGCCTCCGCGGGCACGAGTTCGCAAGCCGTGAGTGACTTCAATCGGTCTGAACGGAGCGATCCGAGTGCTGTGAGGAACGCCCCGTCGCCGCAGCTAGGCTCCAGGACGTGCGCCGCAGGCTTGGCCAGGGCCCAACGGGCTAGGTAGCTTGCGATAGCCGGGTCGGTGTAGTAACCGCCGCGGAGTTTCTCAGGCGTCTCGTTCGCGATGAAGTTCATGGTTGTCCCTCGAGAGCCTGCGAATGCTGAACCGACGCACAGTAGATCGCAAGACAGATACGCGGCTCGGTCACGACTACCGTACTAGGTACGCGGCACGCACGTCACACGACTACGGTACGAGGTAGGTGGCGACTCCCGGGTTCACCCCGGCGTTCCGCCGTGGTCGGTGAGGTGTCAGTCGAGTCTCGCGCCGCGCGAACGACTACGGTACGAGGTACGTGGCGACTCCCGGGTTCACCCCGGCGTTCCGCCGTGGTCGGTGAGGTGTCAGTCGAGTCTCGCGCCGCGTGCGGTCCGCTGAGAACGGATTCTCTCGGCACCCTCGAAACCCGACCAAACGACGGATACACCGACGCGCGGCTCGGGCTGGTTCCGTGCCGCGCGACGCCTTCTCAGGCGGTCTGAGGTCACTCGGGTGGGTCGTTGTTCCGACGGCGCCGACGACGCGGCCGCGACGCTTGGCGCTCACGCGTGCGAAGCACGACGGCGCGCCCCTTTTCTTCGACGTCGGGTCGTTGGTCGCCGAGCTCTCGGCGCACGACCTTCGAGGGTGTGAGTGGCTCGAGGAGTCCCGTGAGGCCCGAGCGCTTTCGCGTCGGGTCCATCACACGCACGCGTTGTTGCAGCGCCTCGAGCTCGCGCGAGAACGCTTCGTCATCGGCGACTCGCGCGGCGCGCTCTCGGCGTTCGGCGCGGATGCGTCCACGCGTACGACGCGTCTCTTCCTCGCGCTCCCGCGCGGCCCACTCCGCGGCGAGCTCCGCTTCGACTTCCTCTCGCGAAGGATGCCGCGTCCCGAGCACCGCATCCGACGACGCCGCCGCGAGCGGCATGCCGAGGTACGTGTGCCCGAGCAACGTGCCCGGAGGGAAAGGGCTCGTGTGGTCGCCGTCCTTCCACGCCACGACGCGAGCCGCGTGCCCTTCACGATGACCGCGAACGTCGCGCTCGCAGGCCCGTCGCGTCTGCTCCCCTTCGGGCCCGCCCTGTCCGACCCCGAACACCTTCACGCGCCGCCCGATGGTCTCCTTGTCGGTGTCGGGCTCGTCCCACGGATGCACGCGCCGCATCTTCGCGACGCCACGCACGGGCCCCACACGCGCCGCGGCCAGCACCTTCAACCGCGCGTCACGCACCTCGGAGAGCCACCCGACCATGGCGTCGACGTCGCCCCCGAACTTCCGCACCAGCGGAATGGGCGGCGTGAGCCGAAGCTCGATCTCCTTGGGCATGCGCTTCGAGAAATACGGATTGTCGGGCTTCGGCACCGCGACCCCGCCCGCCTTCCAGAGCTCGAAGCCGAGGTGATGCCCCATCGGCACGTCGAGCGGATGCTCCACCCACCCCGCCCCGACGCAGTTGAGGTGGTCGTACACGAGCCGCGACCCGACCGCCTCGACGTCGACGAGGGTCTTCCAATGCGTCTGCCGTTTGTCCCAAACGGAACCCGACACGACTACGGTACGAGGTACGTGGCGACTCCCGGTTTCACACCGGCGTTCCGCCGAGGTCGGTGAGAGGTCAACCACGTCTCGCACGGCGGGCGGTCCGCTCAGAACGGATTCTCTCGCCACCCTCGAAACCCGCCCGAACGACGGACACACCGACGCGCGGCTCGGGCAGGTTCCGGGCCGCGCGACGCCTTTTCAGGCGGTCTGAAGTCACTCGGGTGGGTCGTTGTTCCGGCACGACTACGGTACGAGGTACGTGTCCTCGCGGACGACTACGGTACGAGGTACGTGGCGACTCCCGGTTTCACACCGGCGTTCCGCCGTGGTCGGTGAGAGGTCAACCACGTCTCGCGCGGCAGGCGGTCCGCTCAGAACGGATTCTCTCGCCACCCTCGAAACCCGCCCGAACGACGGACACACCGACGCGCGGCTCGGGCTGGTTCCGGGCCGCGCGACGCCTTTTCAGGCGGTCTGAAGTCACTCGGGTGGGTCGTTGTTCCGACGACGCCGCCGACGCCGACGCGGCTTCGGTCGCTCACGGGTGCGAAGCACGACGGCGCGCCCCTTCTCCCCCACGTCGGGTCGTGCGTCGCCGAGCTCGCGCCGCGTGACGTTCGACGGAGCGAGTGGCTCGAGGAGCGCTCCCATCCCCGAGGCCTTTCGGTTGGGGTCCATCACACGCACGCGTTGCTGCAACGCCTCGAGCTCACGCTCGAAAGCTTCGTCTTCGGCGATTCGTGCAGCGCGGGCACGGCGTTCGTTGCGCACACGTCGACGCGCACGGTTCTCTTCTTCCTCGCGCTCCCGCGCCGCCCACTCCGCGGCCAACTCGGCTTCGACTTCCTCGCGCGACGGGTGACGCGTGCCGAGCACCGCATCCGACGACGCGGGCGCGAGCGGCATCCCGAGGAACGTGTGTCCGAGCAACGTGCCCGCCGGAAAGGGGCTCGTGTGGTCGCCGTCTTTCCACGCCACGACGCGAGCCGCGTGGCCTTCTCGATGACCGCGAACGTCGCGCTCGCAGGCGCGCCGCGTCTGCTCCCCTGACGACTACGGTACGAGGTACGTGGCGACTCCCGGTTTCACACCGGCGTTCCGCCGTGGTCGGTGAGAGGTCAACCACCTCTCGCGCGGGAGGCGGTCCGCTCAGAACGGATTCTCTCGCCACCCTCGAAACCCGCCCGAACGACGGACACACCGACGCGCGGCTCGGGCTGGTTCCGGGCCGCGCGACGCCTTTTCAGGCGGTCTGAAGTCACTCGGGTGGGTCGTTGTTCCGACGACGCCGCCGACGCCGACGCGGCTTCGGTCGCTCACGGGTGCGAAGCACGATGGCGCGCCCCTTCTCCCCCACGTCGGGTCGTGCGTCGCCGAGCTCGCGCCGCGTGACGTTCGACGGAGCGAGTGGCTCGAGGAGCGCTCCCATCCCCGAGGCCTTTCGGTTGGGGTCCATCACACGCACGCGTTGCTGCAACGCCTCGAGCTCACGCTCGAACGCGTCGTCTTCGGCGATTCGTGCAGCGCGGGCACGGCGTTCCGCCCGCACACGTCGACGCGCACGGTTCTCTTCTTCCTCGCGCTCCCGCGCCGCCCACTCCGCGGCCAACTCGGCTTCGACTTCCTCGCGCGACGGGTGACGCGTGCCGAGCACCGCATCCGACGACGCGGGCGCGAGCGGCATCCCGAGGAACGTGTGCCCGAGCAACGTGCCCGCAGGAAAGGGACTCGTGTGGTCGCCGTCTTTCCACGCCACGACGCGAGCCGCGTGGCCTTCTCGATGACCGCGAACGTCGCGCTCGCACGCGCGTCGCGTCTGCTCCCCTTCGGGTCCACCCTGACCGACGCCGAAGATCTTCACGCGCCGACCAATGGTCTCCTTGTCCGTGTCGGGCTCGTCCCACGGATGCACGCGCCGCATCTTCGCGACGCCACGCACGAGCCCGACACGCGCCGCCATGAGCACCTTCCGACGCACTTCGCGCAGCTCGGAGAGCCACGCCACCATCGCGTCGACATCGCGCCCAAACTTCCGCACCAGCGGGATCGGCGGCGTGAGCCGAAGCTCGATCTCCTTCGGCATCCGCTTCGAGAAATACGGGTTGTCCGGCTTGGGCACCGCGACGCCACCCGCCTTCCACAGCTCGAAGCCGAGGTGATGTCCCATGGGCACGTCGAGCGGATGCTCGACCCAACCCGCCCGCACGCAGTTGAGGTGGTCGTAGAGGAGCCGCGACCCGACCGCCTCCACGTCGACGAGCGTCGTCCAATGCGTCTGCCGTTTGTCCCAGACCGAACCCGGCGCGTCGAAGCCGCGCATCCGTAGCTGCGCGTTGATCGCGCACGCCATCGTTCGATGCAGCACCCGCGTGCTCTCCGCGAGCTCCCGATCGCGCGGCGTGGCTTGGCTGTGATGGTGCGTGCCGACGAGCACGAGCTGGTGCCAATCGAGACCGGTCGCGCGCTGCGCGAGGCCCGCCGAGTACGCGAAGAGCTGACCGACCGCATCCCATCGCGCCGTCGTCGCGTCCGAGCGCGACCACGCCGCCGCCGCACCTCGCTCGACCGCATCCCCCGACCCCGCCCAAGGAAAGAGGAAGCCCTTACGAAAGCTCGTCCGCCGCGTGATCGCGACGCACGCGTTCTCGGTGATGAGCCGCGGATGCACCGCGCCCACCCACTCCACCTTTCGTACCGGCGCGCGCGCGAACGATTTCGCGCACCTACGAGCGAGGTGGCGGCGGATTGGCGGCGAAGAGGTGGCGGCCGCCACCCCGGACTCGCGCCCGGTGGTCAGATCTCGCCACCTTCGCGTGTGCTGTCACCGGCCCTCGAGCACCGACGTCTTGTCCCTCACGAGCCCCGCCCGTACGCCGAAGAGCCGTCCCACCGAATCGATCACGGTGAACTCCGTGTGAGAGTCGAGGACCGAGCTCGGCGCGCGAAAGGTCCGCCGCGAGCAGAGGCGATCAAAAGCCGGCGGCCGTTTCCACACAGTCGTGGAAGTCGGAGCAGGCGCCGCTCAGGCAGGAGCGCATCTGGGTGAGGACCGAATCGTCGAGGATGTCGGCGAAGCAGTAGTCGTCGATGATGCCCTCACCCATGCCGTCGCATGTCTCGCGGTAAGCGAGGCACGCCGTCTGATACTCGGTCGCCGTCGAGCTCGGCGTGAGGCCGAGGCCCGCCGCCGAGAAGCAGCGGTCGTCGCTCTCGTCGCATGCGCGCGAAGAGTTGCAGTCGGTGATCGCGTCGTGCGCGTCCTCCCGCGCCGACCGGAAGAACACCGTCATCTCGGCCTCGCATTCGGCGAGGTCGTCGGGCCCGAAAGCGCCGTCCCCGCAGCGTTCGGCGCGGGCCGAGTCGCCCTCGCAGAAAAGGGCCGCCGACTCCTCGACGCTGGGAGTCGAAGAACCGCAGCCGACGAAGAGCAGCGTGCAGAGGAGAGCAGAGAGACTGATGGATGATCTGTGGTTCATGTTCCGGCGCCTTAGCACCCGGTGTGCCGGTCCCGCAGCAGACGCAAATGGCGCAAATGCGGCGGGTGGGTCGCAGCGATGGGCCCCAAGCGATCCTTGGATGTGGTGAAAGCCTCACGCTGTGCCCGCCACGCACCACCGGCGGGCCGCGCCGCATCCCACCGACTCCGGTACGAGGTACGTGGCGACTCCCCGTTTCCAACCGGCGTTCCGCGTGGTCGGTGTCACTCGCGTCGTGCGCCGCGCGCGGTCCGCTGAGCGCGGATTCTCGCGTCGGGTTCGAAACTCCGTCGAACGCCGGATACACCGACGCGCGGCTCGGGCTGGTTCCGGGCCGCGCGACGCCTTTTCAGGCGGTCTGAAGTCACTCGGGTGGGTCGTTGTTCCGACGACGCCGCCGACGCCGTCGTGCTCCAATCGCTCACGCGTGCGAAGCACGACGGCGCGCCCCTTCTCCCCGGCGTCGGTCGCTGGTCGCGGAGCTCGCGCCGCGTGACGTTCGTTGGTGACAACGGCCCGAGGAGTGCGGCGAGTCCCGAGGGCTTCGGGGACCGTCGTCGTGCCCGAGCGCGACCACGCCGCCGCCGCACCACGTTCGACCACATCCCCTGACCCGCCCAAGGAAAGAGGAGCCCTTGCCAAAGCTCGTCCGCCGCGTGATCGCGACGCACGCGTTCTCGGTGATGAGCCGCGGATGCACCGCATCTTCGGCACCGCACCAACTCGAGAAGCGCCCGACACGTACGTCCTCGCAAGACCAATCGGGAGATCCCACTTCCGAGGTAGTCTCCCGCGCATGACGGTTCGATGCCTGGCGCGTGTATCCCTCGTGTGGCTCCTCGGCTGCGGCTCGCCCGCTCCGGAAGAACCGCCCACGCACACCTCCGGCGGAGAGTCCGCCGCACCCACGCACGGCGCCGAGGTCTTCGCCGTCTACGTCGTCGTGGCCGACCCCGGCGCCGCCGCGCTCGAAGAAGCGGCCGCGCCGTTGCGGGAGCAGGCCCTGCACGTCTCGGTCGGCGAGCTGGGCTGCGACGAAGGCGCCGCGGAAGCTCTCGGCGCCGCCCCCGAAGCCCACGCCGTCTCCGTGACCTTCGACACCCGCGAAGACGCCGACGCGTTCGCGGCGACGCTCTCCGAGCCGCCGGTCGGCATCGCTCGAGTCACCGTGCGCTGCGCCGACTGATTCCGCACCACGAGCGTCGCAAGGCAGCATCGGTCACGTGGTCGCCCTGTAAGCTCGGGAGAGCTCGACCGTTGGAGATGCCATGGCACGTCCTCTCGTGAAGCTCGCGCTCGGCCTCCCGCTCGTCGTCCCGGTCGCGGCAGCCCCTTGGTTGCTCGGCTGCGGATGGCGACAGGGCGGCGCCTGTCACGCCATGCCGCGCGAGACGTCCGTGGTCGAAGTCGCCACGACGACCGGCGTGCAGCTCGATTGCGCCGCGCTCTGCGGCGAGGACTCCTGCAGCGCCCTCGACGAAACGCACGTGCGTTGTTACCGCATCGAGACCCAATGCCAGGCTGTCGGCCGGCCCAAGATGGGCGCCACGATCGCCCATCTTCGCGCCGACGCGCCGCCGAACGTCGCGTGGGCCCTCGAAGCCGCCGTCGGCGAAGCCTCGTCGGTCGTCGCGTTCGACGAGCTCCGCCGTGCGTTGCTCCATCACGGTGCCCCTCCGGCGTTGTGCGCCGCCGCCCACCGGGCCCGACTCGACGAGGTGAACCACGCACGCGCCATGACCGCGCTCGCGGCCACCTGGTCGGGACACTCCGAGCGCGTCTTCGTCGAGGTCGAGCGCGCCGTGCTCCCGACCCTCGAGGAGCTCGCCTGGCGCAACGTCGTCGAAGGCTGCGTCGTGGAGACCTTCGCGGCGAAGGAGGCCGCGCTTCAAGCGAAGCGTGCGCCCGACCGAACGCTGCGTGCGGTGATGGCGCCCCTCGCCGCCGAAGAAGCCGACCACGCCGCGCTCGCGGCGGACATCGACGCCTGGCTGGAGCCTCGGCTCTCCCACGCCGCCCGTCGAGAGAAGGACGCTCGGCGCGCCCAGGCGATCGCGACGTTGCGTACCGAGCTCGCCGCGCGTGAGGTCCCTCCGGATCTCGGGTTGTTGCTCTCCGACGAAGCCGACGCCGCGCTCCGTGCGTGGGGATTCGGTCCCGACGACGCTCCGACGGCGGGGTGATCGGAGCCGCGGATGCGGTGGGAGCGGACCCCACGACGCCCACCTCGAACCAGCACACCCACGACCGCCTCTCGGTCGAGGTCCGCCTGGGAAGCCTTCGAGCCCGAACGCGTGTTCGCGCGGCATGCCCCGCAACGTCCACGCTCCCGCGCTCGTGACCGCCATGCTCGCGGCGTTCACCGCGTTCGTCGTGCTCCCCTACGCGCAGCAGACCGCGAACGCGCACCTCGACGCGGGGCCGATCCTCGGAGCGGTCTACGGCGCGGGCGCCGTCGTGGCCGCCACGCTCACCGCCCGACGCGCGTGGTGGTGCGTCGTCGGCGTCTGCGTCGGAAGCGCCCTACGGCTCTCGACCCTCGACTGCCTCGTGTGCCTCCACAGCGGTTGATCAGCAGTACGGATTCGAATCGATCGGCCGCGACGTGATGCCGAGCCCCGCGGGCAACGGCTCCGAGACGTCGACGCGCGGATCCGCGAAGCGGCGCAGCTCGTCCCCGACCTGCAGGTAGAGCGCGCCGTCCCGCCCGAGCATCGGATGCACCTGCCCGCGACCCTCGATCTCCCGCACCGATCGCCCTGCAGCGACGTCGACGACCTCGAGCGTGTACCGGTCCGGCGCCCCGCAATCACCCCAGTCGGCGGCGAGCACCACCCCGAGCCCACGGGCTTCGTCGAGCCACCCGCTGTGATGCAGACGTTGCCGTCGCGAGCCCCGCGCGAAGATCGGCACCCCCGCGAGCGTGGTCGGCACACGAGCCGACGCCGGAAGCGAGAGCGACGGCGTCTCGGCGCGAAGCCACCACCCGAGCGGGCCGACGCGCACGAAGAGCGGCGTCGCAGGTGCGCTCGCGACACGTCGAAGACCACTCGCGTCGAATCGGTACGTGGTCGGAGGATCGTCGTGATCCGAGTCCGCTCCCGTCACCCGCACGACGATTCCGTCGGCCGCGACCCCGACGTCGGTCATCAAGGGCTCCCCACCCACGCGCGCGTCCGCGAGCACGTCGCCCGTCCCGGCCGCGAAGAGCCGAACGCGCGTCGGAATGGGCGCCGGCCCTTCCGCGCTCGAGCCCGTCGTCGTCACGACCACCACCTGTCCACGCGCGACGTCCACGAGCGGCGCCACCGTCGGCGCTTCGCCGCGCTCGACTCGAAGGTTCGGCGAGAGCGGCACGAAGCGGTGCTCTGCGTGCAGCCACACGCCGGCCTGAGCCGTGACCGCGCCTCCGTACGCGCCGTTGCCCGGATCGACGATCGGCTCCTCTCGATACGCGACCAGCGGCACGCCTTCCCGCATCGCTCCCTCGTAGTGCACCGCCTCCGCCGCCACGAACGCGGCCACGTCGTGGGCCGCGCGCACACCCTCCAAATCGGGATCCCGAAGCGCACGAGGCGCGAACGAAGGGAGGTCCGTGCACGCCAGCGCCCTCACGCGCTCCCACGCCTCGTCCACCCGACCGAGCCGGGCGAGCGCACACGCCGCGTTGAAGCGCGCGTTCTCGTAGTCGGGGGCGAGCTCGAGCGCGCGTTCGAAGCGCGCGAGCGCCGCCGTGTGATCGCCACGCTCGTGGGCCGTCAGGCCCTCGCGATTCGCACGCCGTGCCTCAGCGCTCGGGACCTCGGGAATCGAGGTTCGTCCGATCGCGTCGCAACGCGGAAGCGCGCGAGGCACCGGATCGTTCGAGCTCGGTGGCTCGGGAATCGCCTCCACGACGGTTGGTGCCACGGCGGGGGAGGGCGCCTCCTCTCCACAGGCAGCCACGATCGCCACGAGCCAAGCAGCCGTCCTCGGGAACGCACGCATGCACAGACCCTAGCAGGCTGCTCAAAAGTCCCGCGCGCCAGCGTGGGTGCCTCGAAACGGCGCTCGACGCCGCCGGCGTCCCCGACCACACGTCGAGCGGTCGCGCGCCCGTCCCGGCGACGAGACGCGAGTTGCGCGCAGCGCCGAGGACCGAAGACTGGGACGCATGCGTGGGCTCCTGATCGCATGCGTGGTCTTCGCCGCCCCGGCGTCGGCCGCCGCGTGGTGCCAATCGGCGAACTTCCAGCCGCCCCGTTCGGACACGTGCCTCGAACGCTGCGTCACCGAGGCCGACCTTCCCCCGAACGCACGTCTCCTCTACCTCGCGTGGTCGCGTCCCTGCCTCTCGTGGGTCCTGAACGCGAGGGGGTCACGCGACCTGGCGAGCGACGAGGTGCGCGCCGTCTTCGAGCGCTCCTTCGCCACGTGGACGAGCACGACGTGCCCCGGGGGAAGAACCGTTCCTTTCGACGTTCGGTTCGACCCGCGCGCCGGGAGATGCCGGACGGAAGAGCATCTCGTCGGCGAGGGAAACGCCAATCAGATGTTCTTCCTCGACGATTGGTTCGAACGAGACTACGACCCCCGCGTTCTCGCACTGACCACGGCGTGGTACGGCACACGCTCAGGCGAGATCTTCGACGCCGACATGGCGTTGAACGAGCAGCAGTGGGAGTGGGCGACGTGTCCCGAAGACGGCTGCGTCGATGGACGGATCGACTTGGAGAACACCGTCACCCACGAGCTCGGGCATTTCTTCGGAATCGCCCACACCCCCACCTCGGAAGACGCGACGATGTGGGCGTGCGCCGAGGACGGCGAGACGCACAAGCGCTCGCTCGAAGCGGACGACGTGGACGCGTTCTGCAGCATCTACGGCCCGGACGCGCTGCGCACCGAGTGCGACCACGAGCCACGTGGCGGCTTCGACGCGCGCTGTGAAAGCGCCCGCGGCTGTGGCTGCGCGGCGCCGGGAGCGAGCTCCTCGGACGTCGCGGGAGGGGCTTGCTTCGCCGTGCTCGTCGGTGTGTGGCGTCGCCGCCGAAGGTGACCCGTCCGTCGTCGAATCCCTCGAACGCTCGAACCCGGCGAAGGTTGTCAGCCCGGAGCGCGGAACCGGTTCAGAAACGCGACGACCCGCGCGGGGTCGTGGCGGTTGCCGACCTCGAGCGAGCCCGTCTCTTGCGTGTGCACGGGCTGGCCCTGCGCGTCGAGCACGACCAGACAGGGGAGCCCGTGCTGCACGGGGTTGCCGTAGCGGGCGATCGTCGCGGCGTTGGTGCCCGAGTCGCCAGCGCCCACGTCGACGTGCACGACCTTCCATCCTTCGCGCAACGCGGTGGAGACGTCGGCGTCGTTCTGAAAGACCCATTCGAGGCGCCGACACCACACACACCAGTTGGCGCCGAACATCAGCAGCACACGCTTGTTCTCGGCCCGCGCCTCGGCCAGCGCGGTCTCGAGGAGCGGCCCTGCGTCCGCGCCGTCCTCGTAGGGGCGCGCGACCTCCGGGGGCGTCTCGGAGGTGGGAGCCGCAGGCTCGTTCGACTCGCCGAGGTCCGCCGCCTCTGGCGCGAGCACAGCAGGTGCGGTCTCGCTTTCCCCGCAACCCGCCAAGACGATCCAGATCACGCAAAGCGCACGATGCATGGCTTCGAGCCTAGATCGAGTGCTTGGGCGGAGGCGAGTGGACGACTCGTGGCCAGGGTCATGTCTTTGCGACGACGAGGGCCTGCAACCAGCCTCGAGCGATGACTCGGAGGGGTCTCGCTCTCGCTGCTCCTCGGCCTCGCGTCTCGCGCCGCGCGGCCGGCTTTTTCCGAGGGGAGGACCACCTCTCCGCGAGCGCGATGGCGGCGCTACCGCGACAACTCGGACGACGCGTAGATCTGGATCCACCGCGAGTACGAGGGCGGGTCGGGAGTGTAGACGGTCGACGGACCGGTCGTGACGGGCTACGCGGGCTATTGTCCTCGGCGAAGCGTATTGAAATGACCACGCAAACACTCCGAAGTCTCTTGCTCGTGCTCCTCGCCTCGGGTTGTGGAGCCGCAAATCCCGGTTGGTCGGACGAAGTGCGCCGGCAGTCGGCGCTCGAGCTCGAGTGTTCCGATCACCAGATCGCGATTCAGCGCTACCAAGGGCACAACTACGAAGCGCTCGGGTGTGACCATGCCGTCCGCTACGTGTGTCGTGACCGCGTCTGCACGACGGCGAGCGAACCCGTCGCCTCGACTCACGACGGGTTCCGACCCTTCGTGGAGCGCGTCGAGGCCGTTCGGGCGCGGCTACGCGAGTTGGGGCCCCGCATCACGGCGGCTTGCTCAGAGGGGCAACCCTTCTCCGCCAAGCTCGTTCTCCGACCCCAGGGCGCGGTCTCGGACCTAGAAACGATGACCCGACGCGAGGGCTGTCTGATGCAGGAGCTCCGAGCGGAGAGTTTCGCGAGCGGCACCGGTGTCTTGCAGCTCACGCACGTGTTCCGAGCGGACTGAGAGACCGGAACCCGCCTCCACGAAATCGCGACCCGACGCGGGGGATTGGGGACCCGAGGACCATGGAATCGCACGGTTGAGGGCGCTCACTCGTCCAACAACGACGCGATCGCCCGCTCCACCAGCTCCGACGCTTCGCCTCCGGCCGAGATCGCCACGAGGTCCGCCTTCACGCGCAGCTCCGCCACCCGCGCGAGGCGACCCGACGCGAGCAGGTCCCGCACCGCCATCTCGGGCACGAACGCCATCCCGACCCCGGCCTCGACCATCGCGACCACGGTCGGCAGATCGTCGGACTCCGCCGCCACGTTCGGCCGCGCGACGTGCGTGCGAACCAAGTCGTCGATCGCCCGCTGCGCCTCGCCTCCGCTTCGATGACGCACCAGCGGCGTGGTCCGCAGCAGCGTCGAAAGGTCCGCCTCCCGAGGCTCCTTCGCCACGCCGATCCAACGCGACCGACGAAGCACCTTCGACGCGAGCCGCTCGTCGTGCGGCTCGTGCTCGATCAACCCGAAGTCGAGCTCCCGACGGCGCACCCGCTCGGCCACGACCTCCGGCGCGTCGACGCCGAGAATCGGCCGCGCGTCGAGCTGCGTGAGCGGCAAGAAGAAGTCGCCCGCCACCCGCCGCGCCACCGTTCGGGCGACGCCGACGCGCAAGACCACCGAGCCGCCCTCGTCACCGGAGAGCTCGTCCAAGAGCGAGCGCACCGTTTCCACGATCGTCGCGGCATGCCGAAACGCGACACGGCCCTGCTCGTTCAGCTCGAGCCGACCCGCGACCCGGTCGAAGAGCCGCGCCTCCAACCCGTCCTCCAACGCGCGCAGCTGCTCGCTGACGGTCGCCTTCGTGACGTCGAGCCGCCGCGCCGCCGCGCTCACCGAAGACTCTTCGGCAACCGCGTGGAAGTACACGAGATGATTGAGGTTGAGGGAATGCATGGAATCTCCGGCGCGGCACCGCGAGTGGTGCTGCACGACCCTCCGAAGCAGCAGCCGACGTGCCGAGCCGAACGCCCCGGAAGGCCTTCCCGAACGGGGCGACGTGCCTCACCCCGAGGCAGCCCGTCCCCGTCGGGACTTTCCCGGCCAGCGCACGTTTCGTCGTGGCGTTTCGCCATGGTCGTGGCGAGCCGCAACGGATCATCCGTCGACTCTCGAAAATTGCGCTGGCCCGTGGCGTGCTTCGAGCGCTCTGCCGTGTCCCGTATGCTTCCGATGCGACGGGGGCGGAACCAAGCCCCCCAATCCGAGACCTCGCGACTCCGCCTCCCCGCCACGACATCTGGCGCTCCCCGACTTCCCCAAACTCCGACCACCTCGGCGTGACTCGTATCGTGCAATCTTCCGACGAGCACCTGGGCGCCCTCTGGCGCGATTTGAACGCGGGCGTGATGTGCTTGGCTGCGCTTCGCGACGCTGACGGCAACGTCGTCGACTTCATCTGGCGCGCGGTCAACCCCTACGCCGAGCGTCTCGTGAACCAAGAGGCGTCCACGCTCGTCGGCGCCCGTCTGCTCGAGGTCTTCCCCGGCAACGCCCCGTCCGGACTCTTCGCCGCCTACGTCTCCGTCGTCGAGTCCGGCGAGCCGAAGACGGTCGAGCAGTACTACCCACACGACGGCTTCGACCGTTGGTTCTCCGTACGCGCCACCCGCGACGGCGACGACGGACTGCTCGTCGTCTTCACCGACGTCACCAGCGCCAAAGCGGCCACCCGCGACGTGCACGAGCTGCTCGGCCACTTGGGCGAGGCCTGCATCGTCGTCGACAAGACGTGGCGCGTCCGCTGGATCAACGAGAAGGCACAGGCGGCGTTCGGCAACCTCACGAGTGGTCTGCCGGTCTTCGAAGGCCTGCCCCTACACCTTCACGTCCGCCTCGACGAGCACGGCCACCGCGCCTTGCAGAGCGGCGCCCGCGAGACGTTTCGCGATCGGCTCGGACCGCTGCCCATCGAAGTGCAGCTCTACCCGACCGACAGCGGCCTCCTGATCTTCTTCGCCGACGCCACGGCGCAAGAAGACGAGCGCCGCTCGACCGAGATGCTCGTCACCCTCGGCCGCTGCATCGAGCGCGGCATGGCGAGCGGCGGCCTCGAAGCGTCGCTGAGCGAGGCCTTCACCCGCCTCGGCACCTTCGTGCGCCTGGTCTGGGACGAGAGCAGCGGCGACGGCTTCGACCGTTGGCTCGTCCGCACCGCCGCCGACGAGCGCGAGCCCGCGCGCGCCCGCGTCTACCGCCTCGGCACGCACAGCCCGCGCCCTTGGGGCGCACCGAACACCGCCGGCCTCGCCGACGTGTGCGAGCTCGCGGTCTTTCCGCTCTTCGGTCAGGTCGCGCGCGGAGGCCTCGCGATCGGGCGCCACGACGAGACCGACCGCTTCACCCCGCGGCAGATCGAAGCGCTCGAAGAAGCCGCCCGCCGCGTGACGGTCGCGCTCGACCTCCGCAGCCTGCTTCAAGTCGCACGCCAAGAGAGCGACCGCGCCCGCACCGCGATGCGCGCCCGCGACGACTTCCTCGCGGCCGTCACCCACGAGCTTCGTGCCCCCCTCGGCGCGATCCTCGGCGCGGTCTCGTTGCTCGAAGGCAGCAGCCACCAAGACCGTGCGCGCGCCGTCGAGATCGTGGAGCGCAGCGCCCGCACGCAGCTCGAGATGGTCGAAGACCTGCTCGCCTTCGCCGCCCCCGCGAGCGAGGCCGACGCGCGACCGCTCGATCTCGCCGAGGTCTGCGACCACGCGCTGCGGGACAACCAAGCCGACGCC
Source organism: Sandaracinus sp. (assembly GCA_020633125.1). Taxonomy (GTDB): domain Bacteria; phylum Myxococcota_A; class Polyangia; order Polyangiales; family Houyiibacteriaceae; genus JACKEH01. The sequence goes on along the minus strand of JACKEH010000003.1, from coordinate 74,829 downwards.
GCCGCGGCCCGAGTGACGCTCGAATCAGAGGTTCCACGCGGCTCGATCGTGCTCGGCGACGACTCGGTCGCGCGCGCGCTGCAGCAATTGCTCGCCAACGCGATTCGTTTCTCCAAGCCCGGCGAGACGGTGCGGCTCGTCGCCCGCCGCTGGCAATCGTCGCTCCGCCTGACCCTCGAAGAGCACGGTCTCGGTCTCACCTCGGCGGAGCTCGAAGGGCTCTTTCAACCCTTCCGCCGCCGCGATCGTCCGAGCGCGCGTGTCGTCGGCCTCGGTCTCGGCCTCGCCGTCGCTCGACGCGACATCGAAGCCCTCGGGGGCCGCCTCTGGGCCGAGAGCGCCGGACCCGAACAAGGCACGTCGTTCGTCGTCGAGCTGCCCATCGCCCCGCTGCGCTCCGACACCGGCGAGCGCCCCCGCGTCCCCGCGGTGCTCGAAGGCGTGCAAGTGCTCGTGGTCGACGACGAAGAAGACGCGCGTTGGATCGTCGCCCAGCTCCTCGAGCGCGAAGGCGCGTTCGTTCGCACCGTCGCGTCGGCCTCCGAAGCACGTCGCGAGCTCGCGGCGTGGCGTCCCGACGTGTTGGTCAGCGACCTCGGCATGCCGGGCGAAGACGGCCTCACCTTCCTCAGCGCCTGGCGCGAAGACGAACGAGGACCCCGATTGCCGGCGCTCGCGGTGACGGCCTACGCCGCCGAGAGCGACGCCGCCCGAGCCCGCGCCGCCGGCTTCGATGCCCACCTCGGCAAACCCGTCAGCCCCAAGGCCTTGGTCGAGACCATCGCCCGCCTGGCGCGGGGTTGATCGATGTCAGCCGCGCGGCACGCGGACGGTCAGTCCGCTCTCGTCGATCACGACCTCGGCATCCCGACCCGCGGCGAGCTCGAGCCGAAGCCCTCGAAGGCTCGGCGAGCTGCCGAGGCGCGGGCGCACGCCTTCGACGCGCAGCGTGACGACGTCCCCTTCGCTTCCGAAGACGACCTCGCGCGGCTCCGAGTCGAGCGCGCTCAACGCGTCCGCCAGTGCGCGCGCGTCGACCACGAGGCGCACGTCGGTGCTCCCCGTCACCTTCCACGTGCCCTTCGAGCGTTCTTCCAAGAGCGAAGCGAAGGTCGCGCCTTCGATCGCGGCCACCGCGCCGCCCGCGAAGAGCTCGCCGGCCGCCTCGAGCGCGGTCGCGAGCTCCGTGAGCTCCGTCGTCGCGCGCCGCAGCTTCTCGACCGCCTTCTGCACCATCGGATCGGTGTGGTCGTCGAGCAGCGCGCCGAGCAGGACGAGCCCGTTGAGTCGGCCGCGAAGGTCGTGCGCCGCCGCGCGCGAGAGGTGGGTGACCTGCCGTTCGTCGCTCACGACGCCACCTCGCGCAGATGGGCGCGAAGCGCCGCGAGGTCGACCGGCTTCGTCACGTGGTGGTCGAACCCGGCCTCCGCCGTCGCGACGCGATCGGATTCCTGCGCGCGCCCCGTGAGCGCGACCAAGTGCGTCGTGCTGCCGTCCTCGCGCAGCGCCTTGGCGACCTCGAGCCCCGAGAGCTCCGGAAGCTGCAGGTCCACCAACACCACGTCCGGCCCGTCGCGTCGCACACGCTCCAACCCCGCCCGTCCGTCACGCTCTTCGACGACCTGGTGTCCGTCCGCGCCGAGCAACATCGCGAGCAGCTCGCGAGCGTCGTCGTCGTCGTCGATGAGCACGATCCGCAAGGCCATCGGCGCATCTTGGGCGACGAGCGAGGGGCCCGTCCACGTCGACCGCCCGAGCCGCCGCCTCGTCCGCGTCGAGGGGCGCCGTGAATCACCGTTTCGCTCTGTCGAAAAAGGCGAGACGCGCAGCGTGGCATCCCGTCTCGCTGTGACCCTTCTCTCGTGTGGCGGCCGTGCGCGGCGACGCCGGAATGCTAGCGTCGCGTGACCCGAATGCCGACCCGTACTCCCGTGGGCGCGCGCGTCGCGTACGTCGCGGGAGCCGCCGCTGCCTGGTTCGTCGCTGCGGGCGGCTACACGGCCACCACCCTGCTCATCGACGACATCGAGCGCGCGGAACGGGCCCGCACGGTGCACGCCGAGGTCGAGTCCGTTCGAACCCTCTTGCGCGAAGCGGAGAGCGGGCAACGCGGCTACCTGCTCACGCACGACGAGGGATACCGGCTTCCCTACGAAGAGGCGGCCGCACGCGCCGACGAGTCGCTCGACGCGCTCGAAGAAGCCGTCCGCGGGGACCGGCTGCAGGAATCGCGGGTCGCCGAGGTACGGGAGATCGCGGAACAGAAGATGGCGGAGCTCGCCGCCGTGCTCAAAGCCGACGAGCGCTCCTACGACGAGGCGCTCGCGATCGTTCGAACCGGCGAAGGCCGCGCGTTGATGCGCGAGGCGGTGGATCGCCTACGCGACATCGAAGGCCACGAGCTCGCAGCGCTCCAAGACGCCCGCGAGGACGAAGAAGGCGGTGGGCTTCGCGTCGCGCTCGCGCTCTTCGGCCAAGCGGCCTTCGCGACGATCCTCCTGCTCTGGCTCGCGGCGCGCGCGCAGCGCGAACGTCGCGCCGCGTTCACGTTCACCGAACGCCTCGAGCGCGAGGTCGAGCAACGCACCGAAGAGCTTCGGGTCGAGAACGCCAAGCGTCGCGAACGCGAAGAAGAGCTCGAGGAGCTGACGCTCGAGCTCGAACGCAGCAACCGCGAGCTCAACGACTTCGCCTTCATCGCCTCGCACGACCTCCAGGAGCCGCTCCGAAAGATTCGCGCCTTCGGCGATCGCCTGGCGACCGACCACGCCGACGTGCTGAACGACGAGGGCCGCGACTTTCTCCAGCGCATGCAGAGCGCCGCCCAACGCATGTCGCGCTTGATCAGCGACCTCCTCACCTTCTCCCGCGTGCACCGTCACGGCCAGGAGTTCACCCGGGTCGACCTGAACGAGGTGTTGCGCGACGTCTGCGCCGACCTCGAGCAGCGCGTCGAGGACACGAAGGGCCGCCTCGTCGTTCCCGACGCGCTGCCGACCCTCGACGCCGATCCGTCGCAGATGCACCAACTCTTTCAGAACCTGCTCGGCAACGCGTTGAAGTTCCATCCCGAAGATCGAGGGACGACGGTCGAAGTGAAGGTGGAAGAGGCCGAAGACCTCTGGCGTTTCGAGGTCGTCGACGACGGCATTGGTTTCGATCCGAAGTACAAGGAGAAAGTCTTCGGGCCGTTCCAACGGCTGCACGGCCGCGGGACCTACGAAGGCACCGGAATCGGGCTCGCCATCTGCCGGCGAATCGTGGAACGTCACGAAGGAACGATCGACGTGCACAGTGAGCCCGGGCGAGGCACGACCTTCGTCGTGGAGCTGCCGAAGTGACGAGACGCTCTTCCGACGTTGCGAGCCGCCCCCCTGGACGGCGCGCCGCTCGCCAAGCGAGGGTAGGGAAGCCGGAGAAGGAGCCGACATGACCACTCGATCGATGACCATCCTCATGGCGGACGACGACGCGGACGATCGGCTGCTGGCCCAAGACGCGCTTCGCAAGAGCCGTGTCGTCAACGAGCTCGTCTGTGTCGAGGACGGAGAGCAGCTGCTCGCGTACCTCCGACGCGAGGCGCCCTACGAGAACGCGACGCGCCCCGGCTTGATCCTCTTGGACCTGAACATGCCCAAGAAGGACGGGCGCGAAGCGTTGGAAGAGATCAAGGCCGACCCCGCGCTTCGTCGCATTCCGATCGTCGTGCTCACGACGTCGAAAGCCGAAGAGGATCTGCTCAAGAGCTACGATCTCGGCGCGGCCTCGTTCATCACCAAACCGGTCACCTTCGATGCGTTGGTGGAGCTGATGAAGACCCTCGGGCGCTATTGGATCGAGTTCGTGGAGCTGCCTTCGTCATGATGAGCCGCGCGTTGCACGTCCTCCTCGTCGAAGACGACGACGACGACTTCCTCCTCGTCTCTGCGATGGCTCGAAAGCTCCCGGGTTGGACCTTGGAGCGGGTCTCCGACGCGGACGCCGCGCTCGAGAAGCTGCGGGTCGATCCCACCTACGATGCGTGTCTGCTCGACCTGCGCCTCGGGGCCGAAGACGGCTTCGAAGTGCTCGCGAGCGCACGTGCCGCCGGGTACGCGGCGCCGGTCATCGTGCTGACGGGCGCGAGCGAGCGAGAGACCATCAACCGTGCGTTGACCGCCGGGGCCGCCGACTATCTGGTCAAGGGCGTGTTCGACGAGAACTCGCTCGAGCGCGCGGTGCGTTTCGCGGTCGCCCAACATCACCTCTCGATCGCGCACGTCGCGCGTGCCGAGGCCGAAGCCGCCGCGCGCGCCATGGACGAGCTCGTCGCCACGCTCTCCCACGAGCTTCGCGCGCCGCTCCACACGATGCGTCTCGCGATCGCCGCCCTCGCCGCGCCCTCGCTCGGCGAGGCCGAACGAGGCCGCGCCAAGACCTTGCTCGAGCGTGGCCTCGGCCGCCTCGAGCGCACCGTCGAAGACTTGCTCGACGCCGCCCGCTCCGAACGCGGCGAGCTCGCGGTCGAACGCAAGCCGGTCGACCTCGCCTCCGTCGCGCGCTCGGCGACCGAAGCCCTTCGCACGTTGCACCCGACGCGCACCCTCGACCTTTCGGTCGAAGAATGCGCGCCCATCCTCGGCGACGCGCTCCGGCTCGAGCAGGTCGTGGAGAACCTCGTGGGCAACGCCCTGCGCCACGCGTCGGACGCGAGCGTCTGCGTGCGCGTGCGTTGCGACGGCGACCACGCCTTCCTGCGCGTCGAAGACGACGGCCCGGGCTTTCCACCGCAGCTCCTCGGGCGAGTCTTCGATCGTTTCGCCAAGGGCGAGGTCGCGCATCGTCGCGGCGGCGGCCTCGGCCTCGGCCTCGCGATCGTGCGCGCGATCGCCGAAGCCCACGAAGCGACGATCACCGCGAGCAACGACGGACCGAACGGCGGCGCGGCGGTGACGCTGAGCTTTCGTCGCGGCTGAGCGCGGACCACCCCGCGGAGAAGAGCGGGTCGACATCACGCTCGACGGGGTGTCGAGCGCCGACCAGCTCGCGGCGACGTGCGTCGATCGTCCCTTCGGGCGACGGCGAGGCCGAGCACGAGCGTGCGCGAGATCGACGGCAACCGCCCCGACGAAGAGCGCTCCTGTCCGCGTGTGTACGCGGAGCCGTTGTCGTGGCGTGTCGCCTCGCGCGTAGCGTGCTCGCCTCGCCAACGTCCCTCGACGCGGATCGCCGGCGAAGCGCGTGTGTCGCGAATCACCCGTAAAAACAAAGGCATTCGCGCTCTGAGAGACGCTGGTACGCCGACTGCAATGACAGCCTTCCGTGCGGCAAGGACTCGCACGAAAGGAAAACACCATGCTCCGCTACGCACTCGGATTCTTCGTCGTCGCTCTCCTTCTCGCCTTCTTCGGCTTCGGCGCGCTCGCCGGCTCGGCCGCGTGGATCGCGAAGATTCTCTTCATCGGTTTCCTGGTTCTCGCGATCGCGTCGTTCTTCTTCGGCCGCCTCCCCAAGAGCAGCTGATGCGGTCACGCGGTCCCGACGCCTTCTCGGCGCCGCTGCTCGGAGGGCTCGACATCGTCGTGGTCGACGACGAGCCCGACGCACGCTGGCTCCTCGCGTGTCTTCTGAGGCGCGCAGGGGCCCGTGTGCGAACCGCCAGCTCGGTCCGAGAGGCCGAGCAGCTGCTCGCCGAGCGCCGCCCCGATCTTCTCGTCTCGGACGTCGGCATGCCGGGCGAGGACGGCCGGACCTTTCTCGCGCGCCTGCGCGAGCAAGAGCTCGAGCAGGACCTGCCGCGACTTCCCGCGGTGGCCGTCTCGGCGTTTGCCAACCCGAGAGAGCACGCGGCCAGTCGAAGCGCCGGTTTCGACCTCCAGCTCGACAAGCCGGTGACCCCGAACGCCCTCGTCCAGATCCTTGCCGGGCTCGTTCGTGACGCGTAGCAAAATGCCACGGTCGTGGCATCCTGCAACGGTCCGAACCGGCGCCGTCGCCAAAATCCCGAGTCTTTCCGCCTCGATCGCGTGGCACGATTGTCGCGAAGGGACACGGGCCTGGAGGAAACGACGTGTCCCGAATTTTGATCGTCGACGATGAGATCGACACCCGCGAGTTGCTCGCGCTCACCCTCGCGAAGGCTGGCCACGAAACCGTGGAGGCTGGAGCTCTGGCGCCCGCGACCCGTCTGGTGAAGGAGCTCGAGCCCCTCGATCTCGTGATCGCCGACTACCGGTTGGGAACCGACGACGGCCTCGACCTCGCCCGTCACGTCGCCGAGGCGCGCCCCGACGTGCCCGTCATCGTGATGACCGGCTACGGCAGCGTCGAGGCGGCGGTCGGTGCCTTGCGTGCCGGCGCCTACGACTTCCTCACCAAGCCCCTCGACCCCGAGGCCCTCTTGGCCGGCGTGCGGCGCGCCCTGCAGCACCGCTCGCTCACCGTCGAGGTACGGCGCCTCCGCCAAGAGGTCGGCGGCATGGACCTCGACGACGACTACGGCATCGTCGGTCGCAGCCCCGCGATGCGGCACGTCTTCGAGATGATCGATCGCATCGGCGCGAGCGACGCCACCGTGCTCGTCACCGGCGAGTCCGGCACCGGCAAGGAGCTCGTCGCGCGTGCGATTCATCGCCGCAGCGCGCGCACCGGGCGCTGCGTCGCGGTGAACTGCGCCGCGATGCCGGCGAACCTGCTCGAGAGCGAGCTCTTCGGTCACGTTCGCGGCGCCTTCACCGACGCCAAGACGGACCGCGACGGTCTCTTCCTCGAGGCCAACGGCGGCACGCTCTTCCTCGACGAGATCGGCGAGCTCGAGCTCGAGATGCAGCCGAAGCTGCTTCGCGCTCTGCAGGAGCGTGTCGTGCGCCAGGTCGGTTCGAGCCGCGAGCGTCGCTTCGACACGCGCCTGGTCGCCGCGACCAACCGCGACCTCGAGCGCGAGGTCGAGCGCGGCACCTTCCGCGAAGACCTCTTCTACCGCGTCAACGTCGTGAACATCGCGCTGCCGCCGCTTCGCAAGCGCGGCCACGACGTGCTCCTCCTCGCGCAGAGCTTCTTGCAGCGCGCGTCCGAGCGTTCGGGTCGCGAGGTCGGTGACATCGACGACGCGGCCGCCGAGCGCCTGCTCGAGTACGACTGGCCCGGCAACGTCCGCGAATTGCAGAACTGCATCGAGCGCGCAGTCGCGCTGGCGCGTTTCGATCGCATCACCGTCGACGACCTCCCGGAGAAGGTGCGCCGCGCGCGTTCCTCGCGCCTCGCGCTCGACGCTCGGACGCCCTCCGAGATGCCGACGCTCGCGACGCTCGAGCGCCGCTACGTGCACAAGGTCCTCGAAGCCACCGACGGCAACAAGACCGCCGCCGCGAAGGTGCTCGGCATCGACCGCCGCACGCTCTACCGCATGCTCGATCGTTGGACCGAAGAGGGCGCGGCCGCGCCGAACTGACGCCCGTGCCGGCGAGGCTCGAACGAGCTTCGCGTGCGTCGACGGGCCACCGCGTCGGTGGCTCGTCGGCGGCGGTCGTCTCGTGCGTGCCGCGCTTGCTTCGAACGGACGACGGTCGAGTTTCGCTTTTCGGCTGCGATCCGTTCCTTCTCGTGCCGCGCTTGCTTCGAACGAACGACGGCCTCGTTCGTCGGCCGCGATCCGTTCCTTCTCGTGCCTCGCTTGCATCGAACGAACGACCGGAGGGCACCGCTCGTGTCCCCGTCGGTGTCGTGCCGACCTCTCGTCCGCGGAGCCTCCCATGCCCGACAAGACCCCGACCCTCCGCATTCGTCTCGAGCGCCCCGTGCCCGTGGGCCCGCGGATTCGACTGCTGCTGAACCCCGGCGCGAGCCGTGCGCCCGACGACGCGGCGTTGCAGGAGGCGATCGCTGCGATGCCCGGTGTCGAGCTGATCACGCTCGGCGAAGGCGACGACCTCACCCTCGTCGCGCAGAAGGCGGCGTCGGCGGCGGACGTCGTGGTGGCTGCGGGCGGCGACGGAACGGTCGCAGCGGTCGCGAGCGCGCTGGTCGGAGGCGACGTGACCCTCGGCATCTTGCCGCTCGGCACCGCGAACGACCTCGCGACGCAGCTCGGCATTCCGAGCGATCCGATCGAAGCGCTCCACCTGCTCGCGGACGCGGAGCGTCGACGCGTCGACGTCCTCGAGCTCACGTTGGAGGACGGCCGCACCCGATGCGTGCTGAACGTCGCGAACGGCGGTTTCGCCGCACAGGTCGGCGCCATCGTCGACTCCGAGGCGAAGTCCGCGTGGGGCGCGTTCGCCTACGCGCGCGCCGCGATCGACGCGGAGAGCCCCGTGCATCGTGTGCACGTGCAGATCGACGACGGCACCCCCGAAGAGCTCGAAGCCGTGGTGGTCGCGATCGCGAACGGCGCGACGTGCGGGGGTGGCGTGCGCGTCGCGCCGACGGCCGACCTCGAAGACGGTCTGCTCGACCTCTTGGTGGTGCGTCCCGCGAACGCCGCACGATTGGCCACGCTGGCCGCACGTCTGCGCGTCGGAAAGCTCGAAGAGCACGAGCTGCTCGAGCGGCGTGTCGGTCGGTCGCTCGCGATGCGCTGCGATCCGCCGATGCCCTTCAGCCTCGACGGAGAGCTCGAGCCTTCGCCCGTCGTGTCCGCGCGCGTGCGGCCGGCCGCGCTCTCGGTCGCGGTGGGGCCGACCTACCGGCGTGGCGACGTACCGCGCGTGACGCAGCTCTGACGACCGAGAGCCGAGGTGCGGGCGAGGGGGCGGCGGGAGCGGGGCGCGGGCTCCGCTCTGTCCGGTCGAGCAGGGCGACCTCCTCCGGACCTCGCTTCGCTCGGCCACTCCGGAGGTCGTGAGGGGTCCGCTGGACCTCCCGACGCTCCGCCCACGCCCCGCTCCCGCCTCGAGCTCAAGAATCGATACGCTTCGGGAGCGGCGTACGACGCATGGGACGCACGTCGTCGCTCCCCCGGCTTTCTCGCCGTCCGCAGCTCATGCCGCGAGCTGATGCTCGACGAGGCGTTTGTAGACGCCGTCGTGCGAGAGCAGCTCGGTGTGTTTGCCGACCTCGACCACACGTCCGTCTTGCAGCACGACGATGCGATCCGCTTCGCGCACTGTGCTCAGGCGGTGCGCGATCACGAGCGTGGTGCGGCCCTTCATCAACGTGCCGAGCGCTTCTTGAACGAGCGCTTCGCTCTCCGCGTCGAGGCTGCTGGTCGCCTCGTCGAGGATCAGGATCTGCGGATCGGCCAGAATCGCGCGCGCGATCGCGATGCGCTGCCGCTGCCCGCCCGAGAGCTGCACGCCTCGCTCGCCGCAGAGCGTGCCGTAGCCTTCCGGGAACGCGCTCACGAACGCGTGGGCGTTGGCCTTTCTCGCGGCGTCTTCGATCTGCGCCTGGGTCGCGCCCGGCCGGCCGTACGCGATGTTCTCCGCGACCGACCCGGAGAAGAGCACGGGATCCTGCGGCACCATCGCGATGCACGCGCGGAGCTGCTCGAGGTCGAGCTCGCGCACGTCCACCCCGCCCACACGCACGCGACCGGCGGTCACGTCGTAGAAGCGTGGCACGAGCGCGGTCAGGGTCGTCTTGCCGGCGCCGCTGGGGCCCACGAGCGCGATCGTCTCGCCCGGCTCCACCTGCAGGTCGATGCCCGCGAGCACCTCGACGTCGGGGCGTGAGGGGTACGCGAAACGCGCGCCCTCGAAGGCGATGCGTCGCGGCTCGGCGGGGAAGGGCGCCGTGTCGTCCGGGCTCGCGATCGACGGAACGGTGTCGAGGATCTCTTGAAGTCGCTCGGTCGCACCGGCCGCGCGCTGAAGGCTGCCCCAGAGCGAGGTGAGGCTCGCGAGCGCGACCGCGACGATGGTCGTGTAGAGCAAGAACGCGGTGAGCCCGCCGCCGGAGAGCTCGCCCGCGGCGACGCGTCGGCCGCCGAGCCAGATCACGATGCCGATGGCGAGGAAGCCGCCGAGCGAGGAGGTCGCGAAGAAGGTCGCGCGCCAACGCGCGAGGCGGAGCGCGCGCGAGAAGACGTGCTCGACCGCTTCGCCGTAGCGCGCGGACTCGGCGTCTTCGCGGCGAAAGGCCTGCACGGTGGTGATCGCGCCGAGGACCTCTTGCACGCGGCCGCTCGCGTCGGCGGCTGCGTCTTGCAGGCCCTTGCTCATCGCGCGAATGCGTTTGCCGAAGAGCATCATGCCGATCGAGAGCGGCGGCACGACGCCGAGCATCGCGAGGGTCAGCCAGGGATCGGTGATCGCGAGCAGGACCACGCCACCGACGAGCTGCACGAGGTTGCGCAGCGCCATCGAGAGCTCGGTGCCGACGACGCCTTCGAGGATGGTCACGTCACCGGCGATGCGACCGACGAGCTCGCCGGTGCGGCGCTCGTGGAACCACTCGGGCGGTAGGCGAACGAGGTGACCGATCACGCGGCGGCGGAGGTCGGTGACGGCGCGCTCGCCGAGCCAGCTCATGTGGTAGTGGCGCAGCCAGGTGAAGACCGCCTGCAGCAAGAACGCGCCGATGAGCGCGAAGGCGACCTGATCGAGGAGCGCGAGGTTGCCGTCGGCGAGGCCACGATCGACCGCCCATTGCACGGCCTTCGGGTAGACGAGCCCGATGCCGCTCCCGAAGACGAGGAAGATCGTCGCGGCGACGAAGCGCCCCGCGTAGGGGCTCACGAGCGAGACGACGCTCGTGATGCGACGAAAGCCGCGGCGCTTCTTCTCGGGGGGCGTGTCCATTCGAACGAGGGGTCTTCGTGAGCTTTCGGACGTGTCGGGAGAGTCGCTGCGCCGACCTCGCACGTTACCGCGCGAGGCCGATCGTCGCAGCTCGGTTCAAGCCTGAGGAAGGAGGATGAGCTTGCCGGTGCTCTTGCCCGACTCGATGTGCTTGTGCGCGTCGGCCACCTGGGAGAGCGGGAAGGTCGTGGTCGCGGGCGGCTTCAGCTCGCCGTTCTCGATCCACGCGAGCACGTCGTCCATCGCGGCGCCGAGCAGGTCCATCCGATCGAAGAGGTAGCTGAGGTTGAAGGCCAGGACGCTCTTGCTCTGGTTCGTCAGATCGAGCGGGTTGAAGCGCGGCGTGCGAATCCAATCCGCGGCGAGCTTGAGGTAGTTCGGCTTGCCGCCGGTCTTCGGCATCATCGTGGAGAAGCCGTAGACGACGAGCTTGCCGGCCGGGCGCAGGTGGTCGTAGCTGTGCTTGAGCGTCTCGACGCCGTTCGCGTCGAGCGCGAGGTCGAAGCCCTTCGGGGCGATCGCCTTCGCGCGGGCCCAGAGGTCTTCCTTCGACTTGTCGATGACGTGATCGCAGCCGAGCGCGCGCGCGACCGCGACCTTCTCGGTGCGACCGACGACGCCGGTGACCTCGCAGCCGACGCGCTTGGCCATCTGCACGAGCACGGAGCCGACCCCGCCCGCGGCGCTGTGCACGAGCACGCGATCGCCCTTGCGCGGGTGCGCGAGGAAGTGAAGCGCGAACCAGCCCGTGAGGTAGACGGCAGGAATGCCGGCGCCTTGTTCGAACGAGAGCGCCTCGGGGAGCTTCCACACCTGCGTGCTCGGCGCGACGACCGAGCTCGCGTAACCGCCGAAGAGCAACCCCGCGATCACACGGTCGCCGACCTTCAGGTCCGTCACGCCCTCGCCGAGCTCGCGCACGACGCCGGCGACCTCGAAGCCGGGCGTGATGGGCCAACCGACGAGCTCCTTCGCGGAGGCGTAGAGGCCCATGCGCACGATGACGTCGGCGTAGTTCACGCCGGTCGCCTTCACGTCGATGGCGACCTCGCCGGCCTTCGGCTTCGGTGCGGGGTGGGACTCGACGCGGAGCTGGTCGTACGAGCCCGCGCGGTGGATGACGATCTTCGTGGCGTTCATGTGCCGCGCCCCGTCGCGTCGGTGGAACGCAGCGTTACGCGGGGAAGGACGATCGGGGAAGGTGGGTCCGGGGACGGGGAGGGGTTGTTTCGTGTGGATTGCGTGCCCGTGCCCGTGCCCGGAGACGGCGACGGAGACGGAGACGGAGGCAGAGTCGGAGACGGAGGCAGAGTCGGAGACGGAGGCAGAGTCGGAGACGACGCTGCGCGTCCCCGCGCTTCGCGCGACGGAGGCAGAGACGGAGACGACGCTTCGCGTCCCCGCGCTTCGCGCGACGGAGCCAGAGGCGGGGACGACGCTGCGCGTCCCCGCGCTTCGCGCGACGGAGGCAGACGCTGCGCGTCCCCGCGCTTCGCGCGACGGAGGCAGAGACGGAGTCGACGCTGCGCGTCCCCGCGCTTCGCGCGACGGAGCTGAGACGGAGTTCACGCTGCGCGTCCCGGCGATTCGCGCGACGGAGGCCGCCAAGCGGAGGCTGCGCAGCGGCCGTGTAGCGGTCTCGGCCGAGCCGAGGAGGCCGCGAAGCGGCGGAGGCTGCGCAGCAGCGGTCACGGCGAAGCCGAGGAGGCCGTGAAGCGGCGGTGGCTGCAACGCAGCCGTCTCGGTCTCTGCCACGGTCTCGGCGAAGCCGAGGTCAGCGCGCCAACGCCAGCGCCACCGTCACCGTCGCCGCCAGCGCCACCGCCACAGCCACCGCCAGCGCCAACGCCAGGGCCACCGATCGCCAATCCTTCCCTTGACCCTCCTTCCTCGCGACTTACCAGTCCCGCGCCTCCACGAAAGGAGGGACGACGCACATGAGAGAAACGCTCTCGAGCACCAGCCGCGCTCGCGTCCCCTCCGACTTCGGAGGCGCCACGAGCGACTGACCCCCGCCTTCGTTTTCGACGCGCTTCGTGTGTCGTGATCGAAGACGTCGGTCCTGCGAGCGATCACTCGGTGATCGTCACGGCCTCCGCTCGGGGTCCATCGATCGCGCGTTCGTCGCGCGAGCCAGGGGTGATTCGGTGCGTGGTCGCGTTCTTCGGAGCGCGAGGACGTGCCCGGCGTCTTCTTCGGAAGGCGCCACCGAAGACCGCGTCGTCACGAGGGCTTCTCCGGTGGGAGCCGCCTGGCGCGGTACCCGGATGCTCCTCGTCCACCCGCGCACGGCTCGCCGTGCCGGGAGCATCCAGCGGGACGTTCGCTTCGGCGAACGAGCGAGCGATCGCCTTCGTGAACCCACGGTGGCTTGCCACCCACTCCCCTCGGCAACCGTCTTCGCCTCCACGGCGAGCCTTCATGCTTCGGCACACGGCTCGTGGGCGCGAGAGTGGGATCGATGGATCGCGAGCGGCGGCGGTGTGCAGGGCTGCGGGCGGTGTGCAGGGCTGCGGTGCTCGGCTTCGCCTGCGCGCCTACCGCCCGCTTGGGGAGGCTCTGCCTCCCCCTTCCCCTCCGTGCCTCGGAGCCTCGCTTCGCTTCGCTCCGGTCGTCTCCTGCGGTGCTCCGCGGCGAAGGGGCTGGTCGCCCCTTTCGAAACCCGGACCATGTTCGTCGCAGTGGGAGTGACGCGAGTGTCGGGATGACGTGTACGTGGGGTGTCGGTGCTCGGCCTTGGCCTGCGCGCCGACTCGGGCGACGTGGTCGAGCGTTTGCGACTCCGCCGGCTCCGTCTGGGTATCCGACACCGTCCCGACTCCGACTCGGTCACCGTCTCCGTCTCCGTCTCCGTCTCCGTCTCCGTCTCCGTCTCCGTCTCCGTCTCCGTCTCCGTCTCCGTCTCCGTCTCCGTCTCCGTCTCCGTCTCCGTCTCCGTCTCCGTCTCCGTCTCCGTCTCCGTCTCCGTCTCCGTCTCCGTCTCCGTCCGTCTCCGTCTCCGTCTCCGTCTCCTCCGTCCCCGTCTCTGTCTCCGTCCCGTCCCTGTCTCCCGTCACCGTCACCGTCACCGTCACCGTCACCGTCTCCAATTCCTGCTTCCTTCCCCTCCTTTCCCCGACCCTCACCGGTGCGCCGATGCGCGACGTCGTTCTCCATCGAAACCTACGCGCCGGTCGCCGTGATCCCGACGACCTCGCGACGCTCGGGCAGCTGGCGCAGTGGCCCGGCGCCGCAGCGCGTCGCGTTCGTGTCGGAGCTCGTTCCGCTGCTCGCGGACGCCGATCCGGCGTGGCGGCGAATCGCGCTGCGCTGTCTCGCCGGCATGCGGGGCCAAGCCGTCGAAGAGGCCGTGATCGCGGCGCTCGACGACCCCGACCCTGACGTGCGCGTCGAGGCGGTGTCCACGCTTCGCGCGTCGCCGCATCCGGCGCGGCTCGCGTACGCGTTGCTTCACGCCCGCGTCGACGTGCGCCGCGCCGCGCTCGTTTGGCCGACGCCCGACACGGCGCCGATCTGCTTTGCCCTTCGCGCGGACCCCGAGGTGCGCGACGCGGTGCCGCCGGGCATGCGGCCGCCGACGCCGATGCTGCCCTACCTTCACGTCTTCGCGACCGAAGGCTGGATTCCACGCGCGGAGGTTCGGAACTTCGCGCTCACGCACGCGATCGGCAACGAAGCGAAGGACTACCCGCCGCTGCGAGAGCCGGCCGCCCTCTGGGCGTGGCTCTTCGACATGTTCGAGGGCGCCGAGCCGCATCAGCGGATCTTGCTCGGGCAACGCGTGTGGCAGCTGGTGCGGCAGAGCCCGGTCGGAGGCCTCGCGATCCTTCGGGACGAGCGGGCCAAACGTCCCGATCGTGCGCTCACCGTGTTGTTCGCGGGCTTCGACGCGCACTACTTCGTCGACGACGCCGAGCCGCTCGAGGAGCGTCGCGCCATCCTTCGTGAGGTCGCGCTCCAGCACGTGCTCCTGCCCGCGGTGTCCAGCCGCAAGCCGCTCGCGATGCGCCTGCTCGCGGGGCCGCTCGCGCGTCACACCGACGGTCCCCGCGCGGGTGCGCTCGACCTCGCCGCCGTCCTCTCGATCCTCGCGCTGCACCCCGAGTCGCCCTACGGCGTGCTCGTCGACGCGTTCGGATTCGACGAGGTCGCGGAGGCCGTGTTGGCCGAGCCCGGCGTCGTCGCGCGCCTCTACGAGAACCCCGCGAGCGGCAAGCGCGACCGCGCGTGGTTCATCGACGAGCTCGCGCGCCGCCGTCCCGAAGCGGCGTTCGATGCACGCGCGATCACCTTGCTCGCAGCGAGCGTCGCCGATCCGAAGCTTCGTGATGCGCTCGCGGTGGAAGCCAAACGCGAGGGGTACGCGTCGGTCGTCGAGCGATTGCTGATCTTCGTGCGTGGCGCCCCGGTCAAACCCAAACGCGCGAACCGTCTCGCGGAGCGGCTCGCGGAGCACGTCGCGGAAGCCGACCTCCTCACGCTCGTGCGCGCCGCGACCGCCGAAGCCCTCGGCACGCTCGACGACCGTTTCCTCGGCGCGCTCGGGCGGCGTTTCGGAGACGCGGTTGCGGATGTGCTCGACGGCGCTCCGGACGGCGCCCATCTCGCGGCGCGCATCGGCGAAGCGACGACGTTCCCTTTCGCGGTCGAGCGCACGCTGGCGCTGCGTTGGAAGGATCACGCCGAGCCGGCACGAAGCGCGTGGGCGACGCCACGTCTGCCCAAGCCGCCGCCGCCCGCGCCGACCGGCACCACCACGCTCGACGAAGCGACGCGTGAAGCGATCGTGACGGCGCCCGATCTCGGCGCCGTGCTCGGACGCCTGCGTACCCCGCCGCTCGGGCTCGCCGCCGTGCTCGCGCGTCGTCTTCCGGAGCCGAGCGTCCGCGCCTGCTCGTGGCTGCTCGTGAGCGGCGACTTTCACGGCGACGTCGCCGCGCAGCTCGCGCGTTTCGAAGGCGACGCGTCGCCCGCCTTCGAAGAGCTCGTGCGCACCGACGTCGCGCGCTTCGCAGGTCGCACGGGCCTCACGTTGCTCGGCCACGCCGCGCTCTCCCGTTGGGAGACGCACGCCTACGCGACCCTCGACGTGCTCGGCGACGCGCAGTTCGCGGCGCGTCTCGGCGCCATCCGTCAAACCCGGTCCGTGCTCGCACGGCGCCTCGTGTGGTCGGCGGTCGCGCGCGCGGTCGCCCTCTGCCATTGGCATCGACGCGGCCGCCTCGCGCCTCTCGCGACCGACGCCCTGCTCGACCTCCTCGTCGACACCTTCGACAGCGACCTCGGCGTCCCGGCGGCGCGTCTCTTCATGGGGCTCTTCGAAGCCGGCGTCGGCGAAGACGGCTTTCGGGCACGCCACGCGAAGGTGAAGGGCCTCTTGCCCAAGCTCGCCGAGAACACACGCGCGGTGCTCTCGAGCTACGCGAAGCTCGAGGGCCTGCCGCCGAAAGCGACGTCGGATCGCACCTTCGCCGACGTCGACGCGCGCCTCGCGGCGATTCGAAAGAGCACCGACCTCCCGTTTCTCGAAGCGACGTTGGCCGACCCCGTGCGCCAGTTCGCCGAGGAGGCCGTGCAGCGGCTCTTCGAGCTCGGCGAAGTCGGCGAGGAGCGACTCCTGCACTGCCTTCGAAGCAGCGTCCCCCACGCGATCCACGTCGCGCGCTTCGCGGCGCTCTTCAGCCACGTCGATCGCGAGCGGCTCCGTGCGCCGCTCGCGTACGTGAATCCCGCCACCCGTTTTCACCTCGCGCTCGAGCTCGACGCACCGGAGGTCGCGGTGGAAGCTGCCTGCGCGCGCTTGGACGGCGCGAGCTGGATGGAGTCGTCGGACACCGAGAAGCTCCTCGCGCGACTCGGGCCCCGTCGTTTCGCCTGCGCGCTCACGGTCTCGCCGCATCCGGACGCGTACGCGCCGGCGGTCCGTCTCTGCATCGATCGCGGCGGAACCGACGACGCGCCCACCGACGACGAGGCCCGCGCTGCGCTCGTCGCGTTCCTGGAGCTCGGCACCGAGCGGCTCGCCGACCTTCGCCTCGACGCCGCACGTGCCCTCGATCGCCTCGACGACGACCTCGGCATGCCCTTGCTGGTTGCCGACGTGATCGCGCGACGCGAGCCGCGTCCTTGGTTTCGCGTGCCACTCGACGTGCTGGTGGAAGGCGCCCTCGCGGTCGGCACGCGCGAAGCCGAGCTCGCGGCGGCGACCGTCGTCTTTCAAGACCCGCATCTCGCCGACGACGAACGTGCCGCGCTCGCGCTGAAGCTCCTGCAAGCGCGCGACGCGGGGGTGCGCGCGTCGGCGACCGACGAGCTCTACGACCCGGACCGCCCCTCGCGTCGCGACAAGCTACGCACCCTCGGGGAGCTCTTCGCGTGGGGCGTGCGGCGTGGGCGTGAGCTCACGGGGCGTCTCTTCCGCATTCGCCTCATCAGCGAGCGCCGCAACCTCGGCCACACCCAGCTCGGCAGCAACGTCATTCACGTCGCGGGTTGGCCCGTCTTCGACAACGCGTTGCGAGGTCGCGACGTCGTCGAAGGGCTCGTGCTGCACGAGCTCGGTCACCAGGTCTACCACTCGGATCCGGCCTCGCGTGAGCTTTGGGGCAAAGCCGGCGCTGCCGGTTTGCAGCACCTCTACAACCTCGTGCTCGACGAGCACCTCGAGCGTCGCCTGCGCGCCCGCGATCGCGCGGACGGCGACCGTCTCAAGCGCCTCGCGGCGTACGCGTTCCAACATTCGGGGCGCGACCTCTCGCCCGTCGTGCTCCTCGGCGCGCTCGGTCCGCGCTCCGTGCTCCTGCTGATCGGAAACGTGAAGCCCTCCTTCGACATCGCGTCGGTGCACGTCTCGAGCGGCGAGCTGCTTCGCGCGTCCAGCGCGTCGGGGAGCTCCTTCGCGCGTTTCGTTCGAGCGCTGCGCATGGGCATGGGTGACCGCGACGCCGACCCGCTCGTGGCCGAGGCGCTCTCGTACTTCGATCGGGGCTTCAAGGACCTCGACACGAAGGCGCTCTACGACCTCACGCTGAAGCTCGCGGCGCTCTTCGGTCACGAAGCACAGATGCTTCGCTGCGTGGGCACGCCCGAAGAGCTTCCGGGCGACGACCCCAACGCGGTCGAACGGCGCGAAGGCATCTCCGACGACGAGGTGCAGCGCGAGGTCGAGCGAATCCTCGCGCCGCCCTCGTCGCAGGGATCGGGCACGCCGCGCGGAGGGAGCCGCTTGCAGATCAACGTCGGCGCCGACCAAGGCTTCGACCCGATTCGCAACGTGGTCCGTCTGCCGCCCGATCCGGTCGCGCAGCGTGCGCTCGCGCAAGAGGTCATGCGCGCGTCGCGGCGCCTTCGCGCCGATCTCGAAGCGCTCGGGCTCGCGCGGGTCTCCGTCGGTGCACGTCTCGCCGGCACGCGGCTCGACCGCCCGCGCTTGCGTGGTCTCGTGCTGCGCGGCGATCCCCACGTGATGCAGACGCGGGTGCTCGAGCCTCGGGCCGATCTCTTCCTCGGCGTCGCGGTGGACTGCTCCGGCTCGATGGTCGGTCAGAGCATGGAGCTCGCGCGCCGCTTCGCGGTGTTGCTCGCGGAGAGCGCCCGCGGCCTGCGTGGCGTCGACCTGCGTGTCTTCGGGTTCACCCACACGCAGCTCTTCGACGCGGGCGACGCGGACCGTTCGGCGGCGGCGTCGTTGCAAGCGAGCGGCGGCAACAACGACGCGGCGGCGCTCGCGCACGTGGCCGAGCTCGCGCGTCGCTCCGGACGTCGCGCGAAGCTGCTCGTGATGATCAGCGACGGCCTTCCGACCGAGTGCTCGGTGGCGGCGCTGCGCGGCTTGGTGCGACGGCTGACGCGTGAAGGCATGGCGTGCGCGCAGATCGCGGTGCGCCCGCTCGAAGAGCGCTGCTTCGACCACTACGTCGAGGTGCGCGACCTCAGCACGGAGGAGTCCGTGCGTCGCTTCGGCACCATCATCGCACGCCTCGTGCGCCAGACGATCGGCGCCACCTGAGACTCTTCCGTCGACGAAAATCGCAGTCGAATCCAACGGTTACGAAACGAGAAGTCATGACCCGCCTCGCCCTCGACGACCTCGCTCCCGGCCGCACTTTCGAGGCCACCTTCCTCGAGAACGACGCCCCCGGCTCGCGCTTTCGTTGGCGCACGACCCAGCTCGACGGACGCCGCACGCCGAAGGTCGTGCTCAGCGACGACGCGCGCATTCAAGCCGGCGTGCCGTGCGTCGTGCGTGTCGTGCACGTCGGAAAACCGGAGAGCGACACCCACGGCCACGTCGAGGTGGTGTGGGAGCGCGCCGCGGCCTTTCGCATCGAAGGCGTATGGCTCGATCCGAGCGTGGCGCGAAAGCTCGAGGTCTTGCTCGAGAGTGGGATGAACATCTTGCTCGACGGTCCCCAAGGCTGCGGCAAGACCACGCTCGCGCGCGCCGTCGCCACGCAGCTCGGCATGGAGTTCGTGTTCTTCAACTGCGGCGCGGTCGTCGACGCGAGCGACTTCTTCGCGACCATTCAGGTGCGCGCCTCCGAGAGCGGCGCGCCGGTCACGGACTTCGTGAAGACGGAGATCCTCGAAGCGGTCGAGCGCGCCGCGAGCTCGGAGCGTCCGGTGCTCGTGTTCCTCGACGAGCTCAACCGTTGCCCCGAAGCCGCGCGCAACGCGCTCATGCCCGCGCTCGACAGCACGCGTCGGGTCTTTCATCCGATCGAGAACCGCTTCGTCGCGATCCCCGATCACGTGCAGTTCGTGGCCGCGGTGAACCGCGGACGACAGTTCAGCGCGACCTTCGGCCTCGACGCCGCGCAGCTCGACCGCTTCGCGCCGCTTCGCATGGGCTACCCGCCGCCGGCCGAGGAGGTGAAGATCCTCAAGCGTCGCCACGCGGATGCCGACCAAGGTGATCGAGCGTGTGGTGCTCGTGGCCGACGCGGTCCGCCGCTCGCCGGAGGTCGGCTCGGGGCTCTCGGTGCGTGCGACCGACGAAGCGTGCACCTACCTCGCGCATCCGCGTTTCGGCGGTGGCACCGACGACCAGATTCGCGACGTGCTGCGCACCAGCTTCTGCCTTCGCTTCGACGGCGACGCGGACGACGTGACGACGGACGCGGGCGCGGTGTGGACGATCGTCGAGCAGCAGCTGCGCGTCGCGACCGAATGAAGCGCGCTCGTGTCCCGCGACGTGCACACGGGCAAGCCGTTGGCATCGACGTCGCAGGCTCAAAGCAGCGGGAGCTGGCCGTCGTCGAGGCGTCCGAAGACGTCTTCTTCGACCACGTCGAGCCATCGCTCGCGCGCCGAAGGGTCGAGGCGCAACACGTTCACGCCACGCGCGTCGAGCTCTCGGAGCAGGCGTTCGTCCACCGCGCGCTGAAAGACCGGGTCGGTCGAGCGCATGCCGTCTGCGCGGGGCCCGTCGACGATCGGCACGTAGACCAGCAGGTCGTAGGTCGAGAGCCACCAGCTCACGAGCGCTTCGAGCCCGGGTTGCCGTCCCGCCGACAAGAGCAGGTAGACGTAGTTGTCGAGCACGCTGCGGTCGCAGAGCACGACCGGGTGCCGGGCCGACGCGACGAGCTCGTCCGCGACCTGTGTGTGCAGGATCCAGGACTGCGCCGCGAGGCTCGTGTGCTCGTTGATCGGAAGCGGGCAGCGGCGCGCGACCTCGTGCACGATGTCGAGCACCACGTCGCGCGCCTTGAGCCGCGCCGCGAGCCCGTAGCAGAGCGTGGTCTTTCCGACGCCGTGGGTTCCGATGAACCCCAGCTTCAGGGACGCCTTCACCGTTCGACTCGCTCGAGCGGTCTCACTCGGTGAAACGAATGACCGCGACGGTGATGTTGTCGTCGCCGCCGTTCTGGTTCGCCGACTGGATCAGCTCCCGGGCGGCCTTCTCGACGTCGTCGTTCGCGTCGCCGACGATCTTGGCGATGGCCTCGTCGGTGATCATGCCGCTGAGGCCGTCCGAGCAGAGCACGTAGACGTCGCCCGGCTTCGGCTCGTCGGGGACCATGTCCACCGCGACCGAGTCCTGCATGCCCAGGGCTCGCGTGATGACGTTCTTGGGCAGCTCCTCGCGCTGCTCCTCCGTCATGTCGGGCATCACGAGCAGGTAGTCGTTGACCAGGGAATGGTCCCTCGTGAGCTGGGTGATTTCCCCATCCCGAATCCGGTAGGCCCGGCTGTCGCCCACGTGGGCCACGTAGACCTTGCCCTTCTCCTTGGAGAAGAGGCAGGCCACGACCGTGGTGCCCATGCCGTGCACCTCACGGTGCTTCACCGAGGCCTCGAAGATCTTCCGGTTCGCGAGCTTGATGCCCGTGACCAGCCGATTTTCGTCGACCGAGAGGTGAGGGTCGAAGCTGAAGGGCCACGTCGCGTCTTCGCTGGCCGTGGCCTGGAAGAATTGCGCGATGGCGTGGGTCGCCATCTTGCTCGCGACGTCGCCGGCCCGATGGCCGCCCATGCCGTCCGCGACGACGAAGAGCCGGTGCTCCGCGAGGATCACGAAGCTGTCTTCGTTGTGCTCGCGCTGGAGCCCGACGTCCGATAGACCTGCCGCGATGAAGTTCATGGGGGCTCGGAACCGTTCGAAGGTTCTGTCGTGGAGAGCCGGCCTGTCAAGCCAAGGATGCCGAAAGACGGCGCTTCTCGCCGCGGCGCTCTTTTGGGCGTCCTGTGACCAGACCCCGGACCCGCGGGAGCTCGAGGGCGCGTTGGCCTACATGGCCCAGGCCCTGGAGGCCGACCAGGGCGAGCGCCTCTACCGACTTCTCGACGAACGTTCGCGCCACGCGCTGATCTCCATTCACGCCGATCGCCGGGCCGCCGCGGAGATCGTTCGCACGCGCTACCCGGAAGACGCGCGGGCCGAGGCGCTCGCGGAGCTCGGCGACGGGGCGCAGGCCGAGAGCCCGGATGCACTCTTCGCGCGTCGCTGCGACCGGGCCTGCCGGGACGACCTGATGGAGTCGGTCGGGGCCCCGGTCGAGCAGCATCGGGAGGGGGAGGTGCTCGTCGTGAAGACCTCCCGAGACCGGGAGCTGCGCTTCTACCGGCAGCGGGAGGGGCAGTGGTGGGGCTTCGTCTGGCGGACCGAGGCCCTGGATCACGAGCGCGACGTCGCGAGCCGCGACCTCCGGCAGATCGAGCGCAACGCGGAGATCTTCCAGCGGCGCGAAGCCCTGGAGTGATCGAGGCTCGGGGTCTCCTGGGCCGCGCACGTCTTGCGTGAAACCGCCGAACGCGGTCCGATTCCCCTCGTGTTCATCGCGGACGCCGAGCCAGGAACCGTCGTGCGCCTTCGTGGCGTCGTGCGCGCGGCGGGCCGCACCTTGCGCTCGAAGCTCCAGGGCGAGAGCTGCGTGTATTGGGACGTGCGCGTCGGGCTCGCGAAAGCACCCGAAGCCTCGGAGGCCTGCACCTTCTGGCTCGAGGACGAAGCGGGCGAGCGCGTCTTGGTGCGCGCCGAAACGTTGGCGGTGGAGGTTCGGGCCGAGCGAGGGCAAGAGCTCGTCTCGGTCGCCGAAGCGGACATCGACGCCGTCAGCGTCCGGATTCGCGAGCTGAAGGACGAAGCCAAACGCGGTGGCGCGACGCAATCCGAGGCCAACCGCGAGCGCAAACGTCTGGCGAAGGTCGCGACCTTGCTCTGTGCGATTCGCGCCGAAGCGCGTGGCAACGTGCACCTCGGCGGCAACCTCGCGGGGCAGCGACGTTGGATCGAGCTGAACCAACACCTCGCCGACAAGGGCCTCGGCGAGCGCACCGTGCAGCGCATGGTCGAGCGTTTCGAGGTGATGCTGCGGGAGGGCGATCCGGTCGAGGTCGAGGGGCTTCTGCGTCGGGAGCCGATGCCCGGGGAGCTCGGCGGTGGGTACCGCGACCGAAGCGATTGCCTCGTGATGGTGCCTTCCCCGGACGGCGCGGTGCGGGTGCGAGGCGTGGGCGAGGCGGCGCCGGTCTCGGAGCGTGAGCTGCGAGGCGAGGACGAGCCGGTGGCGAAGAAGCCTGGGGCCGCGGTTCGGACCAGCATGGACCCGATCCTCGCGTGGACGCTGATGCTGGTGGCCGCCGCGGTCGCGCTCGCCTACGCGTTTCGCTGAGCCCTCGAGCGAATCGCGAGCGAATCGCGAGTGGTGCGGGGTCAACGCGCGTCGACCGCGCGAAGGTGCCGATGCACGGCCCAGAGCATCGCCGGGCCGACGAGGAGCACGTTCACGACGCCGTGGATCGCGACCATCGCGCGCACCGATCCGAGCGGCCCGAGCGTGAGGAGCCCGAGCTCGTTGAGCCAAGCGAGCGTCAACGTGAGCACCAACCCGACGAGGCTGAGCAGACCGGCCGCGAAGGCCGCTCGATTCGATCGCGCATCGGCCAAGAACGCGAGCTGCGCCGTGGGGATGGCGAGCGTCAGGCCGGCCACTCCGATCGGCTTGAGCGGCGCCCACACGTCGATGCCCAACGCCACCAGCAGGAACGACACGAAACACGTGAGGACCGCCGCGACGTAGAGGCGTCGACCCTCACGACGCGCCAACGCCGCGAGCGCGCCGACCAACATCCAACCCAGCACGTTGCCGTGCAGCGCCGCGTAGAAGCTGAAGTGCGGCCCGTAGCCGAGGATCTGCAGGTCGTTGGTGCCACCGACGATCCAGGTCGCGGCGACGAGGCTGAACGCGAAAGGCACCGCGCCCGCAAGCTCCGGCAGGCTTCGAGGAAGACGGACTCGGAGCACCAACGCGAGGTTCCCGAGGCAAAAGAGCGGCCAAAACACTGCGAGTGGGGGCCACACGAAGAGCGCGCCCGCGACCGACGCGACGCCCAGCGCATACGCCACGAACCAGAGGCGTGGCAGCGGCACGAAAAGACGGGTGCCCAGCGGCGCGACGCCGACGCTCACGAGCAAGAGCACCTGCAGCAGCGCGAGCTCCGTCATCGGCTTGCGTCCCTTCGAGGGCCCCGAGCATTCTCGCCGAACCGCGTCATGCAGGTCTTCAGTTACCACGTGATCGAGGCGCCAGTGCTCGCCGTCGGCCTTCGGTTGTTCGCGTCGGGCGCGCTACGTCGTGTGCCCGGCCTGCTGCACGCCGAACGTTTCCTTCCGATGCGCATGGGCGCGGGCATCGTCTCCCCGAGCCGCTACCGCTGGCGCGCGTGGGTCTTCGTCGGGCTCTGGGAGAGCGAGCCGCACCTCGATCGTTTTCTCGCGGCGCCGCCCTATTCGATCTTCGAGCGGCCCGGCTACCACGTCCGCATGCGCGCGTATCGGCGTTGGGGCAGCTACCGCGGTTTCGACCAGGCGACGCTCGACGACGTGACGCCGACCGGCAAGGTGGTGGGCCTGACCGTCGCGCGCTTGAAGCTCACCGAGACCCTGCGCTTCGCGCGTTGGGGCAAGCCCGTCGAAGCCTTGGTGCGCGACCATCCGGGGCTCGTGCACGGCGCCGTCGCGTTTCGTCCGCTGAATCGATTCTCGACCTTCAGCGTGTGGCAAGACGAAGACGCGATGGTCGGCATGGTCCGCGGCACCGTCGGCGGCAAATCGCATCGCGACGCGATGATCGAACGCGCGCGCCGCGACTTTCACTACGAGTTCACGACGCTGCGTTTGGTGCCGATCTCGGAGCACGGCGCGTGGCCGGGTGCGATGCAGCTGCCGGCGTAGACGGAGGGCCGACCGAGCGACACCACGAGTCCGCACGTGGCGCTCGGGACGTGCCGCAGCGCGTCGGCCTACACCCGACCGAGCGACACCACGAGTCCGCACATGGCGCTCGGGACGTGCCGCAGCGCGCCCGCCTACACCCAACCGAGCGACATCGCCTTGAGCACGGCTTGCGTGCGGTCGCGAACCGCGAGCTTCGAGAGCACGCTCGAGAGGTGGTTCTTCACGGTGCCTTCGCGTGTGCCGAGCTCCTCCGCGATCTCTCGGTTCGACAGGCCCCGCGCGAGACAGGCGAGCACCTCGCGCTCCCGTGGCGTCAACGCATCGAGCTCCTTGGTGGCTCGAGGGAGCAGCGTCGCGCCCTCACGCACGCGCCGAAGCACGTCCACCAAGGTCTCGAGCGAGACGTCCTTGAGCAGAAACGCGCGAGCCCCCGCTTCGGCCGCGGCCTTCGACGCCACGGGATCGTCGAAGGTCGTGAGCATCACCGTCGGAGGCGCGTCGGCTCCGAGCGCGCGAAGCACCCCGACGCCGTCGAGCTTCGGCATGCGGACGTCGAGCAAGAGCACGTCGGGCCGGCGCGCTCGCACCACGTCCACCGCTTCGATCCCGTCGCTCGCTTCGCCGACGACCTCGACCTCGTCCGCGAGCTGCAGGAGCCCACGCAGCCCGTGCCGCAGCAGCTCTTGATCGTCGGCGAGCACCACCCGCATACGCGCGTGCGTCGTCGCGCTCTTCATGCGTCCTCCGGCAAACGAAGCACGGCGGGAAACCCGGGGCCGCCTTCGAAGACGAGCGTACCGCCGAGCTCCTCGACGCGCTCCCGCATGCCGCGAAGGCCATGGCCCTCGGTCTTTACGGAGATCTCCGTCGCGCCCGTGCCGTCGTCGCGCCAACGCACCACGACCCCGTCGTCGCGCGTCACGTGCACTCGCAGCTCCGTCGCACCCCCATGCCGCCACGCGTTCGTCATCGCTTCGCGTACGCAGCGCGCGATCGCATGCGCGTGAGGCACGACGGGCTCCGCTTCGACCGTCCACACCAGCGCCAAACCGTGGGCGCCCTCCGCGAGGGCTCGAAGCTCCGCCGCGAGCGTCGTCTGCGGCGTCGCGCGCATGCGCCCCACCACGTCTCGCACGTCCGCCAACAACGACGACGCGATCTCCCGAGCGTCGCTCAGCGGCCCGGCCGCCGGCCCTTCGGGTTGAAGGCGCCGCGCGAGGTCGAGGTTCACGGCGAGCGCGGCGAGGTGATGTCCCACCACGTCGTGAAGCTCGCGTGAGATCGCGAGGCGCTCTTCGAGCCGCGTGCGTTCGGCCAGCGCCCCCTGCATGCGCGTGAGCTCCTCGGCCCGCGAGTCGGCGAGGAACGCGATGCGCCCGACGAAGAAGGCGAAGCTCTGCCAGCCGATCTCGAGCCCCGCCACCACGGTCACGAGCATCTCGATTGGCATCTGCGTCGGATCCGCTTCGAGTCGGTGGAGCACGACCGCCACGAAGGCGGGCACCGTCACGGCGATCTGCCCGAGCAGCCAAGGCACGCCCCAACGCGTGGGCAAGACGAAGGGCAGTTGAAGCGCGACCACGTAGAGCAGGCTCTCGTCGACCAAGCCGCCCGCGGTTTGCAGCACGATCGACGCGACGCGTGCGCGAAGGCTCCAGCGCTCGCTCTCGCGCAACGTCCACCACGCGCCGAGCGCGACTCCGCCGTAAGCGACGCCGAGGACAAGCCACCGCCCGACGGGGCCCGCGTCGAAACGCACGAGCCCACGCGTCGCGAACGTCGCGGCGATCGCGCCGAGCATCGTGGCGACGCCGAGCGAGAGCCACGCCAACGTGCGGCGCGTGGAGCGAGCGGTCATGGGCGCAGAGGCGAGCGTTCCATCGGAAACGGCAGCACGCCACGTCGCGTTCAAGGCGTGGTCGACCACGCGATCACGGCTTCGAGCGCGGCCTCGGCTCTCGCGCCTCCGACGTTCGTGTTGATCAACAAACCGCGATCGCCCGAAGGCACGAGGATCGCGACAGAATAGAAGCGGGTGTTGCTGCCGTCGTGCGCGAGCGTGATCGGATCGTCGAGGATCAACCAACCGAGCGCGTAGTCGTTCGCACGCGGCGTCGCGAGCTCCACGAATCCGCTCGGTGACACGAGCTCGTCTGCGCTTCCGCGTTGCCCTCGGAGGTTCATCGACGCGAACTTCGCCCAATCGGCGATCGCGCAATGCACGGTGCCCGCGGGGCCGAGAAGGGGAGGGTTGTCAGCGTCGTCCGCGCCGGGATCGACGGGCCGCGGGGCGTCGGTCTCGTGGGCATGACCCCAAGGCTCGTCGACGGCGCCACTCGTGCCCGGCGGGCCGAAGCCACACGAGCTCATCCCGAGCGGCGTGAAGAGCCGCGTACGCATCAGCGACTCCCAGCTCGCGCCCGTGCGCTTCTCCAGGATCGCGCCGGCGATCACGTAGCCGACGTTCGAGTACGCGAACGATCCACGTGTCCCGTCGGGCGGCGACGAGACCACCGCGAGCGCGCCCGCGCGTCGTGCCGCGACGACGTCGTCCGGCAGCTCGTCGACCCGCGCGAAGACGGCCGCGTCGTCGATGCCGGCGGTGTGCGAGAGAAGCTCGGCGAGCGTGACCTCCGCGAAGCCGGCGTCGACGGTGATTTCGTCACCGAAGGCTTCGGTCAGCGACGTGGTCCACGCGACGACGTCTTCGTCGACGAGCATCGCGGCCAAAGTCGCGGTCATCGCCTTCGTGTTCGAGCCGAGGTGGTAACGGTCGTCGAGCGTGACGGGGGTGGGGTCGCCGAGCCGTCGCACGCCGGACGCGGCGCTCTCCACGACCCCGTTCGAGTCGACGATCGCCACGGCGAGGCTCGGCACGCCGGTGTCTCGAACCACGTCTTCGACGAGCGCGGCGAGCGAGGGCCGGCCCGCGTCGGACGTCGCGCCATCGCCCGGGTCGATCGCGCCATCCGTCGCGGCGTCCGGTTCGGAGGCGTCGTCGTCGCCGCAGCCGAGGGTGACGAAGCAAACGAGCAGGAGCAGGCGTTTCATGCGCGCCAGGATGTCCGGCCGAGGTACACGCCACATGTGCCGAAGGTCATGGGTTCGACGCTTTTGGCGAGCCCCCGAACGTCGCCCTCGCGGACACATGGGCGCGATTGCGAGCCCGTCACCGCGACCAGAGCGCGATCCACTCCTTGCCTTCGCGGGCGGGATGGCTGCGTGCGGGCCGCTCCATGCGCAACTCGCGAAAGCCACGCGGCAAGAGCAACGCGCGCACGTCGTCGGGATGCAGCGGCCAGGGCGGCCCCACGTACTCCGGGCCCGGATGCGTCGCAGGAAAGATCAGCGTGGCGAGCGTGCCCTTCGGCGCGAGCAACGTGTCCATGCGCTCCGCCCAACGCGCGCGCCACGCGGGCGGCAACGCGCAGAGGAAGGTGTAGTCCCAGATCACGTCGAAGCGTTCGGCGGGCGCGAAGGTGAAGAAGTCGCCGACCACGAGACGCGCCCGCGTGGCGTCGAGCTTCGCTTCGTCGCGGTGCCGCGCGAAGACGGGCGCCGCCGACTCCGCCACGTCGAGCCCCACGCTACGCACGCGGGCGTGCGCGAAGGCGAACACGTCCCATCCGCCACCGCAGCCCGGCACCAACGCGTTCTTCGCGCCGTCGAGCGCGCCGCTCGCGAGCAGGTCCACGAGGGGAGGCGCGGCCTGCCCTGCGTCCCAAGGAGTTCGACCTTCACGCCACGCGTCGTCCCAGCTCATGGCTTCGCGCTACCGCGGTGTGGGCGGGAAGTCGAGTGGGCGGCGGTGTCGGTGTTGGTGAAGGTGCCCGTGCCCGTGCCCGTGCCCTCGGCTTCGCCGAGACTGCTGCTTCGCAGCGTCCGTGGCAGAGACAGAGACGGCTGCGTCGCAGCCACCGCCGCTTCGCGGCCTCCTCGGCTTGGCCGAGACCGCTGCCTTGCAGCCAACGCCGCTGCGCGGCCTCTTTTCGCGCGAAGCGTCGTCTCGGTCTCGGTCCGTCGTCACTCGTTCGCGTACTCGCGACGCTCGCCCTGCGCCGTACGCGCGAACGCTCCGTCGCGAAGCTGCCACGTCTCATCCGTCACGTGCGTCGGACAACACAGCCCTTCTTCGTCGCCGCTGAAGCGCCCGACCACCACCGCGTCGCCTTCGATTCGCGCCACGTCGAGCCCACCATCGGCGCGGTCGCCGCCTTCGATCGCGGCGACCTCCACGAAGCGTCCGTTCTCCCAGTGGTACGCGCGCACCGAGTCGAAGGTCCCCGAGCCACCCGGCATGCAGAGCACCATCGCGAGGTGCTCCGTCACGCCGTCTCCGTCGAGGTCGGCCGCTCCGACGTCACGCACCTCGAGGTTGCCGGGCTCCTCCATCTCGATCGTGCTCGGGTATTCCCCTTCGCCGCCGCGAAGTTGCACCGTCCCGCCGTCGCAGGGGTTCGGGATCTCCGCGTCGACGATCGACGTCGGCGCCGGCGTGGAGGGCGTGGCAGGCGTCGCCTGCTCGGTGGCCACCTGCTCGCCGCCTGAGCTCGACGAGCCCGGCTCCGGTTCGGAGGCGCTCGAGCAGCCGGCGAGAAGCGCGACGAGAAGCGCGAGACGACGCGAGGTAGAGGGCTTCGGCGTGCGGGGTGAGGTCATCGGTGCGCGAACGATAGCGCCACGCTTCGTGCGTGGGGCGTTCGTGCGTCGAGACGCCGCAGACGCGACCTCAGATTCCCGACGAAGGCGGGATACACGCCTTCTCACCGCCGTCGTCGCTCGGCGTCGCCCAATCGAAGCTCGACGAGCAGTTCGCCTCCACGTCGGCCGGACGGTTCACGTTGCACTCCGGCTTGTCGGCGCAGACACGGAAGCAGTAGTTGCGGCCGTCGTCGTGCGCGACGCAGATCGAACTCGCCGGACAATCGAGCGACGACACACAATCCGGAAGCCCGCAGTAGCCGCCGGAAAACTGCGTCAGGCAGCGAAGCTGAACCACACCGCCGTCCGCGCTCTCGAAGCGCCGACAGTCCTCGTCCACCACACAGCTCGCCGCGATGCCGACCCGATCCGCGTCGCTCCCGTCGTCGTCGCCGCAGCCGAAGGCGAAGCCGGGGAGGGTGAGGAGGGCGAGAAGCGAGATGCGGCGAGCGAAGGTCATCGTGAATGTCTTCCTGGCGACGCGCGCCGAACGGGTCGCGAGCATAGGGAAGGGCGTGATCGCTCGCCAAGCTGAGAGGGCCCGTGCCGGGAAGGTCCCGACCACCGAAACGCTTCGGCACGTCAAAGGACCGCTTCGTCTTCGGTGGTCGCCTCCAGACCGAGCACCGTTCGCGCGAAGGACGGTGTCGAAGGGACCACGAATCGGCGCTCCTTTCGCACGAGCCAGGATTGCCCGGTCGACGTTTCGTACGTACTCGAGCGCGACGCACATGTGGGAATCAACCCTGGTCGGTTTCGAAGAGTCTCTCGCAGCATCGGCTTCCTCGGTTTGGCAGTCCGCGCAGCAAGGCGTTGCGCGAGCGCTGCGCGAGGGGCGGCCTCGCTCGTGGATGCGCAGCGCCAAGAGCGCCGACGATCGAGTGAGCGCCTCGTCGGTTCGGTGCGCTTCGGCAAGCGGCCGCGTCGTCCCAACGCGGGTCGCTTGGTTCCGATTCGAGGGCGATTTGCTTCTTGGGCACGACCACGAGGAGACCGCGAGGCTCGTCGGCGAGGTCATGGCGTGGCACGGCGCCAAGTCGATCGTCTTCTGGGCCCGGCAGGGGAGCGAGCCGCTCTTTGCCTACGAGCCGGCCCCTCGTGTCTCGCTCGCCGCCCTCCCCGAGAGGCTCGGTGAATGCGGGCCTTGGCTCGTGGTGGGCTCGTGACGGACGCGGTGGTGATCGGCATCGTCGGGAGTTGGGTCGAGGGCTACGACCCGCGTCGCCTCTCGACGTTGCTTTTGGAAGGCGTCGGGCATCCTTCGGCGACGCATCCGGTCTTCCAACCCACGAGACTGGCCGAGCTCTTCGGCGTGGATTCGGACGCGACCGGGTTCCACCTCGACAACGACCTCGGGGGCCCGCTCTACCGCATGCGGCGTGAGCGCGAGATGGCGCCGGCGTATTGGCGTCGACTCGGGGAGGAGCTCGAGGCGGCCGGCACGGGCGGCGCGTTCTTCGCGGTGATGGGTCGCGGTTTCGATCGCCTCTTCGAGCTCCCGAGCGACGTGCGGGTCGTGCGCTCGCGCGAGGAGTGGGAGGTCCCGCCTCCCTTCGACCAACCCACGCTCTACTGGAAGCGCGTGGAGCCCCAGATTCGAGGCCCTCGTCCACGACGAGGGAAACGTGGTCGGATGAACGGGCCGTGAGGTTGGAGCGAAGAGCCAGCGAATGACCGACACGATGGCGCTGGGACTCGGCGAGGTGTCCTGCTCGAAGCAGGACCTGTGGCGCCACATGCGCGACGCCACGCGGCAGATGGGGTTCTGGCGCTACCGCACCGAAGGCTTCACGCGTTTCGGGATCGACTGCACGTACGTGTTGGAGATGCCGCTGACCGGCGCGACCCTCACGACCCTCAGGGACGGCGGGATCGACCCCGAGAACTGGTCGGACGTGCGTGCCGTCGTGAAGCTCGCGAAACCGAAGGCGGCGTTCGTCGCGGTCGTGCACCTCGGGACGCGGGGGCGACCCGACGAGGTGGTCGCGAACTCGACCGGGCGGTGTCGAACGATGGCCGACTTCGTGGGCGCTCCGCTCGTCTATGGCGAGGCGCGGACGTTGCGGATCGGTGGATGCCGGACCTCGACCCTCGATGGCCACGGCCCCTGACCTTCGCACCTTGCGCCGCGCCTTCGCTCCGTTCGAAGGTGATCGTCATGCACCGCGACACCTTCGTCCTCCTCGGCGCCCAGGTCTCGGCCGAGGTGCTCGAGCAGGCGGTCGGCGAGGCGCTCGTCGAGGCGGGTCACGTCGCGATCGGCACCGAGGCCTACGAGCGCCGCGCCGGTTCGTCGGCACGCGCGCGACGTGAAGCGGAACGTGGCGTCGGTGTCGGCGTGGCGGCTTCGAACGAGCGCGCGATGGCCGAGCTCGTCTACCCGCTCGACCTCGCGCCGGCGTTGGCGCGAAGCATCGCGGCTTCGTCGGGCACCGAGGTCGTGCTCTTCACGCTCCTCGCGGAGGTCGACGCGAAAGGCGGATTGGAGTGCACCTGCGAAGAACGACGTGTCGACCCTCGAGGCGTGCTCGTGCGTGGCCGCTTCGGCGACGACCTGGAGCGTGACTTCGGACGCGGCGCCGAGGCCCCGGACGGTCGTTGGTGCGACCTCTGCGACGGCAAGCCGCACCACGCGATCGGGGCGCTGATCGAGAGCGCGAAGGCGTTCTTCTTCGACGCGCGCGAGCTCTACGACGTGCCCGAGCCGACGCATCTCACCGTCTACCGCGCGTCGTCGCTCGGCGTGCCGCGTCTCGACGATCTCGCGCGTCGCATTCGCGCCGCGGGCGGCGCGGAGGTGCACGCGATGCACGGTCGCGTGGCGTTGCGCTTCGGTCCTTCGAACGCGACGCAGACGGCGTTCGTGAAAGACGCCGAGCTCGCGGCGTTGAGCGGCGTGTTGGGCGCGGTTTTGATCGACCGTCGCTCGGAGTAGGGCGCTCCGTTGCGGCGCGTAGGTGCGTCGTCGGTCGACCGCCAGAGTGAAGCGCGCCGTTGCGGCGCCGCGTCGTCGACCGCCGCTCGGTCGTCGCTCGGTCGTCGCTCGAGGGGCCGAACGACCAGGCGCGTCTCGTGGCACGTCTGCACGACCGGCAGGTGCGGAAGCCGAGGAAGGTGGTCTCGAACGGCGCGCGGCGAGTTTGTAACTATCTGAAACTACTTGGGTTCGATTCCGCGAGGAGCCCGAGATGTAATCCGAGTAAAATGCGTCATTTGCTCGGTTTACGATCTCACCCATGACCGAGATCCCGACTCGCTGGCAGGGCCAACGTCTCGCCAACCCTCCGCCTCGTTTGCGTCGTCTCGCCAAGCTGGGCGGGTTCGAGGTCCAACCGAACGACCCCGACGTGCTGCGTCTGCGCGACGGGTTGATGCAGGCGGATCCGATCGCCGACGCGTTCGTCGAGTGGGCGGCGAACAACGCACATCAACGTCCGCGCGTGCTCTTCGAGCGGGTGGTCGAAGGGGGATTGGTCGCGGTGCCGAGCCCGCCCGAGCCGCTCGCGCATTGGTTCGAGCCGCTCGAGCATCCGCCCGAGTGGCTCGACCGCGACGCGCTACGTCTCGGCTGCCACACGCAATGGCGACCTGGCAACGCGTCGGGGACGATCTTGAGCGCGATGGCGTTGATGGGCGGCTACCGAAGCGCCGCCGCCGTGAAGCCGCTCGCACGCACCGGCGCGCTCGATCGCATGGTCGTGCGCCGCATCGCGGAGACCTCGCGGTTCGTGCTCGACGTCATGGAGTCGGAGACGCTCGACCGCTTCAGCGCGGGCTTCAAGAGCGCGTGCCGCGTGCGTCTGATGCACGCGACGGTGCGTCGTTCGTTGCGACGCAGCCCCGACTGGGACACGGCGGCGTGGGGCGTGCCAATCAACCAGGCCGACACGGCGGCCACGCAGCTCGAGTTCAGCGCGGTCTTCCTGATCGGCCTGACGATGCTCGGCTTCCACTTCACGCCGAACGAGCGTGACGCGGTGATGCATCTGTGGCGCTACGTCGGCCACGTGCTCGGCGCGGACGACGCGTTGCTCGCACACGACTACCGCGACGGGCTACGCCAGACGTACATCCACAGCGCGACCAACCCCTACGCCGACGACGACAGCCGCGCGCTCGCGCTCGCGCTTCACGAGCTGCCGGAGCGGGTCGCGAAGAACGGCTTCGAGCGCGCCTTCGCGCGCCTGCTCATGCAGCATCGCGTCGCGGTGTCGCGCTACACGCTCGGGGATTCGGCGGTGGACGACCTCGGTCTTCCCGCCGCGCCCCAGTGGCGCCTCCTTCCGCTCTTGGCCCTCGGTCGCTTCGGGCTCGAGACCACGCGGCGCC
The DNA here is from genome assembly GCA_020633125.1 of Sandaracinus sp. Taxonomy (GTDB): domain Bacteria; phylum Myxococcota_A; class Polyangia; order Polyangiales; family Houyiibacteriaceae; genus JACKEH01. The sequence continues at coordinate 41,400 of JACKEH010000003.1, read as the reverse complement.
TGGTGCCGGGCGCGACGCGTTGGGCGGCGAAGCACGGGCTCGGGCAGCAGCGGAAGATCATCGAGGAGCTGCTCGGTGATGCGAAGGTGGAGTACGTGCCGTACGCGGAGCGGCAGGGAAGCGAGCGGCTCGCGCAGGCGTGAGGGTGGGGCTGCGTCGGAGACGGGGACGTCGCTTCGTGACGACGTCGCTGCGCGACGACGGAGACGTCGACGGAGACAGAGACGTCGCGTTGCGACTCCGTCGCTTCGCGACCTCGGAGACAGAGACGGAGACGTCGCGTTGCGACTCCGTCGCTTCGCGACCTCGGAGACAGAGACGGAGACGTCGCGTTGCGACTCCGTCGCTTCGCGACCTCGGAGACAGAGACGGAGACGTCGCGTTGCGACTCCGTCGCTTCGCGACCTCGGAGACAGAGACGGAGACGTCGCGTTGCGCCGCCGTCGCTTCGCGACCTCGGAGACGGAGACATCGCTTCGCGACACGGCCACGGACGTGCGGCCCCCATTTCTCAGGCTCGCCTACGCTACGAATCGACAGGGTTTCGTGGGCGTTCGTGGCGCGAAGCGCGGTGTCGGCGAAGCCGTGAGGCCGCGAAGCGGCGGTGGCGCGACGCGCCGTCTCGGCCTCTGTCTCTGGGGCGCAAAGCGCGGTTCCGGTACCCGCGCTCGCGAGGACGAAAACCACAGGGACACGGACACCGACGCCGACGGGGCACCTTGCCCCGACCTGCTACCTTGCCGCCCCGATGACCTACGACCTGATCGTCGCCGGCGCCGGCTCCGCGGGAGCCGCCCTCGCTTGGATGGCCGCCTCGCGTGGTCTGCGTGTCTTGGTCCTCGATCGCCGTCCCCTCGAGCGCGCGGGCGCGACGTGGATCAACGACGTGCCGGGCTGGATGTTCGACGAAGCGGGCGTCGCCCGGCCGAGCGGTGACGAACGGCACGAGTCGGCCACGACGCACTTCTTCGCGGGCGAAGCGAAGCCGGGCGACGTGCCGATGCGGAAGGTGCGTCCGAAGGAGTTCCTCGGGGTCGACATGCGCGCGCTGGTCGCGCGTCTGCAGAACGCCGCGCGTGACGCGGGGGCGGAGCTCGTCGGCGAAGAGGCCGTGCGTGCCGTCGCGCCGAGCGGGCACGAGGTGCGGGTAACCACCGGCTCGACCACCTACGTCGCGCGCCACTTCGTCGACGCGTCCGGGCTCGCCGGCGTCGACGCGCTCGGGCCGCATCACGCCACGCCTCGCGACACCTGCGTGGCCTCGCAAGAGGTGCGGCACGTGCGTGACCTCGACGCCGCACGCGCGTACTTCGACGAGCGCGGCGCGAAAGACGGCGACGTGCTGCTCTACGCCGGCGTCGCGGGCGGCTACTCGATCCTCAACGTCCGTCGCCACGGCGACCGCGTCTTCTTGCTCTCCGGCACCATTCCCGCCGACGGCCATCCTTCGGGCCGCCACGTGGTCGACGACTTCGTGCGACGCCACGACTTCCTCGGCGAGCGTGAGTTCGGCGGCGCGCGCGCGATCCCGCTCGTCTACCCGCGTCCGATCGTCGCGCGTGGCCGCGTCGCGGCGCTGGGCGACGCCGCGGGCCAGGTCTTCTCCGCGCACGGCTCGGGCGTCGGCACCGGCCTCGTCGCCGCGCGGATGCTCGACGACGCGCTCGCCGCGGGCGACCTCCGACACTACCAACGCGCGTTCCAGCGTCGCTTCGGGCTTCAGCTCGCGACCCAAGACCTCTTCCGTCGCTTCACCCAAGACCTCTCGCTCGAAGAGACCAGCGCGATGCTCGGCGAGGGTGTGCTCTCGGACGCGTTCTTGATGCGCGTGCTCGCCCAGCGCGCGCCGCGTCCCGACCTCGGCCTGCTTCGAGGTGCGCGCGTGCTCGCGCGTCGTCCCGCGCTCGCTCGCCGCCTGGGTCGCGTCGCCGGCCAGGTCGCGCAGGTCGCGGCGCTCTACGTCCGCATGCCCGACGAGCCACGCTCGCAGGACCGTTGGGCCGCGCGAGTGCACCGCGCGATGCGTTGGCAATGACCAAGGGCGACGAAGAGCGCTTCGCGCTGCGACAGATGCTCCGCGACGAGCCCGCGCTGCTCGCGTTCGTATCTTCCGCACGCTGGGTGTCGATCGAGCGCGAAGACACCGTGGTCGGGTTCCTCACCACGATTCGTTTCGACCGCCCGCTGCCACCGACCGAGCTCGGCGCGTGGGACTGGAACTTCGAGCACACGAGCTTGAGCCACGGAGGTTCGTTCACGTGCTTCCGAGACGGCGAGGATGCGCTCTTCGTCGAAGGCGTCGTCTTCGCGGATCGGGAGTGGCCGCCTTTCGATCCCGAGGCGTTCGAAGCGTTGGATTGAGCACTTGCGCGTTCGCGACCGCGTGCGCACCCAAGGCGCTCGAGCTCGGAGCATCGCGTGAGTCTTCCCCCCGACGCGCCCACGTACCCCCTGACCTTCGTCTGGCCGGACGGAGAGCCGTGGAGATCGCAGACGAGGCCTCGCTCCTGTGCGACGTCGAAGACTTCGACAGCGCGCGACCCGATCTCTACGACGCACGCGTCACCGACGCGCTCGGCTTCGAGGTCTGGGTGCGCCTGAGGCCCGGAACGCTCGTCGTGTTGGAGCGCATGCGTTCTCCAAACGCGCCAGCGCGATCGGTGCGGGAGCTCGTCGACGGCCCGTTGGAAGCCAAAGAGCGACTGATCGGCGACTGGCTCCGGGATCTTCCGAGCGAGGCGCGCGACGTCTTCTCGGCGCTCGCCGCGCTGCCCGCGCACGCGATCGACTTCGACCGCTCGTCCCGAGGTCGCCTCGGGGACCTGCATGCGCTCTGGCTCTTCGCCCTCGGCGACCGTCACCTCCCGCTCGAGCTGCACGTCGGAGACGACCCGGCGGACCTTCGCTTCAACCTCTTTCTCGGCGAAGGCGCGGAGCTCGCGAACATGGAGCCCTTGTCGACCTCGGAGGATCGGCTGGCTGCGAAAGCCGATCTCCAGGCGGTGCTGGCTTCTGCGGTCGTGGGTGAACGTTTCTTCGCGGGGGCGACGTTGAAGGGCGAGACCTTCCGGCTCAGCCGCTTCGTTCTCGGCGGGGAGCCGCTCGCGCTCGGCTGGGGTGGCGGTGGTCTCTTCGAGCGTCCGCGGCGCGAGGAAGTGAGCTTCCGTCCTTGGATCGCGGAGGACTGACATGTCGCGTCGTGCCACCGTCGAAGTGACCACACTCGCCAGGAGCGGTTGGTCTTGGCCCTATTTCCCGAAGTCGGAGTGCGTGAGGCCCTCGACGCCTTGGAGCGCGCGTTGACCGAAGCAGGGCTCGTCGACGAGGTCGAGAACGTTCGCGCGGCGAGGCAGGCATGAGCTGGGAGAGCACTTGGCTCGGCTTCGACGCTCGCCTCGAGATCGCCGCGACCGCAGTCTGGGCGGCCGCGGCAGACGCGGTGCGCGACGCCCAGCGTGGAGGTTTGCCGAAGTACGTGATGCGCACCGCACGCCGACTCGACGACGTCGACCGCGTCCGCCTCACGTCCACTTCGCCACCCGTCGAGGTCGTGTGGTTCCGCTTCGAAGGCGACCTCGCGTACGTGGGCGATGCCGGCATCTGGCGCACGTGCGCCACCGCGATCGAGACACTTCGTGCTCCGTGGCTCTTGCTCTGGACGCGGCAAGAGGGCGAGACCCCTGGCCAATACGGGTTGCCGGTCACGTGCTCGACGAGCTCACCGCGTCCGGAGCTCGCTTCGATGGGGCTCTGGTGCGTTCGGGCGCGATAGCTCGTCCGCCTCGCGAAGACGCAATGCGTCACGAGGCGCTCATTTCGTGCGGTCAGCACGGATCGACGCCGACGGACTTCACCATCCCCTCGTCGGAAGCCGCGCTTCGCGACAGGTGCAACCGCGTCGCTCACTCGGCGCGGCAATGTGTCGCGAGCAGTTCGTTCAGCGCTCCCAGCGCGGTCGCGTCGCGCACGATGCCCGCGTGCTCGGCGCCGAAGCCCCGCACCCAATCGGCTTCGCCTTGGGCTTCGGGTCGAAGCTGGCTCTCGAGCGTGACGACTCCGTCCCCCGGCGCGCCGCTCCACGCCGAGGTGCTCGCGAACGCGAAGAAGAGAGCGTATCGCGTGCGCTCCGACAGCGGCGTTTCGTAGAGGCTCGCGAGGAAAGGCGAGCCTGGCTCGAGATCCTCCCACGAAGGGACGATCACGGGCGCCATCGCGACCCCGGCCGAAGCACCCGCGTGTCCTGCGAGGGGCGAAGCCAACGTGACGAAGAGCGGAACCTCGGGCACGTCGTCGTCTCGCGTCGCGAGTCGGGCCAGCATCGCACGTGACACCAAGCCACCCATGCTGTGCGCGACGACGCACACACGCTTGGCGCGCTCGCGAGAACGCATCTCGCGCAACGCGGCCGCAAATCGTTCGGCTTGCTCGCCGAGCGGAAGCCCGGAGGGGTATTGAAAGACCCACGGCACGTATCGCGTGCGGTCCAACGCGGCGACGGCATCGCGGAACTCGGACGCGTGACCGAGGATGCCGTGCACGAAGACGACGGGGACACGTTCGGGCGACGTGGTGTCGACGGTGCTCCCATTCGCGGTGCTCGTCGGGTCGCTCGAGGTGGCAGGCGTGCCGGTCGACGAAGCGGCTTCGGAGGTCGAAGTAGGAAGCCCGTTCGACACCGTTTCGGTGGCTGCGGCCTCGGTATCACGAACGAGGGACTCGTCTGCGATACCTTCGAGCACGAAGAGCCCGTACGCGCGTGCGGCCACGAACGCGAGCGGTTCCCAGACTCCCAGGCGTCCGTGAAACGCGTCGAAGCGCGGCTCGTCGAGCGACGCCCGAACACCGACCTGGATCACTCGCCCGTCACGTGCGGGCTGCTCGGGCGGGCTCACGCCACGCGACGCGGCGACGAGACGAACCGGAAAGCGCGATGAAGGCGCGAGCGTCGTCGGTTCGAAGCGTCGCCACACCCCAAACGGCTCACCAGGCGTGTGGGTGTGATCGCCGTCGCGATCTTCGTAGACGCAGAAGCTGTAGTCGCCGGGCGGAAGTCGGAAGCGGAACTCCCCCGGCCGGGCGAGCTCCTGCACCTCGACCCGGCTGAAGCGGCCGTCGTCGGAGTCCGGCGCCCGAAAGGCGGCGACCACCAACGGACCACCCGACCACGTCGGCGCTTCGACCTCGCCTTCGACGTCCGCGTAGGTCTGCATCGTGTGCAGGTCGCGCCGCAGCGTTTCGTAGCCGCCGCAGGAGCTGGCGAGCACCACCCAGAGCAAGAGCAACGCGCGCGAGAACAGGACTCGGGCGCGATGCGTGGTCGCGGCGAGCACGAGACGCGCGGTGCGATGCAGGCGAGTGAGGCTCTTGTCGAGGGCTCGATCCATGGACCTTGGTACCACGCGGGTGTGACGTTCGAGGGGAGGCTAGGGGAGAGCGGGAGACGTGGAAATTGGTCGTGATTTACGGGCGATTGAGGCGTCAGACGGAGACCGAGACGGAGACCGAGACCGAGACCGAGACGGAGACCGAGACGGAGACCGAGACGGAGACGGAGACGGAGACGGAGACGGAGACGGAGACGGAGACGGAGACGGAGACCGAGACGGAGACGGAGACGGAGACGGAGACGGAGACGAGACGGAGACCGAGACCCGAGAGTCGGTGAGACGGAGACGGAGTGGAGTCGAGATGGAGACGGAGACGGAGACGGAGACGGAGACGGAGACGGAGACCGAGACGGAGACCGAGACGGAGACCGAGACGGAGACCGAGACGGAGACCGAGACGGAGACCGAGACGGAGACCGAGACGGAGACCGAGACGGAGACCGAGACCGCAGCGCGCCCTGCCGCTTCGCTCGCGGAGTTCGGCAGGCGCCGCCACTGCCACCGGCGCCACCGTCACCGCCACCGTCACCGTCACCGGCGCCACCGCCCGTCACCGCCACCGCCACCGACACCGCCACGGACACCGCCACACCGCCACCGACACCGCCACCGACACCGCCACCGCCACCGACACCGACACCGCCACCGCCACCGCCACCGCCCCGCCACCGACACCGCCACCGACACCCCCGACACCGCCACCGACACCGCCACCGCCACCGACCCGACACCGCCCCGCCACCGTCCGCCGTCCCCACCGACACCGCCGCCACCGTCCCCGTGATACCCTCTCTCCGTGCTTCGCCACGCGCTGCGCGCCTCGATCGCTCTCGGCCTCGCTTGCGGCGGCGGCGGCGGCGGTCCCGAACCGCTCCCGGATGCGGGTCCCCTCGCGTGCCCGACCGAAGCGCCCACGATCGGCTCCGCCGGCACGACCTCGAGCGAGACCTTCCCGCTCACCTGGGGGCCGGACGGAGTCGCGGCCGTCGACCTCGTCGTGCCCGACGATCTCACCGCCCTCGCCCTCGTCGCCGAAGACGGCACCGACTACACCGCCTTCTGGAGCGTGCGCCAAGACAACCGGGGCCTCGTCGACCTCGACACCGACCCCGATGGGCTCCGTGCGCCCTTCTACCACACGTGGAACTACTCGTCTTCGTTGGCCTTTCCGACGAACGAGACCTCCGCCCTCGAGCCCGGTTGCCTTCGGGTCGAGGCTCTGACCGACGGCTCCGGCGCGGCTCCTGGCGTCCTTCACGTGCTCTCCCGTCGCCGCGCCGCCGGCGGTACGTTGCGGGTCGACCTCGTGCTCGTCGGTGCCACCGAGCTTCCCGGCGCGACGCTCGATCAAGTGGCCGCCGAGCTCGCGACGGTCCTCGACGCGACCGGTCTCGCCATCACCGTCGAGGTCGCCACGGCCGCCGTCGACGGCGATCCCTTCCCGCCCTCCGACGGCGCGGAGACCCTGGCGCTGCGCGGCTCCTACCGACCGGCCGATCCCTCGCGCATTCCGATCTACGTGATCCAGGGCTTCACCGGCGAGCTCGACACCCTGGGCATCGCGGGCGGCATTCCCGGCGCGAACGGGGTCCCTGGCGCCGCCTCGGCCGGTGTCTTGGTCGCCGTCGATCCACACCTCACCGAAGGCGGCGAGGTCGACGTGCTCGTGATGGCCGAAACGGCAGCCCACGAGCTCGGTCACCAGCTCGGCCTCTTTCACACCACCGAAGCCGAAGGCACCGAGCACGACCCGATCGGCGACACGGCCGAGTGCGACGCCTCGCGCGACGACGACGGCGACGGCGACGTGTCGGCGGAGGAATGCGCGGAGACCGGCGGCCGGAACTTGATGTTCTGGGTCTCGGCCGAGTTCCCCCAACGCGAGCTGTCGGCCTGGCAGCGACGCATCCTCGAGCTCGGACCGGTGGTGCGATGAGCAAAGCGGTCCGACTCGTCTTGGCCGTGGCCCTGGCGGCGCTTCCCGTCGCCTCCCTCGCAGCGCAAGCACCCGCCGGCGCCGAGACCCTCGCGTTGCGGTTGCAGGCCCGCCACCCCCGTGACGTCCCGAGCGCCGAGCGCCTTTCGAGCGACGCCGATCGGGCGCGCTTGCGCTGGCTCGCCGAGCACCACACCCGTCCGCTCGTGCGCACGCGCGCCTTGCTCCTGTTGGCCTCGGACCCTTCCGTGGAGACCCGTTCGCTCGTGCTTCGGGTCCTCGACTCCACCGCGCCGGCCCTGGTTCGAGCCGCGGCGCTTCGAGCCACCCGCACCTGGACCCTCGACGCGGCGTTGCGCGCACGTTTGGAGCGACTTGCCCACGAAGCCGATCCGAGGCTTCAGCGTCCAGCCCGTGAGCGGCTCGCTGCGATCCAGAATCCGTCCACGGTGGATTGATCCGTCACAGACGAAGCCCCTTCTAACGGACGCGAGCGTCTGGCACTTTCCCCACCGACGGGAGGGCAAGGTCGACATGGTCGATCCGAGGGGCCCCACGTCGCGAGGGAGGGTTTCGACGTGGGTGATTTGATCCAGAAGATCATCGACTTCTTCATGGGCCTCTTCGGCATGAAGAAGGATCCCGAGCTCCCGTCGGGCGGAGCGAGCAGCGGCGGCGGCGGCTACGCGAGCGCCCACGGCAGCGTGTCCGGTCTCGACGAGATCGAAGGCGCCGAGCACGTGCACGTCGCGGCCGGCAAGGTGCTCGTCCAGCGGGATGGCGCCGCGCTCATCGAGGACGAGGACGACGGCGACAACGTCTGGATCGACCAGGTCAACAAGGACATCCCGCGTCAGGCGTGGGTGGACGATTGGGGCCCGGCCGGCAACGGCCCGACCGACGAGGCGCTCACCAAGTTCCTCATGCACGAGATGGTCTTCGGCATGGAGCACCAGAGCGACCCGCACAACGCCGAGCAGAAGCTCATCGGCTTCGGCTACCGGGACGCGGGTCACTTCTACAAGGTCCGCGCGACGGTGATGAAGCACTTCGCCGACTACCACGGCCCGAACCTCGGCGACTGTGTCTTCCAGAGCCAGCGCGTCATGAGCGCGTCGATGAAGGCCGGCCAGATGATGCACCAGGCCAACATGCAGCAGAGCATGCAGGCCGACCCCGCGTTGGTCGCGCCGGTCGAGGGCGTGACGATGGAGCAATACGCGCAGATTCAGGCGCGTGCGGCGAGCCTCTCGCAGGACCAGTTCGCGGCGCTGCTCGCCGAGCAGGGCATGGACATGGCGAAGTGGCATCGCGTGTCGAACGAGTGGAACACGCGCATGCAGAACGACACGACGCACACGCTCGTGACGATCTACGGCCAGGCCTTCCAGTCGGCGGGTCAGGGCCAGTTCGGCGCCGCGTCGGCGGCCCACGCGGCGACCGGCTACGACGGAACCGCGGCGGGCGGGCCGGAGCCGATCCCCTTCGAGAAGTGCTGCGAGATTCAGGGCGCGATGAGCGCGTGGTCGAAGACGGGCCAGGACGTCAACGCGATGCTCGCGAAGACGTTCAACATGAACGCGCAGGATTTCTCGGCCGCGCACTCGTGGTGGCTCTCGCAGCTCACCGCGGACCTCGCGCGTTTCCCCCGCTACAACGAGCTCTGCGAGCACTACGAGAAGCAGTACATGGGTGCGGCCCCGGCGGCGCCCGACTCCGACCTGAGCTTCTGACGTGACGCCGGACGAGCTGGCCGACGCCGTCTCGATGCACCGTGCCCGGCTCCTCGCCGCGTTTCGTGGGGAGGAGCCGTGGGAGCCGGTGGCCGAGAGCTACGGCGTGACACCGACCGGAGCACGTGAGGCGGAGCTTCGTGCGTGCCTCGAAGCGGTGGCCACGTGGGGTCGCGACGCGGCCAGCCGGCTCGGGCCTCCGGGCGTCGGCATCACGGCGCATCTCGCCGACCTCGTCCGCGAGACGATGAACGAGATCGCGCCGGCGCCGACGACGGGCGGCAAGGCGGGGCTCGCCATGATCTTCGCGAACGCCACCGCGAGCGTGAGCTGGTGGAAGGAGCGCTACGGGAAGGTGAAGACGATCTACGTCGCGCGATGCCGCTTCTGCGGCGGCAAGCAGACGACGGCGCTCGCGTTTCACTGCCCGTATTGCGGTCGCTTCCTCTACGCCGATCCCAAGCAGGCGTGAACGGAGCGCGGTCGATCGATCGCGCTTCGTCGTTTCCGTCCCAGGCCCGCGCATGAGCCGGGCTCTCCCTTTCGTGCTTCGTCGCCGCGGGCGACTCCGAATCGAGGTTTCTCATGAACGCGAACCAGCAAGCCTTGGTCGATCGTTGGCAGTCGTTCCTCGCGAAGATTCACGAACGTCTCGCCGAGATCTGCGTCGAAGCCGAAGCCGGCGTGCGCGCGATCGCCGCGCAGCACCCCGAAGACCAGATGCCGGTGAGCAACGCGATCACGGGCCTCGACCACCGCGTGCGGCAGCTGCGGGACAAGATTCAGGAGACCTGGGATGCACAGGTCGAGGACAAGTTCTCCGCCGACCCCGAGATTCACGACGTCGGCCTCGACATGAAGCAAGACTCGGAGGTCTTGCTCGACGAGAAGTGGTCGCTCGCGAAGGCCGCGTGGATGAGCGAGATCGCGCGCGAAGCGTTCGGGCGTGCGATGGCGGCGATGGAGAAGCCGGTGCCGTGCTCGTCGTGCGGCGCGCCCTTGAACCTTCCCACGCGCATCGAGCTCGTCGCGGCGACCTGCACGCACTGCGGGGTCGTGAACCAAGCCGCGCCTTCGATGGCGATTCAGTACTACTTCGGTTGGTGCGTGCAGAATCTCGCCGACGCGGCGGCGCTGCCTCATCGCCACGCGGTCGAGCGTCAGCGCATCGTGGCCGACCGTTGGCGTCGCGACCGAAACTGGGCGGCCGAGCCGGTGGAGAGTCTCGAGGAGTGGGAGCGTCTCGAGCGACGTTATTGGGAGACGGTCGCGCACGAGCGCGCGCGTCTTCGCAACGAGCCGGTCGACCAGAAGTACATCGACAGCCGAATGGCCTATTTCTACAAGTACTCGCTCGAGTCGAACCAGCAGTGGGTGCGCGCCAAGGGGCGCCACGGCGGCTGAGTCGACGTTTCGTTTCGCGCAGGCAAACGTGGTCGCGGCGGCGACGTGACGCGTCGGCGCGAAGCGAGCGCGCTCCGCGGAGTGGGCGTCCTTCGACCATGCTTCGCCGCGAAACCGGGGGAACGGCCGGGCGAGCAAGTGGCTTCTTTTCTGGAGGCCCCATGTCGTCGATGCCGTTCTTCTTCCCGTGCGAAGCGCCCGAGGCGCGCGAGTTCTTCGAGCGTCACCGGCCCCCCGCCGAGGCGTGGCTCACGGAGCTCGAGGACGTTCACGACCCCTTCATCGCCTCCGCCGCCCATGCCGCGTTCTGCTTGTTGAGCAGTTTCGTCTTCTCCGAGCGCCAGCCTCCCTACGACTGGCTCTCGTTCGACGTGAGCGACTTCCTCTTCCGAGACCTGGCGGAGGGCGGCACGGTCGGGATGGACGGACCGGTCGCAACCTTCTTCGACCACTTGATCGAGGCGCTGCAGCGTTTCACCGACGCAGGCGCAATCGAAGCCGCCCTCGGCGCGCGGCTCGTCGCCGAGATGGAAGAGGCGAGGGAGGACTTCGAGCGCTTCTACGACCCCGACTCGAGCGACGAGGAACTCGAGGCGATCGAGCGACGCCGCTCGACCACGCCGCCGATGTCGATTGGTGCGTGAGCGTCGGGCGTTGCTACACGACTACCGATTGCGTGAACGCCACGTCGCGTGACGAGTCAGCGTCGTTTGCGACGACGGCGCGCGGCTTCGTCGTCGGGCAGCTCGAGCCGCACGGGGATCCGTTCGGTGTGTGTGGAGAGGATCACCATCGTCTCCGTGTGCGACACCCCTTCGAGCTCTCGAATGCGGCGGATGAGCTGCTCGAGCGCGGAGGTGTTCCGCACCTTCACCTTGATGAGGAGCGTGTGCCCGCCCGTGACGTGATGCATCTCGAGCACGGAGGGCGTCTCGTCGACCCATTGCTCGAACGCGTCGACGCGCTTCGGATCGGAAATCGACACCCCGATGAACGCCGCGACGTCGATGCCGACACGTCGCGCGTCGATCTGCGCGTGGTAGCCGACGATCACGCCGGCTTGTTCCATCTTTCGCACCCGCTCCATCACCGCGGGCGCGCTCAGGCCGACCTTCTCGCCGACTCGCTTGAGCGAGATCTTCGCGTCGTCCTGGAGCTCGTTCAGCAGCTGCGCGTCGATCGCGTCGAGCTCGAAGATCTCATCCTGAAACTCGTCCATCGCGTCTCCCGTGCGCTCCGCAGCCGACCGAATCGAGCCGCTGGCGGCCCGCGATCGCACCGAGATTCGTTCGGTGGAGCGCGTGCGAGGCGGAACGGTTAGCGCGCGACCGCGGCGGCTGTCAACGCGGCGCGTTCCGACGCGACTCCGTTCGCGGTTCGACCTGCGCCGCGTCGGTCCGGGTCAGCCACCCAGCTGAATCGCCACGACCCCGGCGGCGACGACGGCCGCTGCCACGAGACGTCGACGCCCGAGCGGTTCTTTCAGGAAGACCGCGCCGATAGCGGCGGCGAAGACGACGGAAGTCTCGCGCAGCGCGGCGACGTGCGCGACCGGCGCGACCGTCATCGCCCAGAGCGCGATGGCGTATCCGGCCGCGGCCAGGGTCCCGGCCAACAAGCCCGAGCGCCATCGCGCGCGCATCTCCGACCTCACGTCGGGTTTGGCGATCGCGTAGGCGCTGGCCGCGAAGAGCGAGCCTTGAATCACGAAGAGCCAGCTCGCGTAGCCGAGGGGCGAGCCCGACGCGCGCGCACCCGCGCCGTCGACCAGGGTGTAGCCGCCGATGAGGCACGCGGTGAGCAACGCGAGGCCGAGCCCACGGCCGTGGCCGGCTCCGCGGGTCAGGCCGATGGCGAGCACACCGGCGGTGACGAGCGCGACGCCGCCCCAACCGACGAGGCTGAGGCGCTCGCGCAACACGAGCACCGCGCCGAGCGCCACGAGCAACGGCGGGAGACCTCGCGCGATCGGATAGACGAGCGAGAGATCGGCCACGCGGTACGCGGCGACGAGCGCGTAGAAGTAGACCAGGTGCAGGACGGTCGACGCGGCCATGTGCGGCCACGACGCGGCGAGCGGAGACTCGACCACCGCGAGCATCGGAAGCGCGGCGACCACCCACCCCAAACAGAGCGCGCCGGACGCGGCGAGCGGATCGCCGCGACGACCCTTGAGCATCGCGTTCCACGTCGCGTGAGCGAGCGCGGAGGCGAGGACGAGCAACGCGGCGAGGGGAGTCATGGTGGGCGGGCGTCGACGAGACGACCGCGCGGAGCGTACGTGGCATTCCGAGCCCACGCCCGAGCCACGCGAAAGCGACGCGGACCTCCGAAGCTCGATTCGCGACGAACCTCGGAGACAGAGGTCGCCTCGACGATCGCGTGGGTCGAGTCCGCCTCGACGATCGCGTCGGAGCGGGCGTGCGAGAGCCCTCGGAAGAAGCGTCGAGTCCACTCGTGCTTTCCGAAAGAAATCACGGAGTCCACGGACTAGGCTGCCGCGATGCGAACGCTCTTCTGCGTGTGTCTCGTGTTGGGCTGCGGTTCGACGAGCGAGCCTCGAGAACCCGCGCGCCCCACGACCACGATCGAATCGACGCCGGACGAGACGCCACCGCACGAACCGGCGCGTGCCGAGGTCGACCGACTGCCAATCGTGATGCCGGTCGCGGTCGACGCGACGCAGCTCTCGCTCCCGGCCGAGGTGACACGGTCGAAGGTGCGCGCGCTCGCGCTCGGAGAACACTTCGGTTGTGTCGTTCGCGTCGAAGGCGACCTCGCCTGTTGGGGCGCGGGGTGGCCGACGCTACCGACCGGGGTGTTCTCCGAGATCGTGGCGACCGACCGTTGGGCCTGTGCGCTCGACGCCGAGCGACGCGCGCGGTGTTGGTCCACCTACGACGACGGCACCGGCTTGGTGGGGCCGCCGAACGTGCCGCTTCACGGGATGCGCGCGGGACGATCCGCGGTGTGTGCGCTGCGCGACGACGGAACGATCGCGTGTTGGGGCGACCCCGACTCGGGTCGTCTCGACGCGCCTTCGGGGCGCTTCTCCGAGCTCGCGCTTCACGAAGCGAGTGGATGTGGGCTCCGCCACGACGGCCGCGTGATCTGTTGGGGTCTGAACGCACCGACGTTGCCGGAAGAGCGCTTCGTCGGGGTGACGATGTCCGCGGGGCTCGCGTGTGGTCGACGTGAGGACGGGACGCTGGCGTGCGGCGGCTACCGCGCGGACGAGGCGCCGAGGGCGCGGTTCGCGAGCCTCGCGCCGACCCGTGCCGTCGCGGGCGGCGGCGGGCTGTGCGGCGTGACAACGGACGGCTCGGTCGTCTGCGCGGGCTTCGATCGGATGACACGCCTTCCTCCCGCGCCTCCGGGCCCTTTCACGTCGCTCGCGGTCGGACGTCGTCGTGTTTGTGGCCTTCGTGCGGACCACACCGTGAGCTGCTGGGGCGGTGCGGACGACTTCGGCACGCGGACGATGGCGGAGGTGATCGTCAGTGAGGGCTTCGCGTGTGGGCGAAGCCTGGACGACGAGCTCGTGTGCGTCGGGGAAGGCTACCGAGGCCAGACCCGCGCTCCGGAAGGTCGTTTCGTCGACGTCGGCGCGGGGACCACACACACGTGCGCGGTGAAGCAAGACGGGGGCCTCGTGTGTTGGGGCGATTTCGACGGGTCGACGATCCCCTCTGGACGTTTCACGCGGGTGGTGTCGGGTCGTTCGCGAAGCTGCGCGATCGGCGCGGACCGCGCGCTTCGCTGCTTCGGGGCGGAGCCGCGCTTCCCGAACGGGGGCCCTCCTCAGGGGGCGGCGGTGCGCGACGTCGCGATGGCGGAGCACCTCGAGTGCGCGGTGCTCGCGAGCGGTGGTCTTCGGTGTTGGGGCGCGAACGCGCAGGGCCTGTCGTTGCAGGGGGTGCGGGGCGCGACGCGCGTGGCGGTGAGCAACGAGGCCGTGGTGGTCGAGACCAGCCGGGGCGCGAAGGCGTTCGCGAAACGCTTCGGCGGAGGTGGGTCGCACGGAGGCCCGAGCGGTGGCGCGATGGCCCCGGTCTGGAGCGAGGTCACGCCTCGTGCGGCGCTTCGTGCGCCCTTCGAGCTCTCGGAGCGCGGCGTGTGTTGGCTCGACGACGCCGAGATCGTGTGTGGCGCGCTCGAAGAGGGCGGTGCGACGAGCCGGCGCGAAGGCGGGCCCTTCGCGAGCGTGGGCGAGGCGTGCGCGCTCCGCACGGACGGTGAGCTTCGTTGTTGGGGGGTGTCGGGCTTCGACCGCCACGTGCCGCCGACCGGTACGTTTCGCGCGCTCTCGGTCGGGGGGCGGCACGCGTGCGCGGTGCGGACCTCGGGGGAGCTCGTGTGTTGGGGGAGCTACGCGGGGCAGCCGCTCTAGTTCTCGTGATCGTGCGCAGGTCCGAGGGGGCCGCGTGTCGTCGCGGTTCGAGTGCGGCCCACGAAAAAGGCGCGCCTCGTCAGCGCGCCTCGTGGCGTGATTGGCGAACGTTCAGTCGAGCCGTTCGACCGTGTAGCCCGCTTCCCGAAGCTTCGCGATCAAGCCTTCCGAGCCGAGAAGGTGGGAGACCTCGAGCGCGAAGAACGCGGTGCCCTCGTCGATCTCGCGGCGCATGGTCGCGAGCCACTCGTCGTGGCGTCGCGACATCGTGCGCGAGAGCGCGGGCGCGAGGCGACGGTCCTCGGGATCGTCGAGGAGCTGACCGATGCGAATCTCGTCGCCTTCGAGGTAGCTCTCCCGCATCGAGAGAAGACGTTGGTCGGTGCCCTCGCGGTCGTCGACCATGCGCGTCGTGAGCGCGACGAACTGTGCGTCGGGGACGGTGCCGAGCACACGAAGCTCTCCGACCAAGGTGTCGAACGACTGCAGCTCCTTGCCGCGCTCACCGACGTAGCGGACGAAGGTGTCGAGCATCGGCTCCGGCGGGTCGGGTTCGAGGGTGGCGCGGCGCGCGTTGAGGAGCGCGTGCTGGGAGTAAAAGGGGCGGGCGCCGCGGAGCTGTTCGACCGGCGTCGTGAGACGCAGCTCTTCGGTGAGCGCGTGCCACACGCGGGCGGGAAAGAGCTCGGCCGCGGTGCCGCGACGAAGCGAGAGCACGCGCGAGACCTCGGCCGGATCTGGGGTCGTCGGATCGACCGCGACGTAGAGGACACGCGCTTGGTCGATCAGGTCGAGGCGCTCGGCCGGGAAGGCCTGGTCGAACGAGACGCCGGTCGGCAGCAGACCGAAGAGCAACGACGGGGGCGCACCCTCGGCGTTGCGCACGGCGTAGAGGAAGGGTTCGGTGACGGCGCCCCGCACGACGCGACGCGCGGGCTGTTCGTCTCCCGCCGTCGGCTCCGGCGGCGGCGGCGGAGGCGGCGGCTCATCGCTCGCTTCGTAGACGGGCGTCGGGTGGGACGGGGAAGCGCAAGCCGCGAGGAGCAGCAGCGCGAGGAGTCGAGTCGAACGAGCCACGGGCGACGGATGCCAAAGGCGCCCGGCGCTGGCAAGAGGGGGGTGACCGTGTCCGCACGGCGCGGGCTCTCGAGGGCCACCCTCCGGGACGGCTCTCGGGCTTCGCCCGCAAGGTCGAGCGAGGCGACGGTGGAGCGGCCACCGCGGAAACGCCCACGTAAATCGGACTGAATTGGCGCACGCAAGTCGGGACGTTGCGTCAGACACTTCCTGGGGATTGCGCGGCCGACTTTGCTGGGCCGCATTCGCCCTCGAGAATCGCGCGGTGGCGACGGGTCATCCGACCTGCGGACGGCGTGTGCGGGCCCTACGCGCCCACGTGAACCGAACCCAATTGGCCCACGCAAGTCGGGACGTTGCGTCAGACGCTTCCTGGGGATTGCGTGGCCGACTTTGCTGGGCCGCATCCGTCCGCGAGAATCGAACGAAAGGGGGCCGTGACGTCGACAGGAGCTGGGGCGTCGAGGTGGGCCGTGACCGTCGCGAGATACCGTGATCCCCGAAACAGTCGCGTGCGTGGCGGCGTCTTCACTTCCGGCCGTGCCGAGCGCTCACGAGGTCCTCGACCTCGTCTTCGGCGCGGGCCTCGGCGCGCTTCCGGCGCTCGTCCTGCCAACGTTCGTGGTGCTTCTCTACCGCCTGCGCCTCGGCCTTCGCGGTGGCCAGCGCGTCACGCGCGGTCACGACGTCGCGCTCCCGTGCCGTCACCTCGTCGGCGGCCCTCGCGATCGCGGCGACGTGAGCCTCGCGTTCGGTGCGACGGCGCGTGAGGTAGGCCTGCGCGTGTTGGAAGTCTTCGATGCGTCGGGGGCCAGCCTGTCGCTCGGCCTCGACGAACGCGCGCGTCTCCACTTCGTGCGCTTCGAGCTTCGCGCACGCACGAGAATGCGCCTGCGACGCCTCCGCGTGGGCGCGCACGGCGGCCGCGAGCGCTTCGCCCGCCTCGTCCACCGCGCGCTCTCGCAGCTCGCGTGCGGCTTCGAGCGGGTACCGCTCGCTCACGGGATCACGCGAGTCGCCACGACGTCCACGACCAAGGGCTCGGGCGAGACCGCGGCGGCGGAGCCCCAGCTTCCTTCGAGCGCCCCGGACCACGTCGACACCTCGCGCTCGCCCGCGGTGATCTCGCCGTCGAGCGCGCCGACCAAGGTCAGCGAGGTTCGAGAGGGCGTGACGGCGGAGAGCTGAAGGTCGAGGCCGGCCCAGAGCAGCGTCGTGACTTCGCGGCAAGCGAGCTCGCGGCAGGTCGCGTCGCAGACGTCGAGGTCGGGGAGGGCAGGCATACGTGCGCACGAGGCCGCGCCGACCACCCACTCTTCGCGACGGGTCAGCCCGAGCGCGCTCGCTTCGGTGGTGAGCACGTGCGCGACCACACGATCGAGCGGAAGCCCGAGCCGGAAGTCGGTGAGCATGCCGCTCGCGTCCAGGCCAGCGCTGCCCTGCAATGCGAACGCCGCGCCGAGCGAGGCTTCGGTCACGTCGTCCGTGCCCGCGCGCATGCGAACGAAACGCAGCGCGGCTTCGCCTTCGACGATCGAGAACGTGCCACCGAGCTCGAGGTGCGCGAGCCGCGACTCGACCAGCTCCGCGAGCGCGTCGAGGGCCGCCTGCGGGCCGACGTTCGCCGACTCGAGCGCCGCGGCGTATCGAAGCTCGAGGTCGGCATCGCGCGCGAGCGCGAGGGCGTCGAGGCCCTCTTCGTCGCCGAGTGCGAGCAGCTGTCGCTCCATCGCGTCGAGGACGACCGAGGTCGGGTCGGGCGAGAGGAAGGCCGCCCCGAACGCGCGAAGCTCGTCGGCGGTGGCTTCGGCGGTGATCGGCGCGTCGAACGTGAGGGTCGCGTCGTAGTCGCCGTCGACCACGATGGGCAGATCGTCGACCTCGACGCGGACACGGCTCGGCGCCTCGGGCGACACCGTGACACCGTCGACGCATCCCCAACCCACCGCGCTCGAGCTGCCCTCGAGGCGTCCGACGACGGCGTAGGTCAGGTCGGCCGGGAGGGCGACGAAGCGCACGACGTCGTCGTCGGGGCCGCGCAGACGGTAACGGTCGCCGCGCTCGGAGAGGGCGCGGGCTTCGTCGCAATCGCCTCCCGCGAAGACGGCCGCGGCGAGCACACCGTCCTCACGGTCTCCCGCGTAGTCGAGCTCGACTTCGAGCTCTCCGAAGCCGGCATCGCTCACGGCGACGTCGATCGAAACGGGGGTGGCCAGCTCGGCGGAGACACGCACGCGGAACGCTGCCGCCGTCGCGCCCGCGACCAGGGTGGCTTCGGCGCGGCCCATGGCATCGGCGAGGTCGTCGATGCGCGCGAGCGTGGTGTCGTGGGCGACTCCGTCGAGGACGAAGCGGACCGACTCCCCCGGAAGCGCACGACCCTCGGCGTCGAGGTAGCGCACGACGATCGAGGCCTCTTCGCCGGTGCGGAGCGTGAGGGCGCGCGGGGTGTCCAGCTCGAGCCGACGGGTCGCCTCGGTCGCCCCGTCGGGAAGGGGACCAGCGTCGACTGGGACGGCAGGGGAGTGGGAGCACCCCGACACCAAGGCCACCGCGAGGGCCCAGGCGCGGACGAAGCGAAGCATGTCCACGACAGGATAGCGGGTGGGAAGCACCGGGACCAAACGCGTCTTGCAGGGCTGCGGTGCTCGGCCTTTGGCCTGCGCGCCTACCGCCCGCTTGGGGAGGCTCTGCCTCTCTGCCTCCCCCTTCCCCTCCGTGCCTCGGAGTCTCCCTGCGCTTCGCTCCGGTCGGCTCCTGCGGTGCTCCGCGGCGGTTCGAAGCGTGAATCGTGCACAACGGAGTGGACGCAGTCCGCGGAGGTGCACGATTCCGCGAGACTATCGACCCACGCGAAAGCGTGGTGTCGATGCAGGGGCTGGTCGCCCCTTTCGAAACCCGGACCATGTTCGTCGCGACGGGAGTGACGCGAGTGTCGGGATGACGTGTACGTGGGGTGCTCGGCCTTGGCCTGCGCGCCGACCCGAATGCGTGTCGAGCGTTTGCGACTCGGTCTCCGTCTGTCTCCGTCCCCGTCCCCGTCCCCGGGAAGCATTCCCCGCCCCGAGGGTTCCTCTTTCCGCGTGGCCCTCCGGGACCCCGCGTGTTACCCGTCGCCCGCCGCATGGCCTACGCCTTTCAAATCGGGATGCGTCACCTCCGCTCGAAGAAGCGGAGCACCGTCTCGGTCATCACGTTCATCGCGGTGACCGGCGTCGCGCTCGGTGTGGCCGCGCTCCTGGCCGTCCTCTCCATCACGACCGGCTTCCAGCAGGCGTTCCGGGACAAGGTCCTCGGGGTCAACGCGCACGTCCTCGTGATGAAGTACGGCGTCGACTTCGACGAATACCGCGACGTCATCGCAAGGGCCGAAGCGATGCCGGAAGTGGCCGGTGCAGGCCCCTTCCTGATTCAAGAGATGATGCTGGCGAAGGGCGACCGGCTCGCCGGCGTGCTGGTGAAGGGCGTCGACCCCGAGCGCATGCCGACGGTGCTCGACCTACCCGACCAGATCATCGACGGCTCGCTTCGAGGCCTTCGTCGCGAGGGCGCGCATCCGCCGCTGCATCCCGACGACGTGGGCAGCAGCACCACCGAAGACTGGAACTGGCTCGACGACCTCGCGGAGCCGCGTGGCGACGCCCCGAACGACCCGCCGAGCGAAGGCTCCGAGGAAAGCGAGATCGACGTCGAGGCGGCGCTCGAGGAGCTTCGCGGGGATCCGAACGCCGATCTCTTCTTGCCGGACGGCGGCCTTCGACCCGCGCTTCGACGCACCCCGGTGTGGGGCGACCCCGCGCAGGCGGAGCCCGTCGCGCCCGCGACGCCGGCGGCCGGACCCGACGACGACGCGCCGCTCCCCGAGGTGCAGGTCGCGTCGCCCAGCGAGGTCGAGGCGCTCCTCAACGGCTTCGATCCTTCGTCGCTCGAGCTCCCCTCCGACGAGTGGGAAGACGACATCCTCGCCGAAGAGAACGCGCTGGCGGAGGCAGACGCGGAAGCGACCGAGAACCTGCCGGGCATCGTCGTCGGCCACGCGCTCGCGCGTACGCTCGGCCTCGGCGTCGGGGATCGCGTGCGCCTCGTCTCGCCGCTCTCGGGTCTCGACACCTCGATGATCGCGCCCGAGGCCCGCACGCCGCGCTCACGTGAGCTTCGCGTCATCGCGATCTTCGAAGCGGGCTTTCAGGAGTACGACACGCGCCTCGTCTACACGGACCTCTACGAGGCGCAGAACTTCTACGGCCAAGGCGACGCGGCCACGGGCGTCGAGCTTCGCCTGCACGACCTCGACCGCAGCGAAGAGGTCGCGCGTCGGCTCGAGCGCGAGCTCGGTGGGCCCTTCCACACCCTCGATTGGGCCGAGCTCAACCGGAACCTCTTCACCGCGCTCGAGATTCAGAAGATCACGCTCGGCTTCGTGATCGCGACCATCATCTTCGTGGCCGCGTTCAACGTCATCGCGACGCTGATCATGATCGTGCTCGAGAAGAAGCGGGAGATCGCGATCCTCAAGGCGATGGGCGCCACCGACGGGACGGTCCTCGGCGTCTTCATGCTCCAAGGCAGCATCATCGGGGTGATAGGCACCTTGGTCGGGCTCCTACTCGGCGGCGGGGTGGTGCTCTACCTCGCCACGGTGCAGATGGACCTCGATCCGAAGGTCTACCTGATCGATCACCTGCCGGTCGTGGTGTCGTGGGTCGAGTTCGCGGTGACCGCGGCGGTGGCCTTCGCGATCTGCACGATCGCGACGGTGGCTCCGAGCCTCTGGGCGGCGCGTATGCTGCCGGTCGAGGGCCTTCGCCACGAGTGAGCTGCGGCTCACGTCGTTCGAACGCCTTCGCCACCTCGACCCGCACCTCGTGATGTGCGCCGTGTGTGTCGTCGTGAACCGCGCGCCTCGTGATGTGCGCCGTGCGTGTCGTCGTGAACCGCGCCTCGTGATGTGAGCCGTGCGTGTCGTGAGCTGCGCGCCTCGTGATGCGTGCGGGTCGTCGTGTACGAGGGGCGGAGGGCACGTCACCCGACGTGTCGTCGTTCCGTGTTCGTCTTCGGGCAGCGCCGGCGTCGCCGTTCCGCGTTCGACTTCTTCGGGCAGCGCGTTCAGCGTTCGTCGTCTTCGGGCAGCGCCGGCGTCGCGATCGCGCCGGTGCTCGGTCGCACGCCGACGATGCGAATCGCCATGCGCACACGCCGCATCGTCTTTCGGACCGGCAGCAGCGGCAGCACGAAGAGCAGGGCGCTCCCGCGACCGATCGCCGAGGCGAGGAAGACGGTCGCGTAGTCGAACGTGCCGGTCCGGAGCGCCCACCCGCCGAGCAGCGCGCCCGCGACCTGTGTGATGGCGGCGAGGCTCGCGGCCAGCGCGAAGAACTCCACCTGACCTTCGGCCGGCGCGTCGCCCATCAGCAGCTCGAGGCTCGCGAGGTCGTAGCCCGCCCATGCGACGCCGCCGACGAGTTGGGCCAGCACGATCACGCGCAGATCGGGCGTCAGGTACCAGACGAAGGGTGTGAAGGCGATCAGCGCCCCCGAAAGCGCGAGCATCGCGACCGGCTCCAGCTTCGCGCGTTTCCAGAGTCGAAACGCGATCGCCTTCGCGAGGATCGAACAGCTCGAGAGCATCGCGTACTCGGTGAGATCGAGGCCGAGCTCGCGAAGCATGTAGGGGGTGAAGAAAGGAATCGCGAGTTGGGCGCCGAAGAGCATCGCGGCCGCGTAGAGAGCCACGCGCCAACGGCCCGCGCGAATCACGTGCCCGAGGCGCGGACGTGGCGGCGGCGGGCCGGGTGAGACGAAGCTCGCTTTGCGGGAGAGCGCGAAGGCACTGCCGAGCCGCGCGCTCATCGCGACGCCGTAGAGGACGCCGAAACCGAGCAGCGCGTTGCCACGAAGGCTTCGCGCGTGCTCGATCACGAAGCCCGACGCGAAGAACGCGAGCAGCATGGCCGCGTGCGTCGTCATGTTGCGCCGCGCGAAGTAGGTCGCGCGGAGCTTCGGCGGGACCAGCCGCGCCATCCACGTGTTCCAGGCCGGACCGATGATCATGCCGCTCGCCCAATAGACCGTCTTGGTCGCGAGCAAGGCGGGCAGGCTGCTCGAGCCCGAGAGCGCGATGGCCAAGAAGCCGAGGTGCGCCAGCGCTTGAAGCACCACGCAGGTGACGACGAAACGTTTCTCGTCCCCGAACGCGCGCACGAGGTGTGGGCTCGCGAGCTGGGCCAGCGCGCCGACCAGGAGTGGGACGGTGCCGAGCAGCGAGAGCGCCACGTCGCGATGCCCGAGCTCCACGGCGAGGGCGCCCAGGTAGGTCTCGCTCGTGCCCAGCATCACCGCGTGCAGGGCGCCGTCGACCACCGACCAACGGAGGGCGGTGCGACGCGAAGGCGGCGAGGTCGTGGGCACGGGAGCGGGGAGTATGGGCGGGCTCTTCACGGCATGCCCGGCGTGTCGTGTCGGTCGGAGACCAAGAACCCCAGGCGTACCTGGGAGGTGACAGGTTCGGAGGGCTCTCCCGGAAGGGCCGCGAGAAAACCGTGCCAACTCTGTGGCCACCGGGCGCGAACGCGTGGCGGGCCGGGCTCCGTTTCTCGAAGGAGATCAAAGGCTTGCCCGCGTCTGGTAGTTGCGGGTGTGCGTTGACTCACGATTTTGGCCGGACCCAGTGATCGTTCTTTGCACAGCCGATGCACTAGGCGCGTGTGGTGGTGTCTTCGAACCTTGGTCGCGGCCGCCGTGGTGGGCCGTCGCGACGGTGTGGAGGTGTTGGAATGTTTGAACTTTTCGGGGCTTGGCGGCCCCGCCGACCTTTGGAGCCGCGGAAGGCGTCATGAGCGTCGCCGACTCGGGGCTGATCCGCTTCCGGACCCATTTCCGACGGGAAGCACGACGGGACGCGGAGCGACGTTTGCGACGAGACCCTTACGCGGCGCTCGCGTGCGAGGCCCAGATGGGCGATCGCGAGGCGCTGACGCAGCTCATTCGGGTGATTGCTCCCCGGCTCCGCGGCGCGGTGCGGGCCGTGTACGGCGGTGAGCACGCCGACGTCGACGACGTCTTGCAGGAGGCGTTGCTCTCCTTCCTTCGGGCGCTGCCCGCGTTCGAGGGACGCAGCACGGTGTTGCACTACGCCTACCGCATCACGGTGCGGACGGGTTTGTTGGCGCGTCGGCGCTCGCGGCGTCGGCTCGACCAGGTCGAGCTTCACGAGGCTCCCGAGCTGATGGCCGAGGGCGTCGACTGCGACCCGCTGGCGGAGCGTCGTCGCGACGTCTTGCGCACGTTGCTCGACGAGCTGCCCGAGGTGCAGGCGGAGACGATGGCGCTGCGGGTGTGTCTGGGCATGAGCCTGGAGGAGGTCTCGGAGGCCACGGACGCGCCGGTGAACACGGTGCGGAGCCGCATTCGATTGGCGCGGCACGCGTTGCGGCGCCGGCTGGAGGACGACCCCGACGCGCGCGACCTGCTCGAAGGATGGGTCTGACGATGGGCTCGAGGGGGGCGAGCCATTTGCCGCGAAGGCGCACGGATCCGACGGGGGAGCACGCGGATCCGTACGAGCTCGTGGACCGGGCGCGCGAAGGGGACCTCGACGAGTCCTCACGGCGTCGGCTCACGATGGTGCTCCGAAGTCATCGGGACGCGGCGCTCGAGCTCGCGTGGATGTCGCTCTTCGACGACGTGCGGGAGCCGCGGGTCGATTGTGAGGCCGTGATCACGCGGGTCGTGCGGCAGGTGCCGACGGCGATGGCGCCGCCCGAGGTCACGCGCCGGGTGTGTGCGATCGAGGTCGACGAGGACGCGCGGACGCGGCGTCTGCCGGCGCTCGATTTGGCGAGCCTGGCGCCGAGCCTCGAGCTCGACCTCGACGAGCTGTTGGAAGTCGACGAGCCGACGCGGCCTCGGGCGCAGCCGCCGGAGCGTGCGTCGGAGCACGGGCCGCTGCGTCGTCGGAAGACCGAGCGGACCGCGCCCTGGGCGGCGGTGCCGGCGCGACGGGATCCGACGCCGCAGGGCACGAGGATCGAGTCTCGGGGACGCTCGGGTCGCACCTGGATGGCGCTGGCGTTGACGGCCGCGATGTCGATCGCTGTCGGTTGGTTGGCGCACGCGTGGTGGGATGCGTTGGTGACGCCGGCGCCGGCGCCGGTGGCGAGCCCGCCGACGCGCCTTGAGAGCGACGAGGTCGGGTCCACGGAGACGTCGACGCCGGGATGCGTGGTGATGCCCGACGTTCGTGACCGCGGCTCGAGTGCGTCGGGGTCGGGTCCACGTCGACGCCGGGATGCGTGATGCCGCGGCGAGCCGACGTTCTCGTTGCTGGCCGGGCCGGACGTGTCCGACGCGTCTCGTGCTCGAGGAGGCGAATGGGGCTCGCCCGAGGTCGCTCCGCTTTGCATGCGCGGAGGGCGGGGTGCTATGCCGCGCCGCCATGAAGACCTTCACCATGCGCCACCCGATCAACTGCGCGGCCGCGGACTTCTGGACCAAGCTGCACTACGGGGGCTTCAACGAGTCGCTCTTCCGCGATCACCTGGGCTTCGGCTACGAGTTCCTCGAGGACGACCAGGCGACGGGGAAGCGCAAGACGCTCGTGGTGCCGAAGGTCGACGCGCCGGCGGTGCTCGTGAAGGCGCTCGGCGAGAAGGTCTCCTTCGAGGAGCACGGCCAGCTGCACCGCGATCGGGATCCGGCGACGTACGAGTTCCACGTCCAGCCCGGCGTCTTCCCGAACAAGATCAAGATCAACGGCAAGATGCACATGGAGCCGGACGGTCCGGACAAGTGCTTCCGCGTCGTGACCTTCAACATCGAGTGCACGATCTTCGGGATCGGCGGCATCTTCGAGAAGTTCGTGTCGGCCGAGATTCAGCGCAGCTACGACGTCTCCGGCAAGTACACGAACGAGTTCCTGCAGAAGAAGCAGCAGGGATGAGCGCGACGAGCGGCCGCCGAATCTGTCGCCTCGGTTTCGACCGTCGCGGCGAGGGCGAGCCGCTCGTGTTGCTTCAGGGCCTCGCGTGGCCCCGCGTCCATTGGGACGACGCGCTCTGCGATCGCCTCGCCGAGGTCGGCTTCGAGGTGATTCGTGTCGACGCGCGCGACGTGGGGCAGAGCGAGGTCTTCGGTGGGACGCCGCCGAGCATTGGCGCGGTCGTGCAGGCCGCGCTTGCGGGGCAGCCGGTCGAAGGCGCGCTTTATGATCTCTCGGACATGGCGGCCGACGTGATCGCGTTGCTCGATTCGATCGGCGTCGCGCGGGCGCACGTGTGTGGGGTGTCGCTCGGGGGCATGATCGCGCAGACGCTCGCGATCGAGCATCCGTCGCGGGTGCGCTCGTTGACGAGCGTGATGACCTCGACCGGCGATCCGAACCGGGTGCTCGCGTCGTCGGATGCGCTGCGGCTGCTCTTCACGCCGATTCCTGGAGAGCGCGAGGCCGCGATCGCGCATCAGGTGAAGGCGTTCCGCGTGTTGTCGGGTGGTGCGTTCGACGAGGCTCGGACGCGGCGGCTCGCGTCCGAGGCGTTCGAGCTTCATGCGCACGTGCCGGGAGCCGAGCGGCAGCGTGGGGCGGCGCGGCAGCTCGTCGCCTTGCTCGCGAGCGGTGACCGCGCGGAGCGGCTTCGGGCGCTCACGTTGCCGACGTTGATCGTGCACGGGGCGCTCGATCCGCTCGTGCCCTTGGATGCGGGGCTCGACGTGGCGGAGGCTATCGAGCATGCGGACCTGCTCGTGCTCGACGACATGGCGCACGACCTCGCGCCGCCGTTCTGGGATGCGTTCGTGGCGGCGCTGGTCGATCTGCGTGGGCTCGCGTCCGGTTGAGCGCGAGTTGGTCTCGAACCGTGTAGGGAAACGGCGACGTTGGGTCAGCGCCGTCGTGGCGAAGAAGCGACCGTGTGGCGGTGGTCTCGGAGCGTGTAGGGAAACGGAGACGTTGCGTCAGGGCGGTCGAGGCGAAGAAGCGACCGTGTGGCGGTAGTCTCGGAGCGTGTAGGGAAACGGAGACGTTGCGTCAGACGTGGAAACGACGAAGCGCCGCGAGGGAGCCCCGCGGCGCTTCTCGACGAGATGTCGGGAAGTCAGTCGGCGCTGACGGAAGCCGACGCCGAGGCGCGAATCTCGATGCGACCACCCCGCGTCGCCGGCGCCGTGAAGCGGCGGGTGTCGAAGGGCGGCGGCTGAGCCGGGTTGCAGTTGGGGCCGAAACCGGTCGCGTCGAACTCGTACTCCGCGCGTCCCGCGTTGCCTTCCACCGTCGCTTCGATCGTCACGCGGTGGGTTCCGGCGCGCGCGGGTGAGCAATAGCTGAGCAGGTAGAAGCGTTGCGTGTAGCCGATGATGCGGCGCGAGATGGCTTCGAAGGCGGCGGCGATCGCCGCGCTGTCTTGAATCTGGACGTAGCCGCTGCGGCCGACCTCGCCGAGGGTGCCTTCGTCGATCTCGTTGCCGACGCCGATCGCGAAGATGTCGTAGCCGGCCGCGTCGAGTGACTCGCTCATCTCGTCGCGGGACACGCGCGCGGCGCGGTCGGTGCCGTCCGTGAAGACCACGAGCGTGCCGAACCGAAGCGGCGTCCGCGAGTCTTCCATTTCGTTCGTGAGCACCTCGGTCGCCTTCACGACCGCGCCGTGCAGGTTCGTGGAAGGGTCGCGGGTGCGGAAGGTGCCGAGCCGCGCGATGCCGCCCGCGCTCTCGCGAAACCCTTGAATGGGGAAGATCTCTTCGGAGCCGTCGAACGCGTAGACGGCGACCTTTTGGTAGCCCTCGAGAGTCGCGGCGAACGACTGCGCGGCTTCGACGATCATCGGGACCTGATCCGATGCGGTGACACTGCCGCTCATGTCGACGAGCAGGAGCGTGTAGTGCTCCGCCGCCACCTCGGGGTTCACGATCGTCTGTTGGCTCTCGTCGACGCTGACGAGCTGGCCGTCTTCGTAGATGCGGAAATCCGTGGCTTGAAGACCCGGCACCGGGTCGCCCGCGGAGTCGTCGACCGTGAAGAAGACGGCGACGTTGCTGGGGCGGCGGTAGGCCGATTGCACGACCGTCAGGTTCAAACCGGAGCAGCCGACGGTGGCGAGGAGAAGGGCGATCGAGAGCGTGTGACGCACGCCGCTTCCTACCATGGACGCGGACGTGACGTCTGCGGGCGCCGCCTGACGGGCTTTGGTTGGAGCTTTGCGCTCTTGTTGTGCCGCGGCGTGCCACGCCTCGGGCGAAGCGCCGGTTTCGTCGGGAAATCGGCGTGGCACGAACGGTGCTCACTGGCCGCGCTGGAGGTGGGCGAATGACACGTGGCTTGGAAGGGTGGCGAGGCGTCGGGCTCGGGCTCGTGATGCTGTGTGGGTGTGGGGCGAACGACGGTGCCTACTCGGCCTCGGGAGGGCGCGAGGGCTTCGACTCCGCGGCCCCGAGTGAGATGGGGGGTGGTGCGAGCGCTGTCGGGGTCGGAGGTGGCTCGCAGCTGACGGCGGGTGTCTGGGACGACAACGTCAACTACGCGCTCTTCGAGGACTACCTCGCGGATGGCGCGCGCTTCTTCGACCCGGACGAGCACGCGGCCGCGCACGCGCGATTCGACGGCGAACGCCCAGGCCACGACCGTCTCGACGTCGCCCTCGTCATCGATGCGACGGGCAGCATGAGCGACGAGCTCTCGTACCTGCAGAGCGAGCTCGACGCGATCGCGACGCGGGTGACGGCGGCGTACCCCGACGCCGAGACGCGCTGGGCGCTCGTCGTGTATCGCGACGAGGGCGACGAGTACGTCACGCGCGTGTTCGATTTCGACGGTGTCGGCTCGATGCGGGCGAACCTTCGGGCGCAGAGCGCCGGGGGAGGCGGCGACTACCCGGAGGCGTCACACGACGCCTTGCGGGAGATGACGAACCTCGCGTGGCGCGAGGAAACCGACGTCGCGCGGCTCGGGTTCTGGATCGCGGACGCGCCGCATCACGAGCAGGTGGAGAACCAGTGGGCGAATGCGGTGCGAACGGCGGGTGACCTCGACGTGCACGTGTACCCGGTGGCGTCGAGTGGCGTCGACGATCGCACCGAGCGTTCGATGCGAAGTGCCGCGCAGCTCACGGGTGGGCGCTACGTGTTCCTGACCGACGACTCGGGAATCGGGGGGGCACACCTCGAGCCCACGGTACCTTGCTACTTCGTCACGCTGCTCGATACCGCGATGCTACGGGTGATCGACGCGGAGATGACGGGCACGCGTACGCCCCCGACGGAGGAGCAAATCGTGCGGCGATCTGGGGAGCCGGACGCGGACGGCGTGTGCGTGCTCGAGGGGGGGTCTGCGCTCGCGTTCTGACCGTTCGCCGCCACTTCGGCCGCCATCTTGCCGCCACCGCCGTGCGTTTCCTCTGCATTGGGTGGAGGAAACGCGCGGGATTCGAGGGGCTGGTCGACGTGGGCGTCCCGGCACGCGTTTTGGAACGCGGTGGCCGATGCCTCAGTCTCAGACGAAGCCGGAGTTCCTCTCGCGTCCAGGTCGTGCGTCGCGTGCGCAGCAGGTGTTGCCTGGGCAGGTGGTGTTCGCGACGCGGCGGGTGTTGGGTCGGCGATTCTTGCTGATACCGGACCGCGAGCTGGTGTGGCTCGTGAAGTACCTGCTGGCGGTGTGCGCGAAGCGGCACGGCATCGAGCTCCACGAGGTGGCGGTGATGAGCTCGCATCTGCACCTGCTCTTCACGGATTGGCTCGGGCGTAGAGGACTCTTCTTCAACGAGTTTCACGCGATGCTCGCGAAGTGCGTGCAGCGCATACGCGGCTGGACGCTGCCCGTGTTCGACAAGCGCCAGACGAACCAGCCGGTCGTGGTGACGGTGCTGGGGGCGGTGGAAGCGGCGGCGTACATCCAAGCGAACGCGGTGATGGCGGGGCTCGTGGCGTCGCCTTCGGAGTGGCCGGGGAATCTGACCGATTTGCGGGAGACGGGATGGGGCAAGCGCGAGCGGGTCGCGCGCCCCGACGTGCTGCATCGCGAGGACGGCGTGGTCGTGCGGTGCTTCGACGCGAAGAATCCGAACTGGCCGAAGGACCTGGAGCTGGAGTTGGTGCCGCTCGCGGCGCGGCTCGACATGGCGCCGGAGGAGTGCGTCGCGCAGGTGAAGGCGCAGCGGGACGCGCTCGTCGAGGAGGCGCACGCAGAGGTCGCGAAGCGCGGCGGGCGTTTCCTCGGGCGGCTTCGCGCGATGCGGCGGAGCACCCGTGCGCAGGCGACGTCGACGGAAGAGGCGAACGAGGTCGTGCCGCGCATCAAGGCCGGACGCGGGCAAGGCGAGGCGCGCCGCCATGCGCTCGCGGACGACGCGTCGTTCCGTTGGGACATGGCCGAGTGCCGCCTGCGGATGCTGCAAGGTGAGAAGGACGTCGTGTTTCCCGCCGGGTGCTTCCTGTGGGCGCGGCGGTTCGGGTTCGCGACACGCTTCGGGATCGCGCCGCCGCTCGTTTGAGCTGCGCCGTCGAGCTGTGGGCTCGAGAGGTCGCCGACGTCGCGTGAGAAGCGCGGTGTGAGGCGGAGGTGCGTCTCGAGAGCGGGGGTTCGAGTGATTCGGTGAGTGCTCGCTAGCTCCACGGCCCGTCGCGGCTCGTTGGCGTGGTCTTGCAGGTGAGTTGCTTCGCGCCGCGCGGGCACTTGCGCACCGAGTGCGGTCGCCGACCGCGCGGACGCTCCGCGTCCATCTTCGTTCCGACGTTGCGGCGGCTGGACCCGCGGCGGCTGGACCCGCGGCGGCTGGACCCGCGGCGGCTGGATCCGCGGCGGCTGGACCCGCGGCTGGACCCGACTCGCGGCGATCCACGAAAAAGCCCCGCCGAAGCGAGGCACTCGTCGTCGTTGGCGAAGGACTTACTTCGCCAACGACATCCACTCGCGCAAGTCGCCCGTGATGAACCGCGGCGCCTGTTGAAGCGCAGCGACGTCCTTCGCACCGACGAGCAGCATCACTGCACGCAGCTCGTTCTCCACCCGCGTCAGGAACGCCTCGGCGCCCGCGCGGCCGCCCTGGGTGAACGCCATGAACACGTGGCGCGCGAAGCCCGCCGCCGAGGCGCCGAGCGCGATCGCACGAGCCGCATCGTATCCGTCGCGCATGCCGCCGGTCGCGATCGCCGCCATGCCCGCGGTCACGACGTTGTGGACGCTCGCGGCGGTCGGCACGCCCCAATCCCAAAGCAGCTCGCCGAGCGTCTTCTGATCGCCCTGCGCGCGAAGCGTCTCGACGCCGACCCAGCTCGTGCCGCCCGCGCCACTCGTGTCGCACGTACGCACGCCCGCCGCCGCGAGCTTGCGCGCCGTCTCGATGCTGATGCCGTTGCCGGTCTCCTTGCCGACCACCGGCACCGGCAACGCCTTCACGAGGCGCGCGATCGTCTCCGTGCCCCCCGTGAAGTCACGGTCGCCACCCGGCTGCACGAGCTCCATCGCGGGGTTGAGGTGCACGCAGAGCGCGTCGGCACCGACCTCACGAATCATCTGCGCGATGGTCTCCGGATCCATCTCGCGCGCCTGCACCACGCCGACGTTGCCGAGCAGCAGCACGTCCGGCGCATGCTCGCGCACCTGGAAGGTCCACGCCGTGTCGGGCCGCTTCTGCATCGCGCGCTGGCTGCCGAGCCCGAAACCGTAACCGCGCTCGTTCGCGATCGCCGCGAGCGTGTGGTTCACCTCGGCCGCCCGCTCGTGGCCACCCGTCATCGCCGCGATGACGATCGGCGCCCGCAGCTTCTTGCCGAGCAGCTCCACCGACAGATCGATCTCGTCGACGTGAAGGTCGGGCAACGATTGATGCACGAGGCGCACGCCCTCGAGCAGCGTCGTCTGCTGCTTGAACGCGACCGCATCCGTCGCGCAGAGGTCGAGGTGGTCGGCCTTGCGCTCCGTGATGTCGAGCTTCTTGCTGTCGCCGTTCTTCGAGTGCGTCACGAGGGCGTCCATGATCGTATGCCTTTCGACGCCGGACCACCCCACGGGGAATCTCGGCGAGCCTTTCCTGCACCGACCGCCCCGTCCAGCAAGGCACCGCCCGGCGAGCGGTCACTGGGCGGGGGCGAAGCGTCGGCAGGCCGGGGCGAGCCGAAGGAGCGGTTTTCACGAGGAGTTTCGACGCCGAAGCGCGTGCGTCCCGTCGTTGCGTGCGCCCTTCGCTCGTTCTACAGGCGGGGCGATGACCGACCTCGCCGAGCGCCTGCACGCCGTCCGCACCCGCATCGACCAGCGCCTCGTGGCGTACCTGAAGGACAAGCTCGCCGAGGTCACCGCGACCTCGCCCGACAGCGTCGAGCTCGCCGAGGGCATCGAGGACCTCACGATGCGCGGCGGCAAGCGGCTGCGTCCCATCGTGCTCGACGCGGCCTACCGCGCGGTGAACCCCAAGGGCACCGACGACGCGAGCACGGGCGTCGGCGCTGCGCTCGAAGTGCTGCAGTCGTACCTGCTCATCCACGACGACTGGATGGACCAAGACGACGAGCGCCGCGGCGGACCGGCCGTGCACAAGATCTACGAGCGCAAATACGAGACTCACGTCGCGGCCTCGCTCGCCATCCTCGCGGGAGACCTCGCGTGCGCCTACGCGTGGGAGCTCTTCTTCGAGAGCCCCTTCCCCGCGCACCGCCAAGCCGAAGCCGTCGCGCGCTTCGTGACGATCCAGAAGGAAGTCATCGTCGGTCAGCACCTCGACTGCACCGCGAACCCCGACGTCTCGCGCATGCACGACCTGAAGACCGGCTCGTACACGGTGCGCGGCCCCCTGATGCTCGGCGCCCTGCTCGGCGATGCGACGCAAGCGCAGATCGACGCGCTCCTCGCGTGGGGCAACCCGCTCGGCGAGGCCTTCCAGTTGGCCGACGATCTCCTCGGCACCTTCGGCGACCTCGGCCAGACCGGAAAACCGGGCGACGACCTGCCGCACCGCAAGCGGACGAGCTTGGTCGCGGAGTGCGAGCGCCTGCTTCCGGTCGGCAAGCGCGACGCGCTCGATGCGCTGATGAACGGCAAGGGCGAGCCGACGGATGCCGAGGTCGCGGCAGCGGCCGAGCTGCTCGTGACGAGCGGCGCGAAGGCGAACGTCGAGAAGCGCCTGCGCGACCTGCACGGCCAAGCGATGGCGGTGCTCGAGACGGCGCCGCTCGACGCCGAAGGTGTCGCGGTGTTGCGGCACGTGGCGGACAAGCTCGCGCTTCGCACCAGCTGAGGCTCGGTGGCGCGGGGCATGGCGGGTCTAAGAGTCCGCCGTTCCTCTTCGTCGAATCCCGACCGCCTCACCCGCCACGCCCCCGCATGTGCTCGCCCGCTTCGGCGTTCTCCAAGAGCGACCTGGCGGCCCCGTAGTGGCATCATGTCCGCCGCCGATCCGGCATTCGAGCACGGACCGTCGTGCTCGCTCGACACGGAATGGGGCTCCCGATGACCGAGGATTCGCTTTTGTCGAGGCTGTCGATGCTCTCCGAGAGCGCGCTCTCGGGGTTTGCGGTCGCTTGCGTCGAACGCTCACTTCCCGCGTACGAGAGGCGAACCGGAGCTCGATGGAGCCCCGTCCACAATGCCGTCGCCCTCGCCTGGCACACGATGGAGGGCGCTTCGATCTCCGGCCTTCGGTGGATGCGTGTTCGGGCGATGATCACACGTTCGATGCTAGGCATCGAGACGTACGGACCTGATGTTCAGACCAACAACAGCGTCGCAGCGTCCGCGCGATTGCTCACGGAGATCTTCGGGTATTCCGGGAGCGGCGATCCGTCGGTCGATCGTCGTGAGCGCGCAGAGCGTGCGGCGTGGATCGCTCACGACGTGAGGGACACGATCGATTCGATGATTCGCGAGGAAACGTCGTTGGGGTCGGCCGAGTGGGACGGCTCGGAGAACGTCGAGGGAGAATGGCAGGAGGCGCTCCTCGATGCGTTGTCCGCCGCCACCGCGTCGAAGCTCTCCCGTCCATGGTTCGAGTCCATCGACCTCGGGGACGCGCGTTGGGGGCGCGGGTTGTCGTCCAAAGATTCGCGCTGGTTTCCCTGGGAACGCTCTCCTCCGGCGGAGGGTCCGCCGGACGCCACCTTGTTTCTCGCGGGGATATCCAAGAGCCCGAAGATCAAATACCACATCTATGCGGCCAGTGAGTCCACAAAGCCGGACGGGAGAACACAGGTCGTCGGTGCAGAGGTCCTGGAGATTCCGGAGATGGTTCGCGTGGAGAACCAGGCCCGTATTTCCTACTACGTGCGTGACGAGTCGGTCTTCGATTGGGCCGAGTATTTGATCGAGCACTTGCTTCTCGGCGAGCTGTTGATGCACCGAATGGATTCGTGTGAGACGGTCAGGTTTCGGAACATCGATCTCATGTCGAAGCGGGTCATCCCGTATCCGCCGCACTCGCTGTCGGAGGAGGACGCGTGAGTACCTCGTCGTCGAGCCGTTCGCTCGGATGAGTTCTCCGAAGGCGTGTCGTGCTTGGAACGGGAGGCTCGAGGTCACCGACTCCTTTCTCCATGAGACGAGCCTGCCGCCAATGGGTCCGCCGAACGCGGACGCGGGCGCTGCACGCGCCCCGAATCAAACGAGGCCTTACGCCAGAGCAGGCCGACGTGAGGACTCGTGGAGTGGGATCCAGGACACGCCTCGGTTGGTTCGTCTACTCGGTCTCGACCTCCAGGCTACCGACGAACACCCCGGCGATGCGCAACGCGGCACCCAGCCCACCGTGGCCTTCGTCGTCCACCGCCACGCGCACACGTCCGCCACGCACGTTCACCGAGACGGGCATCGGCGGGTCGAGGCCGATGCGCGCGTCCACGGACACCTCGGTGCCGTCGGGTCGCACCCGCACGCGTCCTTCGGCGTCGAAGCGCGGCTCCCCGAGCAAGCGTGAGCCCGGACCGAGGTAGCGACCTTCGATGCGGTCGAGCCGCACACGCGCGCCCTGATCCTTGGGCCTCACCACCCGTACGAAGCCGCTCAAGTCTTCGAGGCGCACCTCGGGGCCGTCGATCGCGACCACGAGCGTCGCGTCGTCGACCCGTATCGTGCCGGTGTCGATCGCGAGCGCGTCGTGCGGTCGCGGCGCCCCTCGGCTAGCGAATGCTTCTTCGAGGCTCGTGCGTTCCTCTTCGCCCGGCAGCACCCGCACGACGGCGTCTCGCGCCTTCACGTCCTCGAAGTGCAGCTGCCCCGCGAACAAGGCCGCGACGTCCAGTCCGAGCCGCGCTTCGTGGGCCTCGATCACCGCCGTGCCGTTCGGCGCACGAATCGTGACGTCGCGTGCCCGAACGAGGTCACCGTCCCACTCGAGGACCTCGCCGATGGCGAGCTCTCCGCGAAGCTCCCGTGCGTAGACGTCTTCGATGCCACGCCGAAGCACGTCGCGTCCGGAGCTCGTGTGGACGAGCGAATGAAGGCTGGACGCCGTCGCGGGAAGCGCGAGCGCGAGCGCCACGACGAAGATCGCGAGTCGAACGAGGAAGGTCACGAGGGTCCTCGTTCGGAGAGAAGTGCAGGCAGAGAAGACATCGCGCGAGACGAGTGCAGCGCGCGTGCCCCGAACGGGGCGGACGAGGTGGCCGCGATTGGGGCGTTGCGCCGCAGGCCGGGGCGAGTCGACGCGCACGCTCGTGTTCGAAAGGCGCGAAACGGACCGTCGACGTGCCGGCGCCATCGACAGCGGCTCGGTCCCCGTTCCGAGGCGTGGCACCTCGCCTCGACGTCACTTCGCCGCCTCGCGAAATCGCGTCGCCGCGCGATTTCTCCCGCGGCACGGCGCCTGCTCTACCTCCGAACGTCGGTCGAACGAACCCACCGACCAAAGGAGATTCCATGTCCATTCAGACCGAAACGACGAAGAAGAAGATCGAAGGCAAGGCGCAGCAGCTCAAGGGCGCCGTGAAGGAGAAGGTCGGCGACGCGACCGGAAACCGGAAGCTCGAGGCCAAGGGCAAGATCGAGAAGGCGGCCGGTAAGGCGAAGGCCGAGGTCGCGGACGCGGCGGGCAAGGTCGCGAGCAAGACGAAGCAGGTGGCCGGCAAGGTCGAGCGCGCGGTCGAGAAGAAGATCGACGCGATGCGCGACAAGCACTGACGCGACTGGCGACCCCGCCCGCTGCCGACCCGCTTCGACCCGACGCGCCGCGTCCGGTGTCTTCGAAGCGGGTCGCGCTCGTGCGAGCGACCCGCGCTCGTCTTCCAGGACGGTCCCCGTCCCCGCTTGGTTCTCTTCTCTCTCTGTGTCGGAGGTCCCCATGACCGAGTCGTCCGGAATTCACTCGCTTCGCGAGCCCACCGAGATCTTCCAACTCACGCCCCGTGAGCCGGCCGATCCCACGCTGCGCCTGCGCGAGGGTCGCGGCGCCATGCCGCCGATGGCCACGGCGATCTGTCTGGCACCTCGTGGCGCCGCGCGTCTGGTCGCGCGCCTCGAGCACCGACTCGATCTGGTGGAGTCGTCCGGCAACCTACCGACCGGCAGCCACCAAGCGTGGCGTGCGGAGCTCGCGGTGGTCGCCTGCCTCGACGGGGCGAGCGACGAAGAGACCGTGCTCTGCGAGTCGGTCTGCGATGCCGTCACGCATCGTCTCTGGTCGAACCGCGAGCTCGGTGACGGCACCGACGAGGCACCCATCGCCGCGCTGCACGCGCACGTCGCGGAGGAGCTGGAGCGCGTGCGCGCCCGAAAGAAGCTCGGCGCCGAGCAGCCCTCGTGGGCGGCCGCGCTCGCGCGAGGGGCAACGCTCTGGTTGCTCGGCGACGGCGAGGCCAGCGTGTACCTCCGTCTGAGCAACGGCGCGGTGCGCATCACCGAGCTCCGCGAGCGTGCGTTGCGCGCGCGAATCGATCTCGACGAAGTGCATGGCGTCGCGGTCGCGCTCGGCGAAGCGAAGGGCACGCTCGACGCGTCGCTCGTCGGCACCTGCCTCGCACGCGAGGTCCCGCTCGACGCCTGCGCTTCGGATCTCGCCGAACGTGCGTGCGCCGCGGGCGCCGTGCGCGGCGGTTGGATCGTCGCGCGCTTCGATGGGAAGTGATCGCTTCGGCCTTCTTCGAGGGGCGTCGCGGCGAGTCGGCTCACTCTTGCTGTGCTTCGTCGTCGCGACGACGCCAATGCTCGTCGCAACGATCGCGGACGTGCTTCGAGGTTCGCGGCAAGCGCGGGTACGCGGTCGCGAAGGTGTCCATCCAACACACGTGGCCTTCGTTCGGCGCGTGATCGAGCAAGGACTCGAGGGTCACGCGCACGAGCGGGGCGAGGTGCGGGTGATCGAGCGCGAGCTCGACCGCGGCGAGGATCGCGGCCTCGACGGCCCAATCGTGTGGCCCGCAGAGGATCGCTTCGAGCGTCGACCAACCGACGCCCGAAGGCGACGCGTCCACGTGCGCGAGCAAGAGCGCCGCGGCGACTTGCCGTCGTTGCAGCCACACCCACACCGGCATGCCCTCGGGGATCGGATGCGAGGAGCGATGCACCATCGCGCCGGCGAGACCGCGCGCGCGTTCGGGACCGAGCGCGCGCCCACGTTCTTTGGCGTGCGCCCACCAGGTCGGCAGGTGGTAGGCCTGCGACGCGATCGCGGTGACGGCTTCGTCGACCGCGGCATCGGGGGCGTCCACGCCACGCGTCGGTAGAGTGCCGTCGAAGCGCCAGAGCACGAAGGGCACGTCGTCCCATGGCTCGCGAGGGTCGGGGTCCGAAGGGACTCGCTCGGCGCTGTACTTCACGGCCTCGAGGTCGTCGTGTCCCGCGGCCCAGGCGAACGCGAGGCGCACGCTCGGTGCTTCGAGGTGCGACACGCCGATGCTCACGCCGTCGAACGACGCCTCTTTCGCGGTCAGCTGACGCAACGCGTTCACCGTCGCGTCGGTCGACTCGGGCAACCAACCCACGGTGGCCATCGGAATCAAGACGGTGTCGTCGGGCACGAGGGGCCGGCCGACCCGCGTTTCGTGCGAGGCACCTTTCGCCGCGTCGTTGGTGTCGGTGCTGACCGTGGTGCCCGTGGTCCAGCTCTTGATGCGACCCCACGCGGAGGGCGGCGTCTCTTCTTCGGGGGTGACGTGACGCAGCCATTGCAGCCCGACCTGCAGCTCGACGTCGTCGCGCCGCGCTTGCAGCACCTTCTCGAAGAGACGCCGCGCGGTGACGTGGTCACCCGCGTCCCACGCGATGCGGCCGAGATCGGAGTCGATCGTGAGCGCGGCGTCCGGGTCGATCTCCTTCGCGCGCTCGAAGGCCTTCCTCGCCCCTTCGAAATCGCCGGCGACGCGTTTGGCGAGCGCGAGCATCGTGAGCGCCATGTAGGACTCTCCGAACGAGAGGCTTCGCTCCGCGGCCGCGATCGCGTCGGCCGCACGACCAGCCCGGCGGTACACGCCCGAAGCACACGCGCACACCGCGGCGCCGGCCCGCCCTCGCTCGAGCAACGCGTCCGCGACCTCGGCGAGCGCTTCGGCGTGGGCGACCTCGGTGGGGCGAAGACGGGTGCGACCGACGGTCGAGCGCGAGGGCGTCATCAGGTAGTGCAAGAGCGACGAGCCATCGTTCGGCTCGCGCGCCTCCGCGATCCACGGCGCGAGCCAGCGTTCGAAGGGGAGGTCGACGCGGTAGGTCGCCACGGCCCCCAGCAAGTCGATCGCCTCGTCGTCGCGGCCCGCGAGGTGAAGCATCACCGCCTTCGTCGCGAGTCGGCGGTCGTGCCCTTCGTCGGGATCGAAGAGCGCGTCGATCGACGAGGCGGCCAGCACGCGGCGCGCGAGGTCGAGGTAGGTGTCTTCGCCGACGGTGTCGAAGAGCGCGTTGGCGAGGTGATGCAGCGCGTGCGCGGGATCGTTCTCCGCGAGCGCCATCTCCGCGATGGCCGCCTCCCGCTCCGCGTCCTCCGGCTCGTCGTGCGAGTGGTCTTCCATCGCGTGCCCCTCCCAAGGCGACGACACGATACCGCGCCGTCCGAGGGTGCGAAGTGGGTTCGAGCGCGTTCACCAAAACGCCGCATCTCCCCCAAGCGGGGGAGTGGAGGCGGCGTGAAAACGGAATCGTGCACGCCAAGCGGACGCCGTCCCGAGTTGAGCCGGAACGCGCGTCTCGAGGCACGAATCTGCGAACGCGGCTCGGCCGTTCGAAGACCACCTCACGAGTGGGCGACATCGGGTTTGAAGCGGAGGTCGTGCAAGCGGGAGCGGACGTCAGTCCGCGGAGCTGCACGAGTCCGCGAAACTGCCCTCCCCACGCGAATGCGTGGGCGGGGGCGAAATCGACCGCTAGGCTGGCGACCAAACTTCGAGGGGGAACTTCTCTTGCGTCGACAACGCTTCTTCGTCGCGTCGTGCTTGCTCACGATCGCGCTCGTTTCGTTCGACTCGCCGGCTCACGCGCAGCCGCCGTCGTATCTCCACTTCGAGTCCGGGCCGGTGCGCCCGCTCGCGCTCTCGGCCGACGGCACGCGGCTCTTCGCGTGCAACGCACCCGACGGACGGCTCGAGATTCTCGACCTCACGGGCGAGACGCCGACGCTCGAAGCGAGCGTGCCGGTGGGGCTCGAGCCGGTCGCCGTCGCGGTCGAGAGCGCTTCGCGGGTTTGGGTCGTCAACCATCTCTCCGACAGCGTCTCCATCGTCGACGTCGCGTCGAGCCCACCGCGCGTGGTGCGTACGTTGCTCGTCGGCGACGAGCCTCGCGACGTGGTCTTCGCGGGCACGGATCGCGATCGCGCCTTCGTCACCACCGCGCACCGCGGGCAGAACTCGCCGACGCCCCGCGGCGACTACGCGACGCCCGGCGTCGGGCGCGCCGACGTCTGGGTCTTCGACACCGACGACCTCGGCGCTTCCGCCGGCACCCCGCTCACCGTGCTGACGCTCTTCGGCGACGTGCCACGCGCGCTCGCGGTCAGCCCCGACGGATCACGCGTGTACGCGGCGGTGTTCTTCTCCGGCAACCGCACCGCGACCGTCACCGAAGGCGCGGTCTGCGACGGTGGTCAGAGCGCGGGTCCGTGCAACGTCGAAGGCACCGACTACCCGGGCGGGCTGCCGCTTCCGAACACCGACCGCGCGGGGCTCGAGGCGCCCGAGGTCGGTCTCATCGTGCGGCGCGACGATGCGGGCGCGTGGCGCGACGAGCTCGGGCGCGATTGGAGCCCGGCGGTGCGCTTCGATCTGCCCGACCACGACGTCTTCGAGATCGACGCGAACGCCGCGATGCCCACGTCGACGCGCGCCTTCGATCACGTCGGCACGGTCCTCTTCGGCATGACCGTCGATCCGACGGGGCGTGTCTACGTGGCGGGCACCGAGGCGCTCAACCACGTGCGTTTCGAGGGCCACGGCAGCCACGTGCGCGCGCAGCCGGGACGCGACGCGGCGATCCCCGCGAGCGTGCGTGGTCATCTACACGAGGCGCGGGTGACGGTGCTCGAGCCGGGCGGTGGCGTGCAGGCGCATCACTTGAACCCCCACCTCGACTACGACGCGACGAGCCACGCGGCGGACGTTCGGCGGCGCACGCTCGCGACGCCCGTGGCGATCGCGAGCTCGGCGGACGGCGCGACGCTCTACGTGGCGGCGCTCGGTTCTTCGGCGATCGGCGTGATCGACGCGGCCGCGCTCCGTGCCGGCGAGGTCGACACCTCGCTGGACCGCGTGATTCCGCTGCGTGATCCGTGGGCGGCGGGCCCGGTGGGGCTCGTGGTCGACGAGGTGCGTGGTCGTCTCTACGTCGCGACGCTCTTCGATCACGCGGTGGTGACGGTCGACCTGGAGGCGCGCAGCACGCTGGCGCGACTTCGCCTTCACACCCCCGAGTCGGCCACGATCGTCACCGGGCGTCCCGCGCTCTACGACGCCTTCGCGACCTCGAGCACCGGCGAAGCGTCGTGCGCGAGCTGCCACGTCTTCGGCGATCTGGACGCGCTCGCGTGGGACCTCGGCGACCCGGACGCGATGGAGCTTCCGAACCCGAACCCGATCGGTCGCATCGGTTCGGCGGTTCCGTTCTCGGGCATGAAGGGCCCGATGACGACGCAGAGCCTTCGCGGCCTCGCCGACCACGGACCGATGCACTGGCGTGGCGACCGGACGGGTGGGCATCGCGGCGGCGACCCGCTCGACGAGGTG
Source organism: Sandaracinus sp. (assembly GCA_020633125.1). GTDB lineage: Bacteria > Myxococcota_A > Polyangia > Polyangiales > Houyiibacteriaceae > JACKEH01. The sequence goes on along the minus strand of JACKEH010000003.1, from coordinate 1,359 downwards.
ATGGCGTTCGAGGCGTTCGACGTGGCCTTCGACGGCCTGTTGGGACGCGACGAAGGGCCGATCTCGGTCGAGGAGATGCGTCGCTTCGCGGAGTTCGCGACCTCGATCGTCTACCCGCCGAACCCGATTCGTCAGCTCGACGGAACGCTGCGCGCCGACGAAGCGCGGGGCCGCACGATCTACTTCGAGCGCGAGGCGGTCGATGCGGTGTCGACCTGCAACGGATGCCACGTGCTCGACCGCGCGATGGGCTTCTTCGGCGGCGACGGTCGCACGACCTTCGAAGGCGAGACGCAGGAGTTCAAGGTCCCGCACCTTCGCAACGCGTACGCGAAGATCGGCATGTTCGGCATGCCCGACGTGCCCTTCGTGACCGACGTCGACGCCTCGCATCAGGGCGATCAGGTGCGTGGCTTCGGCTTCTTGCACGACGGCAGCTTCGACACGCTCAACCACTTCTTCCACGCGGGCGTGTTCAACCTCTCGACGCAGGATCGACGCGACCTCGAGGCGTTCACGGTGGCGTTCGACACCACGCTCGCGCCGGTGGTCGGGCAGCAGATCACGCTGGACGCGACGAGTGACGCGGCGGCGCTCGCACGTGCGCAGCTCCTCTACGAGCGCGCCCGCGCGAGCTTCGTCTGGCCCGGCGGCGCGACGACGACGGAGTGCGCGTTGGTGGTGCACGGCGTGCTCGCGGACCAGTCGCGCACGTGGGTCCTGCGTCCGGACGGGAGCTTCGACTCCGACCGCGCGCTCGAGCCGCCCGCCTCGCGCGACACCCTGCTCGCGTTGCGCATGGCGACGCCGATGACGATCACGTGCGCGCCGCCGGGAAGCGGAGCGCGTGCCCTCGACCGCGACGAGGACGGAGTGCGCGACACCGACGAGCGCGACATGGGACGCGATCCCGCGGACCGTCCGCTGATCGACGTGCCGACGATCGGGGAGGCGAGCTCGCCGCGCCCGGACGGCGGGATGCCGAGCCTCGACGGTGGCATCGTGGAGCCGCCGCTCGACGGAGGAACGCGACGTGATGCGGGTCGCCGGAGCGACGGTGGACCGATCGACGGCGGCGACGACGGGTGCAACTGCCGCTCGGCGGGATCGGGCGCCGCGGGCGTGTGGCCGGTGCTGCTCGTGTGGCTGGGTCGGCGGCGGCGCGCGCGGCGCTGAGTCCGGAGTCGGAGTCGGAGTCGGAGTCGGAGACGGAGTCGGAGACGGAGACGGAGTCGGAGTCGGAGTCGGAGTCGGAGTCGGAGCCGGAGCAGGAGCCGGAGCAGGAGCCGGAGCCGGAGGTGTAGTTCTCATCCTGACGCGAGAACGGGCACCCGAACCGCGCTCCGCGCCGCAGAGACC
>JACKEH010000029.1 GCA_020633125.1 Sandaracinus sp. | reverse complement strand
CCTCTCGCTGCTTCGGAAGGACGAAAGCCACACGCTCGTCACCGAGGATTTGCCCGAAGAGCTTCTCGCGCTCGCCCGCACCGCCCTCGAAGAACGCCACGTCGCCCGTACCGAGATCGTGCTCTCGGGCGAGCGCACCGGTGCCGCGGTGGCATCGCCGATCTTCTCCTCCGACGACGACGGGGCCGCGCCCGTCGGCTCGGTCGTCATCGTGCGCGACGTGACGCTCGAGAAGGAGATCGACCGGATGAAGACCGACTTCATCGCGACGGTCTCGCACGAGCTGCGTACGCCGCTCACGAGCGTGCTCGGTTTCGCGAAGCTGACGAAGACCAAGCTCGAGGCGGCGGTCTTTCCGCACGTCCCGGCGCCCGATGCCAAGGCGCAACGCGCGGTCGCGCAGGTGCGCGGCAACATCGACATCATCGTCTCCGAGGGTCAGCGGCTCACGAGCCTCATCAACGACGTGCTCGACATCTCGAAGATGGAAGCCGGGCGCATGGAGTGGAAGCGCGTGCCCATCGAGCCGGCCGCGCTCGTGCAACGCGCGCTCGACGCCAGCGCCGGGCTCTTCGCGTCGGACGCGCTCGAGCTCGTGAGCGAGATCGAAGCCGGGCTCCCGAACTTCGAAGGCGACGAGGATCGCCTGTTGCAGGTCCTGCTCAACCTGGTGTCGAACGCCGCGAAGTTCACCGACGAGGGCCGCGTGGTCGTGCGCGCCAAACACCATCCGGAGGGCCTCGAGCTCTCGGTCCAAGACTCCGGCGCGGGCATCGCGGACTCCGACCTCGAGTCGATCTTCCAGAAGTTCAAGCAGGTCGGCGACACGCTCACGAGCAAGCCGCAGGGCACCGGCCTCGGCCTGCCGATCTGCCGTCAGATCGTGGCCGCCCACCGGGGCCGCATCACGGTCGAGAGCACGCTCGGCGAAGGCTCGACCTTCCGCGTCGTACTGCCGCTCGGGCCGAACGAAGCGCGGGTCTCCGATCTCTCGCTGCGCAGGTTGGTCGACCGCATCGAGCGCACGGTGAGCCACCTGCCCGCGGTCGGCGGCGACATCCTCGTGGTCGACGACGACGCGTCGCTCCGGGAGCTGCTGCGACAACAGCTCGGCGAGCGTGGGTACGACGTGCGCCTCGCCAGCAACGGCGCGGAGGCGATTCAATCGGTTCGCGCACGACGTCCGGACCTGATCGTGCTCGACGTCATGATGCCGGACATCAGCGGCTTCGACGTGGCGGCGGTGCTGAAGTCGGATCCGGTGACGCAGACGATCCCGATCCTGATCCTGTCGATCGTCCAGGACGCGGAGCGCGGTTATCGGCTCGGGGTCGACAAATACCTCACGAAGCCGGCGGAGCCGGAGGTGCTGCTCACCGAGGTGCAGCGCCTGCTTCAACGCAGCCACGCGACCGCGAAGCGCGTGTTGGTCGTCGACGAACGTTCGCCCGCATCCCCGGCGCTCGTGCAGATGCTCGAGTCGCGCGGCTACGAAATCGTCGGCACCTGCGGCGGCGAGAAGGCCTTCGAAGAGATTCGGCGCACGCGACCCGACGTGGTCTTGGTGGAGCCCGATGCCGCCGAAGCCGACGCGCTGGTGCGACGCATCCGCCTGGACGAGAGCCTCGAGCACGTGCAGGTCGTGCAGTTCCTCGACGCCGACGTGACGCGTTCGGAGGCCGGCCATGAGTGAGCTCCGGCTCACGCGACTGCTTCGCGGCGCGCAGAAGAGCGCGATCGAAGACGTCGCGGCGTTGGTGCCGGGTGGCGTTCGCGTCGAGGACCTCGAAGGCAAGGTCTTGATCTCGCTCGGCGAGCCGAGCGGCAGCCCACACGCGATTCGCCAACACCCGATTCGGGTGGGCACGCGTGTGGTGGGCATCGTCACCGGCCCCGACGAAGCGGAGCGCGTCGCGCGCTGGATCGCGCACCTCTTCACGCGCGAAGAAGAGAAGCTCGCGCTCGCCCAGGAAACCCTCGGTCGCTACAAGGAGCTCACGGTCCTCTACGACCTCGGCGACGCGCTCTCGCGGGTGCTCGACGTGCGCGAGATCGCCCACATGGTCGTGCACGAAGCGCAGCGCTTCCTCTCGGCCGCACAAGCCACGCTCTACCTCGTGGGCGACGGTCGCAGCTCCCTGGAGGCGTTGGCGGTGGCTGGCGCCGACGAAGCGCCCCGTGTCTCGCTGGAAGAAGAGAGCCTCGAGCGGCGGGTCTTGCGCAGCGGTCGTGCCGAGCTCGTGGAGGAGATTCCACTCACCGAAGGAGACCTCTCGCTCGGCGTCGGCTCGCTCGTGTGCGCACCTTTGCGCACCGGCGAAACGGTCGCCGGCATCCTTCGGGTGACGAGCACCCCGGGAACGCGCTGGACCGCCGGCGAGCTGAAGCTCGTGACCTCGCTCGCCGGAAGCAGCGCGGCGGCGATCAGCCACGCGGTGCTGCACCGCGAGCAACTGCACAAACAAGCGCTTCGCACGCGCATCGACCGCTTCGTCTCCCCCGGCTTCGTCGAAGACGCGCTCGCCGGCCGCGCCGAGCGCGCGTGGGAAGGCCTGGCCGTCCTCTACTGCGACCTCGCCCGAACCGGCGTCGGTGTCGGCGAGGCCGCCTCGACCGAAGCGATGGTCGACGCGCTCGGGGCGGCGACGTGCACCGCCCTCGACGTGTTGCTCTCGCACGGCGCGACGGTGCACGCCGACAGCGCGGAGGCGCTCGTGGCGGTCTTCCCCCACGACGAGGGCTTCACGGCCTCCGCCCTTCGCGCGATCGACGCGGCTTTCGCGCTGGGCGAACGACTCGCGCGTCGTCGCGGGGGCCCGCTCGATCGCCTTCCGGGCGTCGGCATCGCGCGTGGAGAGCCCGACCGCCAAGGACGGCACGGCGACGTCTTTCGCGGGCTCGGCGCCGCGGCGACGCTTCAAGCGATGGCGACGGGCCGCGTGCTCGTCGACCCGGACGTCGCGCAGGCCCTCGGGGGTCGGCGTGAGTGTGTGGCGCTTCCGCGTCCGGACGCGCCCGCCTACGAGGTGCGGACGTGAGCAAGAAGATCCTGATCGTCGACGACGAGGCGCACATTCGCCTCCTCCTCGAGCAGACCCTCGACCCGCTGGTGGACGAAGGCGTCGAGCTGCTGACCGCTTCCAACGGTGGCGAGGCGCTCGAGCTCATCACCCGAGAGCGACCCGAGCTCGTGCTGCTGGACGTGATGATGCCGGTGATGAACGGCTTCGACGTCTGCAAGCGCGTCAAAGCCGACGAGAGCCTCGCCGGCACCTTCGTGATGATGCTGACCGCGAAGGGCCAAGAGCTCGACCGCGTGACCGGCGCCGAGGTCGGCGCGGACCTCTACCTCACCAAACCCTTCGACCCCGACGACGTGCTGCGCCGCGCCGCGTCGGTGCTCGGCTTCGAGAACCTCTGATGGCCCCTTCCTCCGACGACGACGCGCCGCCGACCCGGGAGGGCAAACGCTCGGCCGGCGAGCGTGACGTCTCGGAGGAGTCGCCGCGCGAAGCGACGGGCTCGCGCGCACGAAGCAACCGACCGATCCCGGAGACCCAACACTCGCCGGTCGACATGCTCGCGACCCAGGCCGCGCGCCCGAGCCTCGCGAGCGGACGGCCGACGACGGAGATGCGACCCGAGGACGTGCCCGAGGTGCTCGAGCCTTCGATGCCGCGGCCGGCCACCCGTCTGGAGCACGTCGTCTTGCTCGCCGAAGGCGGCATGGGCGAGGTCCACCGCGCACGCGACACGTCGCTCAACCGCAACCTCGCGATGAAGGTGCTGCACGCGCACCTCTCGGGCTCGGCGCGGTTGCGCGCGCGTTTCCTCGACGAAGCGCAGATCACCGCGCAGCTCGCGCACCCCAGCATCCCGCCGGTGCACGAGGTCGGCGAGCTCGCCGACGGTCGCCCCTACTTCACGATGAAGGAGGTGCACGGCCGCACGCTCGCGGCCTTGCTCGACGCGGACGACGAAGGCTTCGGCGAGCAGCGTCGCCTCGAGGTCTTCCAGCGCGTGTGCGAAGCCATGGCCTACGCGCACGCGCGCGGCGTGATTCACTGCGACCTCAAGCCGATGAACGTGATGGTCGGTGCGTTCGGCGAAGTGCTCGTGATGGATTGGGGCGTCGCGCGTTTGATCGGCGCGCCCGTCGAGGAGGTCACCGGCGAGCCGCCGGTCACGATCTCCAGCGGCACCACCACCTCGTGGGAGATCGTCGGCACGCCCGCCTACATGCCGCCCGAGCAGGCGCTCTCGGACCTGAAGCGCATGGGTCCGCCGGCCGACGTCTACGCGATGGGCGTGATGCTCTTCGAGCTGCTCGCGGGCGAGCGGCCCTATCAGGGCAACATGCCGCGCTTGGTCTTCTTGGCGAGCCAAGGCGAGGTGCCTCCCTTGCCGCGTCGACCGGGCTCGATCGTCGACGACTCGCTCGACGAGATCATCTCGCGCGCGATGCGGCCCGAGCCCGGCGATCGCTACGCCGACGCTGGCGAGCTCGGCGCCGACATCGCGCGTTGGCGGGACGGCGCGTTGCGGCGCGAGAAGGCGCTCGCGGTCGTGAAGACGGCCCGCGCGCGTCTTCCGCAGTTGGTCCGCCGCCGACACCAGGCCGAAGCGTTGCGTCGCGAAGCGCGCGACATGCTCGACGCGCTCTCACGACGCGCGACCGTCGACGACAAGCGCGACGCCTGGGTACGCGAGGACGAAGCCGCGCTCATCGAACGCGAGGTTGCCACGGGCATGGCCGAGATCGAGCGCCTGCTCGAAGAGGCGCTCGTGCACGCCCCTGGTTTGCCCGAGGCGCGCGAGCTGCTCGCCCAGCACGCCTTCGAGCGTCATCGCGACGCGGAGCGCCGCCGTGCGTTCGACGAGGCCGACTTCCACGAGGTCGCCCTGCGTGCGCACGACGTCGGCGTGCACGCGGAGTACCTCTCGGGCCACGCGTCGCTCTCGTTCACGACCTCGGTGCCTTGCGAGGTTCGCCTCTGGCGCCACGTGCTGCGGGATCGGCAGATGGTGCACGAGGCGATCGGCGACCTCGGGCGTACGCCGATCGTCGACCGCGAGCTTCCGATCGGGAGCTACCTCCTCGAGCTGATCGCCGAGGGGCGCCCGCGTTGTTTCGTCCCCGTCTCGCTGCGCCGTCGCGACGGTTGGCGTGGTCGGCGTCCGCGCGAAGAAGCGCTCTGGCCCGTGAAGCTTCCCGGCGTCGGCGACTTGGCCGACGGCGAGGTGTGGGTACCCGAAGGCATGTGCGAGCTGGGCGACGACGACGAAGTGCGCGCGTCGCGTTGGGTCGAGGCTTTCGTCGCGCGACGCGATCCGGTCACGTTCGCGGAGCTCTTCGCGTTCCTCGCGTCGCCGGACGGCGCGTCGCATCGCGAGACCACACTTCGCGACGGCCTCGGCACGTTCCGTCACGATTGGCCCGCAGTCGGGGTGAGCTGGGACACCGCGAACGCTTACGCGCGTTGGGTGAGCAAACGCGAGGGCAAACGTTGGCGACTGCCCTCCGAAGCGGAGTGGGAGAAGCTCGCGCGTGGCGTCGACGGGCGGCGCTTCCCGTGGGGAGATTTCGGCGACGCCGCGCTCTGCCACGTGCGTACCGAACGCTGGGCGCCGCGCTCGCCGTGCGCGGTCGACGCGTTCCCGACCGATCGCTCACCCTACGGCGCGCGAGGGCTCGCGGGCAACGTGCGCGAGTGGACCGCGGACCTCTACCTGCACGCGGGCCTGACGCTGACGGGCAAGCCCATCCCACGCGCGGTGCGAGGGGGGTCGTACCGTCTGCCCGTGGAGGCGGCGCGCGCGGGCGGACGTGCCGCGTTGGCGCCAGGGACCGGCTACGTCGACGTCGGCTTCCGCCTCGTGCGCGACGTGAGCTGGTAGTCCCCCTTCAAAAGAGGTCGGCGACGATTCCGTCCAGACGCAGCCAACGCTCACGCGGCACGAAGAGACGCCCGTCACGCTCGACGACGTCGCCCGCGGCCATTCGTCGCTCGACCTCACGCGCGCGACCCGTCGTCCACGCGAGGCCGACGCGTGCTTCGAGCGCGCGAAGGTCGACGCCTTCGCTCGTGCGCAGACCGAGCATCAACGCTTCGCGGATGCGGTCCTGCGCGTCGAGGCGCTCGCTCTCTTCGAGGTCGAGGCGTCCTTCGCCGATCGACGCCATGTAGCGCTCGGCGTCTTTGCGGTTCGTCCAGCGCGCGGCGCCTTCCGCGTCGTCGAGCATGCCGACCGCCGCGGCACCGAGGCCGAGGTAGGCCTCGCCACGCCAGTAGTGCAGGTTGTGCCGCGCCTCTTGGCCGGGCCGCGCGTAGTTGCTGACCTCGTAGTGCACGAGGCCCGCGTCTTCGAAGGCGCGCTCGGCGACCTCGAACATCGCGGCGTAGTCGTCCTCGCGCGCGACGCGCAGCTTGCCGAGGCGCAACAAGGTGCCGAACTGCGTGCCGGGCTCGATCGTGAGCGCGTACGCCGAGACGTGGTCGAGGCCCTGGTCGAGCATCTCGCGGACCTCGTCGCGCAGCGCGTCGGCGGTCTGGTCGGGCATGCCGAACATCAAGTCGCCGCTCACCCGCGGCACCGCGCGGCGCGCGGCGGCGAGCGCTCGGAGCGCTCCCTTCCGATCGTGAAGACGACCGAGGTAACGAAGGCGCTCGTCGTTCAGCGACTGCACGCCGAGGCTCAGGCGGTTGACGCCCGCCGCGGCGAACGCCTGCGCCTTTGCGTCGTCGAGGCTCGAGGGATTGCACTCCGCGGTGATCTCGAGGTCCGGCACCTCGGCGCCGAACGCGGAACGAATCGCGGCGAGCACGCGACCGAGGGCCTCGCCGGACCAGAGCGAAGGCGTGCCGCCCCCGAAGAAGACCGAGTAGAGCGTGCGACCGGCGAGCGCGTCGGCGCGCATCGCCAGCTCGGCGATCACGGCGTCGGCGTACGCCTCGTGCGGGATCGAGACGGGGTCGACACCACGGGTCGCGAAGTCGCAATACGGGCACTTCCGCGCGCACCAGGGAAAGTGGACGTAGACCGACGTGAGCGACATGGGCCGGAGGTCATGCGCGAGAGCCGCGCGTCACGCAACGCCGCGCGTGACCGAGCGCGGTTTGGCGAACGAGCGCCTCCTCGTCTCCCGGCGCTGGCCGCGAGCGAAAGAACACGCACGGCCCTGAGGCCGCGAAGCGGCGGTGGCGCGAAGCGCCGTCTCGGCCTCTGCCTCTGAGGCGCGAAGCGCGGTTCCGGTGCCGGCTCTCGCGTCAGGAACCCGAGAGGCGAACGGCGCTACGACGCCTCCTCACCCGCGGCCTGCGAGACGTGGGTCGTGGCGACGGATTCGTCGACGAGCTCCGCGGCCAGCAAGCGGTGCAGCTTGAGCTGCCGCGGACCCCTCACGACGTCGTCGACGTTGAGCAAGATCTCCGCGCGATCGATGACGACCTGCCGCAGCCACACGACACGTTCGCTCTCGACGTGCTCGGGGCTCAGGTAGCGCACGCGAAGCGGTCGCTGCTCGAACCACGCTTGTTCGACCGCTTCCCGCACCCGCGGGTCGACGTCGTGCAGCGGCACGCCGACCATCTCGACGCTGCGCAGACGCTCCGAGAGCTCACGCTGCGCGCTCTTGCCGAGCGCACCGCGCACCTTGTCGAGCGCGCTCGCGAGGGTTCGCGCAAACGGCATCATGCGCATCGCCAGCAGATGCTCGCCCGAACGCACCAACACCGCGGCTTCCCGCGGCGAGAGGTTCACGGGCGGGAGCGTGTAGCTGCGGTCGAGCGCGTAACCGCCGCCACGACCTCGCTCCGCCGCGAGCGGAAGGTCGGCTTGGCGGAGGCTCGTCAGGTCGCGGTAGATCGTGCGCAGCGAGACGCCGAAACGCTCCGCGAGCTCCTCCGCGGTGACGCCGGAGCGGCGGGCGCGAAGGGCTTCGGCGAGCGCGAAGAGTCTCTCGGTGCGGGTCACGGGCTTGCAGCGACGTCGAGGCCCCCCACGGGGCGAATCCCCCGCGTCACGCGGGCCGAGACAAACCTGACACAAGGCTGACAATCGCGCCAGACACCTTCTCTTCGTCGGCGCCAGGGCCACGAGGGCGCCGGGAAGGAAGACATGACCGAGCTGACCGTCACCCGAGAGCTGCACCACGAACCCCCGACCTCGAACACGTCCGCCCCGCGGGTCGCCCCGAAGCGCGACCCGCGAGTCGCCTCGAAGCACGACGCACGGGCCACCCCGAAGTCCCGCTCGGGACAGGCCCCGAAGCTCGAGCTCTGTGAGCTCGGCGAGACGGGCGATCCGGCCGCGGAGACCCACTCGCCCTTCTGCCTGAAGGTGCGCCGCGCGATGGCCGCCAAAGGCCTCGTCTTCACGTCCCGTCGCGGCGTCGCGCCCAGCGATCACCGCACCTACAACCCGCTCGGTCAGATCCCCGTGCTGCTCGTCGACGGCGAGGCGGTCTACGACTCCACCGAGATCGTCGACGCGCTCGAAACGTGGGTGCCGAGCGAGCTGACCGAGGCCGAGCGCGCCGAGTCGGTGCTCTGGGAGGAGCTCGCAGACACCGCGCTCAACGGCTTCGTCGTGGCGTCGCGTTGGGCGGACGAGGAGAACTGGGCCCGCGTGAAGACGCGTTTCTTCGCGGACGCGCCGGCCCCCGTGCGCGCGATCGTCGCCCCGATGATTCGGCGTCGCATCGTGCAGTCGCTCGTGGCGCGCGACGTCTGGAAGGCGGGACCGGAGCGTTGTTGGGCGCGCTTCGAGAAGCTCCTCGACGCTCTCGAACGTCGGGCTCCCGAGCGAGGTGGGTGGTGTTCGGCGTCGCTCGGTCCGGCGGACTTCGCGCTCTTCGGGCAGCTTCAATCGTTTCGGAGCGACCTGACGCCGTCGCAACGCGACGCGGTGGAGCGCCGGCCGCGGCTTCGCGCGTACCTCGACCGCGTCGATCAGGCGACGCGCGTGCCCTCCGACGCCTGAAGCGCACGACACACATGCGCTTCAGGGAACGACGAAGGCCTCCTGGCGGTCGCGCGGCTCAGCGGTTGCCGTACGCGACGAGGCGCCAGCCGCCTTCGCACGGGCCGGAGACGTGACGCACGCGAACCGAGACGATGCGTCCGTCTCCGTCCGAGGCGAAGATGCCGTTGGTCACGTCGGACCACGAAAGCGCGAGGGTCTGCATGCCGTCGCGCTCGCTTCCGACCGACTCGTTCGCCGTGCACTCGCGAACCAAGGGCGTCGCGCTCGTCGCGGCGCGGTAGGTCACGAGCTCGTAGCGCGCGTCGCCCGTCGACTCGAGCTCGAAGCTGACCCGCACGGTACGGTCGCCGTTCCAGACGCTGCCGTTGTCGACGACCGTGACCGAGAGCCATTCGTCGGTCAGACCGGTGGTCTCCAAGCTCGCCGTGCCTTGGTCGCCGTCCATCGAGCCGAGTGGACGAGGCGTCGCGCAGGTGCCGCTGACGGGGCAGAGCGGACCGGCGTCGACACCCGCGTCGGTGCCGGCGTCGACTCCCGCGTCGGTCCCGGAGTCGACACCGGCGTCCGCGCCGGATGCGCCTCCGTCGAGCACGTCCGCGCCCCCGTCGGGGGCCATGCCCGCGTCGTCCGCTCCGGCGTCGAGCCCGAAGCCGGCGTCGACGAGCGTCCCCGCGTCTTCGCGTGTGCCCGCGTCGAGGCCACCGTCCACGCCACGGACGCCCGCGTCGCGCACCACGGTTCGCGGGTCGGTGCCTTGGGCGCACGCCAACACGCACGACAACGCGACGAACGCGGCGCCACGTACGAAAGCACGCATTCGTTCGCCACCACGAACGTCCACGGCGAGCCGGGTCGAGCTTCCCGGCGCGGGCCACCACCACATGTCCAACGCCCTTTCCCCGACCCGGCGCACAAGCTGGCGGCATTGGCGGCGCTCCGCCGTGAGGACGCCCACACCGTTGGAAGTTCGACGCTCAACTTTTTGTTTTGGCGGCGGGCTGGCCACCCGCGGGAGGAACACGCGACCCTCGGGCGGTGCGTGCTCTCGCGGCGGTGCTCTTCTCTTGCTTCGCGTGCACGGAGGCGGCGGAACCCGAGCCGAGTCCCGCAGTCCCCATGCCGACGGAAGCCGAAGCGCCGCGGACAGAAGCGCCGCGGACAGAAGCGCCGCGGACAGAAGCGCCGCGGACAGAAGCGCCGCGGACAGAAGCGCGGACTCCCACACCTCCGCGTCCGCTCTCGCTCTACGTCGGTGGCGACGTGCTCGACGCAGAGGCGCTCCGCGACTACGCGCGCACCTTCGACGACCCCGCCGACGGGCTCGCCGCCGTGCTCGCGCCGCTCGCGTCGCGCTGGTCCGAGCCGGACGCGTTCGTGCTCGTGAACCTCGAGGTGCCGATCGCGGACGCGCGCCGCTTCGCGCTCGACGCCACCGAAGCCGCGCCGGGTCGTGTGCGCCGGGTGCATCTTCAGGGGGCGCCCTGGATCTGCGAAGGCCTCGCGCGCGCCGGCGTCGACGCGGTGGGTCTCGCGAACAACCACGCGCTCGACCAAGGTCGCGAAGGCCTCGCGGAGACCGTGCGTTGCGCACGCCGCGCCGGCCTCGCGGTCACGGGGGTGGGCCCGCATCCGAACGTGCATTGGCCGCTCGTGCTGGGAGACGAAGGAAGAACCCTCGCGGTGCACTCGCTCTACACCGGACTCGACCGAGGCAGCGTCGACCCCGGCGAGCACGCACGAGCGTTCCTCGACGACGACGCGCTCGCGCAGGTGCGGCAGAGCGCGTCGGAGCACGACACGGTGGTCGCCGTCGTGCACGTCGTCGCCGAGCTCGAAGAAGAGGTCGACGAGGCGTGGCGGGCGTGGGCGACGCGGCTGGTCGATGCCGGCGCCGACGCGATCGTGGTGCACGGCACCCACCTGCCGATGCGCGTGGAGCGTTTCGGCGCGCGACGCGTGCCGGTCGCCTGGGGCCTCGGGAACCTGATCTCCGACATGGGCCGCCTCTCGGGACCGCGTCGCCAAGCCGAACGAAAAGAAGAGAACGCCGCGACCCGCGAAGGGTTGGTGGCACGCCTGCGTCGCGTCGACGCGCACCTGCTCTCGCTCAAAGTGCTCCCGGTCTTCGTCCTCGACGACCGCTTCCTACGCTGGCACGGCGCCCTTCCCCCGATGCACGGCGCGGACGGTGCGCACGCCGACGAGATCCACTTCTGGCTCCATCCGCTCGGGGGCTGCGACGAGCCGGCGGCGCTTCCGAGCACGTGGCGCGAGCCTTGGCGTAGCGAGCTGGTGCGCTGGATGCGTGCGCGGCGTGACGACGCGGTGGGTCGCACGGGGCTCACGCCCGCGCGCTGCGAGGACGAGGGATGGATCTCGCTGCCCTGAGGCGCGCTCGACGGGACAGGATGGGCTGAGGGGTGTAGTTCCCATCCTGACGCGAGAGCGGGCACCAGAACCGCGCTTCGCGCCCCAGAGTCAGAGGCAGAGTCGGCGCTTCGCGCCACCGCCGCTTCGCGGCCTCACGGCTTCGCCGACAACGCGCGCACGACGAACGGGAACGCGGGGCGGGCGTCGCGCCCGATTGGTCTCGGGCACGTACGGGCACGGGCACGGGCACGGGCATGCGGGCCGTGCAGTCGTGCAGCGCTCGGGGGGCTGCACACCACCATGCCGAGCTCGCCCGTCGACACCCCTCGAAACTCGACGGAGAGCGCCGCGCTCGGGTCGTCGCAACCCACGAAGAGCACGAGCGTGAGCAGCAGGCAGCGCATCACCAAGCCTCCGTCCACGGCGCGAGCTTCTCGAGCGAGCTCCGATCGACCTCTTCGAAGCGTTCGATGCCGAGCGCCCGAAGCCGCGTCGTGACCTCGGTCGGCAGCTCACGGAGCGCCTCGACCAAGAGCGCCTCGACGGCGTCGTCGAGCTCGGGGTGCACGGCGACGAGGTCGTTCGGCAATCCGTCCACGCGGGCGAGGACGTGTGCCTCGGGATGCTCGCGCCGGAACGCCTCGAAGAGCGCGTCGTAGGTCGCGGCCGCGTCGACCTCGCCGTCCGCGAGCAACGCCAACGCACGCCCGTGATCTCCGGCGAAGACTCGCTCCCCGAGATCGAGCGTGGTGACCCGCCCTTCGCGCAACGCCGACGCGGGCGCGAGGTAACCGCTGAGCGAGTCGGGGCTCGTGAAGGCCACACGCGCACCACGCAGATCGGCGAGCGACGCGAGTCGCGGCGAGCGCGCGATCACGACCGACGCGTAAGTCGCACCCTGCGCGGAGCGTGCCTGAAGCGCCGGCTCCACCCCGCCGTGGCGATGCGCGATCGCGTAGGCCAGCGGCGGAAGCAGCGCCGCGTCGAGCGAGCCGGTCGCGAGCTCCCGCCCGAGCTCGGAGTAGGTCGGGGCGGAGAAGAGGCGGACGTCCCGACCGAGTCGATCCCGAAGGTGCTGCGCGAGCGGCGCGTAGACGAGGTGCGAAGACTCGTCGTCGACGATCGGCGGCACCCCGAAGTGGAACACGCCGGCGTCGGCGCGCGCGGACACGGAGCGCATCGCGCGCGGTATCTCGGAGGGCTCGCGAATGCGAGGCGGCACGAAGCGCGCGATCGCGAAGAACGCGCCGGCCAACACCACGAGGCTCGTCAGAAGTGCCGGCAAGACGAAACGCGCCTTGTCGTCCTTCGGCCGCGCGGCGACACGTTCGGCCATCGCGAGCGGGAGAATCCGCTCTTCACGCTCGTGGGCCGCCGACGCGCGCGCGGCGAGCTCGGCGCCTTCTTCGGCAAAGAGCGGCACCACCGTGCTCAGCGCCCGCCACACGCCCCAGCCCAGCAGACCACCGAGCGAGCCGAGCAAGAGGTAGGTGTGAAAATACGAAGGCGGCAGCACGACGAAGCCGACGAAGGCGCCGATCGCGACGCCGCCGGTCGTGAACGAGAAGCGCGGCACCTGCCGCACCGACAGGCGGGAGGTGGCGAGCCAACCCGCGACCCGGCCGACGTCGCGCGCCTTCTTGCGCAACGAGTACACGATCGTCGAGTTCGGGCATCGATCGACGCATTGCAGGCAGGTGATGCAATCGGTCGTCACCACGCGATCGAAGAGGTCGACCTCACGCGCGACGTCGATGCCCTGCGGGCAGACGTCCGTGCACCGGTTGCACGACAGACACGTGTTGCGGTCGAAGCCGTGGTTTCGACGGATGCGCCCGAAGCCGAAGGCGGACGAGCGGTCCAAGAGCAGGCCGGTCTCGCAGACCATCTTGCAGTACGGGCGCGGACCGAACGCGAGCGGCAACACGATGCCGAGCACCAACCCGACGAGCAGCAGGTCGAGCACGAAGAGCGTGACGTCGAAGGGAAAGCCGAGGAGCCAAGGCTCCTTGTAATGAAGGTCGAGCTGCCAGACGCGCGCGCCACCGGCGAGCCACGGCAGCACGACGAAATGCGCCAGCACGAGCCCGAGCGTGAGCCAGCGGGCGAGCCGCGGTTGCGAGGTCGGTCGACGGAGCTTCACCCCGAGCTTCGTGAGCAGCTTCTGTCCGAGGTCCTGCAAGAAGCCGAAGGGACAAGCCCAGCCGCAGACGAAGCGTCCGAAGACGAAGGTCAGCAGGAAGATCGCGCCCCACGCGAGCAGCGCCGACGAGACGACACGCGCGCCGAGGCTGTCGTAAGCCATGAAGGGCAAGAGCCCACCGAGCGGCTTGAAGTCGGCGCCGTAGTAGAGGAGCGCCTGGACCACGAAGCCGACGAAGACCGAAGCCTGCACGCCGAAGCGAAGCTTCTGACGCCAGGTGCGCTCGCCACGGGCGGCCTTCGGTGTCGCCCCGAGGATGGGCAGACGAAGCTTGGCTTTGTCGGCCTTCTCGGACTTCTCGGGTGCTGGCGCGCTCACGAACGAGTCGGCGTGAAGGTGCTCGAGCTCGGCGCCGTGTTTGTAGGCGTGCGCCTTGAGCGCCTCGACCATCTTCGGGTTGCCGCAGAAGTAGACGTGCGTGCCCGTGAAGTCCGCGACGTGTGCCGCGACGCGCTCGGCGAGCGGTCCGACCTCGAGGCTCGGTCCTGGCGCGACCTCCGTGCTCGCTCCGTCGATCACGCCGACGTAGGTGAAGCGCTCGTGCGTCTGCGCGAGCTCCGAGAGCTCGTCGTGCAGGTAGAGCGCGTCGGTCGCGCGGCCGGCGTGAAAGAGGTGAATCGGTCCGCGGTGCGCGTGGGCGAGCGCTTCGCGGAGCACGCCCACGAGCGGTGCCAGACCGGTGCCGCTGCCGATGAGCACGATCGGCGCGTCGGGCTCTTCGGGCACGTAACGACAATCGCCGTTCGGTCCTCGAAGCCGCACCTCTTCGCCGACCGGGATCTGATCGTAGAGCCAACGGCTCATCGCGCCGTCGCGCACGCGGCGCACGTGAAGCTCGACGTACCCGTCGGACGGCACGCTGGCGATCGAATACGGCCGCGTGAGCCCGTCGCTTCGCACGAGGTGCACGAACTGTCCGCTCTCGAACGCGAAAGGTTGGTCGCGCGCGTCGATCTCGAAGCGGAGGATGACGACGTCCTCGCGCACCTGCCGCTTGTGCACGAGCTTGCCGCGTAC
This sequence comes from Sandaracinus sp., assembly GCA_020633125.1. Classification (GTDB taxonomy): domain Bacteria; phylum Myxococcota_A; class Polyangia; order Polyangiales; family Houyiibacteriaceae; genus JACKEH01. The sequence goes on along the minus strand of JACKEH010000029.1, from coordinate 38,889 downwards.
CTCGCGGATCACGTCGGTCGGAAGCGCGACCTCGAGGTCGTCGGTCGGCCGGCAGACACACGCGAGCAGGAGTCCCTGCTTCTTCCACGACTCTTGGAGGCCCTCTTGGGCGTCGTTGGGAATCGACGCGCCGTCCTTCACGGTGCCTTGGACGAGGCAGCTCTGACAGACGCCGACTCGGCACGACGAAGGGAGCACTTCGCCTTCTCGCTCGAGCGCTTCGAGCACCGACTCGCCGCTGCGCAGCTCGACCTGCTTGTCGCGAAAACGGACGCGCGCCATCAGCCCCCGAGGCGCGAGCGTCGCACGAAGCGCGGGTGTTTGGCGCGAATCTCGAACCGTCGCGAGCCCCCCCTCCCCGCTTGACGCGCGGCGGGATAGCCTCCCGGCCATGTCGAACCCGAAGGCCGATCCCAAAGCCGCGCTCGCCGCGTCGCAACGTGCCCACGCCGCGGGCGACATCCACGCGGCGCTCGACGCGCTCGCCGACGCGTTGGCGAGCGATCCGGTCGACACCGCCGCGCTGCAACACGCCTACGCGATGTTGCAGCGTCTGCCGAACGCGCTGCAGGCCACGGCTCCGCAGCGCGGCATGCCGCTCTCGCGCGTCGCGCTTCACGCCCTCGCACTCGCCATCGCGCACGATTGGTCGCCCGCCTTCGAGATGCTCTTTCGCCTCGGCACGGACGATCCACGCACCCCTTACCTCCAGTGGGCGGAGTCGTGGTGCAACTCGCATCCCTCGGCGCTGCTGCTCGACCTCGGCCGCGTCGGGCCGGCGCTGATGGCTTTCGCCGACAAGTTCGAAGACCCGATCGACGCGCAGAGCCCGTGGTGGAAGACGCTGCAGGCCGGCACCGCCGTGATGAAGCGCTTGAGCGAGACCTTCGTCGACAACCGCGGCCTCAAGACCGTCTACGTGAAGCTGCTGCGACGCGGAGGACGCTTCGACGAAGCGCTCGCCATCGCGCGCGAGGTCGGCGCGCAGGATCCCTACTTCGGTCATCTGATGACGGCGTGGACCTACCGCGACATGGATCGTCCCCACGACGCCATCGCGTCGTTTCACGCGGCGCGCGCTGCGAAAGACGACCCGAGCGTCTTGCTCGACGTCGGTGACCTTCACCTGAACCACGGCGAGTACGAGCAAGCCCACGAGACCTACCGCCAGGTGCCGCAGGGCGAAGGCTACGACTGGGCCGTCGCGAGCTATTGGGCCGCCCATCACCTCGCGACGCGTGATCCGCAGAGCCTCGCGAACCTCACGTCGATGGTGGCGACCAACCCCCGGGCCAAGGAACTGCACGCGTGGATTCACGCGTACGCGGAGGTCATGCCGACGCCACGCGACCTGACGGCCGGCATCGTGCGCGACGTGCTCGGGCACCTTCGCCGCAGCCCCGGCTCACCGGACGCGCCCGCGAAGCTCGACGTGAACATCACGTCGATCGAGTCGCCTTCGGTGAGCGTCGCCTTCGAAGTCGCCAAACGCATGACCGGCGGCCACGCAGCCTTGAACGTGAACCCGGAGAAGGAAGCCGAGCCCGATCCGCGCCAGCCGCTGATCACGGCGATCGGCCGTGGCCCCGACGCGGTCTACCAGCAGTTCCCGATCTGGGTGTACGAGGGCGCGCGTCCGCGCATCAACGCGCCGGTTCCGCCTCCCGCGGCCCAACAAGCCGTCGCGCGGCTCGCGAGCACGCCTTTCGATTGGGCCGGGTGGCAGCGCGCCGCCGCGGAAGCCGCGCCGTCGTTGCGCGGTCAGGTCGTGGGCTTGGTCTGCACGCTCGTGCATCCCCCGACGCCGCCGCAGGCGCCGCCGTCCGCTTGGTCCGCGCGGTCCACCGCGGACGACGTCGATCCCGTGGAGTGGACGTGGAAATGCCAGGTCGCCGCGGCCCTGCTCGTCACCAAGCTCGACGCGGGTTGGAACGGCAGCGAGCGACGCAGCGGGCTCTGCGCGATGGTGCACGGCCCGATCGATTGGACGATCAGCGCGGCGCTGCCTTGCCTCGGGCTCGTCTACGCCGAGTGTCCGGAGGCCCGCGACGAGCTGCGACAGATCTTCGACGCGCTCCGGCAACGTGTGCCCGACATCGGCTACGCGTGTTACCGCGCGCCGCTCGAAGCCGTGACGATGCGTCTTCCCGACGTCGACGAGAAGGCGCGCCGGCAAGCGTGGACGCGGCTCGTGAAGGCGACGCAGAAGCCCTTCCTCGGCTGAGCTCGAACGACGGCGACGTCGTGCACGTCGACGCGCGACACACCCCGCGCTTTCGCGCTACGACGTGCGCATGAAGTCGCGTGCGTTCGTCCTCGGTCTCTGGCTCGTCGGCTCCGTCGCGTTCGCACAGACCGATCCCACGGCCGAGCCGAGGGCGATCGAGGCACGGCGGGCGTGGGTCGTCTTGCACGACGGAACGCGTGACCCGGCCGCGCTGGCTCGTGAGCTTCGAAGATTGGGCGTGGACGTGCCCTTCGTGCCGCGCCTCGTGCCCGCGCTCGGCGTGTTCGGCACCGACGCCGAAGCCGCGTCGCTCGCGCGTCATCCGAACGTGCGACGCGTCGAGGCCGACGTCGCCGGCGGCGGTGGACTGCGGGAGGCGGTGCCGCTCTCCGGTTTCGGACCCACGCAGGCGTCGGGCTTCGACGGCGGTGGGCTCGTGGTCGCCGTGCTCGACAGCGGCTTCGACGCGACGCATCCCGATCTCGCCGACGCGTTGGTCGGCGAAGCGTGCTTCTGCCCCGGCTGCTGCCCCGACGGGTCGAGCGAACGACACGGGGTCGGCGCGTCGCGCGACGAGCACGGCCACGGCTCGTTCGTCGCCGGGGTGCTCACCTCCGACGGAACCGTCGCCGCGCCCGGCGCGATCCCGGCGGTGGACATCGTCGCCGTGCGGGTGCTCGACGCGAGCAACCGCTTCGCGTCGATGATGCAGATCGTCAGCGGCCTCGATTGGCTCGCGACCGACGGGCCGTCCGTCGACGTCGTGAACCTCAGCCTCGGCACCGACCAGCTCTTCGAGAGCGCGTGTGGCGACGGCGCGGCGTGGGAGATCGCGGTCCGCACCGCCGTCGACAACCTCGTCGCCCGCGGCATCACCGTGGTCGCCGCGTCGCTGAACGCAGGAAGCTCGACCGGCATCAGCGCGCCGGCGTGCCTTCCGAACGTGATCGCGGTCGGCGCGACGGTCGACGCGGGTCCGAATCGCGGAACGATCGCGGCGTTCTCCAACCAAAACGCGCTCGTCGATCTGGTGGCCCCCGGCGCGCTGATTACGTCGGTCGCGTTGGGTGGCGGCACGACCAGCATGACCGGCACGTCGTTCTCGTCGCCGCTCGTGGCGGCGTGTGCGGCGCTGGTGCACGGCGAGGACGCCACGCGCACCCCCGCCGACGTGCGTGCGGTCCTGCGCGACTCGGGGCGCACGGTCCTCGATTCGCGCAACGGGCTGACCTTCTCGGTGCTCGATTGCGGCGCCGTGCTGCGTACCGACCTCGACCGCGACGGGGTCTACGACGACGTCGACAACTGCCCCGAGGTCGCCAACCCCGACCAGGCCGACGTCGATCGCGACGGCGAAGGCAACGCGTGCTCGGCCTGCGGCGACGTGGGCGACACCGACGGCGACGACCGATGCGACGACGTCGACGTCTGCCCCGCGGTGGCCGACGACGGCACGGACTCCGACATGGACGGCCGAGGCGACGCGTGCGACCCGTGCGCCTTCGATCCGGACGACGACGTGGACGGCGACGGTCTGTGCGCGGACGTGGACAACTGCCCCGAGGTCGCGAACCCCGATCAGGCCGACGCGAACGGCGACGGTCGCGGCGACGCGTGCAAGAAGAAGGGCGGCTGCGGCTGCGACGCGGGAGCGAGCGGCGCGTGGTTGGTCTGGCCGGCGCTGCTCTGGCTGACACGGCGTCGGCGTGGAGGAGGTCGCATCCCGAGCTAGGACGCGTTCGCTGCGGCACACCGGACGCAGCGTACGGGCACGGAGGGCACGGGCACGGGCGCGGGCACGGGCACGAGCAAAGACGACGCGGTGATCACGTCGGAGGCATCGACGCGCGCTCGGGTGGCTTCGGCGGCATCGAGCGGCGCTCGTCCTTCGTCGCGTCGTCCACGATCTCGAGCGCACGCGCGGCGCGCACGTCTTTTTGGCCGAGCGAGGCCTGATCGACGACCTGCACCGTGTGCAGTCGGCTCAGGTACTCGAGGTCCAGCGCGCCGCCGCTCGGCAGCATGAAGACACCGTAGAGGCGCGCGATGGTGCGTAGGCGCTCGATGGTGTCGATCGGCACGTGGCATTGCGCGTGGGTGAGCACGTAGAGGATCGGCTGCCGCCGCTCGCGTCGCTGGAGGCGATCCAGCTCGCTCGAGAGCATGCTGAACACCTTCGCGTAGTTTCGACCGCGCTCGCCCTTGAAGCAGAGCACGTAAGGCACGCTGATGCCGCCGGTGTCGCTGCGTCCATGACGCGCGTGGTGCACGTCGTAGAGGCGCGAGTCGAAGAAGCGGAAGTAGACGTCCTCCCCCTGCAGGAGGAGCTTCTTGATGAGCGTCAGCGCGAGCCCCCGCGCGAAGACGCTGCGTTGCCCGCGCATCGACGCGCTCGCGTCCACGCAGATGTAGTGAAGGCGGCGGTCCTCTTCGTGCTGCTTCTCGCGCGCGTAATAGAAGACCTCGTTCTCGACGAAGCGGCGGTCGAAGAGGTCGGGGTCGAACGCGAGCTCGGAGAGCACGAGCGAGTCGAGGGTGCCGCGTCGCTCGACGCCCGAATAGCCGTCGACGCTGAAGGTCTGCTGCCCGCTCGCGCGTTTGGTCTCGAGCACGCTCGGCAAGAGATCGAGCGAGAAGTTCACGACGTCGTTCGCTTCGGGCGACTCGAAGACGTTGAGCAGGTCGAGCATCTGCATCGCGCCCGCCGCGTTGGCTTCGGCGCCGAACATGCCGAGCAAACGAAGCGTGTCGAGGTCGACCTGCTCGATCGCGGTCACGAGTCGAAGGCGTTCGCGCGCGACGTGCTGCACGAAGCCGAGGTCGTCGCTGCGGTCGGTGCTCCCGAAGAGCTGCGGGAGCTGCGGATCGACCTCGCGGTACACCTCGGGGTCGAGCGGCAAGAGCACGGGGTTGCCGACCGCGAGATGGCTTCCGCGGTAGCGCTCCCAGAGCGGCCCGAGCACACGAAGCAGGAGCACGGCGAGCAGGTCGTCGCCGAGCCGCCACTGCCGCGCCTTCTCCATCACCTCGGTCTGGCCGATCTCCGCGAGCGTCTCGGCGTAGGCCCGAAGCGCGTCCACGGTGGGGCCTGCGAGCTGCACACGCTGCAAGATCGCGCGCGGTCCGATCGGCACGCTGGCCGGGTCGACGCACGCGAGCATGCCGACGTCGTGCACCGCCCAGAACGGCACCGAGAGCCCCACCCGCACGAGGGCGTTGCGCCATTGCGCGGCGCGAAGCCCGAGCATGGGGTTGTCGACGGGGACGACGCTGAGCGCGAGCGAGCCAATCTCGCGGGCGGCATCGGTGCCGAGGAGGTGGGGGCCGACGGGCACGGGGAGGTTGTAACGCGAAGCTCCGGGGCTTCGCTACGCCGCGGTGGAACGATGCCTCCACGGGAGGCTCGCGCACCAGCTCAGTCGCGACCGCGACCGTCGTCGTCGTCGTCGGGTCCGCAGAGGCAGATGCGGTCCTGGAAGTTCCCGCCGCACTCGACCTGCCCGCCGCGCTCGCAATCGTTCGGGTCGCCGTCGTCGTACGAGGCGATGCAGGTCGCGCCACGGCGCGAACAGACGGCGTCGCAGTTGTTGTCGGGTCGTTCGAAGCGAACGTAGAGCTCGCAGACATCGGTCGACGCGGCGCAGAGCTGGAAGCCGGGCGCGTCGCCGAAACGCTCGCGGCACCGCATCTCGTCCGTCGGGCCCGCGTCGGTGCCGCCGTCCGAGCCCGCGTCGACGCCCGCATCGAAGCCGGCATCGACGCCTGCGTCGAAGCCTGCGTCGAAGCCCGCGTCCTCCGGTACCTCGGCGTCGCGCGGCACGGCAGCGTCGATCCCCGCGTTCTCGCGCACGCCGCCGTCGGGCCGAACCCGCGGGGCGAAGCCGCTCCGATCGGCGACGCAGCCGAGCACGAGCAGGAACGTGGCGACGCGGAGCATGTGGGTACTCGTACCTCTCCACAGGAGTCTTGACCGGTTGATGGCGGTCCTCGACCTCGATCTCGGCCCCGCGCCTCCTCGAATAGGCTTCGGCCTGTCCTTCGTCGGTGCAGAACCGACCTCGAGGCCGATCCTCCACCCTGAACCGGTCAAGACTCCTGTGGCGAGGTACTAGCAGGACTATTCCCCGCCTCCGACGAAGGATTGTCGCGAAACGCACACGAGCGGCGTTCGCAGTCCGTCCTCGGTGTAGCGTTCCGCGCGTGATGCCCGAAACGCCGTCGATGCCGCTTCGTTGGCGCGTGTGGTGTCGTGCGTTCGGCGTCGCGCTCCTGGTGCACCTCACCCTCCCCGACGCGCATCGCGTGACGTGGATCGTTCCCAACCTGGGGCTCGCAGCGGCCGCGCTCTCGTTGCTCGTGGCCCCTCCGACGCCGGGCTCGGGTCGCTTCTACGCGAGCTTCTGCGTCGTCGTCGTGGCCAAGCTGGCGACGCTCGTCGGGCTCGGCGATCAGCTCACGCAATCGGTGGTGCTCGTGCTGGCCGCGGGCAGCGCGCTCGTGCTCGCACGCGTCGGCGACGATCGAACGCACGCGCGCGCGCTTCGTCTGCTGACGCTCGGCGTCTATCTGCTCGCGGCCTTTCACAAGACCAACCGCGACTTCCTCGACCCCGCGGTGAGCTGCGCGACCGGCGGCATGCGCTTGCTCGCCGAGAACTGGAGCGTGCCTCTCCCCGACGACGCGCTCGGCGCGTTTTGGCCGCGGCTCTTCCTCGTGGTCGAAGCCACGCTCGGTCTGCTCGCGCTCGTGCGGCCGGCGTGGGCGCTCTTGCTCGCGCTCGCGATGCATCTGCCGCTGACGATCGTCTTCGCGCCCGCGTTCGCGTGGGTGATGTTGCCGGGTTGGATCGGCTTCTTGCGCGACGAGGACCTGGCGCACCTCGGTCGCACGTGGCGCACGCGACGCCGCGTGGTGCTTGCGGTCGGGCTGGTGCCCGCGGCGGTGAGCGCGGCGGCGTATTTTCGCGATCACTGGATCCCGTATCCCGCGTGGCAGTTGGTCGAGCTCTCGCTCTGGCTCCTCTTGGGCGGCTACGTCGTCGCGCTCGTCACACGACGGGACGGAGCGCTCGAGGGTCGGTTGGCGAACCTCGAACGAGGACGGCCGGGCGCGTGGGTGCCGCTCGGGCTCTTGTTGCTCTCGGGGACGACGCCCTACCTCGGACTTCAGTTCCATCACGCGGCGGCGATGCTCTCGAACCTTCGCGTCGACGAGGGCTGTTGGAACCACCTGCTGGTGCCGGAGTCGGTGCGCGCGTCCGATCCCTACGTGCGCGTGGAAGGCCTCGAGGTCGGGCCCGAGTTGCGTGGTGCCGAGCAATTGAAAGACCACGCGCGTTCGTTGCTCTGGCATCCCGCGTCGCTTCGTGCGGCGGTCGAGGCGTGGTGCGCGGCCGGCGCCGCGCCGTTGAGGCTCACGTTTCGCTACGAGGGCACACGACACGAAGTGCGTGACGCCTGCGTCGACCCGCTCCCGCTGCCGTGGCAGCCGCCGGGCCTCTTTCAGACGAACCTGCCGCGCGAATGCCCCGCGCGCTGCATTCATTAGCGTCCGCGCGCTTTCGCTCCTGCGGCTCGCTCAGTGTCCGCGGTATCCGGCGAGCGCGCGCTCGGAGGGACCGCGGATCGCCAGCGCGGTCACGCCGAGGACGCCGACGACCGCAGTGCCGGTCGCGATCGAGGTGCCGACGCGGGAGTCGAGCACGTCGCGGGCGACGAGCGTGATCAAGACGCCCGCGGCGACGAAGTTCAGGAAGCCGAACACGCCGCCGACCAGACGGCGACGGCGGTCGGCGCGCGCGGCGGTCTCGAGGGCGGCTTCGGTCGCGGCGAGCTCGTCGAAGGTCAGGCCTTCCCGGCGTGCGGCGTAGAAACGCTCGTAGCGCGTGTGGGCCTCGGCCGGTCCGCGAGGGCGCACGAAGCCACGAAACGCGACGTAGGTGAGCGTGGCGGCGCCGACGAGGCAACCGATGCCGAGGCCGATCTCGAGGCGCGAGGGTTGGTTCTGCAGGAGGTTGCCGAACCCGCAATACGCCTCGAAGACGGCGACGAGGGCGGCGCGTTGCGCGCTCAGAAAGCTCGGTCCGTCGAAGGCGAACGCAGCGTGTTGGAGGGCGAGCTCGAGGCGCTCGGGTCGGTCGTCGCGTTGGAGTGCCAACGACGGGCCGAGCGCCGGAGGGCTCGGGGGCGCGGCTCGGGTGACTTCCGGATCGAGCGTGTCGGTGGCGGTGGCGGTAGCCGTGACGGTGGCGGTGTCCGTGGCGGTGTCCGTGGCGGTGTCCGTGGCGGTGTCGGTGTCCGCGACGGTGTCGGTGTCCGTGTCCGCGACGGTGTCCGTGTCCGCGACGGTGTCCGTGTCCGCGACGGTGTCGGTGTCCGTGTCCGCGACGGTGGCGGTGTCCGCGACCGTCTCGCCGTCCGGTGCCTGGGCGTTGGCGACGCTTCCGACGAGCCACACCACGGCGAAGGCGATCCCGGCGAGCGCGCGCATGGAGGGGTCGTACTACAACACCCGGAAAGTTCGAGCCGAGCCGCGCGACGAGGTCACCCGCGAGCCTCGGCCTCCGAGCCACTCGCGACCGAAGGGGGAATGCAACTCGGATACAAGTCCGGCTCTCCCCTTGTCCGACCCCCGACCGGCCGGATAGACCAGCCTCGTGCGGCCCCTGCTCGCCAGTCTCTTCCTCGGCGTGGTGCTCCTTCCGGGAGTGCAGCACGGCGTGGCCGACCTGGTGGACGGCACCCACGGGATGCACTCGCACTGCCACCTCGTCTTCGAAGACGACGGGCGGGCCCATGCCGGCCACGGGCGTCCGACGCGGGACCACGGGCACGGCGGTCACGCGCACGAGAGCCGCGGAAGTCACGGCCACGCCGGTGCCCACGCCCGCGCACACGAAGCGCACGCGCACGGCAGTCGCGCCCGCGCACACGAAGCACACGCGCACGGCGGTCACGGCGCCCACGCCCGCGCACGCGGAGCGGACGGCGACCGCGCACACGAAGCGCACGCGCGCGAAACGCAGACGAGCCCCGCGCACGCGACGCGCCAAACCCTCGCGGACGTCCCGACGCGGCCCGACACGAGCGAGCGAGAGACCCGGGAGACGAGCGACACCGGCGAGCGGCACACGACGGTCGTGCTTCCCCGCCCATGCTCCGAGCCCGATCACGAGGGGCATTGCCCGCACGCGCCACTCTCCCAGGGCCACTCGCACGCGATGCCGCCGATGCTTCCCGTAGGCACGCCGAGCGCGCTCTGGGTGTGGAACGCGCCACGGGTGCAGGCGTTCGGCGAGACACGACGTCCTCGCGACGGGCGTGATCTCGAGCAGACGCTCGAGCGTCCACCGAGAGCCTGAGACGAGCGAGCGACGAACGCGCCGTGCACGCACGCGCGCGCTCTCGTGCCATCCGCCACGCAGCGACGTTCGTCGCTTCGCGTGCGTCCTCGAGCGCCTCTCGACCCGAGATCGCGCGCTCACTCGTCTCGCCACCCCATGACGCGCCCGCGTCCGCGCGGCCGTTCCCCTCTGACTCCTGGTCTCGCCATGCCGCGACTCCTTTCGTTGCTCCTGCTCGCGCTCAGCGCGCCCGCCCAGGCCCAATGGGCCGAAGCCGACGTCGTACGCGCCGCCTCCGCGCAGCCCGAAGCCGCGCTCGCTGCGTTTGCCGCCGCGAACGCCGAAGCCGACGCCGCCGGTGCGGGTCGCCTTCCCGATCCGAACGTCTCGTTCGAGCGCCAACAGCTCTTCGGCGACGGCGCGCAATCCCAAGATCAGCTCCGCGTCGGGTGGCGACTGCCGCTCTCCGGTCTTCGCGGGGCGGAGCGCCAGCTCGCGCGTTTCGAAGCACACCTCGCGGCCTGGGCCGCCCAAGAAGAACGCGCCCGCGCCGTGTCGGCCGCGCTCGACGCGTTCTACGAAGCCCTGGCGGCGAGCGAGCGCGCCGAAACCCTTCGCGCGCTCGGCGAGGTCTTCGACGAGGCCGCACGACGTGCCGAGGCCGAGGCGCGCGCCGGCGAGCGGGCGACCGCCGAAGCGCAGCGCCTTCGACTCGAAGCCGCGCTCGTGCGTGCGACACGCGTGGAGGCCGAGAGCCTCGCGTTGCGAGCCCGCGCGCAGCTCGCGGCGTGGCTCGCGGTCGAGAGTGTGCCGGAGCTGAACGGCACCGTGACGCCGTCGGAGGCCCCTCCGGACACCACGTGGGAGGAAGTCCGGGAGCGCCGGGTCGCCGCGCTGGACCGCGCGCTCGAGGCCGCGAGCCGCGCACGCCGCCACGCGCGACGCGCCGCGTGGCCCGACCTCGAGGTCGAAGCCGGCTGGCTGCACCAACGGCAGATCGGCGGCAACGGCGACGGATACGTCGTCGCCGCGTCGCTCACCCTGCCGATCGCCGAGCGCGGCCAGAGCGCGCGGGGTCGTTCGGAGGCCGCCGCGCAGCTCGAGTCCCTCGCCCGAGCGACCGAGCTCCGGGTCCGCACCGAGCTGGACGCGGCGACCGCGGAACGTGCGCTCTTCGCCACCGAGCACCAGAGCTTCGCGCGGGCTCGTGAGGAGGCCGAGCGGGTGCTTCGCGCCGCGCTCGCGCGCCACGCCGCCGGAGAAGCGAGCTTCGTGGAGATCGTCGACGCACGACGCCTCGTGGTGGAGGTCGCCGACCGCGCGCTCGCGCTGGCCCTCGCGCTGCGACGCGCGGACCTGCGATTGCGCCTGGCTCGGGGAGAGTGGCGATGACCCGCCGACCGTTGTTCTTCTGGGCCCTCGCGCTGCTGCTCGCGTGCGGGGAAGACGCACCTCCGGAAATCGAAGGCCTGCACCGGCGCGGCGGCGACCACGACCACGACGATCACGGTCGCGACGATCACGGTCACGACGACCACGACGATCACGATCACGACGATCACGACCACGACGATCACGACCACGACGGTCACGACGATCAGGACCACGACGATCACGATCACGACGATCACGGCCACGGCGACCACCACGGTCACGCGCACGGTCCCGACGATCACGTGATCGCGTTGGACGCCGACGCGCAGCGGCGACTCGGCATCGTCGTCGACCGAGCGACCGCGGGCCGCCTGGCCCCGACGCGCTCCACCGTCGCGCGCGTGGAAGCGCCGCCCGATCAGCTCGCGCTCGTCGCCGCCCCGGTCGACGGTCGCTTGGTCGCGCGTCCGGGCGGTCTGCCGCGCCCTGGCACCGTCGTTCGCCGCGGCGAGCTGCTCGCCACCCTCGTGCCCACCCCGAGCGCCCCGGAGATCACGACCCGCGTGGCCTCGGACCTCTCCCGCGCGACCGCCGACGTCGAAGCCGCGCGCCTCGCGCTCGACCGTGCCCGCGCCTTGCTCGCGGAGGGTGCCGTGCCCGAGCGCCGCGTCGTGGACGCCGAGCGGGACCTCGGCGTCGCCGAAGCCGCGCTCGCCTCCGCGAGGCAGACGAGCGCCTTCGCCGGAAGCGCTCGAGGCGGGCGCGGTGGCGCGGGCTGGCGCGTGGTCGCCGCGATCGACGGTGTGATCGACGCCACCTTCGTGTCGGACGGCCAGACCGTCGCCGCGCACACGCCGCTCTTTCGTGTCGTCGGCGAAGGCGAACGTTGGGTCGTGGTCTCGGTCCCGGAGACCTGGGCGCCCACGCTCGGACCGAGCCCACGCGGCTTCTTTCGCCTCGCGGGCGAGACCCACACGCGCCCGCTCGAGCGCCTCGTGGACGTCGGCCGCGTCGTCGATCCCCACACCCGCACCGTCGACGTGCGCTTCGCCGTCGACGCCGATCCGGCCGTGCGTGTGGGCGCCGCCGCGAACGCCGAGCTCACCTTCGGCGAGGTGCGCGAAGGCTTCCTCGTGCCACGCGCAGCGGTGCTCGACCTCGACGGTCGCCGCATCGTCGTGCTTCGTGTCGCGGACGACGAGTTCCTCGAACGCGACGTGAGCGTCGGCGTTCGCGCTGGCGACCAGGTCTTGCTCACCGAAGGGGTCACGGCCGAAGACGCCGTGGTGCTCGAAGGGGCCGCGTTGGTGCATCTGGCCAAGGGCGGCGGCGGAGAGGTGCACGATGGCCACGTGCACTGAGCGAGAAGCACGCGAGGTCCGCTCGTGATCGACGGCATCCTCCGCTTCTCGCTGGCCCACCGCGCGCTCGTCGTCGCGGCTGGCTTGGCGTTCGTCCTGCTCGCGGCGAACGAGCTGTCGAGCATGCGCCTCGACGTCCTCCCCGACCTCGGCGCGCCCCGCATCTCGATCGTCACCGAGGCCCCCGGTCTCGCACCGACCGAGGTCGAGCAGCTCGTGACCTACCCGCTCGAGGTGGCGCTCGCCGGCACCAGCGGCGCACGCATCGTGCGCTCCGCGAGCGCGCCGGGTCTGTCGGTCGTGTGGGTCGACCTGCACGTCGACATCGATCCGATCGTCGCGCGACAACGCGTCATCGAGCGCCTCCGCGGCGCGGCGCTTCCCCCCGAAGCGCTGCCGCCGATCGTGATTCCGCCCTCGAACCTGGTCGGCGAGATCGCCTTCCTCGCCATCGCGCCGACGAACGACTCGGTCGATCCGACCACGCTACGCCGCGTCGCCGAGCGCGACGTGCGGCGCACGCTGCTCGGCGTCCCGGGCGTGGCCCTCGTCAACGCGATGGGCGGCGGCGAGAAGGAGTACCAGGTGGTGCTCGACCCGGAGCGCCTCACCCGCTTCGGCCTCACCGCACAGGAGGTCGCCGACGCGCTCGAGGTCGGCGCGACGAACCCGCCGGGCGGCTACCTGGTCGACGGCGGTCGCGAGAGCATCGTCCGGGTGCTCGGTCGCGCCCGCAACGCCGACGAGCTCTCGGCCTTCGTGGTCGGCGCACGGGAAGGAGTTCCCGTCCGAATCGCCGACGTCGGTGAGGTGGTCGTGGGCTCCGCGCCCACCCGCGGCAGCGCCGGCGCGAACGGTCGCAGCGCGGTCTTGCTCAACGTCATCAAACAACCCGAGGCCGACACCCTCGCCACCTCCGCCGCGATCGACGAAGCGCTCGCTTCGCTCGGGCCCGCCCTCGAAGCCCAAGGCATCGCGGTCGTCCCCGACACCTACCGCCAAGAGAGCTTCGTCCGGCGCGCGGTCGAGAACCTGGTCGAGATCCTCCGCGACGGCGCCATCCTCGTCGTGCTGGTGCTCTTCCTCTTCTTGTGGAATCCGGGCGCCGCCTTCACGAGCGCGTTGGCCATCCCGATCTCGTTGCTCGCCGCGACCGCCGCCCTGCACCTGATGGGTTTCGGGCTCGACGCCATGACCCTCGGAGGCCTCGCGATCGCGATCGGCGAGCTCGTCGACGACGCCATCGTGGACGTCGAGAACGTCGTGCGACGACTTCGCGAGCGGGCGCGGCTTCCCGAAGAAGAACGCCCACCGATTCTGGAGACCGTGCTTCACGCGTCGATCGAGATTCGCTCCTCGATCGTCAGCGCGACCGCGGTGCTCGCGCTCGTCTTCGTGCCGCTGCTCTTCTTGCCCGGCTTCGAAGGTGTGCTCCTCGGACCGCTCGCCATCGCCTACCTCGTCGCGGTCGGCGCGAGCCTCTTGGTGGCCATCACCATCACGCCGGTCGTCGCGTCCTACGTGTTGCCCGGCCGTGCCGCGACGGCGAGCGAGCCGCCGATCGCGCACCGGCTCGAGCGCGCCTACGCGCCCTTCCTCACCTGGGCGATGGCGCACCCGCGTTGGCTCGCAGGGCTCACGGCGCTGCTCTTCGCGCTCGGGGGTCTCGGCCTCGCGACCGCCGGCCGAGGCTTCTTGCCGGAGCTTCAAGAAGGCGCGCTCAACGTCTCGATCCTCACGCCGACCGGCACGCCTCTTCACGAGAGCGACGCCCTCGGACAACGCGCCGAAGAAGCCCTGCTGGCCGATCCGGCCGTGCTCTCGACCGCACGTCGAACCGGACGCGCCGAGCGCGACGAGCACGTGCTCGGGGTCGAGGCGAGCCAGATCGAGCTGCTCCTTCGCGACGACGAGCGACCGCAAGAAGAGGTCGTGCGCGACCTGCGCGCGCGCTTGGCCGACGTGCCTGGCGCGACCTTCGCGATCGGTCAGCCCATCTCGCACCGCATCGACCACGTCATCAGCGGACACACGGCGGCGCTCACGGTGAAGCTGGTCGGCGACGACCTCCCGAGCCTTCGCCGCGCCGCGGCCGACGTGATCACCGCCCTGCGTGGGGTGCCGCGATTGGTCGACGTCATGAGCGAGCCGATCACCGAGGTGCCGACCTTGCTCGTCGACGTCGACGCGGAGGCCGCAGGCCGACACGGGCTCTCGCGTGCCGAAGCCGCCCGCTTGGCGTCGCTCGTGGTGTGGGGTCGCGAGGTCGGTCGCATCTACGAGGAGGGCCTCTACACCCCCGTCGTGGTGCGCTACGGCGACGGACCTCGCACCGACCGCGACGCGCTCGCCCAAGCGATGGTTCCGGTCGGCGACGGGCGCGCCGTGCCGCTCGAAGAGCTCGCGAACCTGACCCGGACGCACGAGCCGGCCTTCGTCATGCGCGACGGTGCGCGTCGTCGGTTGGTGGTGACGGCGAACGTCGAAGGCAGCGACCTCGGCGCGGTGCTCGACGGGGTTCGCGGGGCGCTCGCGTCGGTTCGTTTTCCGCCGGGCGTGCGTCCCGAGCTCGAAGGACGCGTGGTCGAACAAGAGTCGAGCGGCACCCGGCTCGCGTTGCTCGTCGCGCTCGTGCTCCTCGCGATCGCGGTCGTGGTCGGCAGCACGCTCGGCGACGTGAAGCGCACGCTCGTGGTGCTGACCAACGTGCCGCTCGCGCTCGCGGGCGGCGTGGTGGGCGTCTGGATCGCGGGCGGTACGCTCGACCTCGCGACCGGCATCGGCTTCCTCACGCTCTTCGGCCTCGCCACGCGCAACGGCATCTTGCTCGCGACGCGCACACGCGACCTCGAGGAGCACGGCGTGCCGCGCGAAGACGCGGTGCGGCGGGCGGCACTGGAGCGGCTCTCGCCGATCACGATGACCGTGCTGACCGCAGCGCTCGGTCTCGTACCGCTCGCGGCGGCGCTCGGTCAGCCGGGCGCGGAGCTTCAGGCGCCGATGGCGTGGGTCATTCTCACCGGCCTCGTCACGTCGACCTTCTTGAGCATGCTCGTGGTGCCCGCGTGGCTGGCGCGCACGTGACTCGCCCGCCCTCCCGTCGCGAACCGGAGGGCTAGCGGGCCGGTGTCGGTGACCGTGTCGAGCGTCGGTCACGGTGTCGGTGTCGGTGACCGTGACCGTGTCAGTGTCGGTGACCGTGTCGGTGACCGTGTCGGTGACCGTGTCGGTGTCGGTGACCGTGTCGGTGTCGGTGACCGTGTCGGCGACCGTGACCGTGTCGGCGAAGCCGTGAGGGCGCGAAGCGGCGGTGGCGCGACGCGCCGTCTCGGACTCCGTCTCTGAGGCGCGAAGCGCGGTTCCGGTGCCCGTTCTCGCGTCAGGATGAGAACCACACCCGCATGGGCACGGGCACGGGCACGGGCACGGGCACGGGCACGGGCACGGGCGGGCTTGCGCCCGTCAGCCCTCCGCGTCGTCGACCTCTTCGCCCTCTTCGAGACCGTACGCGCGCATCTTCCGCCAGAGCGTGCTGCGGCTCATGCCGAGCATCGCCGCCGCGCGCCCGCGATGCCCGCCCGCGCGCTCGAGCGCCCGACGAATCCGCTGCTCCTCCGGCGTCTTCGCGCTCATCGGCGGCGGCACGTTCGCGCGCGCCGCGCCGCTCTCTTCGCCACGAAGCTCGGGCGGAAGGTCCGACTCGAGCAGCACCGGTCCGTCGCCCATCACGAACGCGTGCTCCACGACGTTCTGAAGCTCGCGCACGTTGCCGGGCCAATCGTAAGACTCGAGCAGTCGAAGCGCGCCCGCCGACACGTGCTCGATGCGCCGCTCGTCGTCGGCCAAGCGCGCGAGGAATCGCTCGACCAGGATCGCGACGTCCTCCCGCCGCGCGCGAAGCGGCGGCAAGAAGAGCGGCACCACGCGGAGGCGGTACATCAGGTCCGCGCGAAAACGCCCCTCGGCGACCTCTTCCCGCAGCGAGCGGTTCGTCGCCGACACGATGCGCACGTCGACCGGCACCGGGTCCCGCCCGCCGACGGGAATCACCGAACGCTCCTGAAGCACCCGCAGCAACTTCGCCTGCAGCTCCAGAGGCAGCTCGCCGATCTCGTCGAGGAAGAGCGTGCCGCCGTCCGCCGCACGAAAATGTCCCGGGTTGTCACGCACGGCGCCCGTGAACGCGCCCCGGACGTGCCCGAAGAGCTCGCTCTCGAGCAACGTGGGCGGAAGCGCCGCGCAGTTGATCGCCCGAAACGGCCCCTTCGAGCGCTTCGACGCCAGATGAATCGCGTGCGCGACGAGCTCCTTGCCCGCGCCCGACTCGCCCCGCACCAGCACCGTGACGTCTCGGCGCGCGACCTTCGCCAGATCGCGGAAGAGCGCCTTCATGGTCTGCGAGCGCGTGAGCATGCCCCAACGCTCGCAGGCGCCGTCGCCGAGCGCGCCTGCGCTGACGTCGATCTCCTCGCTGAGCACGAGCAGCCAACCGTCGCCCCCTTCGAGCGGCGTCGCGCGCACCCGAAGGCTTCGCGACTCTCCGTCGAGCCCGAGACGCGCCAAGCTGGCGGCCGTCGCACGGCCCTCCGCGAGCGCTTCGGCGATCGGTCGCTCCATGCCTTCGCCGCAGAGCAGACGCGGCGCGGGCACCCCGAGCTCGAGCGGTCCGGTCAGGGCTTCGGTGCCTTCCGTCCACGCGACGACCCGAAGCTCGTCGTCGAGCACGATCGCGTGGCCGGCCACGGTGCCGAGGGCGCGGAGGAGGAGCTCGCTCGCGGATTCCGTCATCGCGGCGCGAGGGTGGCACGAACCCACGCGCGTCGCATGTCCGGAGCGGCCCCCCGCATCGCCCTTGATCCGTTCACTCGCTCGCGCGAGGCCGCGCACCGGTCACGGCCGAGATCACACGCTCCGCACACCGGAAGAAACACGTCCGGTCGAGCAGCACGTTCATCCAACCGGTGGTCACGCAATACGCACCCTCGTGCGGCGATTCGTGATGCACCGCGTGCGCTTCCGGCGAGAGCGCCAAACCGGCCCGCTGAAACCAGCGCACCACCCGCGGGGGGTGCTCCATGTGGGCCCATTTGTGGAGCTGGCTGGTGAACGCGACGAAGAAGGCGGCGAAGGTCAGGAAGAGCGACGCGAAGCTCGGCAGCGCGTGCCCCACGTGGGCGACCGGCGCCGCCAACACCACGGAGAGCATCGCGTTGTGGCCGTTCGTCTCGACGAAGTCGTGCCGCGTGATGGCCTTGGGATCGACGTGGTGGTGCCGAAAGGTCCGAATCGCGAGCTTGCCCAACACCGGCGTGTCGAGCCCGCCCCACGTGTCGAACGCCCAATGCGCGAGCCCGGACACCAGGTCCGCGAAGGCCATCGCCAGGGCCAAGGCCCCGAGCCAGACGAGCGCCGTCGCTTCGATCGCGAGCACCCGCATCGTCGCGCCGACCAGGCAGAGGCCGGCGAGCGCCAGCCCCATCCATTCGTAGACGCGATGGCTGCGCGTGTAGCCCTCGGCCAACGTGGTCGCTCGATCGCTCATTCGTCCTCCCTCCACCCTCGCACCGATTCTGAACGCGAATGCCGGCGCCGTCCGATTTTCTCCCAGGGCCCGCCGACTTTCTCCGAGCCGCACCCGCCCGCGCCGCTCGGGTCGATACGCACGACCCCCGCGTCCGGATCGACCGGCCGGCTTGGCTCACACCCTCGGTCACCGTAGTCTCGCCGTCATGGGCGACGGGACGAACGGGGCCGCAGGCGGCGCGACCGGGGCGGCAGAGCGGCCGAGTCAGAGGCCTCATCGCATCGGCAAGGAGCCGAACTGGACCCGAATCTCGCCCAACGACGTGAGCGAGCTCTTCCCGGTCACCGACCTCCTGATGGCCGCCGCGTGGTCCGACGGCACGCTCGAGCTGGTGGAGCGTGAGAAGGTGCGCGCCCTCCTCGGCGAGCTCGCGGGCAACCCCCTGCCGCTCTCGCTCGAAGTTCGCGTCGTCGATTTCGACCCCGAGCGTTTCGATCTCAAGGAGACCGTGAAGGCTTTCGAGAAGCTCGACGCGCGCGAGCGCCGCCGCCTCGTCGCGATGGTTCGCGAGGTGTGCGACGCCAACGACGCCTACGATCTCGAAGAAGACCGTTTCCTTCAGGCGCTCGTGATGGCGCTCGCGCTCAGCGACGAAGACGTGCGCGGCCTGGTCGTGAAGATCGCCCCGTACCTCTCGAGCTCGACCAAGCGCGCCTTCGACGTGCTCTTCGCGGCCTGCGTGCTCGCCGTGATCTGGCCGGTGCTCGTCGGCTTCGGCCTCGCGGTGAAGCTCACCTCCCCCGGCCCCGCGCTCTTCAAGCAGAAGCGCTACGGCGCGGAGGGCAAGGAGATCGAGGTCTGGAAGTTCCGCTCCATGCGCGTGCAGGAGAACGGACCGAAGGTCACCCAGGCGACCAAGAACGATCCGCGCATCACGCCGCTCGGCGCATTCATGCGCCGCACCTCCGTCGACGAGCTCCCGCAGTTCGTCAACGTGCTGCTCGGCGACATGAGCGTCGTGGGCCCCCGGCCGCACGCCGTCGCCCACAACCGGCACTACCGGACGCAGATCCTCGAATACATGCTCCGCCACCACGTGAAGCCCGGCATCACGGGGTGGGCGCAGGTCAACGGCTGGCGCGGCGAGACCGAGACGCTCGACAAGATGATCGGACGCGTCGAGCACGACCTCGAGTACGTGACCAAGGGCTCGCTCTGGATGGACCTCAGGTGCGTCTGGCTCACGGTCTTCGGGCGAAAGGTCCGTAGCAACGCGTACTGACGCCGGCTTCACGAACGCGAACCAGGCGAGCTCCGAAGGGCTCGCCTCGTCGACGTTTGGGAGCGAGCTCAGCGCAGGATCTTGAGGCGCTTCGGCCCTTCGGCCTTCGGCGCCTTGTCCCCGCCGCCACGCTGGAAGTGCGTGACCGCGATCTGGTCCGCGAGCTTCTCGGCGAGCTCTCCGAAGGCCTGACCCGGCGCGGACTCCGGCGCGGCCTGCGCGACCGGCGTGCCCTTGTCGCCCCACTCGCGCACGCCCGTGTCCATCGGGATCTGCGCGAGCAAGGGCGCCTTCGCGTACTCGGCGACCTTCTGGCCACCGCCGCTGCCGAAGATCTCGTGCTTCACGCCGGCGGAGTCGACGAAGAAGCTCATGTTCTCGACCACGCCGAGGATCGGCAGGTTGAGCTTCTGACAGAGCGAGACGCCCTTGTAGACGTCTTGCAGCGCGACCTCTTGCGGCGTCGTCACGAGCACGACGCCCGTGATGCGCATCTTCTGGCCGAGCGTGAGCGCGACGTCGCCCGTGCCGGGCGGCGAGTCGACCACGAGGTAATCGAGCTCACCCCACTCCACGTCCCCGACGAACTGCTGGAGCGCGCCGTGAAGCATCGGGCCACGCCAGATGACGGCTTGTTTGTCGTTCTCGAGCAAGAACCCGACGCTCATCAGCTTGATGCCGAAGCGCTGCAGCGGCTGGATGCGCTGACCGTCGAGGCTCTGCGGCTGCCCGGTGATGCCGAGCATCGTCGGAATCGAGGGCCCGTAGAGGTCCGCGTCGAGCAGACCGACGCGCGTGCCGAGGCGACGCAGCGCGAGCGCGAGGTTGGTCGCGACGGTGCTCTTGCCGACGCCGCCCTTGCCGCTCATCACGAGGATGACGTTGCGTACGTTCGGCAGCGGGTCGTTGCTGCTGGTCTCGCGCGTGGGCACGCGGACCTTCCACTCGACCTCGGTGAAGGTCACGCCGTGCGGCTGCAGCGCTTCGATCACGCGTTGCTTCATCACGCCGCGAATCGCCTCGGAGGGCGAGCTCAGGGCGATCGTGCAGGTCACGCGAGTGCCGTCGATCTTCAGGTCCGAGAGGGTCCCGAGATCGCCGAGGGTGCGCTCGAAGGTGGGATCGACCACCGCCTCGAGCGCCGACTTCACCGCTTCGTGCGTGGGCGCGCTCATGTCGGCGCGTTTCCTGGGACGAGGGGGGCGAAGTGTCAACTCGGGGTCGTCGCCCGAGCAAGGTTTCGCGCCGCCCCCGTCCGCGGACCCGGCGGGCTCAGCCGAGCGCCGGGGCCAAGACCTCGCGCGCGAAGTCCGAAAAACGCGTGGGCGTGGTCGTCGACGCGTCGCGCGGCTCGGCCGGGTCCATGCGGCCCGAGAGGAGCCCGTCGTACATCTCCGCGAAGAGGTCCACGAGGAAGCCGGGCATCCCCGCGCCCGCCATCCCCTCGCGCGCCGCCGAGAGCGGCACCTCGACGTACTTCACGTCGCGGCCGAGCGCCTCGGTCAGAAAGCCTGCGGCCTGGCTCATGGTCACGTCCGCCGGGCCGTGGACGCCGCGGTAGCGATGACCCGTCCAGGTCGCGCGAAGCTCCTCGGCCGCCACCTTCGCGATGTCCTTCGTGGCGACCATCGGCATCGGCCGCCCCGCCGGCGTCGAGCCGTAGAACGCGCCCTGCGCGCGAATGGTGTCGAGGTCACGGAGGAAGTTCTCCATGAAGTACGCCGGCCGGAGCGCGAGCACGTTCGGGAGCGCCGCGCGGAAGACCTTCTCGACCTCACCGACGATCGACACCGGCCCGTTGCCCGTGTGGTGCGCGCCGACGCTCGAGAGCACGACGATGCGCTTGGTGCCCGCCGCCTCGGCCGCCTTCGCGGCTTCCGACGCGACCTTCGTGGCCCACGCCGCGAAGTCCGGGGTGTAGGTCGGCGGCGTCAGCCAGAACGCGGCGTCGACGCCCTCGAAGGCCCGCGCGAGCACCTTCGGGTCGTCCACGCTGCCTTCGACCACCCGCGCGCCACGGGCCGCCAACGGGGCCGCCTTCGCGGCGTCGCGCGAGATGACGACGACCTGCTCGCCGGCGTCGAGGAGGTGCTCCGCGAGCGCGCGGCCGATGTTTCCGTTCGGGGTGTTGATGAGGATGGTCATGGCTCTCTCCTGAGTTCTTCTGTTGCGAGGGCCGCCGTTGCTCGAACGAGGTCCCCCTCCGACGCGAACCATCCTGGGGCGCTCCTCGGCTTGAGAAAATCGATACCTCTTCACTTCGACTTGAGCATTCCTCAAGTCATGCTTTCCCGATGGACCACGCCCGCCTGGCCCGCGCGAACCTCAACCAGCTCGTCACCCTCGACGTGTTGCTCGAGGTGGGCAGCGTGACGCGCGCCGCCGAACGTCTCGGGGTGACCGTCTCCGCCGTGAGCCACACGCTTCGCGCGCTCCGCGAGACCTTCGACGATCCGCTGCTCGTACGCGGTCGCGGGGGCCTCACGCCGACGCCTCGCGCGCTCGCGTTGGTCGGCCCGCTCCGCACCGGGCTCGTCACCCTCGACCAAGCGTTGGCCGACGACCCACGCTTCGACCCGAGCACCAGCACCCGCGAGGTCCGCATCGCCACGACCGACTACGTCGCGGTCGTCCTCTCGCCGACCCTCGTGCCACGGCTTCGCGCGGTCGCGCCGCGGCTCAGCGTGAACCTCGTGCCGCTCGCCGAAGACGCGATCGAAGGCATGCTCGAGCGTGGCGAGGTCGACGTCGCCATCAACCCCGCCTTCTCGGATCTCGGTGTGCTCAAGCGCCGCAAGCTCTTCGACGACGGCTTCTCCTGCCTCGTTCGCACCGACCACCCCGAGGTCGGCAAGCGCCTCACGCTGCAGCGCTACGCGAGCCTGGGCCACGCGCTCATCAGCCCCCGCGGCTCGGGCCCGAGCGTGGTCGATCGCCTGCTCGCCGAGCGCGGCCTCTCCCGCCACGTCGCGGTGCGGGTGCAGAGCTTCGCCGCCGCGCCGCTCGTCGTGGCCAGCTCCGACCTCGTGCTCACCGCGCCTTCACGGCTGGCGCGGGCCTTCGCCCGCCACGGCAGCCTCCGCGTCTTGCCCACCCCGATGCCCATCGACCGCTTCCCCAACCACCTCTTCTGGCACGAGCGCTTCGACCACGACCCCGCGCACGTCTGGCTGCGCGAGCAGATCGCGGAAGCGGCGCGGGCGCTGCCGAAGGATTGATCGGCCCCCTCCCCGCGACGTCTGCACGCGCGGACGCGTCGACGAAACACCGCGCCACGGATACCCTCCGCCCCGATGAAACGCGCTGCGGGCACTTGGGTGATCACCGGCGCGGGGAGCGGCTTCGGCCGTGTCTTCGCGCAGCGTCTGGCCGAGCGGGGCGAAACCCTCGCGCTCTGGGATCGCGACGCCGCGGGCCTCGAGACCACGCGGGCCTTGCTCGGAAGCGCGCGCGTGCACGTGCAGAGCGTCGACGTCACGGACGCCGCCGCGGTCTGGCACGCCGCGGAGTCGACCCGCGACGCGATCGGACCCGTCGCCCACGTCGTCAACAGCGCCGGCATCCTACGCGTCGGCAAGGTCGAAGAGCTCGGCGCCGAAGAGCACGCGCGCATGATGCAGGTGAACTACCTCGGCTCGGTGCACGTCGCGCAGGCGCTCTTGCCGCAGCTCAAGAGCGCGCGCGGGCGCTCGACCTTGCTCTTCGTCGCTTCCGTCGCGGGCCTTCGAGGCTTCCCGGAGCTCGCGGGCTATTGCGCGAGCAAGTTCGCAGTCGTCGGCTTCGCCCAGGCGCTGCGTGCGGAGCTGGACGGCACCGACGTCGACGTGCGGGCGCTCTGTCCGCCGCCCGGCGACACGCCGATGGTGCGCGACCTCGCGAAGGTGCCGCCCATCTACAAGCTCTCGCGGCTCTACTCCGCCGAAGAGGTCGTGGACGCGACCTTGAAGAACCTCGACCGCCGCGGCTTCGTGCTGCTCGTGGACGCGTACAGCAAGCTCCTGCACAAGGTCGGCGCCGTCGCGCCGGGTGTGGTCGATCGCATCATTCGTTTCGCCGCGCGCTGACCGCGTCGAGACTTCGAGGGGGCGACATGGCGTTTCGAGACGACCGCGACGCGATGCGCGCGAAACAAGAGCAGCTCCAGGGCGAGCTCGAAGAAGCGAAGTCCAAGCTCGACGCGCACGAGCGCAAAGACGTCCACGACGAAGCCGAGCTCGCGCGGCTTCGCAAAGAGGTCGAGCGCCTTCGTCGCGCGGCCGGGCGTTCGAGCGGGTCGGCGCCGCCCTCTCGTGCCCCCGCGCTGATCGCCGCCGCGGCCGGGCTCGTCGTCGCGATGGGGGTCGCGGGATTCCTCGCGTTCAGCACGAGCGCCCCGACGGCGGTCAGCCCACCCGCGACGCCGATGCCCGCGATGCCCACGATTCCGGCGGTGCCCGCGGTGCCGCCCGTTCCGTCGATCCCACCTGGCCAGGAGCCCGACCCGGCCCCCGAGCCCGTCCCCGCCCGCTTCGGCGCCGTCGTCACGACCAGCGTCGGTCGCCCGGACGTGTCCGTCGGTACGGGGTGCGTGATCGAAACCCAGCTCGGCCTCGGCGACGTTCGCGCGCTCTCGGTGCGCTGCCCGGCCGGCCTCGTCTACGACCCGAGCGAAGAGCTCGGCGCGTCGATGACGATGAGCTCCTCCCAGGAGAGCCCTCGAAACACCGCCGCCGGGCTCGTGCACCTCGTGGCCTTCTCCGAGAGCGGCCAACGCACGGGGCCTCGCGCGCAGATCGACCTGAACACGCAGGCGGGCGTGTTGAGGGTCTGGCGTGACGGCGCCGCGCCCTTCGACCTCCGCTTCGCGACCGAAGACCGCGCGACCGAAGACGGACTCGAGCCGGAAGCCCCGCGCACCCAAGCCCCGCAGGCGCGTTGGCTCCTCGCCGCGACGCTTCGCACGCACGAAGGTGCCCTCCCCTTCACCGAACGTTCGTGCGAGCTCGCGCTGCTCCCCGAATCGCTCGGCTCGGGCCACACGTGCCGCGCACGCCTTCGCTGCGGCGACGTGCTCGTCTACGGCGCCGGCACCACGGGCTACAACCACTGCGAGACGCTCATCACAGGCGGACGTGCGTACCCACGCGCGAACGACCGCGGCGTCAGCAGCGAAGACCACGATCCTCGCTTCGAGGTCGACCTCTCGACACGCGTCGCCACCGTCGCCGACGTCGCCACCGCCGGCGCGTGGGAAGCCCGTTTCGCGCTGGCTCCCTCCGACCGCTGCAGCTTCGAAGGCACCTGGGTCGCGGACGACGGCGGCCTTCCGTTTCGGCTCGTCGGCGAGCGCCGAGGGCTTCGTGCGGAGGGTTTGCACGAAGGTGAAGCGCGCGCCGAGCTGCGATGCGAGCACGGCGAAGCGAGTCTGACCCTGGTCGACGGAGTGACGCTCGACGGCCGCTTCGGCCCCGAGTTCGCGACCTTCCTCGCGGTCGACGCCGAGGGCGCGCCCTACACCTTCTTGCGCGTCGCGCGCTGAGGTTCGCTCTCGACGAGCGCCCCCCTCGAGTCGAGCGGTGGCGACGCTCGCTCCCGACCCTTCGCCGATCGAGGGTCAGCGCCGGGTGCCGCCGAAGCCTCCATAGCTCGCGAGCAGCGGCAGCAGCCACCCGGAGGCGATGCCGACGAGCGCGCCGACGACGACGTCGCTGACGTGGTGTCGCCGCGCGAAGAGGCGAAGCAACGCGGTCGTCGTCGCCACCGCGGTCAGCGCCCCACACGCGACCGCGCCGCCGACCTGCGACTCGCCGTAGATCGGCGCGTGCCGATGCGCGGTGCACGAGAGCGCCGCCGCGGTGAAGGCCATCGTCGTGTGCCCACTCGGGAAGCTGCGGTTGGCGTCGCTCTCGCGGCACGGCTCGGGTCCCACGTCCGGGTCGCACGGAGGTCGCCGACGTCGCAGCCCGTACTTGAGCGTCGTGAGCACCGCCGTCGCCACCGCGTAGCTGCGAAGCGTCGTCACCGCGAGCTGCCCTGCGAAGCCACGGTGGTCGGTCCACGCCACGAAGGGCTCGAGGAAGACGGGACCGAACGCCGCGCTCGCGATCATCAACATGTCGCTCGTCAGCGAGAGGCGACGCCGACGCGTCGCCGAAGGCGTGCGCGTCGCGAGCATCGCCGCATCGACGGGTCCCCGCGCATCCCAACGCGGCGTGTCGTCGTTCACCGCGAGCGCCACCGTGAGCGTCGTCGCGAAGCCGAGCCCGATCACCGTCGCGTCGATCCAATCGGCGCGACGCCAATCCTCCTGCCACTGCAGGCGTTGCGCCGACACGAGCGACGGAACCGACAAGACGAGCGCGACGAGGCACCAGCGCACGAGCGCGACGTTAGCAGCGCGTCGGCGGGGACTCCGACTCTTTCGCGGTCGGTACTGGCGAGAATCGTCGCTCGACGGGGAACGCAGCGAGCGTGCGATACTCCCGCGCGATGGGATCGATCGGGGTCGTGCGAGGGATCTGCCATGCGCTCGTGGGCGTCGGCGTGGTCGGGCTGATGTCGATGCTCGGATGCGGGGGCTCGGACGGCCCGAAACGCTACGAGCTCTCGGACGGAACGCGCGTCGAGGTCGACGCCAACGGAGGCGTCGCGCTTCGCACCGCCGAGGGTCGCGCGCTCGCGGGCTTGGCGCCACGCGGCCCGGTGCTCCGTCGCTTCGAGCCGAACGTCCGCATGCTCCAAGGCTTCTTCACCTTCCGGCGCCGCGAGCTCGAAGAGGTGGTGCTCGACCGCTTCGAAGGCAGCCGGCTCGAAGACGGGCGCGTGGTGCTGCGCTGGGCCTCGTCGACCGACGACGCCACGGCCAGAACGATCGTCGAGGTGAACGAAGCCGGCGTGACCACCCGCCTTCGCGTCGAGGCCGACTGGGCCGGCAGCGAGGAACGCGAGGTCGCGTACGCGGTGCCCTTCGCGTGCGATGCCGAGGCGTCGTTCTCGGGCTTCGGCGCGCAATACAACCAGACCGATCAACGCGGCGAGGTCTTCGAGCTCTGGGTGCAGGAGCAAGGCCTCGCGCGCACCGGCCTCTCGCCCTTCACCGGCGACGAGCACACCACCTACTTCCCGATGCCCTGGTGGCTCGATTGGCGAGGCTTCGGCGTGCTCGTCGACACCCACGCCAAGGTGAACGCCGACCTCTGCGCGACCGACGCGGACGTCGCGTGGCTCGAGGTCGAGCACCGACGACCCGGCCAGAGCGGCGAAGAGACGGCGTTCGAGGCGCTCGTCTTTCACGGCCCGAGCGCGCGCGACGTCGTGCGTCAGCTCGGCGACCGCGTGGGCCGCCCGCAGCGACCGCCGGAGTGGGCGTTCTCGCCATGGATCGCGATTCAAGGCGGCAGCGACGCGGTGCGAGACGAGGTCGCGCGCCTTCGCGCCGCCGACGTGCCCTTCTCTGCCGTGTGGGTGCAGGACTGGATCGGCGGCAAGGTCATCGTCGGCGACGTCTACGACCTGACCTACCGCTGGGTCGCGGACGAAGCGCTCTACCCCGACCTCGCGGGGCTCGTGTCGGAGCTTCGTGCCGACGACCTGCGCTTCCTCGGCTACGCGAACTCCTTCGTGATCGACGGCCTCGATCACTACGACGAGATGGCCGCGATGGGCCTGTTGCCGCGCGACCCGGAAGGCGCGACCTACCGCTTCGGCATCACCGTCTCCGACGGCAGCGTCGCGGACTTCACCAACCCCGCGACCGACGCCTACGTGCTCGGCTACCTGCGCGCGATGGTCCGCGACCTCGGCTTCGACGGCTGGATGGCCGACTTCGGCGAGTGGTTGCCCTACGACGCGCAGATCTTCGCGGGCGATCCCGCGCTCGTGCACAACGACTACCCGCGCCTCTGGCACCGCTTGAACGAGCAAGTGATGAACGAAGAGCGCCCCGACGGCGATTGGGTCGTTTTCTCGCGCTCGGGTTGGACCGGCGATCAGAGCGCGCAGCAGATCGTGTGGATCGGCGACCAAGAAGCCGATTGGGAGCCGACCGACGGTCTGCCGACGGTGCTGCCGGCGATCCTGAACCTCGGCCTACTCGCGGTGCCCCTTCGTGACCCGACATCGCAGGCTACAGCGGTGGTCAGGCTTGAAAAAGAGCTCTTCGCGCGCTGGATAAGGCTCGAAGCGCCGATTTCCACGACCTTCATGCGCACCCACGAAGGCCTCGCGGCGCTCGCGAACTGGGGCTGGGATTCGGACGCCAGAGACCACGCGCACTTCCGCCACTTCGCGCGCATTCACGAGGCCTTGGTGCCCGGCTGCTCGCGGCGCTCGCGGACGAAGGCGCGACGACTTCGCTGCCCCGATGCGCCACCTCGCGCTGGTGTTCCCCACGACGACGTGCAGAGCCGTGCGCAGAGCGGAAGTCCTTCCCTGCTCGGCGACGACTTGCTCGTCGCGCCCGTGATCGAAGAAGCGCGAGCACTCGCGCGAGGTCTACTGCCGCCCGGCACCTGGTTCCGCACGTGTGGACGGCGCGACGCACGAAGGCAGCCAGGCTTGATCACGATCGACGCGCCGATCGGGGAGCCGCCGGTCTTCTCCCGCGGCACCGATCGCGCCGACCTTCGCCCTGTGGTTGGAGTGAGTACGCCGGTCGGCGAAGTGACGTCGACGAAGTCGGGGAGTTGCGAAGCAGCGATGACGCGAAGCGCCGACTCAGCCTCCTGACGCGCGAAGCGCCAGTGTTCAGCAGCTGAAGCCGTCGAAGGGACGGCGCGGAGAGAACACCGGCTCCCGCTCTGGTCAGTCGAGCCTGGGCGACCTACTACGGACCTCGCTCCGCTCGGCCACTCCGTAGGTCGCGATTGGCTGGACCTCGACACTCCATGGCGCCCCCTCCCGCCTCACGTGCGAGGACTGCCGACGCCAGCGCGGGTCGGACACGCAGGCCGACACGCGAATACAGCCGACTACGCAGGCCGACACGCAGGCCGACACGCAGGCCGACACGCGGGCGACACGCAGGCCGACGCACCCACCACGACTCGCGTCGCGCGCCGCGAGCCGCCGCGAAGCCCCGGTTCCTTGGGAGCCGCGAGCGAGCTTCGTGTACCACCCCGGCGGGTGGGCCGACGTCTACGTGGACGGTCGCCGCGTCGGCCGCTCTCCGTCACCCCTCACCTCCCCGCAGGCAGCTGCAGGTCCCGAGCTCAACCCTTCGGCTTCGCGCCGCCGTCCGGCGACTCGTCGCTGCGGCGCACGGTTCGCATCGGAGCGCGCCCCGCGCGCCTGAACGTGAGACTCGATCCATGAGACGCATCGCTCCGCTCTGGCTCGTGCTCGTCGCTGCGCTTCCGCTTCCGGCCGCGCACGCCCAAGACGACGACCCGAACCGCGTCTTCCTCCGCGCCGCGGCGGCCTACGGCAACGGCGAGTACGCCGAAGCCGCCGACCTCTTCGAGCGTGCCTACGCGCTCCGCCCCGAGCCCCAGCTCCTACGCTCGCTCGCGAGCGCACGCGAGCGCGCGGGACGCCTCGCCGGCGCCATCGAGGCCTACGAAGCCTACCTGCGCGAAGCCCCCGACGCCGAGGACCGCCCGGACGTCGAGCGCAGCCTCGACACGCTCCGCCGTCAACGCGCGCTCGAAGAAGAGATCGAACGCCGCCGCGACGAGCCTCCGCCTCCCACGCCGGTGGTTCCCGTCGTCCAGGCCGAGGCCCCGCCGCGCCCCGCCGGCCTCCGCTACGCCGCGTTCTCGATCGCGGGCGTCGGTGTGCTCACGCTCGGCATCGCCGCCGCGCTCGGCCTCACCGCCGAGTCCCGCTACGACGAAGCCTCCCAAGACGACACCTCCCATCGCGACACGCTCCGACTCGAAGACGAGGCCAACACGCTCGGCCGCAGCGCCAACGCGCTCTTCGGCGTGGGCGGCGCGTTGACCTTGGTCGGAGTGGTCTGGGCCATCGTCGAGCTCGTGCTCGGTCGTTCGAACGACGACGAGAGCACGAGCTTCGGCCCCGGCGGCTGGCGGTGGAGGTTCGGGTGACCCGCACGGGCCTCGCACTCGTGCTCGTCGGCGGCTGCAGTTTCGCGCCGATCGACGCGACGGGCCGCACCCCGCCCTGCGCCGACGGCTTCGCCGAAGTCGCCGGCCGGTGCGTTCGCGACGGAGACGACGCGGGACGTGCCGGCAACGACGCCGGCGTCGCGTTCGACGCGGGCTTCGACGCGTTCGTGCCGACCACCGACGCCGAGATTCCACCACTCGACGCCGCCACCGACGCCGGCGAAGAGCCGAGCCTCTCCGAGTGCGCGACGGGCGGCGCGCTCGAATCGACCGACTTCTGCGACGGCTTCGAGAACCCGGGGTTCAACTGGAGCCGTCAGGTCTCGTTCGGCTCGGTCGTGCAGACCCGCGCGGAAGATGGCATCACGCCTTACCGCGGCCTCTTCATGCTCCGCGCGCGCACGACCGATCTCGCCGCGTGGGCACAAGCCCTCGTGTGCCCACTGCGTCCTGGCGGTCGCTGCCCGACGAGCGGCGAAAGCCCGCTCCCCGACGAGACCGTCTCGTCGGGCGACCTCTACTTGCGCACCTACCTCTACGTGCCGAGCACCGAAGACGTCGTTCACGTGAGCGTGATGCACGGCGGCGCGCACCGCGGCTTCGACCCTCTGGACAACCCAGTCAGCTTCAACCTCGATGGCACCGGCTCGCTCATGTACGTCGGTGCCGACAACATGCGCCATCCGAACGCGCCCGACCCGACCTACTCGTTCCCTCGAGACCAGTGGGTGTGCGTGCGGACGCACGTGGTGGTCGACGACACCGCCGGCGAAGTTCGGAGCTGGGTCGAGCACGACGACCCCGTACAGGTCGATCTCGTGACCGAGGCCGTTGGCATCGACACGCTGCCGGACACGCCGTACCTGCACTTCGGGCTCGGCGTCGCTTGGTCGTCCGCCGCCCAAGGCGCACTTACGCTCTACTTCGACGAGGTAGGCGTCTCCCGCACGCCGATCCCCTGCGACTGACTCGACCACGACGCCTGACCGCGCACTGACGCTCTACTTCGACGAGGTGGGCGTCTCCCGCACGCCGATCCCCTGCGACTGACGCGACCACGACGCCTGACCGCCTCGCGCGGGCTTGTCGCTTCACCCCGCGGGGCGTCATCGTGTCGACATGTACCGAGCATCCGATCCGCTCCCCGGCAGCGACGTGCTCGCGCCGTGGGCCAACGACCCGTTTCTCTACCCCGCGGTCGTCGTCGAGATCGCGAACGACCACGCGCTCGTCGCCTATTGGGAGGGCGACTCGGCGTTCGTCCCGCTCGAGGCGTTGCGCGTGCCTCGCTTCACCCCGGGGGATGCCGTCGCGGTCAATTGGAAGAACGCGGGCCAATACTGGCCCGCGGTGATCGTCGCCCGCGTCGGCGGCGCCGTGCAGGTCCGCTACGACTCGGACGGCTCCCTCGGCTGGACGACCTTCGCGAAGTGTCGCGTGCCCGCCTGAGAACGAGCCCAGCTCGATCGGATTCGGTCCGGGGCTGCTGGGTGACCAGCTCGTTCGAAGCGACAGAAATCGAAGCGACGGAACGTGAAAAGCCGCGAACGGTCGTTCGCGGCTTTCGTGCTCGATTCTTGGGTGCCCAGAGACGGAGTCGAACCGCCGACACGGGGATTTTCAATCCCCTGCTCTACCAACTGAGCTATCTGGGCGCCTCCCTGTGAAGGGAGCGCGGAAGTTACTCGCAGGCGCAGCCCTGTCAAGGACGAGTGACGCGAACTTGCCCGCTTTCGAGCAGAGCGGAGTATTCTTGTCGTCATGACCTCGGGGGACCGTGCGCTGGAGGCGTTCCGGCGGCTGCTCGCAGATGGCGCTGGAGGCGGCCAGGCGAAGGTCGACGCGCTCGTCGCGCTCTCGCAACGCACGCTTTTCGTGGCGACTTGGACAGCCGGCGGCGAGGACTACCGCACGCTGACGAGCAGCCAACAGCAGAGCGCCCTCCCCGTCTTCACCGACGTGACGGCCCTGCAAGAAGCCGCCGCCCGTTTTGGTTGGCTCGGCCCCGACGGAGGCGTGCCGCACAAGGAAGTCGGCGCCCGCCAAGTCTTTCGCTACGTGCTCGCGCACGACCTGGGCTTCTTGCTGGTCGACGTCGCTTCGCCGCACGCGCTCGAATGCGAGCGCGCCGAGGTGGAGCCGCTGATCGCGACGCGGCCCCGGTCCGAGTCCTCGGGTCCTTTCGCCGCGGTCGGCCGCATCAGCGAGAGCATGCTGCAGGCCGTGAAGCCGACCCGCCCCAGCTCCGTCGGCGGGGTGCCCGCGCCCGTCGTGTCGCCCGAGGCCCTCGACCAGAGCAGCGCCGCCGGACGACCCAGCTCGAGCGGCACCGCGCGCCCCGTCGGCTCCGCGAGCGCGCCTCGCCCCCCCAGCTCCACGAGCGGACCGCGCCCCGAAGGGTTCACGGTCGGCCAAGGCACGCTCGACCCGAGCCGCACCTCGGCGACCTTCGGAGGAGGCGGCGCAACGACCCAGCTCAGCGCGCTGAAGCAGGAGCCTTCGGACGATCTCCTCGACGCGCTCGTGGGCGTCCTGCGTGGCTTCCCCGAGGTGGAGTGGGCCGCGCTCTTCCTCGCCGCGCGAGGTCCGGTGCAACCGCAGCCGACGGCGGGCCTTCGCGTCGACACCGCGTACCGCTCGCGCATCAACGAGATCATCCAGGGCCTGCGCCAAGCGGCCGACGCGGCGGGCGCGAGCCTCGACGTGCTGCTCCTCGACGACCCGAAGCTGATGCGCGCCGCCCGGGCCGACGGGTTGCTCTTCTTCCCGTGGAAGCGCCGCGCGTAGACGTCGGCACTTGACGCTTCGGCTTCCGAACGCCACGCCCCGTGCGATGCGCCCCGCGCTCGGAAGCTCGCCCCCACACCTCGTCGCGCCGCCGCCCGGCCCCCGCTCGCGTGCGCTCGTCGACGTGCTCGCGCGCACCGAGTGCCCCGCGTTCACCGCGCGACGGGCACGCCGCGCCGAAGCCTCCGGTGCGCCCCAAGACCCGATCGTCTGGTCGGAGGCCGCGGGCTCCAACGTCGTCGACGCGGACGGCAACGTGTACGTGGATCTCACGAGCGGGTTCGGCGTCGCGGCGATCGGTCACGCGCATCCCCGCGTGGTCGCCGCGATCGAAGCGCAATCGAAGAAGCTCCTGCACGCGCTCGGCGACCTGCACCCGAGCGACGTGAAGATCGCGCTGCTCGATCGACTCGCCGCGCTCGCGCCCTTCCCCGGCGCCCGGGTGGTGCTCTCGCAGAGCGGGAGCGACGCCGTCGAGACCGCGCTCAAGACCGCCGTGCTCGCCACGAAGAAGTCGGGGGTGCTCGCCTTCGAAGGCGGCTATCACGGCCTCTCGCACGGACCGCTCGCCGCGTGCGGCTACTCGCTCGCGTTTCGCGCGCCCTTCGCCGACCAACTCGGCGCGCACGTTCGCTTCGCCACGTGGCACGAGACGGATCTCGACGCGGCGCTCGCTTCGGTCGACGCGACGTGGCGCGACGACGTCGGCGCGGTCTTGGTCGAGCCGCTGCAAGGCCGCGGCGGATGCCGCCCTTGCCCCGACGGGTTTCTCGAAGCGCTCTC
Source organism: Sandaracinus sp. (assembly GCA_020633125.1). Taxonomy (GTDB): domain Bacteria; phylum Myxococcota_A; class Polyangia; order Polyangiales; family Houyiibacteriaceae; genus JACKEH01. The sequence goes on along the minus strand of JACKEH010000029.1, from coordinate 6,163 downwards.
GCGACGCTGTGCCGAGCGCGGTGCGTTGCTCGTCGTCGACGAGATCCTCACTGGCCTCGGTCGCTGCGGTGCGCCCTTCTTGTCCGTCTCGCTCGGCGCGACTCCGGACCTCGTCGTGGTCGGCAAAGCGCTCGGCGGAGGGCTGCCGGTGAGCGCCTGCCTCGGTCGCGCGGAGGCGATGGCGGCGTGGGGTGACCCCGCGGGCGAAGCGATTCACACCGGCACCTTCTTCGGTCACCCGCTCGGCTGCGCGGCCGCGCTCGCAGCGCTCGACGTGCTCGAGGACGAATCCCTCGCGGCCCGTGCCCACGAGGTGGGCGCACGTTTCGCGACGAAGCTCGCGGCGGCGACGGGCCGCCCGGTCACGGGTGCCGGTCTCCTGCTCGGCGTGCGCTTCGAGCGCCCGGTCCTCGACCTCGTCGCGCGCTTGCTCGCGCGTGGCTACCTCACGCTCCCGGCCGGCGCCGACGCGCGCACCTTGCAGCTCGCGCCCGCGCTCACGGTCGACGAAGCGCTGCTCGACGGCTTCGTCGTCGCGCTCGCGGAGGAGCTCACGTGAGCGCCGTCGTGAACGCAGCGTCGCGCGCCCGACGCGAGGTGGGTGCATGAGCCGCGAGGCGCTCGCACGACGCATCGCCGACGCGATCGACGCTGGCGACGCGCTAGCGCCGGAGACCCGTGACGCCTTGCTGGCGGATCTGCGCGCGTACCAAGCCGCGCACGTCGTGCCCTACGGCCGGCTCGTGCGGGGTCGTGGTCCCGACGCCGCGATGCCCACCGACGTCTTCCGTTTCGCCCGCGTCGCCTCGCATCCGGACACCGACGACGTGCGGGTCTTTCGCACCAGCGGCACCACGAGCGGCGCGCGCGGCGAGCATCCCTTCGCGGATCTCTCGCTCTACGATCGCGCCGCGAAAGCCTGGGCGTCGCGCATGCTCTTTCCCGAAGGGTCGATGCGCCTCGTCGTCCTCGCACCGCACGAGGACGACGCGCCCGATTCGTCGCTCTCGTACATGCTGAGCCGTTTCGAGACGTGGTTCGGCACCGAGACCACGTTCTGCTGGAAGGACGGCGTGCTCGACGTCGACGCGCTCCGTCACGCGCTTCGTACCGACGAGCCGGTCGCGCTCCTCGGCACCAGCTTCGCGTTCGTCTTCGCCGAAGACGCGCTCGCCGCCGAAGACACACGCTTCACGCTCGCGCCCGGCAGCCGCGTCATGCAGACCGGCGGCTTCAAGGGCCGCACCCGCGAGATCGCGCCGGCCGCCATGCTCTCGATGCTCGCCGCCCGCTTCGGCGTCGGCGAAGATCGGGTGGTGGCCGAATACGGCATGACCGAGCTGTCTTCCCAAGCCTACGAGACGACGCTCGTGGCCCCGACCGCGCCGCGCCAACTTCGTTTCCCCGCGTGGGTGCGCGTGACCGCCGTCGATCCCGTCTCGCTCGAGCCACTGCCGACGGGCGAGACCGGCCTCCTCCGCATCGACGACGCCGCCAACCTCGACTCCGTCTGCGCGCTTCAGACCGCCGACCTCGCGCGCGTTCATGCCGACGGCAGCTTCGAGCTCTTCGGCCGCGCGCCCGGGGCCACGCCGCGTGGGTGTTCGCTCGCGGTCGAAGAGGCGCTCGCGTGAGCGAATACCGCCAGAGCCCCGCCGAGGCGTTGTCCGCCGTCGTGCACCGCCTGCGCGCGCGCGCGCCGGTCGAGACGAACGAGAACTGGGCACCGAGCAAGCTCGCCGACGCCGTCCAACGCGTCGCCTGTGACGAGTCGCTCGTGCGGCCGCTCGCGAGCGGCACCGGCCTCTCCGCGCCGATGGTCCGTTGGGCCCTTCGCACCACCGCCGAGTCGTTCACCGTCGACACGCTCTCGCGCCTTCGCGAGCGCGCGGGTCTCGGCGGCGCCACCTGGCCCGAGACCACGAACCGCATGCGCCTCGCGACCGTCGTGCTCGCGGGCAACGTCTTCACCGCGTGCCTGCGGCCGCTCGTGCTCTCGTTGCTCTACGAGGTGCCAGTCCTCGCGCGCACCTCGAGCCGCGAGGCCTCGCTCGCCGAAGCGTTCGTGCGTTCCCTTCCGCCGCCCTACGACGCGGCGTGCGCCATCACGAGCTTCGCGCGCGACGACGACGCGAGCTGGGAGGCGTTCTTCCGACACGCCGACGCCACCCACGTCTACGGCAGCGACGAGACCCTCGAGGCGATTCGTGCGCGCACGCCGATCGGCACGCGCTTCGTCGGCCACGGTCACGGCCTCGGGGTCGCGATCGTACGCGCGGACGCCGACGCCGCCGTGGCTTCTGCGCTCGCGCTCGACGTCGCCGCCTACGACCAACGCGGATGCCTCTCGCCCCAGGAGGTGCTCGTCGTCGGCACGCCACGCGCGGGCGAGGCCTTCGCCGAACGCCTCGCGGACGCGCTCGGCGCGGTCGAGGCCACGCTGCCGCGAGGTCCGTTGCCCAGCGAGGTCGCCGCGGCCTCCCGTCGCTGGCAAGACGTCGCTCTCGCGACCGGCGAGCTCTTCGCACGGCCCACGGCCGCCGTGGCGTTCGACCCCTCGGGCATGTTGCCCTTCGGTCCCGGGCATCGGCACGTGGTCGTGCGTGTGCTCCGAGAGGAAGACGTCTCCCGACATCTCGCCACCTACGGCCGGCACCTCAAGGCGCTCGGGCTCGGACCGAGCGTTCCACCCGCGTGGATTCCGCCCGAGGTCGTCCCACGGGTGAGCCCGATCGGCACGATGCAGACGCCCCCGATGGACGCACCCCTGGATGGCCTGCCTCCGAGCGAGGGTTATCTCGCGTTCGTCGGCCTGCGCTGAGCACCGACGACAGCGGACGCAAGGTCGACCCCGTTACGAACGAGCACCGTTCGTGTACGCTGTTCTCCGTCTCGAGCCGGTGCGGCGGCTCGCGACGTCGCACGCCCCTTCGCGTGGTGAGCCGTGGGCACCCGCTCCGGCTCCTCGACGTGCTGTTCTTACTTCGTCGTCGGAGGTTGAGATGAGACTCGGGATCGGATTGGCTTGCGTGCTCGCGCTCGGTACGTTCGGGTGCTCGCCTGGCGGTGGCTCGGACCCGACGCGGGATGGCAGCGTCGCGGACGGAGAAACCGATCGCCCGCCGATGGCCGACGCCGACGGCGACGGCATCGGTGACGAGTGGGAAGGCCGTGGGCTCGGCACCGACACCGACGGTGACGGGACGCCCGACTACCTCGACACCGACAGCGACGGCGACGGCATCCCCGACGCAACGGAGCGTGTCTCCGGCGGCGGCGATCGCCCGCCCCTCGACTCCGACGGTGACGGCACCCCGGACTTCCAAGACCCGGACTCCGACGACAACGGCATGCCGGACGCGGTCGAAGGCACGAACGACGCCGACGGGGACGGCGTGCCCGACTACCGCGACCTCGACGACGACAACGACACGGTCCGCGATCGCGAAGAGATCGGCGACCCGAGCGCACCGACCGACAGCGACGGCGACGGCCTGCCCGACTTCCGCGACTTCGACTCCGACGACGACACGATCGGCGACGGATGGGAATCGATCGCGCCCGACGACACCGACGGCGACGGAACGCGCGACCGCTACGACCTCGACAGCGACAACGACGGCTTCCCCGACCTGCAGGAAGCCGGTCCCCCCGACCGCGACCCGACGAGCGCGCCGGTCGACACCGACATGGACGGCATCCCCGACTACCGCGACCCGGACTCGGACAACGACGGCCTCAGCGACCTCGACGAGCGCACCCGCGGCACGGACCCGCGGAACGCGGACACCGACGGCGACGGCGTGACCGACCTCGTCGAGGTCGGCGCGTGCCCCGAAGGCGATGCCACCTGCGCGATGGACGCCACGGACGCCGGCTCGAGCCCGCGTACGCGAGGCAACTTCGTCTTCTTCGAGCCCTACATGATGTTGCCCGACCCGCCGCAGGACACCTTGGTCTTCTCGACCAACCTGCAGGTCGCCGACGTCTACTTCTTGATCGACACGACCGGCTCGATGGGCACGCCCATCTCGAACGTGCGCTCTTCGCTCTCGTCGGCGGGCGGCATCATCGATCAGGTCCGCGCGGTCATTCCGAACGTGTGGTTCGGCATCGGCGAGTTCCGTGACTACGGCGACGCGTTCATCTACCGCAACCAGCAGGACCTCACCGCGGACGCCGCTGCCGCACAGGCCGGTGCGAACCGCCTCAGCGCGGGCGGCGGTGGCGACGGTCCCGAAGGCGGCGTTCCGGCCGTCTGGTCGGTGGCCACCGGCCAGCCGATCCTTCGTGGACCGACGACGGCGCGAACCGACTGCGGCGCCGACCGCTTCGGCTACCCGTGCTTCCGCAACGGCGCGGTGCCCATCGTCGTGATGGTCGCCGACTACAACTTCCACAACGGCCCCGCGACCGGCAACACGTACTCCGGATACCAGACGTGGGCGGCGGTCCTTCCCGACCTGCTGTCGCGCAACATCCGCATCGTCGGCGCCACGGTCGGCACGACCGCACGCAACGACCTGCGTGCGATGGCGACCGCGACCGGTGCGGTCGACGGCGCCGGAAACCCGCTCATCAGCGACGCCAGCGGCGGCACCGTGAGCTCGGGCGTCGTCGAGCAGATTCGCTTGCTGGCGAACTCGACGCCGATCGACATCAGCGTCGTCTTCGAAGACGACCCGACGGATGGCGTCGACAGCTTCGCGGCTTTCGTCGATCACCTCGTGGTCAACAACGGCGGCGGCGACGTCATGGGGCGCACCTGCACGGTCTTCCCGGCCGAGCGGATCCGCGACACGGACGGCGACACCTACGCCGACGCGATCGACAACGTCACGCCGGGCAACCCGGTCTGCTTCGACATCGTCGTTCGCCAGAACGACACCGTCATGCCGACGGCGTCGCCGCAGGTCTTCCGCGGCACGATTCGCGTCATCGGCGACGGCTTCACGGAGCTCGACCGCCGCGACGTCTTCTTCCTCGTCCCGCCGGTCATCGAGATCCCGGGCGGTCCCGACTGATCGTCGACGTCACGTGAAGAGAGCCGGCCCCGTGAGGAGCCGGCTCTTTTCGTTTCGAGAAGCATCGAGCGAAGCCGTCGTTCAGCGAGGGCGCGACGAACGAAGGCACCGGTCTCGAGGGCAGGTGGCGACGATGCGGCCGTTCGTGAGGCCAGGTCGCGACGAACGAACGCGGCCTCAGTAGGTGTAGAAGCCCTCGCCGCTCTTCCGGCCGAGCTTGCCGGCGCGCACCATCTGCCGCAGCAACGCGGGCGGTCGGAACTGCTCGCCGAGCTCGGCGAAGAGGTGCTCCATGATGGCCAGGCGCACGTCGAGGCCGACGAGGTCGGTGAGCTCGAGCGGGCCCATCGGGTGCCGGTATCCGAGCTTCATCGCCTTGTCGATGTCCGCGGGCGAGGCGACGCCCTGCTCGACCATGCGAATCGCTTCGCAGCCGAGGATGATGCCGAGGCGCGAGGTCGCGAACCCGGGCCAATCCTTCACCACGACGGGGTCCTTGCCGATGCGCTTGGCGAACGCGACGGCGGCCTCGATCGTGGCGTCGTCGGTGGAGAGACCGCGCACGATCTCGAGGAGCTCCATCACCGGCACGGGGTTGAAGAAGTGCAGACCGACGACGCGTTCGGCGCGCCCGGTGTCCGCCGCGATCTCGGTCACGGAGAGGCTCGAGGTGTTGGTCGCGAAGATCGCGTGCGCCGGCGCCTTCGCGGACGCGACGCGGAAGAGCTCGAGCTTGAGCTCCATCTTCTCGGGCACCGCTTCGATCACGAGATCCGCGCCGTCGAGGACCGAGTCCATCGAGCTCGACACCGAGAGGCGGCCGAGCACGTCCGCGACCTCGCCCTGAAGCCGACCCTTGCTCGCCAGCTTCTCGAGGCTGCCGCGAACCTTCTCCACCGCCTTGGCGAGCTGCACGTCGCTCACGTCGCCGAGCGCGACCTGAAAGCCGCTCGACGCGCAAACCTGCGCGATGCCGTGTCCCATGGTGCCCGCACCGAGCACCGCGACCTTGCGAATCTCCATGGGCGCGCAGTTACGACGAGCGGAGGACGCCGGATAGGGGACTCCTCACGGCGCGAGCGCCATGCCGTACCCGTGCCCGTGCCCGTGAGACGCTCCGTCTCGGTCTCCGTCTCGGT
>JACKEH010000028.1 GCA_020633125.1 Sandaracinus sp. | reverse complement strand
CTCGGACTCCGTCTCGGACTCCGTCTCCGTCGGATCGACGCCCTAGCGTCCCGGCCCACCTCCCCGTACGACTGCGACATGCCGACCGTTCGTCTCGTGCTCCTCCTCGCTCTGACCGGACCGACCGCATGCGCCACCTGCCCGGAGCCCGCAGCGACGACGGCACCCACCGCGACGACGCCCACCGCGGACGCGTCGGACGCCCGCACCGCCGTGGAGGCCGTGCTCGACGATTGGCATTCCGCGGCCGCGGAATCGGATCTGCCGCGCTACCTCGGCCACCTCACGCCCGATGCGATCTTCCTCGGCACTGACGCGACCGAGCGTTGGACCGTCGACCAGCTCCGCGCCTACGCGGAAGCGCCCTTCGCGGCCGGGCGCGGCTGGCGCATGCGCGCGGTGCGTCGTGCCGTGGTCGTTCGCGGCGACGTGGCCTGGGTCGACGAAGATCTCGACGCCGTGAACCTCGGCCCGGCACGTGGCCGCGGGGTGCTGGTGCTCGACGACGGAGTCTGGCGGATCGCGCACTACGATCTCGCGGTCACGGTGCCGAACGAACGCTTCGAGGCCTTCCGCGCCGCGGTCGCGCTCCCGGAGTGACGCGAGTCTCGCGGGACCTCGGGCCAGAGGTCACGTTCGACGCGGTCGCGGCTGGCGCCCGCGTGCTACGGACGTCGTGCCACGCGTTGGAGCCACGACGCGACGTTGCGGTCCGACGTGGTGGGGCCGTCCGTGGCGTCGAGCGCGAATCCTCCCCACGAACGAATCCCTCGTGCCGCACTCGAACGGTTCACCACCAAATGTTCGAGGGCGTCGATGTCGAGTCCTCCGCATCCGCATTCCTCGACCGCGTCGGGAAGGCGCAAGAGGAGCTCCGGGTACTGCTCGGCGCTCGCGAGCGACACGAGAACACTCGCCGCTTCGGCACAGACCCCCAGCGCCACTTCCGTCGCGGCACCCACGCTCGACGCGAGCGCCACGGGATCTCCTTCGTTCGCCGCCAGCTCGGTCTGCAACCAATCCGGCGGCGAGGTCGCCGGTCCGACCGGCGCGACGTCGGTGGTGTGAAGGACGAGCACGATGTCCCACCCGTCGGCCCACAGGGCGCGAACCACCGAGCGAACCGTCGCGAGGGGGGCGTCGGTCGCCACGTGCAGGTTCAGTCGACGCTCGAACGACGTCCCCGGATGGAGCAGCGGGTGGTTGCGCTGCTGTCGTAGGAGGCACTCCAACGTCGCTTCCAGCGACGCCGGCTCGTCAAGCTCGCACGAGACTCCGTCGGACGTGATGGCGACGTCGGGTCTCACGAAGTCGACCGCCGACACCGGGACGTCGAGCAGCGTGGGATGTTCGAGCGAGGGCCAGTATCCGGGAGCTGCCACGAGACCATCGAAACGGCGGCGCATCGTCGCGAGACGTGCGTCACACTCGGCCGTGTAGTCCGTCGCACGAGGGGTGTTCCGACCGCTCGTTTCCGCGTCGGTCGAACACTCGCTTCCCTCCGTCGTGGCACACCACGAACAACGGCTCGGAACGTCGTCCGGGCCGAGTCGTGCCTCGAAACGACCTCGCGACTCCGACCGATCGCCCTCCCAGACCGTCGTCGTCGGTGGAAGCTCGAGTCGGGGCGCTGCCGATCCTTCCACCTCGGTTCGCACGAGGAGCGCGGTGCCCTCCCGTGCGGTGATTCGGTGGTTGGCGCGCGAGCTTCCGTGCGAGGTCGTCCAGGTCTCTCCGACCCTCGCGGTCGACTGAGGTTGCGACGCCAGAAGCGAGGGAAGCACCTCTTCGACCGGCGCGACCAGCACGGGATCGAGGGCGTTCGCATCGAGCGTTCGCTCTGGAAGCGCGATCGGCCACGCGGATCGTGTCACACGAACCCGTCCCACCTCGAGCCGGCCGTCGGAACCTCGGAGGTGAGCTCGTGCGTGTACCTCGATCAGGTTCGGTCCGCGGCCCACCACGCATCGGGTGTTCACCGTCATTCGAACGGCCGGCACGTGGTGCACCGAACGGTCGCCGTCGGTCCGACCCGAGCACCCGAAGAGCAAGACCACGACGCAGAGGGGGTGAAGTCGACGACGACGTAGATCCACCGCGGGCTCATCGGGCACGCCGCCGACCGCGTCAACGAGGTCGACGTCCCTCCGTTCGTCTTTTTTCGCGACGCGTGTCGAACGCGACCCGGGTCGCGGCTCATGGGGTCGAGGCGGACGTTTCCGCCACGTCAGGAGAATGTTCCATGTCGACCCGAGCCCACGTGGCCCCCCTTCGTTCCCCCCGCCTCTCCGAGCATGTTCCTTCGTGGATCGCGACCCTCGGTCTCGGATGGAATGCGTTCGGAATCGTTCAGTTCTTGAGCAGCGTGCGACAAACGCCCGAGAGCCTCGCGCAAGCGGGCCTCACACCCGACCAGGTCGCCGTCCTCTCGTCGACTCCCGCCTGGATGACCGTCGCGTTCGCGCTCGGAGTGTTCGGCGGCCTCGTCGGTAGCGTGTTGCTCTTCGCGCGGCGTCACCTCGCCGTTCCGGTCTTCGGCGTGTCGCTCCTCGGCTACGTCGTGCTCTTCGTCGGCGACGTCACCGAAGGCATCTTCGCCGTTCTCGGGGTGCCTCAGGTCGCGGTGTTGACCACGGTCGTCGCCATCGCGGTCGGCCTCTTCACGTGTGCGCGTCGCCTCGCCATCGCGGGTCGACTTCGCTGACACCTCGTCGTCACGCCCGCTGGGATAGCCTGAAGGAGAAGAAGCTCATGCAATACATGATCATGCTCAACGAGAGCGCGGCCGAGCTCGCGAAACGCAACGACCCCGAGCACGCGCAGGACTATTGGGGCGGATGGAACGCGTTCATCGGCGCGATGGCGCAGGCCGGGATCATCGTGAACGGCGACGGTCTGCAAGGCCCGGAGGTCGCGACGACGCTCCGCATTCGCGACGGGAAACGCTCCGTTCAAGACGGTCCCTTCGCCGACACCAAAGAAGCGCTCGGAGGCTATTTCGTCATCGAGGTCCCCGACCTCGACACTGCGCTCGAGTGGGCCGCGAAGGCCCCGTGCGTGCACGACGGTTCGGTCGAGGTGCGGCCGGTTCTCCTCATGCCGCCGCGCTCGTCGGAGTGACCGAGTCGTCCGAAGCGACACGCGCGCGCCGAGCCGCCGAAGCGGCGGCACGGGAGTCCTACGGAAAGCTGATCGCGATCGTCGCGGCGAAGAGTCGCGACATCGCGGCGGCCGAGGATGCGCTCGCGGACGCGTTTGCCGCCGCGCTCGCCACGTGGCCCGAGCGTGGGGTCCCGGAGCGGCCCGAGGCCTGGCTGCTCACCGCGGCTCGGCGGAACGTGCTGCACCGTGCCCGGCACGACCGCGTGCGGGAAGGCGCCGTGCAGGAGCTGCTCGTACGCGCGCAACAGCACGGCGACGAGGATGCGTGGCCCGACGAACGATTGAAGCTGCTCTTCGTGTGTGCGCACCCCGCGATCGACCCCACGATTCGGACGCCGCTCATGCTTCAAACCGTGCTCGGGCTCGACGCCGAGCGCATTGGGAGCGCGTTTCTGGTGGCGCCTTCGACGATGGGGCAACGCCTCGTTCGAGCCAAAGCGAAGATCAAGGCGGCGGGTCTGCGTGTCGAGGTGCCCGAGGCCGCCGAGCTCCCCGCCCGGCTTCGGGACGTGCTCCACGCGATCTACGTGGCTTACGGCAGCGGCTGGGAGGAGCCGAGCCGAGGCGTCGGGCTCACGCAAGAAGCCATCTTTCTCGGCCGGCTCGTGGTCGGGCTGCTCCCCGACGAGCCCGAGCCGAAGGGATTGCTCGCGCTGATGCTCTTTTGCGAGTCGCGACGTGACGCGAGGCGCGACGCGCTCGGACGCTTCGTGCCCTTGTCGGCACAAGACCCCGCCCGCTGGACGCGTGACGACATCGTCGAAGCGGAGGCCTTGCTCGTCGACGCCTCGCGCGCACGACGCTTCGGTCGCTTTCAATGCGAGGCCGCGATTCAGTCCGTACACGCGCAACGCGCGATCACGGGCGTCCTGCAGCACGCGGCGCTTCGCACGCTCTACGACTTGTGGATGGCCTACGAGCCGAGCGTGGGCGTCGCTGTGAGCCGTGCGGCGGCTTGTCTCGACGCGGGCGACCGAGTGTGTGCCCGCGAAGCGCTCGCCGCATTGGATTCGCACGACGTCGTCGCGTACCAGCCGTTTTGGGTGACGATGGCCCGTCTGGCCGAGCTGGAGGGCGACGAGGCGACGGCGCGTGTGCACCTCACGCGGGCACTCGGGCTCACCGAAGACCCGGCGCTACGTCGTTTCCTCGCGGACCGCCTCGCGGCAGCGTGGCCTTGGCCGAGTTTCGGAGTGCCCCGACGTTGAATGGGTCGCCCCCGAGGCGCGGCACGTCCTCGTTCGGGGAGGCGCGCCGCCTCGAAGGTGCCCACGCGCGCCGCGGCGCCGCGTGTCCGGCTCCGCCCTCCACACGTTCTCCACGTTTGCCCGTCATCCTTCGAGGATGTCGCGTCGACTCTGCCTCGCCCTGCTCACGCTCACCCTCGCCTGCGGCGACGACGACGGCCCGGCCGGTCCGGGAGGCGACGGTGGCATGGGCGACGGCGGCGGCGCACCGACCTACCACCAGGACGTCGCGCCGATCGTCGCGCGGCATTGCCTCACCTGCCACGTCGAAGGCGGCATCGGCCCCTTCCCCCTCGACACCTACGAAGGGGTACGCGAGGTCGGCCCCGAAGCACGGCTCGCGGTCGAGCGCCGCGAGATGCCGCCCTGGATGCCGGACCCCGAGTGTGGCGACCTGCACGACGAGCGACTGCTGAGCGACGACGAGATCGCCACCTTCTCGGCGTGGGTGCGCGGCGGCATGTTGCGCGGTGACCCCGCGACCGCGACGCCGATCGACCCGGTCGAACCACCGACCTTCACGCCCACGCACACCGCGGCGGTGCCGAGCTACACGCCCAACGCGGACGTGCCCGACGACTACCGCTGCTTCGTGCTCGACTTCGACTTCACCGAAGACTCCTACCTGACGGCGAGCACCGTCGTGCCGGGCGCGAGCGCGCTCGTGCACCACGTGTTGGTCTACGCCCTCGGACCGGAAGACGTCGCCGCCGCCGAAGCGCTCGACGCCGCCGAAGAAGGCCCCGGGTACACGTGCTTCGGCGGCCCGCTGCCGATGGAAGGCGCGATGGGTACCGGCTCGAGCGCGAGCCTCCCCACCCAGCTCGGCGCGTGGGTGCCCGGCGCGCTGCCGGCGATCTACCCCGAAGGGGTCGGCATTCCGATTCGCGCCGGCAGCCGCGTGGTGATGCAGCTGCACTACAACCTGCTCAGCGCGGAGCCCGTGCCGGACGCGACGCAGTTCGCGATGCGCCTCACCACGACCCCCGTGGCCCAAGCGATCGACACGCATCCTCTGCCGAAGCTCGACCTCGCGATCCCACCCGGGGAAGCGAACGCGGTGCAGACGCAGCTCTTCCGCAACTCGCGGACGACCCCGATGACGATTCAGAGCCTCACCGGGCACATGCACCTGCTCGGCACGAGCATTCGCGGCCAAGTCGTGCGCGCAGACGGCACCGAAGAGTGTGGGCTGCACATCCCCGAGTGGGACTTCAACTGGCAGCAGGCCTACTCGCTCGCGACCCCGATCGTGCTTCAACCGGGCGACGGAATCCGAGTGACCTGCGAATACGACAACTCGGAGGACAACCAGCCCGTCGTCAACGGCATGCAGCTCGAGCCGCGCGCCGTGACGTGGGGCGAAGGCACGCTCGACGAGATGTGTCTGATGTACATCTCCGAGACGCGTCCGCTCGAAGACACCGTCCCCCAGGATTGCGCGACCGCGACCTCTGCGTGTTTCGCGGCGTGCGACTCCGCGGACCTCGAGTGTTTGTGGAACTGCGAAGGCCTCGAGCTGAGCTGCGCGCGTTGCCACCTCGAAGCGACGATCGCGTGTTTGCAGAGCGGCTGCGTCTCACAGCTCCTCGCCGCGCGAAGCTGCTTGCAGGAGTGCGCCGTCTCGTCGGTCGTGATGGAAGGTTCGATGGGCGGCTGCCTCGCGGCGACGTGCCCGACGCAGTGGGAGGCGCTCTCGACCTGCAGCCAAGGCGTCTTCGACGTCGGGACCTGCGACGAGCGTTTGTCCGCTTGTGGCATCGTCCGTCCGACGGAGTGAGACACGGGTGACCCGACGCGCCGACCACCTTCGCGACCTACGCCGTTCGCGAAGGCTCGGTGCGTCGGCTGCGATGCTCACGTGGCTCGTGGCCGGCCTGGCCTCCGCGCACGGCCCCGCGCCCGCGGTGCTCGAGGTGCTCACCGCCGACGCCTCGGGCCGCCCGACGCTGATGCGCACGAGCGTCGGTTTGGTCGAAGCGCGCGACGACGGCACCTACGGCTACCTCTGCCCGAGCCTGTGGAGCGGCAACGAGCTCGCGCGGGCCTGGGCGATGCCGGACGGTCGGGTCGCGGTCGTCGATTCGGGCGCGCTCTACCTCGCCGACGCTTCCCGCGAAGCGTTCGTGCGCGACGACGCCCTCGAGGAGGCGTTCGCGGTCCGAGACGTCGCCACCGACGGCGCACGCTTCTTCCTGCTCGCGATCGAACGCACCTCCGAGGGCCTCGATCGCAGCGCGATCTTCGCCCACGGCGAGACCCCGGCGTTCGTCGAAGGACGGCCGACCGACCTCGCGTACGTCGCCGATTCGTTCCTCGCCGGTTCGTTCCTCGGTGGCCCGCTCGCGGCGTCTCCCACGCCCGCGCTCTGCGAGCCTTCGGGATGCCTCGGCCTCGCGCACGACCCGATCGACCGCTTGGTGATTCGGCACGCCGACGAGGACGCGCTCTGGCTCGTCGCCACCACCTTCGACCGCGCCGTCTGGCGGGTCGATCGGAGCTCACGCGCGATCGAGGTGGGCCCGGCCGGCGAGGCCGTGCTCGGCCCTTTGCCGCTCGGGGGCGAGCTCGTCGTGCTCGTCGACGGCGTCGCGTACGCACGTACGGGCGACGCGTGGGAGGCGCGCGAAGGCACCCACGGTTGGACGAGCCTCGACGCGGTCGACGGCCACGTCTTCGCGAGCTCGCTCGACGGAGTCTTTCGGCTCGACGGCGCGCTGGACGCCGCCGAGCTCGTCTTTCGGTTCACGCAGCTCGACGGTCCGCGCGCGTCGCACGAGGACCTCTGCGGCAGCGATTGGGTCCACTACGGCGGGGAGTCGGGTTGGGTCGGCACGCGCGCCGCGCGCACGCCGCAGGGGGAACGCGGAGAAACCAGCTCCGGCTGCGCGGCGGCGGGAGGCCGACACGGAGGCCTCGTCGCGCTCCTGCTGATGGCATGCTGGCGGCGGAGGTACCGATGAACCGCGTCCTCGTCGTCGAAGACGACGCGACCGTGGCGAGCGCGCTCGTGCGTGGGCTTCGCAAGGCAGGCTTCGAGGTGGAGCTCGAGACCGACGGCGCGCGTGGCCTCAAGACGGCCTCCCGCGGCGACCACGACGCGATCGTGCTCGACTTGATGCTGCCCGAACGCGACGGCTTCGAGGTGCTCGAAGCGATTGGGGCGCGAGGGGTTCCGATCGTCGTGCTCTCCGCGCGCGATGGGCTCGACGACCGACTCCGTGCCTTCGGGCTCGGCGCGGTGGACTTCGTCGCGAAGCCCTTCTGGATGGAGGAGCTCGTCGCGCGCCTCCGGACCCGCCTTCACGTGCCGGAGGCTCGACCGAAACGAACGGTCTCGTGGGCGAACGTCGCGATCGATCTCGACGGCCGCACGGTGCACGTCGGCGACGATCCCGTTCACCTCACGCGCGCGGAGCTCGACGTGCTCGTCTTCCTCGTGGAGCGACCGGGCCGCGCGGTGCCCCGCGACGAGCTGCTCGCGCGACTGCTCGACGAGAGCGCCGACGCCCGCACCGTCGACTCGCACGTCGCCCGCGTGCGCAAGAAGCTCGGCGCAGCCGCGACCGCCCTCACGACGGTCTGGGGCATCGGATACCGCTTCGATCCCGAACGCGCCGAGGGCAGCGGAAGCGGCGCATGAGCGAGCCGACACTGCGCTCGGGCCTTCGGCGACGTCTCGTCGGGGTCGCGCTGCTCGCGGGGCTCGCCGGTGCGAGCGCGGCGGTGGTCGCGAGCGTGAGCTTCCAGCGGCGCACGGTGAAGACGGTCGTGCGCCGTTCGTGGGAGATGTCGGGTCGCGCGCGTTTCCTCGAGGCGTGCGAGGCGAACCCCGAGGGTTTCTCGCTCTTCGATCCCGACGGCGTCGACTTTCATGCGTACGACGCCGAAGGCCGTTCGTCGTTCGCGGACGCGCCCGCGATGCCCGAGCCCCTCTTGGCCGAGGCCCGTTCGGGCGAGCCGATTCCACTCGAGCTCCTGGACGGAGATCCTTTCGGAGGGCGCGCCCTCTTGCGCGGCGCGCTCGAGCCCGAGAGCCCGTGCGCGTACGCGTTGATGCGCTGGAAGCGGCGTCCCGAGATGCGCGAGCACGCGATCTGGGCGGGTGCGACGACGTTGATCTCGACGTTGATCGTCACCGCGCTGCTCGCGCTCTTCCTCTTGGTGCGTCCGGTGCGTGCGCGCGTCGCGCGGCTTCGGCGGGCCGCGCGCTCGGTCGGTCGGGACAGCTACGCCCCCGGCGACCTCGAAGCCGACGACGAGCTCGGCGACGTGACGCGCGCGGTCGACCAAGCGCATCACCGGGTGCTCTCGGACCAAGCGACGATTCTGGCGCAGCGCGAAGAGCTCGAACGATTCGTCGCCGACGTCGCGCACGATCTGCGCACGCCGATCACCTCGCTGCAGCTCGCGCTCGAGACGCTCGCCGACGCCGAGCTGGACGAAGACGCGCGCGCGTCGTTGCGCAGCGCGACGAACGACGCGGTCTACCTCGCCTCGCTCACGACGAACCTTCGGCTCGCGACCCGCCTGGGCGAAGGCTGGAACCTGCTCGACGGCGACCCTCGTGTGGACCTCGCCGAGGTCGTCGCACGGGTCGAAGGGCGCGAGCGGGTGTTCGCGCGGCGCCAGGGGATCGAGCTCGTCGCGAGCGTGCCGGACGAGCCCGTGCACGTGTGCGCCGAGCCGACGTGGACCGAGCAGATGATCACGAACCTCGTGCAGAACGCGATCGCCTACGGCGAGCACGGCGGCCACGTCGCGGTGGTGCTCCGACGCATTGCGGACGGCTTCTCGCTCGTGGTGGAAGACGACGGCCCCGGCGTCGCGCCGGACGAGCTGCCGCGGCTGGGCGACCGGACCTTTCGCAGCGACGCCGCGCGCGCCCGAGACCCGAAGGGAAGCGGGCTCGGTTTGGCGATCGTGCGCGAAGGCGCGGAGCGCTTCGGGTGGGCGGTCGCGTACGCGCGCCGCGAGCCGCGGGGACTGCAAGTCACGGTGAAAGGAGCGCGTCGTGAGGCGAAGGGCCACGCATCGGAGCCGCCTCCCGAGGCGAGCGGCCACGACACGTGACGTTTGGACGCCTGGGCTGTAGAAGCGCAGGCATGTCCGAAGAACGCGAAGACGACGACTTCTCCGAAGCCCGCTTGATCATCCGCCCGCTCGAGGACGGCGACGTCGAGCCGCTTCGTGAGCTGCAGCGACGTTGTTTTCCGACGCTCTCGCCCTGGACCGCCGAACAGCTCGCGAACCACATCGTCACCTTCCCCGAGGGCCAGATCGCGATCGAGCTCGACGGCGAGCTGGTCGCGAGCTCGAGCTCGCTCGTGCTCAGCGCGAAGGAATACGAAGACGACCACACCTTCGACGAGATCGTGCCTGGCGGCTTCCTCGACAACCACGACCCGAGCGGCGACGTGCTCTACGGCATCGACATCTGCGTGTCGCCGGACGCACGCGGCATGCGGCTCGCGCGACGCCTCTACGAAGTGCGCAAGGAGCTCGTGGAGCGGCTCGGGCTTCGCAAGATCGTCGTGGCCGGACGTATCCCCGGCTTTGCGGCGCACGCCGACGCGATGGACGCGCGCGAGTACGTGCGGCGCGTGGTGCGCAAGGAGCTCACGGACCCGGTGCTGACGGCGCAGCTCTCGAACGGGTTCACGATTCGTTCGGTGCTCGACGGCTACATCCCGAACGACGCCGAATCGAAGGGCCACGCGGTCCTGATGGAGTGGCTCAACCACGAATACGTCCCCGCGAGCCGTCCGCGCGCGCGTTCGCGAGTGCGCGTGGCGAGCGTCCAATACCAGATGCGCCCGGTGAAGAGCTTCGACGACTTCGCGAAGCAGACGGAGTTCTTCGTCGACACCGCGAGCGAATACCGCGTCGACTTCTTGCTGTTCCCGGAGCTGCTCACCAACCAGCTCCTCGGCTTGGTCGGGGGAGGCCGGCCGGGTGAGGGGGTGCGGCGGCTCGACCAGTTCACCGGCGCGTACCTCGAGCACTTCGGCAAGCTGGCGATTCGCTACCACGTCAACGTGATCGCGGGGACGCACCTCACGATCGAAGACGGCAAGCTCTACAACATCGCGTACCTCTTCCACCGCGACGGGCGCGTCGACCGCCAATACAAGATCCACGTCACGCCGAGCGAGAAGCGGTGGTGGGGCGTGCAGGGTGGGGACGAGGTGAAGGTCTTCGACACCGACCGTGGGAAGATCGCGATCTCGATCTGTTACGACACCGAGTTCCCCGAGCAGGCGCGCATCGCGAAGGCGAAGGGCGCACGGCTGATCTTCGTGCCGTACAACACCGACATTCGCTCGGGGCACGTGCGGGTGCGTGCCTGCGCGCAGGCGCGTTGCATCGAGAACCACGTCTACTCGGTGCTCAGCGGCGCGTGCGGCAACCTTCCCGAGGTCGAAGGCGCCGACATTCATTGGGCACAGAGCTGCATTCTCACGCCCTCCGACATTCCCTTCGACCGTGACGGAATCGCCGTCGAGGCCACCGCGAACATGGAGACCATGCTCGTGCACGAGCTCGACCTCGAGCTGCTCCGGCGCACCGAACGCACCGGCACCGTGCGCACGTGGGGCGACCGCCGACGCGACCTCTACTCGGTGCACTGGAAGGGCGAGAAGGCCTGACGGTTCCGCTCGAACGAAGAGAGCCGACTCGTGAGAGCCGGCTCGTTTCGTTTCGTGAGGGCCGCGTCAGTCGGTGAGCACGTCGGCGGTGGCCCAGAGGCGGTCGAGCTCGGCGCTCGCCGCTTCCGCCATCGCAGCATCGCGCAACCAGAGGCTGTTCTCGTTGCTCTCCCACGCGTTCATCGACCAATTGGCGCTGCCGAGGATCAACGTCTGCCCGTCGATCACGGCGGTCTTCTGGTGGACGTCGGAGGCACGAACCTCCACGCCCGCCGCACGAAGCGCAGCAATCGGGGCCTCGTTGCGGAAGCGGTACGAGGTCAACACGCGGACCGTCACGCCGCGTTCGCGCGCGGCGAGCATCGCGGTCGAGAGCTCGGTGCGCGTGAAGGAGTAGATCATCACGTCGATCGAGGTGGTCGCTTCGGAGAAGGCGGTCTCCATCGCGCGGAACCACGTCGGCGCCATGGTCACCGGCGTCTCCGGGCTGAAGTAGAGCGTGGCCGTGGCGCCTTCGTTGGGGGTGCGCACGATGGGCCCCGCCGCGCCTCCGACGAAACGATCGAGCTCGGCTTCGAGGCCGGCCACGATGGCGGCGTCGTCGACGACGACCGAGACGTTCGACTCCTCGCAGAACGAGTTGTACGAGAAGTTCGCCGAGGAGACCCACGCGAGCTCTCCGTCGGCGATCACGTATTTGTGGTGCATGAGGGCGCTGCGGTCGTCGTCCGCGAAGGTCACGCGGGGATGGCCGGCGAGCGCGCCGAGCGCGCAATCGCGCGTGGCTCCCATCACGGGGCAGAGGTCGTCGTCCACGACGATGCGCACCTGCAGCGCGGGCACCGCGGTCAGGCGAGCGGCCACCGCGTCGGCCAAGCAATCCCAGCTCGAGAGGTAGACCGCGAGGTCGAGCGTCTCGTCGGCGCAAGCGATCACCTGGAAGAGCTGCGCGCGGAAGTCCGGGTCGGCGGGCCCGAAGACGAGCGGGGTCGGCGCCTCGCACGTGGTGGGCAGGGTCGGACATTCGCACGGTGGGCCGGCATCCATGCCCGCGTCGGTACCGCCGTCGGAACCACCATCCGGCATCGGCGGCACGGCGCCGTCCGGCAGCGCGGCGTCCGGGACCGGCGTGCCGGCGTCGAAACCCGAGCCCGCGTCGACGTCGGAGGGGTTGCCGTCGTCGCCGCCACAAGCCGAGAGAACCAAGAGGGAGAGCCCTGCGAGAGAAAGCGTTCGCATCGAGGACGCAGGGTACGACGAGGGGCGTTCAGATTCTTCCCTCGTCGTGCGGGACGGGCGCCGGGGCAGCGCTTCGCGACACCGTCGCTTCGCGACCTCCGCGACAGAGACGGAGACGTCGCTTCGCGACACGGACACCGTCACGGACAGAGCGAATCCACCGCGGTGCGCGTGCTTCCGTGGCACGAGGCGCCGTCCTGTCTCCGTCGCGCGAAGCGCGGTCTCCGACTCCGACTTCTCCGTGGCGCGAAGCGCCGTCTCCGTGTCCGTGGCGCAAAGCGCCGTCTCCGTGTCCGTGGCGCGAAGCGGTCTCCGTCTCCGACTCCGTCTCCGTGGCGCGAAGCGGTCTCCGTCTCCGACTCCGTCTCCGTGGCGCGAAGCGCGGTCTCCGTCTCCGTCTCCGTCTCCGTCTCCGTCTCCGTGGCGCGAAGCGCGGTCTCCGACTCCGAGCCCGTGGCACGAAGCGCGGTCACCCGCTCACTGCTCCGCGCCGACCTCCAACACCCGCGCCGGCAACACCGTCATGCGCTCGGGCGTCGCGGCCGAGTACCCGACCACGGCGAGGCCACGCACACGCCCGGCCGCACGCCAGCGGAGCGGCAACGCGATCGCGACCTGCTGCTGCGGCTCGAGGGGCACGAGCGTCAGCCGCACGAAGCCCGGCTCGCGCGCCTCGGCGTCCCGTACCACGCCGTTGGCGCGAAGCGCTGCCAACAGACGCTCGTCGGCTTCGACGCCCGCCGGGAGCTGCACCTCGAGCACCGCCGCGTCGTGCCACGACAGCGACTTCACGTTCAGCTCGAGCGCCGCGAGCTCGCCGACCCGGCCCACCGAGCCTTCGATCGACAGCTCCATGCGTCCCTCACGCCGTGCGTCGAAGGGCCTCGCGAAGACCGCCTCGACCCGCGCCATGACCGCCCCGCCCTGCGAGACGACGTGCACCGAGCGCGAGCGACCGGCCGCGAGCTCGAGGTCCACCGTTGCGACCCCGCGTTCGAGCGCCACCTCGCGACCGTCCACCTGCACCGAGCTCGGGGTCGCGCCCAGCGCGCCGTACGCGCCGCACGCGAGCCACCAGAACGAGAGCTCGCCGCCACGACCCGAGATCGACCCGCTTCGCCGCATCACGGCGTGAAGCACCCGCTCCGCGTTCTCCACGTCGCCGACCTGATGCGCCGCGAGCACGAACGCGAGCGAGCCCGCGAGCCGGTCCGCGAGGCTCCGCCGCTCCATGCCCGCGACCAGCCCGTCACTCGCGAGCGAGTCCCGCACCTTCGCGTACATCGCGCGGCCGTGCCCGTCGCGTGCGTCGGCGAGCAGCAGCGCGCCCGCCGCGCGTGCGAGCAACGAGGCGTCCGCCGGTCGCTCGCGCAGCGTGCGTCGAAGCTGCGGCATCCACACCCGGATCGCGTTCGCCACCGGATCGTGGCTGCTCGGGCGATGCATGACCTCGTCGTGCGACCCGCGGAAGGGCTCCACCGCGCCGCTCGTCGCGAGCGCCGCCAACGACGCCGCCATCATGCGCGTGCGCCCGGCGACTCCGTCGGTGTCGTGAAAGGGCGGCAGGCCACCGATGCGCGACGCGACACGCGCCCGCGCGGCTCGAGCCTCCGCGTCCGGCTCGCCGTTCTCGTCGAAGAGCGCCGAGAGCGCGATCACGGCCGCTGCGGTGGAGAGCGCCGGCTCCTCGCCCGCGACCATGCCGTCCGGCCCGACACCACGCAGCAAGCGCGCGCGCAGCGAAGGCTCGAGCGAACGACCCGCCATCGTGTCCGACCACGCCACGAGCGCGGGGTCGTCGCGTCGCAGCTCGTCCAAATCCGGATCCGCCGCGAGCGCGTCCGCGCCGACGATCACCAGACGGCTGCGGGTTCCACTGGCGTCGCCGGGAATCTCGATCGTGGCTTCGAAGTCGCCGGCCACGCCGGTGGCGCGTCGCCGCGTCGGATGGCCTCCCCCGTCGACGCCGACCCGCGCCCGCGCGTCCTGCAACGTGCGCTCGCCGGACTTCACCTCGACCACCACCGCGTGGCGGCCTTCCTCGCGCGCCGAGAGCGCGACGTTCACGCTGCGGGTCTCGCCGGCCGGAAGCGTGATCTCGTTCGGCAGCTCGACGCCGATGCCTTCCGCGCTCGCCACGAGCGAATAACGCGCCTCCTGCTCGGTCACGTTCGTGAGGTGCAGCGGGAAGGCGAGCGGCTCGTTCACGCGAAGCCGCGAGGGCAACGCGAGGTCGGCGAGCACGGGCGCACCCGCGCGGGTGGCATCCGCGGCAAACGCGAGCTCGCCGGTCGCGCTCGCGCTGAGCACCATCAGACGCCACGTGCGCGGCTCACGGCCGACCGGCAGCCGCAGATCACCCCGCGCGACCACCGAGCTCGCCGGGCGAGTGGGCCGGAGCAAGGCGAGCGCGTGCGGGTCCGCCTCGAAACGCGGCGGAAGCTCCCCGAGCGCGGTCTGGGGACGGCTCTCGTCCGGCGGCGGCGCGATGTGCGGTCGCGGCGCGCCGAACGCGCCTGCCGCGAGCGCGAGCGTCGCGCGACCGAGCTCGACCCCGTGAAGACGCGCGACCAACGCGTCTTCGCCGACCGCGTCGCCGTAGAGCGAGCCGGACGGCAGCACCCGCGCGGTCGGATCCACGAGGTCGTCGCCGTTGCCGTAGCGACCGTCGGGGCCTGCGCTCACCAGCTCGTAGCCGACCACCGGCTGCACCGCGGCGAAACGCGGCCGCGCCGTCGCCACCAGACGGAAGGGACGCCCCCAACCGTCGACCAACATGCCGGCCGAGACGTAGCGGCCCGCGACGTGACGGTTCTTCAGGCGCTCCATCCAGAGCGTCGGATCGCCGGGCCGCGTCCACGCGAGGTCGAGCGTGTTCTGCTGCACGAACTCGCGCATCGCGAGCAAGAGCACGAAGAGACGTTCGCGCGTGATGCGGCGCGCGACGGCGTCGTAGCCGAAGGTGCGATCGAGCGCTTCGAGGCCTTCGATGGTCAGCGGCTCACCGCCCAGTCCGGTCGCACCTTCGCTGCCGAGGCTACCGTCCGCGAGCGACGCGAGGAGCTGACGGTTGAAGGAGTAGCGACCGTTGCGCTGCACCGCCACCTCGTCGAGCTGCTCGGGCACGGCCGCGTTCACGCGCGCTTCGATCGCCCGAAAGAGCAACGCCAGACGCCCTTCGACGAAACGCGCGCTCGCGCGCCACGGGTCACGAAGCAGGCCGTGCGTCTCGGGGTTGTTCGGCTCGGGTGCCGGCTCCACCGACGCACGCGTCGTGCCTCGCAGCACCGCGGGCGCGGCGACGTCCATCGGCGTGCGCTCGGCCAACATCGCAGCGACCGTCGCGTCGGTCAGCGGCGCGCCGCGCAGGTCCGCGAAGGGCCCGTGGGCCAACGCTTCGAGCTGCGCGCGAAGCCGCGTGTCGTCGCCGTACGGCACCGCGAGCGCGAGGCGAAGGCCTTCGCTTCCCGTCACGCGCGCGACGATCGACGCGTCCTCGACCACCGCCTCGGCCGTGGTCGTCGCCGGGGCCGCACCGAGCGCGTAGAGCGCCGCGAATCCGCCGCGAACCTCTTGGTCCCCCGGCGAAGCCAGCGGCCGCGCGCGCACGAGCACCTCGCCTCGCGCGGTGGGCGGCAAGGTCATCGGGATCGCATCCTCGCGGCCCTCGAGCACCACCGTCGCGAGCGGTTCGAGCGTGCCCGAAGGATCACGTCGCATCGCGACCAACGCGACCGGCATGCCTCGCGCGAGCGACGTGCGCTCGACGCTCACCTGCACCGTCTCGCCTGCCACGAGCAGGCCACGCGACAAGCGCACGCGCACGGCCGCGTCGGGGTCGACCGGAAGGCAACGCGGCGGCGAAGCCTCGCCCGCCACCGTCACGACGACGTCCGTCGCGGCCAACCCGCCGCAGCGGTCCCCGTCCCGCGGCGCGCCGACACGCAGATCCACCGCGACCACACCGCCTTCGGTCGTCACGCCTTCGGCCCGACCGACGCGCGGTCCTTCGACCACGACCGGCACGCCGGCTGCGACCGGAAGCCCATCCATCGTGGTCACGCGCACGAAGGCCCGCGCCGAGAGCCCCGGCACCAGCACCCCGCCTTCGACCGCGAGGCGCGACGCGTGGCGGCGATCGCTGACGCGCACCGACGCTTGCCCCACGCCACGACCGATGCCCGCGCGCCCCGCCTGCACCGTGATCGTCTGGTCCGCGTGGGTGCCGCCGACGCGCGGCGCTTCCCACGTGAGCCGCGCGCGACCGCGTGCGTCCGTGACCGCGAAGCGCTCGCGCGTGCGCTGCTCTTCTTCGAGCAAGAGCGGGATCGGTCCGCCGCCGATGCGAAGCCGCGTCTCGGGAACCGGTCGCCCGTCGGCGCGACGCACCAACACCTCGACCTCGACCCGCTCTTGCGAACGGACGAGCGAGCGCATCGGTCGCACCGCGACGACGAGCGGAGGCTCCGACGGCTGTGCGATCGTCGCCGTCCACGCCGCACGCGGCCGGCGTTCGGCGTCGCTTCCGTCGGAGGGCCCCGTGGCTTCGACCCGCAGCGCGCCCTCCGCCTCGCGGGGAACGCGGAACTCGTGGCTGAAGAGGCCAGCCGCGTCGGTACGCACCCGCGCGGGGGCGCCGAGCGGACCACGTCCGTCGTTCAACACGAGCTTGATCTCCGCGTCCGCGACGCCGGCGGCGGTCGTCGAGAGCCGCCCGAACACGGGCAGCCGTCCCGGCGCGGGCGCGTTCTCCGCACCGAAGAGCACGAGCTGACGCGGCTCACGCGTCTGCACGCGAAGCTCGAAGCGACGCGTCACCCCACGGCGCGCGTGCACGTCGAGGGTCGCGCCGATCGAGTCGGGCGCGTCGTTCGGGATCGGCAGCTCGATCACCGCACGACCACGTGCGTCCGCGGTCACCACCAAGGGCCCCACGTCGTCGTCGGAGCGGCGACGAAGCGAGGTCGCGAGCCGAATCTCGGCGCCCGGCGCCGGCCGAAGACGATCGAGGCCGACGACCTCGTAGGCCACCACGGCCCAACGCAAGGTCGAGCCACGCTCGACGCTCAAGCTGCCTTCGAGCTGCAGCTCGACGCCCGTGACGTCGCCCGCCGCGACGGGACGACGGCCCGCCACCTGCGCCGAAGCCGTGCTGGCCAAGGTGCTCGCGGCAAGAAGGAACGAGAGGAGACATCGCGACATGAAGTGGCTCGAAGCGAGAGAGTGGCGAAGACGCGAGCGCGTCGTGGATCGGGACGAGGCGTTCACGAGCGCACCTCCTCGACCACGCTCGGTAGCATCCGGCTCGGCGCGACGACGCTCGGCAGCATCGAGCTCGGCGCGAAGACGCTGGGCACGACCGTGCTCGACACCGACGCGACCGGACCGAAAGGCTCCACCGGCAAGAGCGGCGGCGGTGGCGGTGGCGGCGTGGGCACCGGCGACGCGTTGCCCTCCGGCGTCTCCGGCTCCGCGCCGCGGTCGTCGATCGTGACGGTACGCGAAGGCAGCAACGCGCCGGCGCGCCCACCCTCCCCGCTCGGCGGCTGCGCCTCGTCGACGAGCACGACCCCGAGGCCCCGCAAGCTGCCCCCCACGCTCCAGCGCAGCGGAAGCGGGATGCGCACGTAGCCACCCGGCGCCAGCGGCCGAAGCGGAAGCCGAAGCGTGCGCCCCTCTTGGGTCGGCGCTCCACGCGCGGCGCCGAGCAGCGCCTCACGCGTCGGCTCGTCGAGCTCGGTGCCCGCCGGCAGATCGATCTCCACCACCGGACGCTCGAGCACCCGCGCTTCGCGGTTGCGAATCGTGAGCAAGAGCCCCGCGCGAGCGTCTCGCGGCCCGAGCGGTCCGTCGAGCTGCAGGTCGGCGCGCAACGTGCGCTGCGGCGGCGCATCCCACGCGCGACCGTAGCGAACGTCGACGAACGCGAGCGCGAACGCCCCGGCGTGCTCCACCCGAATCACGTGGCGTCCGGGACGGGCCATGCCCGCGACCACCGCGAGGCGCACGCCGGCGTCCTCGTCCGACGCGCGAAGCTCGAGCGGTCGCCCGTCGAGCGTTGCGGTCATCTGCGCACCCGCCGAGCCCCCCGCGAGCGTCGACGCGGCCGCGGTCGCGAGCGCACGCGTCTCCACGTCCCACGCTTCCGACCCGCCCGCGAGCGCCACGAGGTTGCGCAAGAAAGGAAGCCCCTCCGACGGTTGCCCGAGCCCCGCGTGCGCCAGCACGACGAGCGAGGTCGGCGCGATGCGCGCGTGAATCTCCCCCGCGTTCGACGGGTCCTCGAGGAACGCCTCTTCGGCCGCGCCGCTCGGCAAGGGCTCGAGGCGCACGACGAAACGTTCGACGCGGCGCAGCAGCTCCTTCGCGCGGTCGTTCTCGCCGGCCAGCGCGAGCGCCGCGGCCACCGTCGCGTGAAGCACGGGCTGATCGCTCACCTCGACGGCGCCGCTCCCCGCGTCGCGGCTCAACCGGTCGACGAGCGTGCGAAGCGTCGGCGCGACCTGCCGTCGTTGCCCGAGCCGCGAGAGCGTCGGCGCGAGCGCCAAGACCGTGCGCGCGGCGACGTAGGCACGGCCCGCATCGGGCGCGCTCGGGCTCTCCCCGAGCTGCGTGCTCATCGCACGCAGACCACGGCGCACGATCGCATCCCCGACCGTCGCGTCGTTCCAGATCGCGGAGATGGCCCGGCCGAGCTCGACCGGGTCGCCGTAGAGGTCGTGCTCTTCGACCGGGTCGGCCGCACGCAACACCGCACGCGCCCGCAGCAACACGCTCTCGGGAATCGTGTCGCCGCGAAGGGCCAGGCCCCACCCTGCGACGCTCGTTCCATCCGCGTAGGTCGCGAGGTCGCCGAAGAGCGCCGTCGCCGGCACCACCCGCAGCTCGCCCGGACCGCGCTCGCTCGCGCCTTGCGGCGTGGTGAACGAGAGCTCCGCGACCGCTTGGCCGGGCTCGGTCAACACCTCCCGTCGATCACGAACGAGCCAGCCGTCCTCGAAGACCGTCACCGGGCGGCGAACCGCGTCGTAAGGCGCGCCGTCGCTCGCGCGAAGCACACGCACGACGAGGTGCCCGCTTCCGGCGTTCGGCGTGGCGATCGGCACGATGCGCTCGATCGCGTCGCGCGGCGGCACCGTGATGCGCTGCTCCTGCGGCAACGTCACGCCGAGCCCCTCGGCCTCGATCACCACCCGAACCTCGAGCGGCTGCGTGGTCCGGTTCTGGACACGCACCGGCACACGCAATCCGTCGCCGACCGTCGCGAAGCCCGGCACCGGCGCGTCGACCGTGGCTTCCTGATCGACCCGCACGTCGGTGCTCGCGGTGGTCACCCAGCCCGTGTCGGTCCACGCGATCGCTTCGACGCGGTAGGTCGTGAGCGCGTCCGCGAGCGGAAGCTCGATCGTGGTGCTGGTTCCGTCGAGCGGCACCTCGGCCCAGAACCGGAGCGTCGCGGGGAAGTCCTCACGCACGATCGCGCTGAGCTGCGCCATCGGCGAGCTCGGCCCGTTGATCACGACCTGCTGCGCGTTGCGCGAGTCTTCGTCCATCTCGGCCCGCTCCATGGCCGCTTCTTCCATGGGCATCTCCGCCTCGTCGGCCGAGGCGCGGGTGCGCGCTTGGCGACGCGCTCCGGGAGGCGCCGGCGCGGGTTCCGCCATCGCGGCGGCACCGAACGCCGCTCCCCCGCCCCCACGGCCCGATCCACCGAGCGCGAGGCCGCCGTAGCCCGACGCCTCGGCCATGTCGTCGGCGAGCATCTCCCCGCCTTCGCTCACGGTCGCCGTCACGGTGCGGGCGCGTTGTTCGTCGCGCGCGGCGAGGCTGACGCTCGCGTAGGCTTGCGCCATGGCCTGCAAGGTCTGCGGCCCGGGCGCGAGGGTCGAGAGCGACTTCATCAAGCGGTCCTCGCCCGACGCGACGGCGAAGGGCGTGCCTTCGGGCACCACGCGGACGAAGGGATCCCGCACGTCGTCGGCGGTGCCGAAGCGACCGTCCGGACCGGAGCTCGAGAGCTCCCAATTCGGCGCGCGCTCGCTGAAGAGCACGCGCGGAGTCGCGCTCGGGCGCAGCTCGAACGGACGCCCCCACGGGTCGAGCAAGTCGTTGGGCCCGAGCACGCCGAGCTGCACGAGGCGCGAGAGCCAACGCTCCGGCGGCTGGCCCGCGGAAGCCCGCGCAGCTTGCGCGTCGTCACCGTCGGTCAACCGGGAGAGCGCGACCAAGAGCCGCACGAGGTGCTGACGCGCGAGCCGGCGCGCGACGGCGTCGAACGAGAAGCTGGGATCCGCGGCGCGTACCATCGCGAGCGTCACCGGTTGTCCACCGAGGTTGTCCGGCGCGTAGGCGCGCTCGCGACGCAAGGTCGCGAACGCCTCGGGGTCGAAGTCGAAGCGGCCCCCGCGCTCGATCAAGAACCCGCGGCGGAGGTTCGGGTCGTGCACGCGTTGCTGCACGAGGCGCTCGAGCTGCGCGGCGATCTGGCCGACGTGCCGACGCAACATGTCGTCGCGCATCGCCACCGGATCCCGCAGCGTCCCGTCTTGGTGCCCGCCTTCGTTTCCGTCGCGCCAATAAGGCTGAACCAGCGGCGGCGCGCGATGCGGCTTGGTGTCGGGCGAGAGCCCCGCCGTGAGCGCCGAACGAAGCAAGAGCGTCGCTTCCTCGGTGTCGGGCCGCGCCGCTGCATCCGTCAACGCGCCGCGCATCCACGCGAGCGAGAAGGGCTCCTCGCCTCCGTGCATCATCAAGTCGCGCGCGACCACCGCGGCCCACGCCCGCGGGGACGACGCCGTGGTGCGAAGCGCGAGCGACGCGGTCTCGCGCACGCGAAAGACGTCGCGACCGGTCTCGATCGAGAGCGCAAACGCGTCCCGCGGGCGCACCAACACCGCGTCCAAGGAGCCGACACCGAGCTGCGAGCCGCCCGGCTCGTCGAGCGGATGACGCGCGTCGTGCGCGAGCTCCGGACGCACGCGAATCTGAAGCAGCCCCGACACCCCGGGCGGCAGCGTGAGCCGACCTTCGTCGCCTCGCGCGTGGGTCGCCGCCACCACGCGACCTTCGGCGAGGGCTTCGACGAGCACCTCGCGCCCGCGAACTTCCGGGTGCCGATCGAGCGCGATCGCGACCGTGCCTCCGGGCTCGACCACACGCTCCCGCACGCGACCACGCACGCGAGCGTCCGGGCTCACCGGCACACACACCCGCGCGAACGTGGAGCGCGCGCCTTCGATCGCCGGTCGCACCTCCACGTCGACGCGCGTCGCGAAACGCCCGCCGCATTCGTTGCGAAGCGGCCCCGCCGCTCCGTCGGGCACGCGCATCGGCAACACCGCGAGGCCGTGACGATCGGTTCGAAGCGTCACGGAGCCACGCACGACCGAGGCCCCGCGCACCGTGATCTCGCTGCCCGCCGGGGCCGGCTCGCCGCGTGGATCGGTGACCAGGAGCATCGCCTCCGCATCGACCTCGGGGACGAGCCCGCCGTTCTCCGCCGTGGCCTCGACGCGCCACTCCACCCGCGAGAGCAAGAAGGGCGCGACCACGTGAAGCACGCCGTGCGCAGGATGCGCGACCCGCACGACCACTTGTTGCGCCTGCACGTCGCCCGCGAGGTAGGCGGGCGCCTGAAGCCGAATCGGCGCGATGCCCTCTGCGTCGGTCAGGACCTCGCTGTTGCGGCCTTCGATCGTGAGCTGCACCGCGGCGTTCGCGATCGGCACCCCCGAAGGCGTGCGCACCCGAACCCGACCCGTCAGACGTGCGCTCGGCGCGACGACCCGTTGATCGAGGGTCGCGTCGACCTGCAGACGCTCGACCGTGCGACGCGCGACCTGAAAACCCGACGCCGCGCCGGCTTCCGCGATCGAGTCTTCGAGCTGCACCTGCACGGCGTAGTGCCCGTCCGCCGCGCTCGCCGGCAACGGGAGCTCGAGCGAGGCGATGCCCGCATCGCTGGTCGGCATCGTGCGCTCGACGAGCGGCCGCCCCTGCGGATCGCGCACCGTCACCTTCACGCTTCGTCGCGCGACCGGTGCGCCGTTCGAGAGTCGATGCACGCGCGCCCACACGTGCACGGTCTCGTCGGGCTCGTAGCGGTTGCGGTCGGTCCGCAGGTCGATCGCGATCGGCTGCTGAATGCCGAGCCCGTAGTCGAAGGTCCGCGTCTGCTGCCCGCTGCGCACCTCGACCTGAAGCTGCGCGGAGGCGAAGCGCGCTTCCGGGATCGCCACCGAGCCGCTGAAGCGACCACGGTCGTCGGCCGGCACCGTCGACTCCTGCACGACCACCCACCGTTGCCGCTGATAGTCCCGCAGCCGCAGCACGACCTGCGACCCACGGGCGGGCTTGAGCTCTGCGAGACCGTCGACCTCGTAGGCCGTGCCCGCGACCCGGAGCTCCTCGCCGTAGCGAGGGTTCAGGTGCCCGTGGAGCGAGAGCTCGAGGCCTTGGGCCAGGGCGGGGGCGGTGAACAGAAGGGGGAGGAACAGCGCGATCGCGACGCGAGCGAAGTGCATGGGCTCTCTTCTTCGGGGGGCTCGACGAGGGTCGCCCTCCTGTAGCGAGGGTCGACCCGAACGCTTCCGACGTCTCCGGGGACGGAAAGTTTGGAAACGGAGTGGTTCGACTGCGGACCACGCGTTCGTGGGGCAGCTTGTTCGCGAGATCCCAGGCCTTCGCGTCCGCGTGGCGCAGGATCCCGATTCGACGCTCCGCGGAGCTCCGCGACGACGAGCGCGGTGAGCATACGTCACCCTCGTGCTCGCGATCCCCTCGTTCGTGACTGGAGGCGAAACGAAAACCGACTCGACGAACGCCCCGCGGCCGACCGCGCTCGGGGCGAGCGTCCTCGCGTGGCCGCTGGCGCGAATCGCTGCCCCCGAGCAGGTGCGCGAGGACTCACGTGTCTCGTGGGCCGAGGCGTTGGCGCTCACCGGCCTGGCCGCGACGACCGTCGTGCTGACGCTTCACGCGGATCGCATGACGGCCTGGCTCGGCGGCTGACCGCGATCGAGGCCTCGACCGGGCGCGCTCGTGTCGGCGCGCGCGCCTGCTACACCTCGGCGGTGGAGATCCTCGCCCCCGCCGGAAGCCCCGAAGCCATGCGCGCCGCCGTGCGTGCCGGCGCCGACGCCGTCTACTTCGGTTACGCCGGCTTCAACGCCCGCGCCCGCGCCACCAACCAGACCGCGGAGACGCTCGCCGACGCGATGGACTTCCTGCATGCGCACGGGGTCCGCGGCTACGTCACGTTGAACACGCTGGTCTTCGACGCCGAGCTCCCGGCGCTCGAAGCGGCGATTCGCGAATGCGCCAAGGCCGGCGTCGACGCGGTGATCGTGCAGGACCTCGGCGTCGCGCGCCTGGTCCGTGCCATCGCGCCGACCCTCCCCCTTCACGCCTCGACCCAGATGACCTGCACCGACGCCGGCTCGGTGCAGCTCGCCACCGAGCTCGGCGCCACCCGCGTGATCCTCGCGCGCGAGATGTCGCTCGCCGACCTCGCCGCGATCCGTGAGACGGCCCCCGACGCCGAGCTCGAGGTCTTCGTGCACGGCGCGCTCTGCATCGCCTACTCCGGCCAATGCCTCACCTCGGAGGCGATCGGGGGCCGCAGCGCCAACCGCGGCGCCTGCGCGCAAGCGTGCCGTCTGCCCTACGACCTCGTGGTCGACGGTGAGCTACGCGACCTCGGCCCGCACGCGCACCTGCTCTCGCCCGAAGATCTCGAGGCATCGTCGATCGTGCCGGAGCTCGCGAAGCTCGGCATCGCGTCGTTGAAGATCGAAGGCCGCCTCAAGGGACCCGAGTACGTCGACGCCGCGGTGCGCCTCTACCGCGAGGCGCGCGATGGCATCGCCGAAGGAAGGGCCGCCCGCGACGCGACCCGCCTCGACGCGTTGCAGTCGTTCTCGCGTGGCTCCGGCCCCGGCTTCTTTCCCGGCGTCGATCATCAGCGCCTCGTCGACGGTCGCTCGTGCGATCACCGCGGCCTCGAGCTCGGCACCTTGGCCGCGGTCGAAAGACGACGTGGCCGCCTCTGGCTTCACGTGCCCGATCCCGCGCAAGAGATTCGGCGCGGCGACGGCCTGCTCGTCGAGGGCCACCGCGCCGGCGAAGGCGAGGTCGGCGGCCGAGTGTGGGAGATCGAAGGCGATCACCTCTGGCTCGGCCCCGACGTGACGATCGACGACACACTCGTCGGGCATCGTGTCTTCAAGACGAGCGATCCGACGCGCGAACGCGAGATTCAGACCCGCATCGAGCGCGACCCGATGCGCATCCCGATCGACGTCGAGGTGGGTGGCGCGATCGGCGAGGCCCCCACCCTTCGTGCGACGAGCGCCCGCGGCCACGTCGCCGAGGTCGTGGCGGACGCCGTGCTCGAGGTCGCGCGCAAGACGCCTCTCGACGAGTCCCGCGTGCGCGAAGCGATGGAGCGGCTCGGCGACACACCCTTCGAGCTCGGCAAGCTCACGGTCGCGCTTCCGGCCGACGCCATCCTTCCCGTCTCGTCGCTCAACCGCGCCCGCCGCGCGCTCACCGACGCGCTCGTCCGCTCGCTCGACCGCGGCCACGCGACCACCGAGATCACCGCCGCCACCTTGCCGCGCCGGGCGTACCTTCCGGCGCCCACCGGCGGGCTCACCGTGCTCTGTCGCAACCTCGACCAAGCCTTCGCCGCGCTCGACGCGGGCGCCGACACGATCGGCCTCGACTTCCTCGAGCTCACCGGCACCGGCGAAGCCGTGCGTGCGCTCCGCGCGCGACGCCCCGACGTCACGATCGCGCTCGCGCCGCCGCGCATTCGAAAGCCGGGCGAAGAGAAGATCGATCGTTTCCTTCGAAGCCTCGCGCCTTCGATGCTCTACGTGCGTGGGCTCGGCGCCCTCCGCGACGCCGCGAGCGCCGACGACGGCATCACGCGCCTCGGCGACTTCTCGCTCAACGTGACCAACCACGTCACGGCGCGTGAGGTGCTCGGTCGCGGCCTCGTGGCCTTCACGCCGAGCTTCGACCTCGACGCCGCGCAGCTCCTCGCGTTGCTCGACGACGAGCTGGCGCCTCGCGCCGAGGTCGTGCTGCACCACCCGATGCCGCTCTTTCACATGGAGCATTGTGTGATCGCCGCCTTGCTCAGCGACGGCGCCGACTACCGAAGCTGCGGCCGCCCCTGCGAGAAACACCGCGTCTCGCTGCGCGACCGCGCGGGCATCGAGCATCCCGTCGAAGCCGACGTCGGCTGCCGCAACACCGTCTTTCACGGCCGCGCGCAGAGCGCCGCCGACCTCGTGCCCCAGCTCGTCGAGCGTGGCGTCGCGCGCTTCCGCCTCGAGCTCGTGCGCGAGAGCGCCGAAGACGTGACACGCCTCGTGAGCGCGTACGGCGCCCTGATGCGCGGCGAGAAGACCCCGCGCGAGACGCTCACCGAGATTCGGACCGAAGGCGGCTACGGCGTCGTGAAGGGCACGCTGCGCGTCTTGAACGCGTGAGGGGGCGGAGAAGCTCCCCGGCTTCGGACGAACGGGGCGCGAGAACGGAAGAACCGCGCTTCGCGCCTCAGAGACAGAGGCCGAGTCGGCGCTTCGCGCCACCGCGTTTCGATGGCTCGCCCCCTCACGCGGCCTCGCGCGCCGTCGGGCTCCCTGCCTTTGGTCGCTCGCAGAAAACGGCGATTTCGCGGCCTCATCACGGCTTCGCCGACACCGCGCTTCGCGCCACGAGCCCACGAAACGCGGTCGATTCGTGATGTGGCCGAGCTTGAAACTGGCACGTCGACGAATGGACCGCGGCGGCTCGCTCATGCGTCGGCTGCGAGACAATCCTGCGAGCCCCGTCGACACCCGGTCAGAGACAACCAGCGAGCACGTCCGCGATCGCCTCTCCCTCCGGCACGCCGTGCGCCAGCCAACACGCGGGGTCCACGTCGAGCGTGATCGTTCCACCGTCTTCCGGTGCCTCGAGGGTGCGTTCCATCGGCACCTCGACGTCGAGCGGTGCGTCGACGAACACCTCGAAGGGCACGCCCTCGACCTCGCCGACCAACGCGAAGCTGGGCGCGTCGTCGGTCGGTTCGAGATGCACACGCATCGCGCAATAGCGTCCCGGCGCCGGTCGCAGCGTCGGCCCCACCTTCACGCCCGCGTCGTGGCGCGCGTCGAGCATCCAGGCGTCGCCGCTCGGCGCGGTCGCGTGGGCGTGGGCGCGCGACCGCACGAACGAGAGCGTCTCGACGAGCGGGGCGTCGAATCCTCCACCGAGCGACACGAGCTCACACGGCACGAGCTCCACGTCGGCCACGCGCAGGCGCGCCTCGCTCAAGGTCGCGAAGCCGTCGCCCATCGGCACCGCTTGCGTCGGCGGCGCGATGCGCAGCTCGACCGCGAGCTCGATGCCCGCGTCGTAGCCCACGCAAGCCGCGACCCCGAGCAGCCCGAGCGCCAGACGAAGCTCACGCATCGATCGCGACCCCCACGAAGATCACCGCGCCTTCGTCGTGCCCGCCGCGCAGCGCCTGCCACGCGGGAAGCGAGAGCCGCAGATCGATCACCACATCCTCGGTCGGCGCGACCACCACGCCCGCGCTTCCGTAGACGATCGCGCCGCCGCTCGCACGCTCGCGTTGTCCGTCCACGTGCTCCCGACCGTCGATTCGCGCGTCCACGCCGAGCGCGAATCCGAAGACCTCCCACGGTTGCCATTGCGCCCGCGTCGAGAGCCGCGCCGAAGGGCCCGCCCGCACCCGCCCGACGCCTTCGGTGAGCGGCGCGAGCACCACCGCCACCGTCGAGAGCGAAAAGGGCGCGCGAAAGAAGCCGTAGGTCAAACCGGCGATCGGATCCCAGGAGCGTGTTCCGGGCTGCTGCTCGGGGTCGTCCTCGTACGGACCCGACGTGCGAAGCGCGGTCGGTAGCTCGAGACCGACCACCGCCGCGAGCAAATGCCGCGGCGCGAGGGCGCGGTCACGAAAGAGCAGCAGACGCGCGCGAAGGTCGACGTCCCCGAGCCCGAAGCTGCGCTCCTCGGCGAGGTTCGAAAAACGCGCGCGCCGACTCACCAGAGGCACGTTCGCCGAGAGGGTCAAGCGCGCGACCGGCGACCACGCGAGCCCGAGCTCCAACCGACGCTCGACCAGGCGCGTTCCGTCGTCCTCGCGCTCGGTGCGCCAACGAAGCGCCCCGGAGAAACGAAGCCGCCCGTCGTTCGGCTGTTCGGCCCCCATCACGGTCAGCGTCGGGTCGCCCACCGTGCACGTGCTGCAGGCGCGCACGGCCGAAGGCGCGAGCGCGAGCAGGACCAGAGCGAGGACGACGCGGACCACGGCCGTGGTCTATCGGCAGCCCGACCACGGAGCGATGCGGCAAATCGTCGCGCAGCGCCGTGCGCTCGCTTCGGCTTCGCCTTCGCTCCGCGGGGTGGGGGTTCGAAGTGGAATCGTACGAAGCGGAATGGACGCAGTCCATGGAGCCGTACGATTCCACGAGACGGTCGTGCCCACGCGAAAGCCTGGGTGCGACAAAGTTTCCGCACGCCCCTCTTCCTCGCCGTCCTCCCTGCGCTTCGCTCCGGTGCGGCGGCTGCGGCGCTCCGCGGGCGAGGGCTTCGCCCTTCGAACCGTCGGGCGGGATTCGTGGGGGAGGATGCTCGGCTTCGCCATCGCGGCGTGCGCTCGCTTCGGCTTCGCCTTCGCTCCGCGGGGTGGGAGGCCCCGCGTTCCTCTTCCTGAAAGCGGGATCCACGGGGAGCATGCTCGGCTTCTCCCTCGCCGTCCGCGCCCTGAAGTGACGCGCCTCGTCTCTCAACCGAGCGCTTCGATGACCTCGGGCGGCGCCTGCACCAGCTCGAGCAACACGCCTTCGGCGCCGATCGGGAACGCGTCGTTGCCCTTCGGGTGCACGAAGACGATGTCGTAGCCCGCGGCACCGGGACGCGGCTCGCCGAGCACGCGCACGCCCTTCTCCTTCAGCCACGCCACCGCGACGCGAAGGTCGTCCACCCAGAGCCCCACGTGGTTGAGCGGCGGCACGTGCACCTTCGGCGCCTTCTCGGGATCGATCGGCTGCATCAAGTCGATCTCCACCGCGTGCGGCCCGTGGCCCAAGCGGAGGATGTCCTCGTCGACGTTCTGTGCGGCCTCGCGGTAGGTGCCGTGCGCCTCGATGCCGAGCACGTCGACCCAGAAGCGTCGCAGCGCCTGCTTGTCGAGGCCGCCGATGGCGACCTGCTGGATGCCGAGCACACGAAAGGGGCGATCCGAGAAGTCCGTCATGGAGGCGCGTGGTAGCACGCCCCACCTCCGCCGTCCGCGCGTCGCTGCAAAGCACGCGTTGCCCCGAGCAGCCGAGCGCGCAACCATGCGCCGGCCATGACCCCCACGGCCACCGACGCGAGCACCAAGACCTCGCTCACCGGCATCAAGCCCACCGACACGCCGCACCTCGGCAACTACCTCGGCGCGATCCGTCCGGCGTTGAAGCTCTCGGAGCAGTTCAAGAGCTACTACTTCATCGCCGACTACCACGCGATCACCACGCTTCGTGATCCCGTCGCGCTCCAGCAGAACGTCTACGACGTCGCCGCGACCTGGCTCGCCTGCGGTCTCGACCCCGAGCGCACGGTGTTCTTCCGGCAGTCGGACGTGCTCGAGGTCTTCGAGCTCGCGTGGATCCTCAGCTGCCTCGTCGCGACCGGTCAGCTCGAGCGCGGCCACGCGTACAAGGACGCGCTCGCGAAGGGCGACGCCGCGCCGAACGCCGGCATCTTCTACTACCCGGTGCTGATGGCCGCCGACATCCTGCTCTACGACACCGACGTGGTGCCGGTGGGCAAGGACCAGAAGCAACACATCGAGGTCTGTCGCGACCTCGCCGTGCGCTTCAACCACGTCTACGGCGACGGCGTGCTCGTGGTCCCCGAGGCGCACATCAGCGAGGACGCGCCGCTGGTCCCCGGCCTCGACGGCGAGAAGATGTCCAAGAGCCGCGGCAACTCGATCCCGCTCTTCGCGTCGGCCAAGGAGCTGCGAAAGGTGGTCATGAAGATCACCACCGGCAGCGAGACGCTCGAGGAGCCGAAGGTCGCCGAGGGGACCACGGTCTACGAGCTCACCAAGCAGCTCACGCCTTCGATCGCCGACGACATGAAGCGAAAGCTCGAAGCCGGGAACTACGGCTGGGGCCACGCGAAGCAGGACTTCTTCGAGGCACTCGACGCCGAGCTCGGACCCAAGCGGGACGTCTACACCGCGTTCCGCTCCGACGAAGAGAAGCTCGACCGGGTGCTCGCGGACGGCGCCGAGCGCGCCCGGAGCCTCGCCCGCGCGACGATGGCGCGAGTCCGGGAGGCCATCGGCATCGCGCGTCCGATCGACGATCTTCGCCGCACCGTCAGCCTCAAGCGCTCCGACATCCCGATGTGAGACGCGTCTCGTGTCCCGGCACGACGTCGAGCCCCCGCCCGCGTTCGCGAGTGGGGGCTCCGACATTTCGGCGTGCCCGCGTGGAGGCCACGGACGAGTCGACGAGGGCGCGCGCCTCGCAACCCGCCGGTTTCCCCGCGAAAGCGAACGAGCGGTCCCGGCACGCCACTCGCTCCGTGGAGCCCCGATGCGCGCCTCCTCCCTCGACCTCGCCTTCGTCGCGCTGACCACCTTCGCCTCGGCCTGGACCTGGGACTGGCCGGGCGGGGTCGGGCGGGCGTTGCTCCTCGTCGTCTCGGCCTTCTTCCTCTTCTGCAACGTCGTCCGGCTTCGCCGCCGTCACGAGCTGGCCTGGGCGGTGGGGTTCTTGGCTGTGGCGTCCGTCTTCGGCGCTCGAGACGGCCTCGACGTCGACTGGTCGGAGGTGGCCCTCGTGTGTTTGCCGTGGACGGTCGCCCTGGTGGCGAGCGGGAGGAGGAACGGGACCACACGCCGCGCGACGGACGCCCCCGTCACCCCGGCCGATCCCATGAATTCAACCACTTGAGCGAGCGCGTGACGGTATGCCGTCAGGGCTTCGGCCGAACGTTCCCGGTTTCCGTCCCTGGCTCCTCCACCCGCCACTACGCTCGAAAGTCCCCAGGCACATCGGCAGGTCGATTCGCCACCCGTGAGCCCCATTCGCTAATTTCCCCAACGATATCGTGGTCCCCGTTCACGGCACGGTTCTCGCTGTGCGGCATCGTATGCGTCGCACCTACATCCTGCGCCTGCTCCTCACCCTCTCCGCCGGCTGCGCCGCGCCCGGCGGCAGCTCGTACGTGGAAGAAGCGTACGAAGAGACCGGCGTCCCGGGACCGACCGAGGCCACCGTCTCGGAGGACGGCAAGTTCGACGCCGACGGCGACCCCGGCCCTCGTGTGGCCGACGGTGCCGCGACCGAGGTCTGGGCCGCCCGCAACGCGTGGACCGACACCACCACGACCGCCGCCCGCGCCGCCGGCGTCGCCTGGTCCGCGGACAGCGGCCTGACCTGGGAGCAGAAGTTCGACCGCTGGGTCGCGAGCTTCGAGCGTATCCCCCGCGCCACCGGTTACGGCGAGACCTTCCGCATCACGACGCCCTTCGGCGACCGCTCCTTCGACGCGCCCACCCTCGAGTGCGCCGAGGTCGCCCTCTTCCTCCGCGCGACCTTCGCGAGCTGGTACGAGCTGCCCTTCTTCGTGCAGGGCTGGGACGCGCACACCCGCCAGACGATGTTCGCCGGTCACTTCGGCTTCGTGAACAAGGACGGCGCCGTCATCGCGCGCTTCCCGAGCTTCCGCACCGCCTACCGCGACCACACCAGCACCTGGCGCCCCGGTCAGGCCTGGCCGAGCGACGCACGCCTTCGCGGCTTCCGCCTCGGCGACGACGACGCGGTGCCCTCGCTCGGTGGCCTCGGCGCCGGCGCCTACTTCGACGAGCTCTACCTCAACAAGCGCGTCGGCTACTTCGTCCGCCTCCTGCTCCTCTACTTCGGCAGCACGAACCTCGCGGACGAGGCCAACATGTTCCACATCGTCCCCGCGGCCACGCAGCCCGGTGACTCGCTCCTCGAGCGTTGGCAGCGCCGCGGCATCGGCCACGTCATGCCCGTCATGCAGGTCGACGAGCCCGTCCCCGGTCGTCTCCAGGTCGCGCTCGCGAGCGGCTCGATGCCCCGCCGTCAGCCGCTCTGGGAGGAGCCCGCGCGCGCGCGCTCCAGCTTCACGCTCGCCTACACCGGCGGCGAAGGCATGGCGAGCGACGGCTCGGCCTACGCGGAGCTCGGCGGCGGCATTCGTCGCTGGCGCACCGCCGTTCGCGTCAGCGGCCGTTGGCGCAACGTCGTGAGCGAGGCCGACCTCGACCACTACATCGATCCCGGCGACACCGCCCGCATCGCGCGCCGCCCCGACGAGTTCCGTTCGATCCTCGCGGACGTCACGCCCGAGCAGCAGATCGCCGTCGCGCTCGAGCAGATCGAAGGCGCCCGCGCGCACCTTCGCAACTACCCCGCGAGCTGTGCCGCCCGCACCCGACGCGAAGACGCCTTCGACCGCCTCTACGCGCTCACCTCGGAGCTTCGCGGTTGGAGCCGCGCGCGCACCGACGCGGAGCACCGCACCCTCGAGGACTACGTGCTCGCCGAGCTCACCTACGAAGAGGCGCGCACCTGCTGCTGGAACCGCAGCACCGACGCGATGCACGCGATCATCCTCGACTTCGCCGAGCAGGAGCAGACCGACGCGACCGCCGCCGGCATGTGCGTCACGCCGACGGTCTTCCGCTCCGAGAGCGGCACGGGCTACCAGCGCTGGGCGAACCACGCCGCCAACCTCGGCCGCGCGAGCGACTGGCGCGGTTGGAGCGAGGACGAGTCGTGCCCGCAACGCGACGTCGCCGAAGACGCCATCGCGACGCGTGGCACCACCGCGAGCGCGAGCTTCTGCGAGGCCGGCACCCCCGCGCCGACGCCGACGCCCACGCCCACGCCGACCCCCGAGCCCGGCGACGCGTGCGACGCCTTCGGTCAGGACGACGCCCGCACCAGCGCGCTTCGCCTCGAGGGCGCGAGGAACGCCGAGATCTGCGGCGGCGACGAGGACTGGTACTTCGCGCCCGAGGGCGGCGAGGTCACGATCCGTTTCTCGCACGCGACCGGCGATCTCGATCTCGAAGCCTTCGACGTCGAAGGCCGCCGCCTCGGCACGAGCAACGGCACGAGCGACGAAGAGACGTACGGCCACGACGCGCCCTTCTACGTGCGGGTCTTCGGCTACTCCGGCGCCACCGGCACGTACGCCATCGACGTGAACTGAACGAAGGCCGACCCCGAAAGCGCGCCCGCGTCCGACCTCGGACGCGGGCGTTTCGTCGCGGTGGGGAGCGCTCACGAGGTCGCCGAAGCGCTCCGCCGACCGGACCACGATGCGCAATGACGCCGCGTCGAACGCCGTAGAAGGGTCCGCCCGCGCTTGCGGTTCAGGCCGGCAGACGCTGTAAGGCCCAGGTCGCGCGGGCTTCGTCGATCACGACGGGCGCCGTGCCGGTGCCGAGTCGTTGCCAGAGCTCGGCCTCGTTGGCGAAGAGCGTCTCTCCGAGCGCGGCGTCTTCGATCGGCCCGCGATGCACCGACAAGAGGAGCTCGTCGATCACGTCCGCGGCGTACAACGCCTTCGTCGTGCTCGGGCCCGCCTCGATCAGAATCGTGCGCGCGCCTTCGTCACGCAGCCACGCGATCGCGGCTTCCGCCGAAGGCTCCGAATGACCGACCACCGCGAAGGGCGCGCGCGCCCGCCACCGCGTCGCCGCTTCGGTACCGGTGAAGAGCACGGGCGTCGCCCCCTCACCGCGCCACACGGGGTGCTCGAGGTCGAGCGCGTCGCCTCCGCTGAGCACCACGAGCTTCGGCGCGTCGCTCGTTCGTCGCGCGCGCCACTGCGTCAGCGCGTCCGCCGCCGGACCGACGAAGGCGTAGTGCAGCGCCGGTTCGTCGCGAAGGATGCGACCGGTGATCACGATCGCGTCGGCCCGCGCGCGAGCGAGCTGCAGCGCGAAGTGATCGTACGCGCTCTTCGGCGCCGAGGGTCCGACGAGCACGTTGCGCAAGGACCCGTCGCGCGCGCCGTGCAGCGCGGTCACGTGCACCACGCCCTCGCGGGCGAGGGGCGCGTCGCCGTAGAGCGCGTGCGCGAGCGCGTCGACGTCGGAGGCAGAGCGAAGCGCGTCGGGAGCGATCATCGCGGCAGCGTCGTCGCGATGGCGTGCACCGTCAAATCGCGTCGGCGACGAGCGGTTCAAAATCGAATCAGCAAGAGCACGAGCGTCCACACGACCAGACCGAACGCGACGTTGCGCCGGCCGATCGCGCCCAGACGCCGTGCCCACTGCCCTTCGGGGGTCGGCATCGGACCCGAGCCGAGCGAGACCGTCGCCATCGCCTTCGACCCACGCACGAGCACCACGCCTTCGTCGAAGAGCACGTTGCGCAAGCGAAGCCGCGCCTCGCTCGCGTCTTCGACGTCGCCTCGAAAGGCCGCGAGCTCCCACACGTTGCCCGCGCCCGAATGCGAGACCACGTCGACCGCCCAGCCACGCGCGCGACGGACCGGCCAGTTCGTCATCTGGGTGGACGTGAGGCGATGCGAGATCAGTGTCGTCGCGGCCATCGCGCCATGACGCAAGAACCCGAGGCGACGCCACGCCCACGCCACCGTCACCCACGCGAACGCCGCTGCCGCCACGATCGCGCCGAGCCGTCCTCCGATCACACGCGCCACGATCGCGACCGGAAGCGCGACCCACACGGCACGAACGCTCACCCCGAGCCACTCCGCCAGCACGAGTCGCAGCGGCACCTCGCGCGGCGGCGGAGCGAGCGGTGCGCGATCGACGCCGAACCGAAGCGCGTCTTCCCGACCGTCGAGCCACACGCCTTCGTCCGCGATCTCGTCGAGGTCGGCCTCGGCCCGCGCCACCGCGCGCTCCCACACGTCGAGCGGCGCGTCCTCCGAGGGCTCCTCGAGCGGCGAAAACGGCGGGTCGGGCACCCGAAACGCGAGCGGCACCCCGCTCTGCACCAGCTCTTCTTCGCGGGCGCGCACACTCGCGACACGTTCGGCGAGCGTCGCGATGCCGTGTGCGCGGCGGTCGGTCGCGTCTCGTAGGCGCTCTCGAAGCGCGAGCCGAGCGTCGCGGTAGGTCACTCGTCGATCCGAGAAGAAGACACGTCACGGCGAGCTTCGCGCAGACGGGTCCGGTTCGAAAGGGCGAGGACGAGATCGAGCCTCCACGACCACGATCGACCGGAGCGGCGACGGCAAAGTGCGGACGTGAGCGTCGTCCGCAGACGGCGACGGGGCGACTTGGAGAACGCTTCCGGGATCCGTTCTGGACGGAAACCGGCTACCTCATTTGGAGTAGCGCGTCACTTCGCCACCCATCCGGGCTTTCCACGGCGCCCCGGACGGGTCACCCTTGCCGCCATGGCCCAGCCGCGACGTGACGCCGAAGCCCTCGATCCCGCCTTGCCGGAATCTTCCGGCGTGCACGTCTCGCGACGCTCGTCGGAGCCGGACCGCACCGAGCTTCGGGCGCTCAGCCCCGAGGTCGCGCAGCTGGTCGACGCCCACGAGGCCCTGCAACGCCGCTACGCCGATCTGCTCGCGTCGGCGGAGGCGCTCGCGACGCTCTTGGATCGCGTGCCCTGGGGCCTCGCCGTCGTTCGCGATCAACGCCTCGTCGCGACCAACGCCGAAGCCCGCCGCTTGCTCGAGAGCTCCGCGTTGCACCACGGCCTCGACGGAACGCTCACGAGCCGCGACGAGCCCGTCCGCCAGAGCCTCTACGAGATCTTCGACCGCATTCGGACCGGCGACGCCGAGCTCCTCGGCCTCTCGGTGCCGGGCCCGCGCCGTCCGATTCACCTCACGGTGCTGGCGAACCGCCCGAACGACGGCAGCCTTCTCGTCGTGCTCGTCGACCCGAACCGTCCGGTCGGTTGCACGCCCGAGACCTACGCCCAGCTCTACGGCCTCACCCAAGGCGAGGCCCGCGTCGCGCACCAGCTCGTGCTCGGCCGTTCGCCGCGTGATGCCGCCGCCGAGCTCGGCATCGGCGTCGAGACGGTGCGTACCCACGTGAAGAACATCCTCCCCAAGGTGGGGTGCCACCGTCAGGTGGAGCTGGTTCGCCGACTCGTGACGGGCGCCGGTGCACTGACCCGCTGAGCGGCCCCGGAGTCGCACACGAAGACGAAGAGGTCGGGCGAGATCCCGGCCTCTTCGGCGTTCGGGAGGTTCCGTCCCCCGCGTTTCGGCGTTCGGGAGGTTCCGCCGCCCGGGCGATTCGTTCGCGCCGCGCCGACCGCGACGGCGCGTCTGGGCGCGCGCCAATCCGTTCACGTCTCGCCACGGGAAGCGATGGCGCGTTCGGATACCACCCGCGCGAATCGTTCACGACCCGCGGGCCCACGTGGCAGGCTGAAGCCACGGCGCCCTCGCGTCGTCGGTGCCTCGATGCGGCTGTTTGCGATCGCCTTCCTTCTCCTCGCGTGCTCGGACCCTCCGGTGCCCGAGGCCGAGGCATCGAGCAGGCCAGGGACGCCGACCGTCGAGACGCCCGACGACGAAGCCGCCGAGGCGCCGCGCGACGACGTGCCCTCCGACGCGCCCCCGCCGCGCCAAGCCGCGTGCGCCGATCCGCTCCCGCTCTACGCCGACGGTGCACGCACGGGCGACGTCTGCGAGAGCGAGCTCGGAGCACGCGGCCTCACCACGATCGATCTCTCCGACGCGTGGGTGCCGAACCTCTTCGTCGACGATCCCGCGCTCGGCGAAGCTGGCCATCAACCCTACGCCGACATCTACCGCGCGCTCGCGGACGAACGTTTCGACGACGTACCCGACGAGTACGAGTCGGAGCCGAACCTCGAGCTCTTCGGCATTCAACCCACCTTTCGCGTCTTGCTCGCGCGCCTCGACGACGAGACCCGCCACGCTTGCCACGACGCGATCGACGACGCCCCGCTCGCGGCGCTGACCTTCACGCTGCACCCCTGGGCGGCCGCCGATCGCGAGACGACGCTCTCGCGTCAGCGCACCGTCGCGTACCTGCGCACGCGCCTCGGACGCGAAGCCGAAGCCCGCGGCCTCGCCGACCTCGACGCGCTCGAAGGGGACCCGACGTGGGGCGCGCACCTGACCCGCATGCGTCGCCTCGAAGCGCCGCTTCGGGCGGTCGAAGCCGTGCAGGCACACCTCGTCTGCGACGGCCGCCTGACCGAGAGCGCCGCGCGGCAGAACGCTGGCGTCTTCGATTGGCGCAGCGCCAGTGCGCTCGCGGCGTGGCAACGCGAGCACGCGATCGTCGGCGGAGGCTCGCTCGACGCGGAGACTCGTGGCTTCGTCGCCGAAGACTCGCGC
Source organism: Sandaracinus sp. (assembly GCA_020633125.1). Classification (GTDB taxonomy): domain Bacteria; phylum Myxococcota_A; class Polyangia; order Polyangiales; family Houyiibacteriaceae; genus JACKEH01. The sequence goes on along the minus strand of JACKEH010000028.1, from coordinate 16,805 downwards.
GAGCTCGTCTTTCGTCAGCTCCTTCGCACGCTTCGCGAACGGGTCGTCGACGCCACCGGTCGGCTCGAAGACGGCTCCGCCTCGCACACGTGGGGCACCGTCCTCGGCCGCATGCTCGACGTCGACGCGATTCATTTCGACGCGGGTCGTCCGCCGCTTCCGAACGGCGCGCCCGATCTCGTCGCGCCCGCCACGGAAGCCGCCGCCCGTGCGCTCGGCCTCACCGACCCCTCGCACGCACGCACGACCCTGCGCGCCCTTCGCGACGCCGGCGTCGATCGCGTCGCCGTGCGACTGCCGCCCGCCCCCGCCTACGACAGTGCGTCGATGCCGCTGCGTGCCGAGATCGATCGCGGCGACGTCTGGTACGAGCGCCGCGGCGGTCGCGTGGAGCAACGCCCCGTCTTCACGCTCTACGTCGACACCCCCGAAGGCGAGGTCGCGCTCGTGCGTTGGCCGACCACCATCGGCGGATGGAAGCCCGAACGGGCGCCGAGCGGCGCGATCGGCGTGCGCTACAAGGAGTCGTACGTCGGCCCGCGCGTGTGGCGCGACGTCGTGGCCTCGCCCGCGTGGCTTCCGCCGTCGAGCACCCCCGACGACGAGCTCGTGCGACGGCGCAACGGTCGTTGGGTCGCCAACCGTGGCCTCTTCGGCCCCGGCTACCGCTCCGCGTACGGCCTCGCGATGCTCGTCTTGCACAAGGTCTACGAGCCCCGCGGCGAAGAGACCGAACCGACCTTCGTCGACCAAGGCATTCGCGTGCACGGCTCGGTCAGCTACCGCTCGATCACGAGCGGCACGAGCCACGGCTGCCACCGCCTCTACAACCACCTCGCGGTGCGCCTCGCCGGCTTCATGCTCGCCCACCGCCCGCACGTGCGACACGGCTCGATCGCCGTGCGCTACGGCCGCACCGCGCACGCGCACGGCCAGGCCATCCCGATTCGCATCGAGTCGCGCGGCTACCGCTACGAGCTCACGCCACCCGTGCCGATCGAAGTGCTCGAAGGACGCGTTCGCGGACGTCTTCGCGAGGCCCAGACCGGCTTCCGCGCGTTGCCGGCACGCGAAGCCGCCGAGGCGGTCGCCGAAGCCGCCGCCGACGAGTGAAGCACGAGCACACCTCAGCCGAACCCGCGCTCGCCTGCGATCCCCTCCTCGTCGTCGCACCGGTGTACTAGGGTCCGAACCGTGCGCGACGCGTTGCTCGAGCTGGTCCCCGACTCTCCCGTTCACGTTCGGCTTCGCGGCTTGCTGCTCGCCCCCGAAGCAGAAGTGTCGGCCAGCGCGAGGGGAGGCGTGGCGCTGCTCGGCGAGGTCGGCGCGATCGTGGGTGCGCCGAGCCGCGACGCCCTCGCGCACGCCGGCGCGTCGCACGCGACGACGTTCTGGGCGCGACGCCCGTGGCCGACCGTCGCGGCCACCTGGGAGCGCGTCCAGGTCGCGGTGCTGGAGCCGCGCGAGGAGGCGGACCACGCGAGTGAGCTCGACGCCACCCCGGATCGCACGCGGCTCGGGTTCGTCGACGCGATGGAAACGCTCGACGGGGGCGGTGTGCTCGACGGCGGCGGTGCGCTCGACCGCGCCTACGCCCACGGGTGGCCCGTCCTGGCCGACGGCGACGCGCGAAGCGTCGGCTACGTCGTCGCCCAGACCGAAGGCTTCGCCGCGCTCGCGCTCGCCACCCGCGAAGACCGACGACGGCGCGGCGCCGCCTCCCACATCGCGCGTGCGCTCGCGTCGCGCCTTCGCGACGCCGGTCGTGTCGCCGTGGTCTTCGCCGCCGATTCCGATCGCGTCGCCGCATCGTTCGTCGAAGCGCTCGGCGCGACGCCCGCGGGTACGCTCTGGGTCGCGCGGCGCTGACGAGACGGCGCGGACGAGACGCCGCCACGATGCGGCCCATGACGAGGCCTTTCCACGACGCGCTCCCATGAAGCTCGCGCTCCTCTCCGACACCCACGGACGTCACACGCGCCTCACCATGCCGCGTAGCTTCGACGCGATCGTGCACGCCGGCGACTTCACGCGCCGCGGCGACGAGCGCGAGTCGGTGCGTTTCCTCGATTGGCTCGCGAGCTTCGACGTCCCGAAGCTCTTGGTCGGCGGCAACCACGATCGTTTCGCCGAACGTGAGCCCGAAGTCTTTCGCGCACTCTGCGCCGCTCGGGGCATCGTCTACCTCGCCCACGAAGCCACGACCTTCGCGGGCCTGCGCGTCTTCGGCTCGCCCTTCGTCCCGCGTTTTCGAAACATGGCCTTCAACCTCGAGCGAGGCGCGCCGCTCGCCGCGCGATGGCGTGATCTGCCACGGGAGCTCGACCTTCTCGTCACGCACGGTCCCCCGCACGGCACCCTCGACCGCATCGTCTTGGGACGCCACGTGGGCTGCGAGGCGCTTCGCGACGCGTTGCGCGACGTGAAGGTCCCGCTGCACGTGATGGGTCACATTCACGAGGCGCACGGCGAGGTGCGCGAGGCCGGACGGCGCAGCTTGAACGTCGCGAACGCCACGCTTCTGTCAGTGCGCGAAGTCGTGACGGTCGAGATGTAGCGCCGGCGAGGTGTAGCGCCGGCGAGGACGTTGCCTTCGCACGTCACGCATGCGCTACCGTCGCGCCGTGAGCGCCCCGACCGCTTCGCGTCTCCGCCCCCTCGGGCTCGCGCTCGCCACGATCGTCGCGGCCACGCTCCACCTCTTCGCACCGCTGGTCCAAGCCACGCTTCGAGGCGAGACCGCCTACTTCGAGTGGGACGTCAGCGAGCAATACTGGCCCGACCTCGTCTACCTCTGCGGCGCGCTGCACGACGGAGAGCTTCCCTCGTGGAACCCCTACGACCGCGGTGGCTATCCCTTCGTGGCCGACCCGCAAGCCGCGCCCTACCACCCGCTCAACCTCGCCCTGTGCGCGTTCGGCGCCGAGCCTCCTCTCGGCTTCGCCACCGCGCGCGTCGTCTTGGGCTTCTTGTTCAGCGGCCTCTTCGCGCTCGGTTGGTTGCGCCGGGTCGGCTTTGGTTGGAGCGGCAGCGTCGTGGGCGCGGTCTTGGTCGAGCACGCGCCCTTCCTCCGGCACAACTGGGAGCTCAACCTCACCAGCGCCCTCGCGTACCTGCCCGCGATGCTCTGGGCGACCGAAGTGCTCGTGCAGGAGAAACGCGTCCGCGACGGCGTGCTCCTCGCCCTCGCCTTCGGGGCCTGCGCGTGGACCGGCTCGCCCCCCGCGCTCTTCTTCGCCTCGAGCTTCGTCGCGCTCTACGGACTCGCACGTGTCGCGCGGGAGCTCCACGAGACCCCGAAGGGTCACCGCCGCGACGCCGCCTTCGCGATCGTGCGTGCGTTCGCCGTCTTCGCGCTCTTCGCGTTCGGCTTCGTCGCGGTCGTCTTCGTGCCGGGCCTTCAGCTCGCCCATCACTCCGTGCAAGCCGGTCGTGACTTCACAGACCTCGCCGACGGTGGCCTCGGCGACCTCTCCCCGCTGCTCGCCGCCCGCAGCGGCAACCACCTCTACGTCGGCCTCTTGCCGTTGGCGCTCGCCCCGCTCGCCCTTCGTGCACGTTCGATCGGCAGCGGGCTCGCCCTGCTCGCCGGCGCGCTCGCGGTCGGTCTCGCGATGGGCGCCGAGGGGCCGCTCTTTCGCCTCGCCTTCGATCACGTCCCGGGCGTCGCGCTCTTTCGCCTGCCACACCGCTACGAGGCCTGGCTCGGCCCCTGCGCAGCCTTGCTCGCCGCTGGCGGCCTCGACGCGCTCGCGGCCCGAACGTGGTCGCTTCGCCGCGCGCTTCCCTTCGTCGGCGCATTGCTCCTGCTCGGCGTCGCGGCGCTCTTCGTCGACTTCGAGCGTTTCGAGCACGACCTCGGGCCTGGCCTCGCCTTCCTCGCCGCCGCCGTGCTCGCCGCCGCCGTCGCGACCGCGCGCGTCTCGAGCGCGTCGATCGGCGCGTTGCTCTCGCTGCTCGTGGTCGTCGACGTGACCCAAGCGCTCCCCGACGAGCGTCACCTCCGGGTCGGCAAACCACCGGGCACGCTCGACGTCGCGCGCGAGGTGCTCGCCCACACCGAAGGCCTCGGCAGCGCGCACGCGGCGATGGACGAGTTCGCGATCGGCCTCCGCGCCGGCACGCGCTACCGCTTCCCCGAGCTTCGTGGCTACCAGGACCCGCTCACCCTACGCAGCCACGAACGCGTGCTCGCCGCGCTGCAGGAGCAACCCCAACTCGCCGCGCAATTCGGCGTCGCCTACGCGCTTCAGGGCCCCCACTACCTGCACGGCTGGAACCGTCACTTCTTGCCGCGGGATCTTCCGGGCGCACGCGCCACGCTCGAGCACGAACGAAGCGTGACCCGCCTTCCACGCGCGCTGCCGCTCGTCTACGTCGTGCCTCGCAGCAGCAGCCGACGCGTGTCGTCGCGGCAAGAAGCGCTCGCGCTCCTTCGTGAGCTCGCGCCGGCCCCGGTCGCGCTGATCGAAGACGACGAAGAAGAAGCGCCGCTCGCGTTCGGTCGCGGCCTGCCGGAGACCGCCCGCGCCGCCGAAGACGTCGCCCTCGAACGCGACACCCTTCGATTCGTCGTCGACGCTCCGGCCGCGGGCTACGTCGTCGTCAACCAAGCCTGGTACCCAGGCTGGCTCGCCGAGGTCGACGGAGTCGCGACACCGATCTTTCGCGCGAACGGCTTCGTACGTGCGGTGCCGGTGCCCGCGGGACGCCATCGCGTCGCGCTTCGCTTCGAGCCCGAGGACGCGTGGACCCGAAGCCTGCTCCTCGGCACCTGGCTCGCTGCACTGATCGTGCTCTTCTGGCGACGCCGCACGTGACGCCTTTCGCGGGCCTTTGGGCGAGTCGACGACGTGCCGACGCGCTCGAAATCGCCGCAGCGCGGAAGTCGCGGCTCAACGCGGCTGCATGCGAATCGGCAGCCCCCCCGCGGGCGTGAGCGTGATGTTCCGGCGCTGCTCGCGAACGTGTTTGACCGCGGCGACCGGCTCGAGCTTCTGCAGGATCGTCGCGAGCACGATGCGCATCTCGTAAAGCGCGAAGGCCTCGCCGATGCAGCGCCGCATGCCGCCGCCGAACGGGAAGTACGTGTAGGGCGAGGGCTTCTTGTCGAGGAAACGCGTCGGGTCGTAGCGCTCGGGATCGGGCCACGTGTCCGGGTCCGAGTGCACGAGGTAGATGCTGCAGCCGACCGCGACCCCGGCGGGGAGATCGATGCCGCCGATGCGCGTCGGTTTCTGCAACACCCGCCCGATGCCGGGGATGACCGGGTGAATGCGCAGCGTCTCTTTGCAGACCGCGTCGAGGTAAGGCAGCTCGCGCACCTTGTCGGGATCGATGGGCCCACCCCCGAGGCGTGCGTCGAGCTCTTCCTGCACCCGACGCAACACCTGCGGATGCGTCGACAGATCGTGCAGCGCCCACGTGAGCCCGGTCGCGGTGGTCTCGTGCCCGGCGACCAAGAGCGTGAGCAGCTCGTCGTGAATCTCGGCGTCGCTCATCGGCGTGCCGTCTTCGTGCGTCGCTTGCAGCAACATCGAGAGGATGTCGTCGCCGAATCCTTCGCGACGACGGCGCGCCACGAGCGCGTCCATCTCGCGGAACCCCGCCTCACGAAGCCGAAGGAAACGCCCCCAGGGCGAGAGCGGCCCGAGGTCCTTCTGAAACGTGCGCACCAAGAAGACCGGGTTGTCCAAGATGCGCAGCCCACGCACGAGCAACGCGCGCATGCGGTCTTGGTCGGCGCCGTCTTCCATGCCGAAGACGGTGCGCAGGATCACGTCGAGCGTGATGGCCTGCGTTTCGCGCTGCAGGACGAAGCGTTCGCCGCCACCCGGCGCGCGAGGCCACTTCGCCACCGCCGCCTCGGTGATGTCGCGCATCGCTTCGCCGTACGCGCGCATGCGGTCGCCACGAAAAGGCGGTAGCAGGAGGCGGCGCTGCGAGCGATGCCGCGGTCCGTCGAGGATGAGCACCGAGTAGCTGCCGAGGAAAGGCTCGAGCACCGCGTTCGCCTCGCCGGCGTGCACCGTCTCGTCGCTCGCCGCGAAGACCTCCCGCACCGCGTCCGGCTCGCTGAACTGCACGATCGGCGGAATCCCCGGGATACGAATCGTGACGACCTTGCCGAAGCGTTCCCGGCACGCGCGCAGGAAAGGCCCCGGCGTCAGCAAGAACGAGAACATCTGCGCCTTCGGTGGCGCGAGAGGCCCCGGAGGCAGGGCGTCCGGGGTCTGCTGCTCCCAACGAACGAGGCGGCGGGCAGCGCGGTCGGCGACGGTGGTGACGAGGTCCACGAGGTGAAGGGTCTCATGAAACGGGGGCCGGGGACGGGGACGGGGACGGGGCGCGGGGACAGAGCCGGGAGCGGGGGGACAGGCACGGGCATGGGCATCGGCACGGGCAGACCCGAGTCGCGCTGCGTGTAGTTCTCATCCTGACGCGAGAACGGGCACCAGAACCCGCGCTTCGCGCCTCCGTGGCAGAGGCAGAGTCGGCGCTTCGCGCCACCGCCGCTTCGCGGCCTCACGGCTTCGCCGACGCGACGCCCACGAAACGCCGCCGATTCGTGACACAAGCGAGCCTGAGAAGTGGGTGCGGCGCTCAGCCGGTCACGCCCAGCACGCTCAGAAGCACACACGCCACCATCACGCCGTAGGTCACCTGCGTGTTGCGGCGCTCGTCGAGCTTCGTCCGCACCTGCTTGCCCACGAGGTTGCCACCGAAGATGGCCAAACCGACGATCGTCGCGTCGCGCACCGTGCTCGCGTCGACCAAGCCGCCGAAGCCGTAGGCCGAGATGCGTGCGAGGTGAATCGCGACCGCCACCGTCGAGGCCGCCACGACGAAGCGCTCGTTCTTGAAACCACACGCGAGCAGCAGCGGCGTGAGCAAGAGCGCGCCGGCACCGCCCGTCGCGGTGAGCACGCCCGCGCCGAACGTCACCGGCACGATGGTCGCGCCCGAAGGCGTCCACGCGAGCCAAGACAGCGCCTTCGGCGGATGCTTCGCGCGCTGCACCAGCTCCCGCGCCACCGCGAGCCCGACGGCCCCCACCAACACGAGGCGAAGCGCCGTCTCCGGCAGCGCGACCGCGACGAAGCCGCCGACCAACGCGCCCGGCACCGCGCCGACGAGGAAAGGCACGAGCGGGCGCCACGCCGCGTGGCGCCGAAAGAGAAAGAGTCGGTGCAGGTTGCCGAAGAGCAACGCCGGCGCCGCGACCGCCAACGCACGCTGCGGGTCCCAAACCAACGCGAGCGCCAAGGTCAACATCACGCCACCGCCGAGCCCCGCGAGCGTCGTGAGCGCACCGGCGAGAATTCCGAGGGTCGCGAGGGCGAGGGGGTCGAGCCAGCTCATGCCGACCATGCTGGCGTCGCGGATGCCATTCATCCAATCGAACGTTTGGACGTTTTCGATTACCATCCGTTATCGATGCTCGACGAGCTCAAACACTTCCTCGCGATCGTGGAGCACGGCACGTTTCGCGAAGCCGCGCGGCGCGTGCATCTCTCGCAACCCGCGCTCACGGCCGCGATGCACCGACTCGAAGAGCACTTCGGCGCGCGGCTGCTGCACCGGGGACGAAGCGGCGCCGTCCCCACCGCCGCCGGCGCCGCGCTGGTCCCGCGCGCCCGTGCCGCCCTCGCCGCCCTCGAAGACGGCAAACGCGCGATCGAAGAGATCGAAGGCCTTCACGCCGGCGAGGTACGCGTCGGCGCTGGCGCCACCGCGTGCACCTACCTGCTGCCGCCCATCCTCGCCGCATTTCGGCGTGAGCACGCGCGCGTCCGCTTCCTCTTGCGCGAGACCACCTCGGAAGAAGCGCTCGACGGACTTCACGCGGGCGACCTCGATCTGGCGATCCTCAGCGAAGGCGTGCGTGGCCCTCGGGGCCGACGCGCGCGTGTCTTGCCTCCGACGCACGGCCTCGAAGGAGTGCAGCACGACCTCTGGCGCACCGACCCGCTCGTGCTCGTCTGCGCGCCCGGCGTCGACGCGGCGACCGCCCCGCACGTGACCTTTCGCCGTGGCGCCACGACGCGCGCGCTCTTCGAGCGTTTCTTTCCCGAAGCCGAGATCGTCATGGAGCTCGGCTCCATCGCGGCGGTGAAGGGCAACGTGCGCGCCGGCGTGGGGGTCGCGCTCGTCAGCGAGAACGCGGTGATCGACGACCTCGCGCGCGGTCTGCTCGTGCGCGTGCCGGATTCGAGGACCCCCATCGTCCGCGAGCTTCGCGTCGCGCACCGAGGCGTCGAGCGTCTGCCTCCTGCGGCGGCCGCGCTGCGTGAGGTGCTGCTCGCCGAGCGCCGACGACGCCCCGCTCGCACCCGGCTCGACCGAGCGGCGTCTTCGTGAGATCAAACGCCCCGATGGGGCGCGCCCAAACCTCGACCCTGCCGGCCTGGCGCCGGGTGACCCTCGCGTTCGGCGCGATGGTGGTGGTCTTCGGCACGGTCGCGATCCTGCTCGACACCGGCACCCAGGGGCACGTGCACGCCACCGAGCGCACGACGCTCGAGGTTCGAACCCGCGCCACCGCGGTGCTCGAGCCAGGGGGCGAGGTTCGCTGGCACGTCGGTCCCGGTGGCGTCGCCGAGGTCACCCAGACGCGCGGCGACGCGCTCTACCGCGTGCCCGAAGGCCCGCCGGTGCACCTCCGCGCCGGCAAGCTCAGGCTCGAGGTCTACGACGCCGTCTTTCGCATCCGGCACGTCGACGGCCAGGTCGAGGCGCACGCGTTGCTCGGTCACCTTCGTGCACGATCGGGCGACGACCGCGCACGGGTACCGCCCGGATTCGTGGTGCGCACCCGCGACGACGGCCTCGGCCCGATGCGCGAGGTCGGCTTGGACGCACGGTAGCGTCGGCACGGGCCTGGTTGGGTCGACGCGACCTCGCCGCCGCGACACGCCTCGCCAAGGCACGGGAACGGTGCCGTTCTCCTCCGCAACCCGTGCCCATGCCCGTGCCCTTGCCCGTGCCCGTGGTCATCCTGGCGCGAGGACGGCGCTTCGCGCCTCCGAGGCCGAGGCCGAGTCAGCGCTTCGCGCCACCGCCGCTTCACGGCCTCACGGCTTCGCCGACACCGCGCTGCGCGCCACGAAAGCCCGCGCGACGCGCCCGATTCGCTGGATGGGGCCCTTCGCAGGCACGGGCACGGGCACGGGCACGGTGGGGTGTGCTCAACGCGCCATCAACAACGCGACGCCCGCGATCGCGATCACGGCGCCGAGGTAGCCCCCGAGCGGCACCGACTCGCGTTTGACGAAGACCGCGAACGGCAAGATGAGCACCGGCGTCGTCGCCATGATGGCAGCCGCGACGCCGGTCTCGGTGTGGCGCACTGCGAGCAACGACAAGCTCACGCCGAGGAAAGGCCCTGCGATGGCGCCGAGGGTCATGCTCCGCATCGCCGCCCGATCACGTGTCGCGCGAAACACCCGCGGCCAGACCCGAAAGAGCGTGAAGACCACGCCGAAGCCCGCGGCCCCGGCGAGCACTCGGATCTGCGTCGACGCGAAGGCGTCGTAGTCGCCCATGCCGTGTTTGCTGAGCACGAGCCCGACGCCTTGGCCGACGGCGCCGAGCAACGCGAGCACGAGGCCGCGCCCGCGGTTCGGCATGGGCGCCGTGATCTTCGGCCGCGCGACGACCGCGATCGCGACCCCCCCGAGCGTGAGCCCCATCGCGACGAGATCGAAGCTCGTCAGCCGCTCGCCCAAGAACGCGTAGCCCACCAACGCCGCGATCGGCGGCGCGAGGCTCATCACCAACGTCGAGAGCCGTGGCCCGAGGTCGACGAAGGCACGAAAGAGGCAGAGGTCGCCGAAGGTGAAGCCGACGAGCCCGGACACTGAGAGCCAGATCCACGCATGCCGGCTCGCGTCGAGCGGCAGCGGCGCCCCACGCGTGATCGTCGTGAGCACCGCGAGGAAGCCGAAGCCCACGAAGAGCCGAAGCAAGTTCACCGGCAGCGACCCGACCCGAGCGCCCGCGTCGGCGAAGAAGAGCGCGCTCCCCACCCAACAAAACGCCGTCGCCAGAGCCGCCAGCTCACCCATCGCGGCCGGAGCATGGGCCGTCCGGCGCAGACGTCGAGGCCGACCTCTTGCGTCTCCTCTCGAAGGTCCCAATTGGCCGCGCATGTCTACGCTGCTGGACCCGTGGCTCGGACCGATGCGCGGCCACTACGAAGAGCTCTCGACGGTGGAAGCGGAGTCACTCTGGAAGCGTCTCGTGGAGCTGGCCAGGTTCGGTATGCCCTCGCGCGCCGAGGACACCTCGACCGTTCCGAGCGCGGTCGAGACGGTTCGGACGATGGCCGGAGGCCGACTCACGGGTCTCGTCGACCTCGCGCGTAGCGGCGGCGTCGTCCGCGTCGACTTCGACACCCTGCTCCGCTTCCTCGACGACCTGTACCTGCCCGGCGCGGTCGACCTCTTCGTCGTTGATCGCGCGCGCCGCTGGGTGCTGCTTTGCGATCACGAAGAGGTCGTCGCGCTCTACGACCTGAAGGCGTTCGAAGCTTCGAATCCCACGGCCGGCTGACGATGGATGCCATGAGGCCGTGAGGCGCGTAGCCCGAAGCGCGGTCGCCGAAGCCGTGAGGCGGTGGCGCGAAGGCGCCGTCCCGGCCTCGGACTCCGTGGCGCGGAGCGCCCTGTTCGCGGCGCGAAGCGCGAGGTCGGCGAAGCCGTGAGGCCGCGAAGCGGCGGTGGCGCGAAGGCGCCGTCTCGGCCGCTGACTCTGTCGCGCGGAGCGTGGTGTCCGTGGCGCGCAGCGCCGTGTCGGCCTCCCCGCGCCACACGACCAACCGCGTCGTCCCGCCTACGACGCCTTCTTCTTCGCGCCCTTCGCCATCGGCGCCGCCTGCACCTGGTTTCGCCCACCGTGCTTCGCCGCGTAGAGCGCCTTGTCGCTGAGCTCGAAGAGCTCCGAGGCGGTCGACGCATGCTCGGGATAGGTCGCGACGCCCAGCGACGCCGTCACCCGCAGCTTGCCGAGCTCCGTCTCGAAGACCGACTTGCCGAGCTCCTCGCGCACACGCTCGGCGAGCAAGAGCGCGCCCTTCGTGTCGGTCTCTTCGCAGAGGATGCAGAACTCTTCGCCACCGAAGCGCGCGACCAAGTCGGTCTCGCGCTTCATGCGTCGCAGGATCGCGCCGAGCTCCTTGATCACCACGTCGCCGGTCGCGTGACCGTAGGTGTCGTTGACGCTCTTGAAGTGGTCGATGTCGGTGACCACGAGCGAGAGCCGGCGCCCGAAGCGCACCGCCGAGCGCATCTTGCGATCGAGCTCTTCGAGGAACGCGCGTTTGTTCAGACAGCCCGTCAGGCCGTCCGTCGTCGCCATCTCTTCGAGCCGCTTGACCGCCTGCGCGTTCGAGAGCGCCACCGCGAGCTGGTTCGCCAACACCTGGAGGGTCGGCCGCACCTGATCGCCGAACGCCGCCGGCCGCTCGGCCGCGAGCGTCAACGTGCCGATCGCGTCCTCCCGCACGACGAGCGGCAGGATCAGCAACGACTGCACGCCCTTGAAGGTGTGGCGCTTCGTGAACACGACCTGCTGCCGCGGATCGAAATGCCCGCGGTAGGGCAAATAGTGGCGGTTCTTCACCGCCATCGCCGTCAGCGACGTGTTGTCGCGGAAGGTCAGGTCGCGCAGCTCTTCGGCGCCGTGACCGACGGCCCTGCGCACGCGATGACGCCGGTCGTCGGCGTCGTAGAAGGTCACCGCCGCGAGGTCGTAGGGCGCGATCTCCGCCGTCGCTTCGAGGCCGGCGTCGAGCACCGCGTCCTCGTCGAGCGCGGCGCCGAGCTTGGTCGACGCGCGATGCAGGATCGTCTGCTCGCGCTTGGTGCGCTCGAGCTGCACGAAGACCCGCTCGTTCTCGAGCGCACGCAGCACCTGCGCGAGCGCGGCTTCGAGCGCGAGCTCGTCGTTCTCGGTGAACGGCCGCTCGTCGAGGCGGTCCGCGCAGAGCACGCCGCGCACGTGGCCGTTCTCGACGATCGGCACCCCGACGAACGCGCGGATCAACGAGGGGCCCTCGTAGTAGCAGAGGCCCTTGTAGCCAGGCTTGAGGTTCTGGAGGTTCATCGTGAGCTGGCGCTTCACGACCGCGCCCACCGCGCCTTCGCCGGCCGAGAACGGCCCCTCGGCGATGTGATCGCTCGAGGTCACGAGCTCCACGATGCGAAGCCGCTCGTCGCCCTCGTCGCGCATCAGAAGCACGCAGGTGTGAAGGCCGAGCGTGCGCTGCAAGAGCTGCAGCACGTGGAAGACCTGGTGGTGCAGCTCCTCGAGGCTCGAGCGCACGAGACGATCCTCGTCTCGCTGCCCTTCGGCCGAAGGCGCCGCGACGAGGCGGAACATGCGCGCCTGCGTCTTGAGGTTCTCCTTCTCGTCGTCGAGCTCGCGGCGCGAACGCTCGCGCACCCGCGCGATCTCGGCGCGCGTGAAGAGCAACGACATCACGCCGAAGCAGACGAGGAAGGCCGAGTGAAGTCCGAGCTCGCGAAGGTCGAGGCGGTCTTCGGTGACGAGGTGCACACCCACCTCGAGCACGACCGCGAGGCCGACGAGCACGAGGCCCATCGGCTGCCGCGAGAAGCTCGCGAGGAACGCGACCACCACGAAGACCAGCGGGTAGAGCTCGCTGGCGAGCCCACCGCCGACCTGCACCGCCGCGTGCGACGCGACGAGCAAGAGCGCACCGAGCTCGAGGTCGGCGATCCCCGAGCCTTCGGCGCTCGGAAGGGCACGAAGCCGCGCGGCGAGCCGAGCCCCGAAGATCGCGAGCCATGCGCCGCCGACCAGCGCGTGCTCGAGACGAAGCGTCTCCAGCGGACCCGAGAACACCCCGAGCAGCAGCAGCCCGGCGAAGACGAGCGAGGCCGCCAGTCCGTACGAGGTGCGAACGGTGCGTCGGAAGGTCAGCGCGGCATGAACGAGGGTCGTCACGGGGCTCCGTCGGCGCAGCAGGCGCCCTCGTCGGATAACGGGTTCCCACGGACGGGGGCAAGAAAGCGGCAGGTCGCGTGCGTGCGACGTTCACGTTCATGCGTCGTCCCACTTCGGGTGGGCTGCGCGACTTCGGGATGACCTCGCCGACTCACGCTGCGCTTCGTTCCGTCGGCTTCGGTCGGAGGAGAGGCGACTCCGACCCCCGCGGGTGAACGGCCCGGGACTCTGGACATCCCGAACGCGCCGATTTCTTGGCGTTGGCCGACGCGCCGAGGGAGCGTTCCCCCGTGTCCGCCAAGAGCGCCGAAGAGACCGAGAGCGCCGCGCCGTCGCGCCGCCCGGTCTGGGGGCTCCCCTTCGCGATCCTCCTGATCGCGATCGTCACCGTCCCCGCGAAGATCCTCGACGTCCGAGGGCTACCGCGTCTGCGCGCGCTCGAGACGCAGCTCGACCGCGTGCGCGAAGAGAACGACCGCATCGAACGCGAGGTGCACGCGCTCCATCGCCAAGTCGACGCGCTGCGCAGCGACCCCCACGCCCTCGAACGGGTCGCGCGCGACGAGCTGGGCATGCTCCGCGAGGGCGAGCTCGTCTTCCAGTTTCCCGAGTGACACCCAGGCCCGGCCGGCCAACCGGACAGCCGCGTCGCTCCGAAAACTGCTACCTTGCGCGGGTCCGTTCCCCCCGACGGGGGAGCCGACAGGTGCCCAGTGTCCGAGCTGACCTACCGCGCGCGGCGAATCCTCTATGCGACGGTGACCGAGTACATCGCGACCGGCGAGCCCGTCGGCTCCCGCACGCTCGCCAAGCGCTACGGCATCAACCTCTCGCCCGCGACGATTCGCAACGTCCTCGCCGACCTCGAAGAGTGGGGCTACCTGCGACAACCCCACACGAGCGCCGGCCGCGTGCCGACCGATCGTGGCTTCCGTGTCTTCGTCGACGCGTTGGTGCAGATGCGCGACGTGACCGCCGAAGACCGCGCCGCCGTGCTCCAACGCCTGCGCGGTCTGCAGACCGCGAGCGACGTCCTGCACGAAGCCGGCGAGGTCCTCAGCGCGCTCACTGGCGCCGCTGGCGTCGTCACGGCGCCGAAGGCCGAACAAGAGCAGCTCGCCCAGCTCCGCTTCATGCGCCTGCGCGCGGACCAGCTGCTCGTCGTGCTGGTCACCCGCAGCGGCGTCGTCGAAAACCGCGTCGTCACCTCGCCGGTCGAGGTCGACGAGCGCGAGCTCGAGCGGGTGAACAACCTCCTCGCCGAGCTGCTCAACTCGCAGCAACGCAGCTTGGTCTCGGTGCGCGACGCGCTCATCGCGCAGATGGCCGCCGACCGCGGCACCGTCGAGCAACTTCGCGCCCACGCCCGCCGCATGGTCGAGGCCGCGTTCGACGACGGGCGCCCCACCAAGGTCGTCATCGAAGGCCAAGGCCGTCTCTTCGACCGCCCCGAGTTCCTCGACGCCGACAAGATTCGCGGCTTCTTGCGCGCCTTCGACGACAAGGAGCGGCTCGTCGAACTGCTCGACCACACGCTCGCTTCCGGGGGCGTGCGGGTGCTGATCGGCCAAGAGGCGGGCCTCGACGCGATGGAAGACGTCGGCCTCGTCGCCACCTCGTACGGCAGCCGCGAGGCCTCGGGCACGCTCGGCATCATCGGCCCGACGCGCATGGACTACGCGAAGGTCGTTCCCCTCGTGAGCTTCACCGCGCGGGTGATGAGCGACGTCCTCGCGGGCCGGACCCTGGGCGACGAGCCCAGCGAAGAGACCTCGGACGACGAGCGCGATTGAGCCGCGGGCAGCCCCTTTCGTCCCGTCCAAGAGCGGGGACAGGGCCGTCCGATCCCGGCGCCGCGAGCCCGCCCGGGTTTTCCCGAACGTCCCCGATGCATCGGAACGTTGAAGCCCGCGCACAGGCGTCCTACCCTCGGCACCCCCTGAGGAATCCGAGCTGAGGAATCCGACGTGAACGACGAGCACGAACCGCAAGACGCGTCCGACGAGCCCGCCGAGGCCGCGCCCGCCGATCCCGCCGACGCCGATCCCGCCGACGAAGTCTCCGGCGAAGACGCCGCCCTGGCCGCCCTGCGCGCCGAGCGCGACAAGCTGAAGGACCAGCTCCTTCGCACGGCGGCGGACTTCGACAACTTCCGCAAGCGCACCAAGCGCGACCTCGAAGACACGAAGCGCCGCGCGAACGAAGACGTGCTGCGTGAAATTCTTCCCGTGGTCGACAACCTCGAGCGCGCCCTCGGCGCCGCCGACACCGCTCAGGACATCGAGGCGGTGAAGGAAGGTGTTCGCATGGTGCTGCGGGGCTTCGAGGAGGTCTCCGGACGCCTCGGCCTCTCGCGCGTGCCGGCCCTCGGAGCGCCCTTCGACCCGAACGTGCACGACGCCATCCAGCAGCTCGAGACCGACGAGCACGAGCCCGGCATCGTCGTGGCCGAGGTCGTCCCCGGCTACCGCCTCGGGGAGCGTTTGCTCCGCGCGGCCATGGTCGTGGTCGCCCGCGCCAAGAGCTGACACGAGCGGCCTTCGAGAGGCTCGTCCGGCCCACGAGGGTCGCGACGAGTCGTGCCCGAGGGTCGCTTCGAGTCGTCCTCCACGGGCGCGCTCGCCCCCCGTTCGGGGGACCCGCCCACCCCGAAAAGCGCCCACGCGTCGGGAGTTTCGCCGAAACGACTCGTGGGCGTGCGTGCTATGGTCGGCGGCCATGGGGAAGGTCATCGGCATCGACCTCGGGACCACCAACTCGTGCGTCGCGTTCCTCGAGAACGGCGAGCCGGTGGTGATCCCGAACGCGGAAGGCTCGCGCACCACGCCGTCCGTCGTCGGCTTCACACGCGAAGGCGAGCGCCGCGTCGGCTCCGTCGCCAAGCGTCAGGCCGTCACGAACCCGGAGAACACCGTCTTCGCGGTCAAGCGCCTGATGGGCCAGGAGTACGACAGCGACGACGTGAAGCGTCACCGCGACCTGGTCCCCTACCGCGTGATCCAGAACACGAACGGCGACGCGTGGGTGCACGCCGGCGGCAAGGACTACAGCCCGCCCGAGATCAGCGCGTTCATCCTGCAGACGATGAAAGACGTCGCCGAGTCGTACCTCGGCGAAGAGGTCACCGAAGCGGTCGTCACCGTCCCCGCGTACTTCAACGACGCCCAGCGCGCCGCGACCAAGGCCGCCGGCAAGATCGCGGGCCTCGAAGTCAAACGCATCATCAACGAGCCCACGGCGGCTGCGCTCGCGTACGGCTTCGAGCAGAAGGACGGCAAGCGCGTCGCGGTCTACGACCTCGGCGGCGGCACCTTCGACATCTCGATCCTCGAGATCGCAGGCGGCGTCTTCAAGGTGCGCTCGACCTCGGGCGACACGCACCTCGGCGGCGAGGACATCGACAACACGCTCGTCGAAGAGCTCGCGAAGCGTTTCGAGAAATCGACCGGCATCGACATCAGCAAGGATCGCATCGCGCTCCAGCGTCTGCGCGAGCAGGCCGAGAAGGCGAAGCACGAGCTGAGCACCTCGCTCGAGACCGAGATCAACCTCCCCTTCATCGCGGCCGACGCGACGGGCCCCAAGCACCTCGAGACGGTGCTCAAGCGCAGCGAGCTCGAGATCCTCACCATGGACCTCGTCGAGCGGACGCTGATCCCCTGCCAGCAGGCGCTGAGCGACGCGGGCTTGAAGGTCGAGGACATCGACGAGATTCTCCTCGTCGGCGGCCAGACGCGCATGCCGCTCGTGCAGCGCAAGGTCACCGAGTTCTTCGGCAAGCCGCCCTACAAGGGTGTGAACCCGGACGAGGTCGTCGCGGTCGGAGCCGCGCTTCA